>JBGANT010000023.1:0-25297 GCA_044222155.1 Methylophilus sp.
GATGCCGTTGAAAACGTAGCTGGCAACCCATAATGAGAGGCTCATAATCGCCCAGTGGATGAGGAAGTCGGTCATGTGTGTGCTTTCTATCAATGGCCAAGTTTTAAAATATAGTCTGCCGCCGCAATGCCACTGCGCACGGCGCCTTCGATGGTGGCGGGGTAATCTCCTGCCACGTAGTCTCCGGCCAGGTAAAGGTTTTTGATGCATGTCTGGCTGTCTGGCCGTTTCAAACTGGCCTTGCAAGCAAACGTGGCGAATTTTTCCGTAATGACTTTATGCCACAGTGGCTTGCCCAAATCAGGGAAAGCCAGCTGCAGTTCTGCAATCACTCTTTCGGCCAGCGCATCATTGGGCATGCCAGATGCGGTGTTGTCCGCGCTGATGACGACCGCCAGCAGGCCTTTCTGGCCGCACATCAGGCCTCGATCGAACACCCATTGCGACACGCTGTTGACCAAGCCTGTCATGGGGCGGGGCAGTTGCAGGCTTTCATCAAGCTGTAAGTATACCGTGGTGATGGGTTGGTAGTCGAAATTCGGTAGTGCGTTTGCGAGCGTGTCTGGCAATTCGATATGCGTGAGCTGATGCGGGCCGCAAGCTAGAATGACATGGCTAAATGAAAGTATCTGTGTATCGGTGAACACATTAAAGCCGGATGTAGATGTTTCGATTTTTTTAACGCCTTGCCGGACGATGCTCGTGCCTTGCCCGCTTAACCAGTCTGCAAGCGGCTGGGAGAGTAGGGCACTTAGGTCGGCGCGCGGCAATAATAAGTCCGAATCGCCTTTTTTGCGTGCAAAGCTGTCGCGTAATACGTTCAAAAACACTTGTGCGCTGGCCTCGTGCAGTGGCGTATTGAGCGCGGCCAGACATAAGGGCTCCCAGATAGCGGTAATGAGTTGCTGCGTTTGTTTTCGTTGCGTGAGAAAGTCGCTTAATGGCATATCTTGCACTAATTGAAAGCGATGCAGCTGTGCCCACAACATGAGCCGTATTGCGGCGAATCTGCTGTTTTTTGTTAGGCCGCGCGCAAACAGAAAAGCTGCCAGAATGTGTAATGGTGCAGGTAAAGTGGCGTTTGCATACAACGAGATTGTTGGGTGGTGTTTGATGTCCTGCATGTGCAATTGCAATGGCAGGCGCAAGAAAGCCTGCGATTCATCAATTTCGGCCTGTTTGAGTAAACGCAAGGTTTCACGGTATGCACCCAGCATGATGTGCTGGCCGTTATCCAACATCACACCTTTGTAGTCGATGCCGCGGGCGCGACCGCCCAGCAGTTTTGCGGATTCGAAAACAGTGACGGTGACGCCTCTGGAAGCCAATCTGGATGCGGCTGCCAGGCCTGCCATTCCGGCACCGATGATCGCTACGTCAGGCATATTTGAAGTAAGTTTTTACCGCCAATGTCAATTTTCGCAGCGGCGGAATGCTGGTTTTGCTGTTGAGCACTTTTTGCGCGCCGTCGGCCTGGATTTCGCGCAGCAGCGTGCGGTAGATGGCCGCCATCATCAGGCCGGGGCGTTGCGTCTTGGTGTCCTCGGCGGGTAGTTCACGCAAGGCACGGTCGTAATATTGCTCGGCGCGTTCTATTTGATGCTCCATCAGCGTTTTGACTGCATCTGTCTCGCGCCCCTGCAGGATGTCATCTTCACTGACGCCGGCTTTTTTCAATTCGTCCAAAGGCAAGTAGATACGGCCTCGGCGGGCATCCTCGCCCACATCGCGGATGATGTTGGTGAGCTGGAATGCAATACCTAAATCGTGCGCATATTTGAGAGTTTTGCGTTGGGTAAAGCCGAAGATTTGCGCGGACAGCAGCCCGACCACGCTGGCGACGCGATAACAATAGAGTTGCAACTGCTTGAAATCGGCATAGCGATTGAACTTGATGTCCATTTCCATGCCGTCGATGATTTCCAGAAAATGCTCCTGCGCCAGGTGGAATTTTTGCACCACGGGCTGCATAGCCCGTGTGATAGGGTGCTGCGGCGTACCTATATACAAGGCATTGATTTCTTTTTTCCACCAGTCCAGTTTAGCTTGTGCCACCTGAAAATCACTGCACTCATCCACTACATCATCTACCTCGCGGCAGAAAGCGTACAATACGGTCATTGCGTCGCGCTTATCCTTGGGCAGGAATATAAAACTGCTGGTAAAGCTGGAACCGCTGTGTGCGGCTTTATCCTGGCAGTATTGCAGCGGGGTCATGCGGGAACAGGGATATTTAGCGCAGTAGAGCCTTGAGCAGGATGACTGGCCAATCCCAGGCTTTCAGTGTTGGGCGGTGCTTGAACACGTCGCCGCGCGTGTTTTTGAGCTTGTACAGGATACGTTCACCGCCGCCGATGATCATACGCATTTCTAGCCCGATGCGTCCGGGCAGGATGTGCTCCAGCGGCTTGCCTTCCTGTAGCAATTGTTCGGCGCGCTCGATGTTGAACAATATGAACTCTTCCCAATGGCGGTTGACATGTTGCGCAGCAATTTGTGCCTCGGTCACGCCGAATTGCTCCATTTCATCCTGGCAGAGATAAACGCGGCTGCGCCTGAGCGGTTTTTCGAAGTCTATCGCGACATCTTGATAGAAATTGATGAGTTGCAAGGCTGTGCAGATTTTATTGGAGTAAATGAGATTCTCCGGGGTCGCCTTGTCAAACAGGTGAAGCAGGAGGGCGCCGATAGGGTTGGCCGAACGGCGGCAGTAATCCAGCACCTCGATAAAGTTGGCATAGCGTGTCTTGACGACATCCTGGCTGAATGCATCCAGCAAATCGTAGAATGGTTGCAAAGGCAATTGATGCTTCTCGATGATACTGGCCAGTTCCTTAAAAAAAGGCGAGCGGATATGCTTTTTCTCTGCGATTAGATCCAGCTGGTTACGGTAGCCTTGCAGCATGGCCAGCCGTTTTTCCGGTTTATGGTTGCCTTCGTCGGCGAAATCGTCCGCCTGGCGCGCAAAGGTGTAGATCAATGCGATGGGCCCGCGCAAATGGCGTGGCAACGCAATCGAGGCGACCGGAAAGTTCTCGTAATGCTCGTGCGCAAGCACGCTGCTATCTTTGATAGCACGCGATTTGGCTACTTTGGCGGTATTCTGACTTGCTCCCATGCCGGAAGTATGCCATAAAAATGATGTTGTGCGCTTATCGTGCGCAGTTTGGTGCGATACAATGCGGCATCAGTATCTAGGGATGTGAAATGTTTGGGATTATTGGCGGAACAGGTTTAGGGCAGTTGGATAACTTCAAGGTGACGCGTCGGCAGATTGTGCGCACACCTTATGGTGAGGCTTCGCAGCCCTTGGTGTTTGGCGAATTGGCCGGCGCAGAGGTGGTGTTTCTGGCGCGACACGGTACGGGGCATACTATCCCGCCGCATGCTATCAACTACCGTGCGAATATCTGGGCCTTGCATGAGGTTGGTGTACGCCATTTGCTGGCGATTGCTACGGTTGGCGGTATAGGTGCACAACTGCAACCATGCGATGTAGTGTTGCCGTACCAGATCATCGACTACACACATGCACGGCAGAACACTTATTATGATGGCGTAGAGATGCCAGTGAAGCACATCGATTTTACCGAACCTTATGATCGCCGATTACGCGAATTGTGCAAGCAAGCTGCTATCAATACTCAGCAAAACCTGCATGAGGGCGGGGTGTATGCGTGTGTGCAAGGCCCGCGACTGGAAACTGCCGCAGAGATTAACCGGCTGGAGCGAGATGGGGCCACGATCGTCGGTATGACCGGCATGCCGGAAGCTGCATTAGCGCGCGAACTGGGCATTCGCTATGCGGCGTTGTGTCCGGTAGCCAATTACGCGGCTGGGCGTGGTGAAAGTGCCAACGGTATCGAATACGAGAAGATGACGTTGCAGCTATCCTGTACCATGCAAAAAATCCGCGTACTGATCGAGGAAATCGTGCGTTTGTACCAAGCAAGCAATCACGGGGAATAATGGCAGTCAAAACCGTACTCCGCATGGGCGATTCTCTGTTGCTGCGACAGGCGGAACTCGTGCAATGGTTTGACACACCCGAACTACGCGCGCTGATTCAGGACATGCAGGATACCATGCAGGCTATGAACGGCGCGGGCATTGCAGCTCCGCAAATCGGTGTGAGTCAACAAGTGGTGATGTTTGGTGTGGGCAAGAACCCGCGCTACCCGGACGCAGAGTCTGTGCCGTTCACCATTCTTGTTAATCCGCAGATTACGCCTCTTGGTGATGAAAAGGAAGATGGCTGGGAGGGTTGTCTTTCCGTGCCCGGTTTGCGTGGGCTCGTACCCAGATACACCAGAATACGCTATACGGGATTCGATGAGAAAGGCCAGCCGATAGACCGTGTCGCAGTAGGCTTCCATGCTCGCGTTGTTCAACATGAATGTGATCACTTGGCTGGCATCCTGTACCCGATGCGCGTCGAGAATTTCAGTCAGTTCGGCTTCATAGACGTGCTTTTCCCGAATCAGGATATTCAGGATGAGTGATTCTTTGTTATAATGCACGCCTTTCCCCGATAGGAAGAGTGGCAGAGCGGTTTAATGCAACAGTCTTGAAAACTGTCGAGGGTTCACGCCCTCCGTGAGTTCGAATCTCACCTCTTCCGCCAATGCTGGATCGTTTCCAGCAGTGGTTTTCCTGTAAGTTTAGATTAAGTGAAAAAGGTAGAAAATTATGAGTCAAATCAAGATCGATCATAACCCCTCCCAAGAGAAGCTAAAAGAGCTGGGAGTTTCCAGCTGGAACATCTGGGATTGTCCGCCGTCCAAATTCCCACTGGATTTCACCATGACAGAAAGCGCCTATGTGCTGGAAGGTGAGTTCCATGTGACGCCACAAGGGGGTGAAAAGGTTGTAATCAAGGCAGGTGATTTCGTGGTGTTTCCTAAAGGATTGAAATCGCAATGGGAAGTGGTCAAGCAGTTGAAAAAACACTATAAGCATTCATAATTTTGCACTTGATAAAAGCCAGATTATGCCTACAATAAAAGCTCAGTGAATCTGAGCTTTTATTATTGAGGGGCAGCATGATGAAAATTAAAGTCGAAAAACCGGATGCTGAAAGGCTGAAATCGCTCGGTGTGAGCGATTGGCCTACTTGGAGCAAGGAGGTTTCCACTTTTCCATGGAGCTACAATTCTCAGGAAATTGCTTACATTCTGGAAGGTGAAGTGACCGTGACAGATAAGGCGACTGGCGAGGCTGTGACTTTTGGTAAAGGTGATCTGGTGACTTTTCCGGCAGGGTTGTCTTGTACTTGGCAGGTAAAAAAA
The DNA here is from genome assembly GCA_044222155.1 of Methylophilus sp. Classification (GTDB taxonomy): domain Bacteria; phylum Pseudomonadota; class Gammaproteobacteria; order Burkholderiales; family Methylophilaceae; genus Methylophilus. The sequence goes on from JBGANT010000023.1 coordinate 5,289, forward strand.
GCCTTACATAAGCATTACCAATTCAGTTAACAATCAATGCTGGTTTTGCCGTTACAAAGCCAGCAAATCCTCAGTCAGGCCGCATAGCTCCTCAGCGGTCAGCGTACGGTTTCTAGCGCCGGAAATTACAAAGTGATCCTCGGCACGATTGCCCAGTGTATTGATTTTTGCACTATGTAAATCAGCCTGATGCTTTAGGAAAATGCTAGCAATATTTGCCAATAGGCCGGGCCTGTCGGCAGCCACTATTTCGACGGTTTGGAACGCTGTCTCCGCTATGGGTTGGACGTTGACCTGTGTTTGGAATGGCGTAAATTTCACCTGACGTCTGACGCGGCCAGCGATATGTATATCCATCGCTTTAGCCTGTATGGTTAGGGTGAGTTCTTGTTCGATATACTTTAACAATCCACTGTAACTTATTGTTTTAGTTTGTTGATATAAAATAATAAATTGATCTAGAGCGTAGCCATTTAATGTGGTGAATATCTTAGCTTGCGCGATGTTGTATCCCATGTGGCCAAAGAAACTGCAGATGCGCGCAAATAGGTCTTGCTGATCTTTGGTGTAAATCATAATTTGTATGCCGTCGCCGTGCGGGCTTAGGCGCGCACGCACAATCGGAGTCTGTGTGTTCAGGTGCGGCGTCAGCAGGCGGCTCTGCCAGGCGATTTCGTCCGACTCATAACGGGTGAAATAGTCCTCACCAAATGCTTGCCATAAATCCAGGTAGGACGAGGGGTTTAGGCCAAAGCGATCTAGCTTCTCTGCGGCTTCGTTGCGGCGAGCTTCGGCTAACTGGTCAAGGGTCGGCATCTTGCCTTGCAAGGCTTTCCTGGTTTGTTGGAACAGGTGTTGTAGCAGATTGGCCTTCCAGGCATTCCATACCGCCGGGCTGGTGCCGCGAATATCTGCCACGGTGAGCAGATATAGAGCCACCAGCCTGGTATCGTTTTCTACGAATCGGGCGAACTGTTGAATCACGGCAGGGTCGCCCAAATCAGATTTCTGAGCAGTTCTGGACATTATCAGGTGTGCCTGCACCAGCCATGCTACCAGTTCGGCATCTTCTTTAGTCAGCTCATGCAGGCGGCAAAAGCGTCTTGCATCTATAGTGCCGAGTTCCGAATGGTCGCCGCCGCGTCCTTTGGCAATATCATGGAAAAGGGCGGCCAAGTACAGCAGGTAGGGTTTCTCGAACTGTGCGAACAATGTGCTGCATAGCGGGAATTCGTGTTTCAGTTCTGGCTTGGCAAAGCGACGCAGGTTGGCCAGTACGTTCAGGATATGCTCGTCCACAGTGTAAACATGGAACAGATCATGCTGCATTTGCCCGATGATTTTGCCGAATGCGGGAATATATGCACCCAGAATACCGTAATGGTTCATGCGGCGCAGGCTATGGTGTACGCCGTTACGCTGCTGCAGGATATCGAGAAACTGCTTCTGGTGAGTCGGATTCAGGCGATAACCCCGATTGACCAGCGGTCTGGCGCGTTGCAACTGCCGTACCAGTGATGCGCTCATGCCGGTCAAGTCTGGACGCTGCTGCAGGATGAGAAAGCTTTGCAATATCGCTTCCGGATGTTGGGCAAACAAGTCGTTGTGCGTGGTGTCCAGCAGCCCGTCTTGGGCGATGAAATACGCGCCGATGGCTTCTGGCATGCTGGACGGGGCGATTTTTTCGGCAAGTGCCTTGAGCAGGACCTCGTTCATCAAACTGATGTACTTGGCGCTGCGGTAAAAACCTTGCATCAGTGCTTCGCTGGCGCGTCGTTTGGCATTGGTGACATATCCCAGTTCCGCTGCCAGCTCGCTCTGGAAATCGAACAGTAGCTTGTCCTCGCGCCGGTTTGCAAGAAAATGCAGCCGTATGCGAAGCAGTTGCAGTTGCCGCTCGTGGCGGCGCAGTGCGGCGTGCTCGCTGGCAGAAATCAGCTTGCGCTGGTACAGATCGACCCAAGTGGCGCCCAAGTCCTGGCTTTGCGACAGCCACAGGATCATGTGCAGGTCACGCAGTCCGCCCGGGCTTTCCTTGATGTTGGGTTCCAGATTGTATTCGGTGTCATTGAATTTGGCGTGACGTTGATCCTGTTCGCGTATCTTGGCTTGCAGGAATGCTTGTGGCTGGATACAGTTCCGGATTCTCTGCAGGTAATGCAGATAGCGGTCATGGTCGCCAGCAAGCAGGCGAGATTCCAGCAAATTGGTCATCACAGTCGCATCCCGAGCGGCTTCCTCGACACATTCCGACAGCGTTCTGACGCTGTGGCCCACGTTCAGGCCGATATCCCATAGCAAGGTCACTAGCGCTTCAATTTTGACATTGAGTTGCGGCGGCGGGGATTCCGGCGGCAGGATCAGTACGTCGATGTCCGAGTGCGGAAACAATTCGCCGCGGCCATAACCGCCTACAGCAATCAAACAAGTGTCGTTGAAAATGTTGGTGTCTTTCCAGACGGCTCGCAGTAGTTTGTCAATAAAGCTGGTGCGCTGCTGCAGGCAACGTCTGGCATTTGAGTGTGCGTAGAAATCCACTTTAAGGGCTTCCTGCGCGGCTTTGAGTTGCGCGCGCCAGTGTTGTGCGGTTTTTAGCGTTTCGGCCATCTAAATTCGGCTGGAATCAAGGCGCCGCTGGCGATCCGGCAGATAACGTCAGCACTTCATAGCCTGTATCTGTCACCAGCACGGTATGCTCCCACTGGGCAGAAAGGCTGCGGTCTTTGGTGACAATCGTCCAGCCATCCGGCAATTGCTTGATCTCGCGTTTACCGGCATTAATCATCGGCTCAATCGTGAAAATCATGCCTGCCCTTAACGGTACGCCAGTACCGGGCTTGCCATAGTGCAGCACCTGCGGCTCGGTGTGGAACTTCTTGCCGATACCATGTCCGCAAAATTCGCGCACTACGCTGTAGCCATTGTGCTCGGTAAAGCCTTGTATCGCATGGCCAATGTCGCCTAAAGTCGCGCCCGGACGCACTTGTTCGATACCTTTCCACATGGCCTGGTAGGTGATGTCGCACAGACGTTTGGCCTGGATGCTGGTTTCTCCGATATGGAACATGCGGCTGGTATCACCGTGATAGCCGTCCTTGATGACCGTGATGTCCAGGTTGACGATATCGCCATTCTTCAGCACCTTATCTCCCGGCACGCCATGGCACACCTGATGGTTGACTGACGTGCAAATGGATTTGGGGTAGGGCGTGTGACCATCGGGTGCATAGTTCAAAGGCGCGGGGATGGTTTTTTGCACGTTCACCATGTAGTCATGGCACAATTGGTCTAATTTCTCGGTGGTGACACCATGCACCACGAAAGGCGTGATGTAATCCAGCACCTCGCTTGCCAAGCGGCCCGCGACGCGCATCTTGGCTATGTCTTCTGCGTTGTTAATCGTAATTGCCATGCGCGCATTTTAGCATAGCTCTGGATTGCAAAATCTTATATGCACGCGTTCATTACCAAAATCATGGCTCTGAAAGGCAAGCGGGATGCGCCTTCCAGGCCGATGTTTATGCTAATGAATGAAAATGCACTTAATGGTTTGATTTTGTTTGAAATTTGCGCTGCGTTTGGCTATAATGCGCGCCTGTCTGAATTTTCGGACAGATTTTAATCAACGCACTGCCCCGTACAGGGTGTTTCGATGAGTCGAAATATTGTGGGCAGGTGTGAATTTTAACCCTTTACAAAGGAATACACATGTCTGTGACCATGCGTCAAATGCTGGAGGCCGGCGTTCATTTTGGCCATCAAACCCGTTACTGGAACCCAAAAATGGCCGAATACATCTTCGGCGACCGTAACAAGATTCATATCGTTAACCTGGAAAAAACCTTACCGCTGTTTGAAGAAGCGCAAAAATATGTGCGCACACTGGCAGCAAACAAAGGTCGTATCTTGTTCGTCGGTACCAAGCGCCAAGCCCGCGAAATCATGAAAGAGGAAGCTGGCCGTGCAGGTTGTGCTTACGTGAACCACCGTTGGTTGGGCGGTATGCTGACCAACTTCAAAACAGTGAAGCAATCTATCAAGCGCTTGCAAGATTTCGAAACCATGCTGCAAGATGGCAGCATGGAAAAATTTGGCAAGAAAGAAGTGCTGGGCTACAAGCGCGAAGTGGAAAAATTGCAGCGTTCTATCGGCGGCATCAAGGAAATGGGCGGCTTGCCAGACGCGATCTTCATTATCGACGTAGGTCATGAGCACGGTGCTGTGACTGAAGCTGCCAAATTAGGCATCCCGGTGATTGGTGTGGTTGATACCAACAACTCCCCGGATGGTATCACTTACGTCATTCCTGGTAATGATGACTCCAGTCGTGCGATCCGCTTGTACGCACGCGGCATGGCAGACGCTGTGCTGGAAGGTAAAGCCAGCGCTATCAATGAAGTGGTGAAAGCGGTATCCGAAGCTGAAGAGTTTGTTGAAGTGCCCGAAGCTGCTGAGTAATCGCAGCCTGCGTCAAAGGGGCGAAAGCCCCTTTTTCATTTATATTCAAAAAGATATTAAATTTATTTAAAGTTTTAATTTAAGGAAAATATCATGGCAGAAATTACCGCAAGCATGGTAAAAGAATTACGTGAGCGCACCGATGCGCCAATGATGGACTGCAAAAAAGCGCTGACCGAAGCTGAAGGCGACATGAGCCGTGCAGAAGAGATTTTGCGCGTACGTTTTGGTAATAAGGCTAGCAAAGCGGCTGGCCGCGTAGCTGCCGAAGGTAGCGTGGGTATCAATATCAGTGCCGATGGTAAAATCGGTACCTTGCTGGAAGTGAACTCTGAGACCGACTTCTGCGCGAAAAACGAAGAGTTTGTGAAATACGTGGGCGAACTGGCTCAGATCGTCAATACAACTAACCCAGCCAACATTGAAGCAATTTCTACCTTGCCCATGCGCGGGACCACGGCAGAAGACGTGCGTGCGCAGCTGGTTGGTAAAATTGGCGAGAACATCACGCCCCGTCGTTTTGTGCGCATTAACGCGCAAGGTAAACTGGCAAGCTACATTCACGGCAGCAAGATTGGCGTGGTTGTTGACTTGGTGGGTGGTGATGAGTCTTTGGGTAAGGATATCGCCATGCACATCGCAGCAGCCAAACCAAAAGCATTGGATGCCAGCGGTGTGGATGCAGCATTGATTGACGCTGAGCGCCGTGTTGCAATCGAGAAAGCCAAAGAAGCTGGAAAGCCAGATGCAATGCTGGAAAAAATCGCGGAAGGTACTGTACAGAAGTTCCTCAAGGAAGTAACGCTGTTGAGTCAGCCGTTTGTGAAAGATGATAAGCAAACTATCGAGCAATTGCTGAAATCCAAAGGTGCATCCGTAGCGTCTTTCAGTATGTATACGGTGGGTGAAGGTATCGAGAAGGCTGTTGTGGATTACGCGGCAGAAGTTGCGGCAGCAGCTAAAGTCTAAGTTCCCAACAATGCCTAGATAAAGTGGATTCGCGTAAGCGTTTCCGCTTTTTTTACGTCTTTAAATAGCCCTGAGTGGCTTGTTTTGTGATTAAATAGCCAAAATTTTAAAAGCATTGAGGATTTATGGCGCAACCCGTATTTAAACGTATCTTGTTGAAACTTTCTGGTGAGGCGCTAATGGGTGATGATGCTTACGGCATCAACCGTGATACCGTCAAAGCCATTGTCGCTCAAGTCAAGGAAGTGGCGGATATGGGTGTGGAAATCGGTGTGGTGATTGGCGGCGGTAACATTTTCCGCGGCCTGGCGCCGGCAGCAGAGGGCATGGATCGCGCGACTGCGGACTATATGGGTATGCTGGCGACGGTGATGAACTCCTTGGCCTTGCAGGATGCCATGAAACACGCCGGATTGAACGCACGTGTACAGAGCGCCCTGAATATCGAAGCCGTGGCTGAACCCTATATTCGTGGGAAAGCGATTCGCTATCTGGAAGAGGGTCGTATTGTGATCTTCGGCGCGGGTACGGGCAACCCGTTCTTTACTACGGATACTGCTGCGGCATTGCGCGGCATGGAGATCAATGCTGAGATCGTGCTGAAAGCCACTAAAGTGGATGGTATCTACACCGACGATCCCAAGAAAAACCCCAATGCCATCAAATATGAAACAGTGAGTTTCGATGAAGCGATTACCAAGAACCTGAAGGTGATGGACGCAACCGCGTTGACGCTTTGCCGCGATGCGCGCATGCCGATAGGTGTGTTTAGCATATTCAAGCCGGGCGCACTCAAGCGCGTGGTGATGGGCGAGAGTGAAGGCACGCGCGTCACTGTGTAAATGATTTGCAGGAGAGGATGAATGATTCAAGATATCAAAAACACTGCCGACCAGAAGATGCATAAATCACTGGAAGCGCTTAAGAATGATTTGGCCAAAGTGCGTACCGGCCGTGCTCACACTGGCTTGCTGGACCATGTAATGGTGGAATATTACGGTAGCATGGTAGCAATCAATCAGGTGGCTAATGTCAATCTGGCAGATGCACGCACCTTGAGCGTGCAGCCATATGAGAAGAATATGGCCGCTAAAGTGGAAAAAGCGATCCGTGACAGCGACTTGGGCTTGAATCCGGCCAGTAGTGGCGATGTGATTCGAGTACCAATGCCGATGTTGACCGAAGAGCGTCGTCGTGACCTGACTAAAGTAGTGCGTGGCGAGGGAGAGAATGCCAAGGTGGCAATCCGTAACGTGCGTCGTGATGCCAATGATGCCTTAAAAAAATTGGTGAAGGACAAAGAGATTAGTGAAGACGACGAGCGTCGCACGCAAGACGAAATTCAGAAAATGACTGATAAGGCAGTAGCAGAGGTCGATAAGCTGTTGCAGCAAAAAGAAGCGGACCTCATGGCAGTATAGGCTGTCTTCAACACTATGGGTTTATTCTCCAGTTCTACCCAAGCCATCCCAGAGGCATATCAGGTTCCCGAACATATCGCCGTTATCATGGATGGCAATGGCCGCTGGGCACGCAAGCGTTTCCTGCCACGTGTGGCAGGGCACAAGCGGGGCGTGGAGACGGTGCGCGAACTGGTCAAGCTGTGTGCGCAGAAAAATGTCAAATTCCTGACTTTATTCGCTTTCAGCAGCGAGAACTGGCGTAGACCGGAAGAAGAAGTCAGTTTCCTGATGGGGCTGTTCATGGATGCGCTCAAGCGCGAAGTGATCAAGTTGCATGACAACAATATCCGTTTGAGGCTGATTGGCGACCGCAGCCGTTTTCATTCTGATTTAGTAGCTCAGATCGAAGCCTCGGAGAGGCTCACGGCCAATAACACTGGGCTTACACTCACTATTGCAGCCAATTATGGTGGCCGCTGGGATATTCTGCAAGCAGTTAACAAGCTGCAAAAGCATGCCTTGGAAGCCAAACAGAGAGCGGCTTCCGGTGACATCACAGAAGATGATTTGGCTGCGCATCTATCCATGTCCTATGCGCCTGAGCCGGATTTGTTTGTCCGTACCGGTGGCGAGAAACGTGTCAGTAATTTCCTGTTGTGGCAGTTAGCCTATACCGAATTTTATTTCACCGATACTTTGTGGCCGGATTTTAACGCCAAAGAATTTGAGGCTGCCATTCAGTCCTATCAACAGCGCGAGCGCCGCTTTGGCCGCACTAGCGAACAATTGACTACCAAATAATTATGCCTGCCACAAGAATCATCACCGCCGTTTGTCTGCTTGCCATATTTATTCCCGCGCTATTTCTGGCGCCTGCCCAGTTGTGGGCTTTTGGCATGCTATTAGTGGCATTGCTGGCTTTTGATGAGTGGAATGAGCTACTGGGGTGGCGTGGTAAAAAGGCTTTTCTGCTAGCATTTCTGGCAACGGTAGCCGGTTTGTGTACAATTTATACTATGGAAACACGAGGATTCCATTGGTTTTTCTTCCAGTCCATACCGGTGTTTTTTATCACCAGCCTATTTTGGCTGCTGATGGCACCGGTTTGTTTAGCGAACCGCTATTTGCCGCAGAACCGTCCGCTGATGAGCCTGCTTGGCTTTGTGCTGATCGGCGCGCTGTGGCTGGCAATCGTATGTGCGCAGAGTGCAGACCCCTGGTTATTGCTGGCATTACTGGGTACGGTGTGGATTGCCGATACTTGTGCGTATGTGGCAGGCAAGAATTTTGGCCAACATAAATTGGCCCCTGCCATCAGCCCCGGAAAAACCTGGGAGGGCGTAGCTGGTGCGCTTGTGGGCGTAACCATTTTTGCCATAATACTCAAGCATGCGTTTGCGGTGGATAGCTGGCTGCTGTTCCCGGCATTGTGGTTGCTGACTGCAATCAGCGTCGTCGGAGATTTGTTTGAGTCGCTGTTGAAGCGGCGTGCTGACGTCAAGGATAGTAGTAACTTGTTGCCAGGCCATGGCGGCGTGCTGGACAGGCTAGACGCTCTGATTCCCGCTATCCCGTTCGCGCTGACCCTTATTTATATCTACAACTTGCTGCAGGTGAATTGATGATGCAGCAAGTCACAATCCTTGGCAGTACCGGCACCATTGGCCAGCAAACACTGGATGTGATTGCACGCCATCCTGATAAGTATCAGGTATTTGCTTTAGCGGCTAACAGTAAAGTAGATTTGATGTTGCGGCAGTGTATGGAAACGCGCCCCCAATATGCTGTGTTACTGGACAAGCAGGCTGCTGAGCACCTCGCAGATCAGCTCAAAGCGCATCGTATAGATACGCAAGTGCTGCATGGTGTATCGGCGCTGGAGCAAGTTGCTAGTGACGCACAAGTGCATATTGTGATGGCGGCAATCGTCGGTGCGGCCGGGCTGCGCCCCGCGATGGCAGCAGCACGTGCTGGCAAGAAAATTCTATTGGCGAATAAGGAAACGCTGGTGATGGCGGGCAACCTGTTCATGCAAGCGGTGGCCGATGGCGGCGCGATATTGCTGCCTATCGACAGCGAGCACAATGCTATTTTTCAGGTAATGCCGCCAAAACCCGCATCCAAGTTAGCGTTTAGCGGTGTGCGAAAAATCATACTCACCGCATCCGGCGGGCCTTTTCGCAAGCTAAGCAAGGCCGAATTGGCCGAAGTAACGCCGGAGCGTGCGCTGAAACATCCGAACTGGGTGATGGGTGCCAAGATTACTGTAGATTCCGCTACGTTGATGAACAAAGGACTAGAGGTCATCGAAGCACACTGGCTATTCAACGCGGCACCAGCGCAAATCGAGGTCGTCGTCCATCCGCAAAGCGTCATCCATTCGATGGTCGAGTATATTGATGGCAGCGTGCTGGCACAGCTAGGCAACCCGGACATGCGCACGCCAATTGCCTATGCCATGGGCTATCCAGAACGAATCGAGTCTGGCGTGGCAAGTCTGAATCTGCTGGAAGTGGCGAAACTTGAATTCGAGGCACCTGACGTTGGCCGTTTCCCCTGCCTCCAGCTCGCTTATGATGCGCTTGCCAGCGAAGGAACTGCTCCAGCAGTGCTCAATGCCGTGAACGAAATCGCGGTTGCTGCATTCCTAAGGCATGAGGTTGGTTTTATGGACATTCCTGCCATGATTGCAGATGCGCTTTCGTATATTCCCGCTGTGCCAGTCACTTCATTGGAGCAATTGATCGCGTCGGACGAAGCAGCCAGGTTGTTCGCGCAAGGCTGGATTCGTGACAGACGCACTGTCGGTAAGGTATTGCAATGCTGACCTTGGTCGCATTTATTATCACTATTGGCATTCTGGTGACGGTGCATGAATATGGTCATTTCCAGGTGGCGCGGTGGTGTGGCGTCAAGGTGCTTCGATTCTCCGTGGGCTTTGGCAAGCCACTCTGGCAATGGAGAATTGGCCAGGATCAGACCGAGTTTGTATTGGCGGCTATCCCATTGGGTGGCTACGTCAAAATGCTGGATGAAAATGAGCTTAAGACCGAGCCGTACAAGGGTATGGAGGCAGTTACCTATTCGGAAGGCGAGCGCCAGCGCGCCTTTAACCGGCAACCTGTCTGGAAACGCATGCTGATTGTGGTGGCTGGCCCGCTTGCTAACTTGTTGTTGGCTGTGATGCTATATTGGCTTTTGTTTATGCAGGGTACCACTGGAATTAAACCATTGATAGGAGAGGTGGTTCCGGGCAGCTTGGCAGAAAAGGCGCAATTGACGCAAGGAGAACAGATTCTGAGCATTGCCGGTGAGCCGGTCAGAACATGGAGCGAAGCCCGCTGGATTCTGCTGGAGAAGTCTCTGGATGGTGCATCGGTCAAGATCGAGACTTTGATCCGCCAACATGAGCATCATGTGCATGAGTTGTCGTTTGATGGTATGGATGATGATCCTGAAGTGGATGTTCTGGCTAGGCTTGGATTGCAGATGTTTCAGCCCAAGATTGCTCCAGTTATTGGGCAGGTGCTGGCTGATAGTCCTGCAGAGAAAGCGGGCTTACGGGAGGGAGACAGGCTGTTGAGTGCTGATGGCATCACGGTTGAATACTGGCATGAAGTTGTACCGGTTTTCCAGAGTCAGCCGGGGGAAACGATGGTGGTCGAGGTGTTGAGGGGTGGGGAAAAACGGCGGTTGAAAATCACGCCTGAAGCGACAGATGAAAGTGGAAAGCTGGTTGGGAAAATCGGTGCAGCGGTCAAGATGGACACGGGCGCTCTCGAAGGCCAGTTGGTGGAAACCGACTTTGGGCCTTTGCAAGGGCTGAAAGCAGCGGTCAAAAAGACCTGGGACACCTCCTTATTCAGCCTCAAGATGCTCAAATATATGTTGACAGGAAAAATGTCACTGCAAGGGATCAGTGGCCCGGTAACCATCGCAAACTATGCGGGTGAGAGTGCGCAACTGGGCGTGAATGTGTTTTTGAGTTTTCTGGCTTTGGTGAGCATCAGCATCGGCGTGCTAAACCTTTTGCCAATACCAGTGTTGGATGGCGGTCATTTGTTGTATCATATGGCGGAAATTATAAAAGGCTCTCCCGTTTCAGAAGCGACGATGTTGCTTGGACAGAAGATCGGGATGGGGCTGTTGGGGGCCATGATGATGATCGCGATATTCAACGATCTTAATCGATTATTTACAGGTTAAACGATTTGTTCAAGCCACGCATTTTATCCGCTTTAATTGTTGCTATATTCAGCCAGTCGACATGGGCGCTCGAGCCCTTCGTGATTAAGGACATTCGTGTCGAAGGGTTGCAGCGCACCGAACCAGGTACGGTGTTTAATTATCTCCCCGTACAAGTAGGCGACGTGATGAGTGATGAAAAGGCAACGCAAGCTATCAAATCGCTCTATAACACCGGGTTTTTTAAAGATGTGCGTGTCGAGGCAGAAGGCGAAGTGCTGGTGGTGACAGTGCAGGAGCGATCTTCTATCGCCCAGATTGATTTTAGCGGCAACAAGTCTTTTCCGTCTGATAAGATGAAGGAAGGCTTGAAGCAAATTGGAATTGCGGAAGGCTTGATTTTGGATAAATCAGTCCTTGAACGTGCCGAGCAGGAGATCAAGCGGCAGTATCTGTCACAAGGTAAATATAGCGCAACTGTTAAGACGGTAACCAGCCCGCTGGAGCGCAACCGTGTTGCGGTGCGTTTTGAGATTGAAGAGGGTAAAGTTGCCAAGATTCGCGACATCAATATCGTCGGCAACAATGCTTTCAGCACGGAGGACTTGCGTGCTGAATTTCTACTGACTACACCGAATTGGATGAGCTGGTGGAACAAGGATGATCAGTATTCCAAGCAAAAATTGACGGCTGATCTTGAAACGCTAAAGTCTTTCTATATGAATCAAGGATATCTGGAGTTTTCGGTTGATTCTACCCAGGTTTCCATTTCGCCGGACAAAGAGGATATTTACATTACCATCAATGTCACCGAGGGCCAGAAATACACGATTAGTAGTGTAAAACTAGCAGGTGAGTTGCAACTGCCTGAATCCGAACTTACGCCTTTGATCAAAATACAGAAAGGCGATGTGTTCAATCGCCAGCTCATTACAGAGTCCAGCAAAGCGGTTGGCGACCGGCTTGCCAACGAAGGGTATGCGTTTTCGAATGTCAACGCAATTCCGGAAATTAACAAAGAAGATCACACGGCCGCATTTACCTTTTTTGTTGATCCTGGCAGGCGTGTCTACGTTCGCCGCATTAACCTGACGGGTAACACCCGCACCAGGGATTCAGTTTTGCGTCGTGAGATGCGCCAACTCGAGTCTGCCTGGTATGCAGGGGACAAGATTGACCGCTCCAAGACTCGCCTGAACCGGTTGCAGTATTTTGAAACCGTAGACGTGGAAACACCAGCAGTACCTGGCACGACCGATCAAGTCGACTTGAATATCAATGTGGTGGAGAAATCCACAGGCAGTATTCAGTTCGGTGCAGGGCTGTCCAGTAATGAGGGTGTGGTGTTTGGCGTGACTATTAATCAGCAGAATTTCCTTGGCACCGGGAACAGGGTTAGCGCGCAGATTAATACGGGCAAGGTCAATACTACCTATTCCTTATCATATACGGATCCATATTTTACGCCGGATGGAGTAAGTCGCGGCTTTGATGTATACAGAAGGGATGTGGATACTAGCTCGCTGACTATTGGTACTTACAATAGCTCCTCCTACGGAGGCGGTGTAAGGTTCGGTTTGCCAATTTCAGAGACAGATTTCTTGTCTGCCGGCCTGACGCTGGATTTGACAAAGATTGAGCTTTCCAGCCAAAGTCCGAAGCAATACCTTGAATTTTGTGGAAGCACTTCAGGATGTAGCAGCGATTCCTTGCAGTTATCCGCATCTTGGGTGCATGATACACGTGATAATACTTTGTTTACCAACAAAGGCGTGTTGCAGCGTCTGAGTCTCGAGACGGCTGTGCCTGGGTTGGATTTGCAGTATTACAAGCTGGATTACAAGCATGCATGGTTTAAGGAGATTACTTCCAATTTAACATTCATGCTCAATGGGGAATTGGGTTACGCCGATAGCTATGGCGGCAAAAAATACCCGTTCTTCAAGAACTTCTATGTAGGCGGCGTGAATTCGGTGCGTGGCTATGATAATGGCGCAATTGGCCCGCGCGATATCGACCCTAATACGGGTGAAGATTTTGCGGTAGGTGGAACACGTAAGGTGGTCGGTAATGCTGAGCTTTTCATGCCTGTACCTTTTATCAAAAACTCCTCACAATTCAGGTTAAGTGCATTTGTAGATGGCGGCGCGGTATATGCGGATAAGCAGCATATCGATTTTGGTGAAATGCGCTACAGTGCAGGGGTGGGGGTGAGCTGGTTCTCGCCATTCGGCCCGCTGAAACTGGTGCTGGCCAAAGCGCTGAATGCTAAGGATGGCGATCAGACGCAGACGCTGCAATTCCAGTTGGGGCAGCAGTTCTAGTCATCGCTGGTATGGCATCGCAAGTTTAGGTTTATTTTAGGAGATGACAATTGAGTCACCGTATGATTAAAAATATATGTTTCACAATATTGGTTCTTGCGAGCACCTGTTTGAATGCGGCTGAATTGAAAGTTGGCTATGTGCAAGTAGACAAGATTCTACAGGAAGCACCTCAGACGGCAGAAAGCAGCAAGAAGCTCGAGAAGGAGTTTGGGCCGCGCTCGCAGGAACTGGATCGCATGCAGAAGCAGATTCGTGATCTGGAATCTGCATTGGATAAAGACAGCGTTACGATGTCCGAGACAGATAAACGGAATAAAGAGCGTGATGTATCCAATCTTAAAATCGAGTTTCAGCGCAAGCAACGCGAGTTGCGCGAGGACATCAACATTCGCAAGAATGAGGAGCTAGGCGCATTGCAGGACAGGATCAACAAGGCTGTGCAAACCGTTTCCGAAGCCGAAGGCTATGACTTGGTGGTATACAGCGGTGTGGCTTACGCCAGCAAGAAAATCGACATCACGGATAAAGTGCTCAAGTCATTGGGCAAAAAGTAGTGAAGGGGCGTGCGGATGACACGTTCTTTCACACTGCAACAACTTGCCACCCAACTGGGTGGAGATATTTTCGGTGACGGAAAAACCGTTATCACACGTGTAGGTTCTCTGGCACAAGCGAATAATGGTGCCATCGGCTTCTTTAGCGATACCAAATACTTATCACAATTACAAAGCACTGCTGCCAGTGCGGTGATTCTAAAAGAAGAGCACGCACCGCTTACCGCGTTGCCCAAAATTGTTGTTGATAACCCATATGCCTGTTTCGCCAAAGTTTCTGTCCTGCTGAATCCAGCAATTCAGACTGAGCAGGGGATTGATCGCACTGCGGTCGTGCATCCTGGGGCGACTGTTCCCGCTAGTTGTGGCATAGCAGCCGGTGTGGTGATTGCTGCAGGCGTTGTGCTTGGCGAAAATGTGCGAATTGGCGCGGGGTGTGTGCTTGAGCAAGGGGTGCAGATTGGCTCTGATACGCGACTAGATGCGAATGTGACTATCCAGCATGATTGCGTCATTGGTGCGCGTTGCCATTTGTTTTCAGGATCAGTCATTGGTTGTGACGGGTTTGGTTATGCGCCAGAGAATAATGGGTGGGTCAAGATCCCACATGTCGGCCGTGTCGTCATTGGCGATGATGTGGATGTGGGCGCCAACACCACGATAGACCGCGGTGCGCTGGATGATACTGTGGTTGAAAACGGTGTCAAACTGGACAACCAAATCCACATCGCCCATAACTGCCGCATCGGCGCCGATACAGTGATTGCGGGTTGTGTAGGCATTGCGGGCAGTGCAGTCATTGGCAAACAATGTCGTATCGGCGGTGCTGCCATGATTCTGGGGCATCTGGAGATTGTGGACGGCACAACTATCAGTCCTGGCAGCATGATTATGCGTTCCATTCATGAGCCTGGCACCTATACGGCCATTATGCCTTCCCAATCGCATGAAAAATGGCTGAAAACGGCTGCAAATGTTCGCCAACTTAACCAATTAGCGGATAGAATAAGGACTTTAGAAGCGTCTATTAAAGCGCTCCAAAATCAATCGAAAGAGAATTGATATGACAACCATTACAGCTGATACCAGCATGAATATCCACGAGATACTCCAACACCTCCCGCATCGCTACCCATTTGTCCTGATTGACCGTGTGGTTTCCATGGAAGTAGGCAAGGAGATCACTGCAATCAAGAACGTGACCATAAACGAACCTTTCTTTCCGGGACATTTTCCATACCATCCGGTTATGCCGGGTGTATTGATTGTGGAAGCAATGGCGCAGGCTGCGGCTATCCTTTCATTTAAAACTATGGGAATTATGCCTACCGAGGATTCGGTGTATTACTTTGCCGGTATCGACAGCGCGCGTTTTAAAAAACCTGTATCTCCTGGCGATCAGATTGTCTTGAATGTGCGGATTGACCGTATCCTGAAAGGCATCTGGAAGTACAACGCCACAGCAAAAGTGGATGGCGAGGTGGTAGCAGAAGCTAGCATGATGTGTATATTAAAATCAATATAAATCAATAACATAAAATATTAAGTTTAAGTAAAATAACATGAGTGGAAAAATTCATCCCACCGCAATCATCGATACAAGGGCAGAACTGGACAGTAGTGTTGAAGTAGGGGCATATACTGTCATCGGAGAAGGTGTCCGCGTTGGGGCAGGCACTCGCATCGGCAGCCATGTAGTGCTGCAAGGCCCGACAACGATTGGCAAAAATAACCAGATTTTTCAGTTTGCTTCACTGGGTGCTGAGCCGCAGGATAAAAAGTACAAAGGCGAGCCCACCACGCTCGAGATTGGCGACAACAACACCATTCGTGAGTGCTGCACGTTCAACCGCGGTACGGTGCAGGATAAAGGTGTCACCAAAATCGGTAACGACAACTGGATCATGGCGTATGTTCACATCGCCCATGACTGCACTATCGGTAACAACACGATCTTTGCCAACAACGCCTCGCTGGCGGGGCATGTGGATGTGCATGATTACGCCATTCTGGGCGGTTTTACGCTCATCCATCAGTTCTGCAAAATCGGTCAGCACATTATCACCGCGGTAGGCTCCGTGGTGTTCAAGGATATTCCCCCCTATGTGACGGCGGCTGGTTACGATGCCAAACCACATGGCATCAACGCGGAAGGCCTGAAACGGCGCGGCTTTACGCCAGATGAGATCACGCAGATCAAGCGTGCTTACAAGGTACTCTTCCGCAATGGGAATACCCTGGAAGAAGCCAAAGCTGAATTGACCAAAATGCAGGCCGCCTGTGACAAGATTCAGTTGCTGACAGACTTTCTGGCAACGTCTGAACGCGGCATCATTCGTTAAACTCGTATGCCAACCATCGCAATCGTAGCTGGTGAGGCTTCTGGCGACCTGCTGGGCAGTCATCTCATCTCCGCGCTCAAGGCGCATCGTCAGGATATTCAGTTTTTTGGCATCGCTGGGCCTAAAATGCAGTCCGCCGGTGCTAAAACACTATATCCGATGGAACGTCTTTCCGTGCGCGGTTATGTCGAAGTGCTCAAGCATTTGCCAGGCTTGCTCAAGCTGCGCCGCGATCTGCTCAAGCAAATCATCGCTGCCAAGCCCGACTTGTTTATAGGTGTCGATGCGCCGGATTTTAATTTCTGGCTGGAAAAGAAACTCAAGAAGGCTGGCATCCCCACCATCCACTATGTCAGCCCCTCTATCTGGGCGTGGCGCGGTGGGCGTATGGGTGGCATTAAAAAGGCAGTTTCGCATATGCTGGCGCTGTTTCCTTTCGAGCCAGCTATTTACCAGCGCGCGAGGGTGCCGGTGAGCTTTGTCGGTCATCCGCTGGCGGATGAATTGCCGCTGGAGCCAAATCAGAAAGCCGCACAAAAGCTGCTTAAGATAGAAAAAGGTAAACGGGTGTTCGCTTTGCTGCCAGGCAGCCGCCAGTCTGAGGTGCAGCAGCACAGTGCCTTGCTGGTGAAAACCGCGCAATTGCTCAGCCAGAAATATGAAAACGCACTGTTTCTGGTGCCGCTGATTACACGCGAAACACGCAATATTTTCGAGACCGAGCGCTACAAACTTGCACCGGAGGCCGACAATATCCAGATACTCTTTGGCCATGCGCACGATGCGATGGAAGCCGCGGACATGGTGATTCTGGCTTCCGGCACGGCCACGCTGGAAGCCGCGCTGCTGAAGCGCCCCATGATCATCACCTACAAGATGCCCGCCTTGAGCTGGCAAATCCTCAAGCGCATGCGCTACCAGCCTTACGTTGGCCTGCCTAACATCCTCGCAGAGAAATGGCTGGTGCCGGAGCTGCTGCAGAAAGAAGCCACACCAGAGAAATTGGCAGAAAAATGCGTCGAGATTTTGGAGAACCAAGCAGGGCTGGAACAACTGCACGATGAATACATGCAGATTCATTACAGTTTGAAGCAGGATAGTGCCGAAAAGGCAGCGCAAGTAGTGCTTTCATACATCAAATAAAACAATCAAAAATATTCCCTCGCTCTTTTTTAAGGGGAGAGGGTTAGGGTGAGGGGTTGAATGAGCATCTTAATTTGCGGCGTAGATGAAGCAGGGCGCGGGCCTCTGGCAGGCGGTGTTTATGCGGCTGCTGTGATTCTGGACGCGAATAATCCCATCGAAGACTTGGCAGATTCCAAAAAACTTTCCGAGAAAAAGCGCGATTTTCTAAGCGCAGAAATCAAACAAAAAGCGCTGGCCTGGGGCATTGCCAGCTGCACATGCCAAGAGATTGACGAAATCAACATTCTGCAAGCCAGTCTGTTGGCTATGAAGCGCGCCATAGAAGCCATGCAGGCGCAATTTAACGTGGTTCCAGACTTAGTGCAGGTGGATGGCAACAAAACGCCTAAAATCAGCTTGCCGTGCGAGGCGATTGTGCAGGGCGACAGCAAGGTGCAAGCCATTTCTGCCGCGTCCATTCTGGCGAAAGTCGCGCGCGATGCGGAATTATACGAACTAGATAAACTCTACCCGCAATACGGTTTTGCCCAACACAAGGGCTACCCAAGCCCCGCGCATCTATTGGCTTTGCAGACATATGGCATTTGCCCGGAACATCGGTTGAGTTATGGGCCGGTGAAGGCTTTAGTGTTTAAGTAAAAATCACTTTTATTTTTTACAGCTATTATTTTTTGCAATACCTGCTTGCCCAGGCATTGATAAGTCCGGGTTGTCGCCCATGGCGCCGGCATACCAGACCAAAACGCAGTCGCCCACTTTAAACGATTCTCGACTCCCAACGTTCAATGTAATCGCTTCACTTACTTTTACATGATAAATAGGAAATCCAGCGTAGTTTGTGCTCGGATTTAAGATACCGTCCAAAATCAATATTCCCAAATCTATCCCTAGATCACCAGTGACTGGTGGCGAATTTGCACCACCTTTTCTGCTTGTTTCAACCTGATTAGAGTCAGAAATAACCCCGACTACTTTTTTCATTCCTTCATCGTTTGGATTAGGGACATCTTCAGCTTTCGAGACTAAAGAAAAGAGAGCTAAAGATAAAAGGGTAAATATTTTTTTCATAGGGGCGCGCAAATCTTTAAATTGAGATAAGCACATGAAATTTTACACAATTCTCTGACCGATTGGTGTTCATTGTAGTAACAAAAACACCGTCGGTTTTTTCTGCAAGTCTGGCAGCGTGCTTTGTTTCCAGCCGCTAATCGTCTTCGTCACAATCAGTTCGTCTGGCAAGCTGACCTGCGAGGCAATGCACAAGCGTGTATTGGCGTGGCAGGTGCTTAGAATCGTTTCCAGCATTTGTTGGTTACGGTAGGGCGTTTCGATAAAAATCTGTGTTTCTTTGTGGGTTTGCGCGCGCTTTTCGATTTCCTTGAGTTTCTTGGCGCGTTCGGCTTTATCCACCGGCAAATAGCCTAGAAACGCGAATTGCTGCCCGTTGAGGCCGGAGGCCATCAGCGCCATTAAAATCGCGCTAGG
The DNA here is from genome assembly GCA_044222155.1 of Methylophilus sp. Classification (GTDB taxonomy): domain Bacteria; phylum Pseudomonadota; class Gammaproteobacteria; order Burkholderiales; family Methylophilaceae; genus Methylophilus. Next base: position 24,158 of record JBGANT010000023.1, read on the forward strand.
GCCTACCAGCGGCGCAACGTGGATGCCTTTTTGATGGGCGAGGGCGACCAGCTTGGCGCCCGGGTCGGCCACCGCCGGGCAGCCAGCCTCGGACATCAGCCCGACATCTTGCCCAGCCAGCAAGGGTTTGAGCAAATCGGGCAGGGTTTTGTCATCGGTATGTTCGTTGAGCGTACTGAACTGCAGCTCGCGGATGGGTTTGCTGTGTTTGATCAGGCTGAGGAACTGGCGTGCGGATTTCTCGTTCTCCACCACAAAATGCTCCAGCTTCTGCGCAAGGCCGACGACATCGGGTGGCAGTACCTGGTGGATGTTATCGCCACCCAGCGTGACGGGGATGAGGTAGAGGGTTCCGTTTGCCATCGGGGCATTTTAACGCAAAACGTTTCGTTCAGCGCTCGTCAAACGCTGCTCGAATATTCTTTAAAAATGCCGAGCAAAAAATGATGCCCTGGAAGGCGCATGGATATTGGCTTCCAGGGCCTGTCCCCGAATGATTTTGTCGGGGAGCAGGTGTTTTAAGGCTTAGTATTTGACGTAAGCGCGGTAAGTGAGTGTGGCGCTGCTTTCCGCTGGTACTTCAATCTTCCAAACCGCCATATGGCTATTGGCTTTGGTGTGCGGATGGCTTTGGGACATGATTTTCCAGTCGCCGCCAATCGGCTCTTGCACGGTGACAGTGACTTTCTCTTTCTTGGCGTTCTTCAGCACGATTTCATACGCGCTCTCAAATGCACTGCGGCCTTTGGATGGATTGGGCAGGGCTTTGAAATCGGTCTGTTTCTTGTCTGCGGTCACGTCGAATGCCTCACCCAGTTTCAGGCGCACGCTCTCGTTCTTGGGTGTGTGGTCGATGTTGTCCTCGCCCACGAATTGCGCGTTGCCTTTACTGTCTTTTTTGTAGACGCGGATGACGCCTTTTGGCATCGGCAGGCCGAGTCGGCTGGTTTCTTTGTTTTCAAACTGCACGAACACGCTAACTTTCATTTTGGTGCCCAGTTCGCCATATTGGCCGCCGTAGTAGTATTCTGCGCCTTTTAACACCAGCTCTTTGGTGACTGGCACGCCAGAAGCGGAAAGTAACGCAACTTGCTTGGTCTGGCTTTCCTTGATGTCGGTGGGGCGGTCGAGCGTGTAGAG
>JBGANT010000003.1:0-138231 GCA_044222155.1 Methylophilus sp.
TAGTTAGAATCGCCTTCTGTCTATTCTGCTTATGGGTGAACAGCCTTCATGCCAAGGATGGGGAAATTTATAAATCCAGCCAAGGCCACTGGTTTGTCAATGGCGGCATTAGCGAAGAGGAAGCTGAAAGAATCCGCCACGTTGCCAAGCGCTATTCACTGCAGGTTCTTTTTACCTTAGGCGACGCAGGTGCATGGGTTGCCGATGCACGTTTGATGATTCTTGATACTGCAGAAAATACCGTGTTTACCAAATCTGTCGCGGGGCCTTTGCTTTATATCGATTTGCCCGCCGGAGATTATCAAATCATCGGCCGTTACCATGAGGTGCGCCAATCCAAGCGGATTACGCTGACAGGCGAGAAACCACAACGCGTGATTCTAAACTGGAAAGATGAATCCGAAGAATATTCGGTCAATAGTAAAACAGATGCCGGAGAATAACACCGGGTAATATCTTGGGCACCGAAGCTACACTCTGGTTAAATTTGACAGCCGCCCTGGGTATCGGGCTACTGATAGGCGCAGAGCGTGAACGCAGCAAAGGCACCGGCCCAGCACGATCTTCCGCTGGTTTGCGCACATTCACGATCGCCTCGCTGCTAGGCGCGATCAGTACCATTTTCAATTTTTGGCTGTTAGTCGTTGCAGTATTGTGCGTGATGGTGTTTGTCGCCGTCGCCTATTTTTCCAGGCATGGCGATGACCCAGGCCTGACGACCGAGATTGCGCTCGTATTCACTGTAATTCTGGGCGGCTTGGCCATAAGCCAAACCGCATTGGCTGGGGCGCTGGCAGTGGCTATCGCCATATTACTAGCCGCAAAAGAGCCTTTACATGGCTTTGTATTGGGTGTTATCACCAGAAATGAACTGAACGATTTTCTGATGCTAGCCGCTGCCACACTCATCATTTTGCCTTTAGTTCCCAATCAGTTCATCGGTCCGTTTTCAGCCGTCAATCCACGCAATCTCTGGTTAATCGTTATCCTGATCATGTTCATTGGCGGGCTAGGCCATATTGCCCTGCGCTGGTTGGGCGGCCACATCGGCTTACCCATCGCCGGATTCTTCTCCGGGTTTATTTCCAGTATTGCCACCATTGGCAGCATGGGGCAACGTGCAAAGGGGTCTCCTGATTTAGCTAGTTCGGCAGCTGCAGGTGCCATTTTATCCAGCGTCGCCACCATGCTGCAACTGGCCATCCTGCTTGCTGCCATCCATCCTGCAACACTTTACGCGCTTACGCTTCCTCTAATTACGGGTGGTGTCGTAGCTGGGATTTATGGCGCATGGCTGGCCTTGGTTTCCCACCGGAAAACCCATCCCCTTAAAGAAAATTACCAGTCTGCACATCCGTTCAGCGTTAGAACCGCACTGATACTTACGTTGGTGATTGCATTGGTGTCCATTATTTCTGCGGCGCTCAAAACATGGTTCGGCAAGCATGGACTGCTAATCGCATCCGCTACGGCTGGCTTGGCCGATGTGCATGCAGCTACGATTTCTGCAGCATCGCTTGCGGCGGCTGAAAATTTAAACACAGACTATACGACTCTGCCCATCCTTGCAGCCATTTCAGCCAATGCAATTTCCAAAATCACCATGGCTTTACTGCATAAAAATCGAACATTTGCATTCCAGGTAGTAAGCGCGCAGCTATTGCAAGTTGCTACCATCTGGATAACGTGGCTGGCTACTCCACCGTAACGGATTTTGCAAGATTACGCGGTTTGTCCACATCCGTACCACGCATCAAGGCAGTATGGTAGGCTAGTAACTGAACAGGGATTGTATGCAAAATAGGGGAGAGTACCCCTACATGGCGCGGAGTACGAATCACATGTACCCCTTCGGATTCCTTGAAATGGCTATCCGCATCTGCAAACACAAACAGCTCGCCACCGCGCGCTTTCACTTCCTGCATATTGGATTTCACCTTCTCCAGCAAGGCATCATTCGGTGCAATCACCACCACCGGCATGTTGCTATCCACAAGCGCCAGCGGGCCATGCTTCAATTCGCCAGCCGGATAGGCCTCAGCATGAATATATGAAATTTCCTTGAGTTTCAGAGCGCCTTCCAGCGCAATCGGGTAGTGCACACCACGCCCTAAAAACAAAGCGTGTTCTTTATCGGCAAACCGCTTTGCCCATTCACGAATTTGCGGCTCCAGATTCAACGCAAACTGCGCGCTACCAGCCAATTGCCGCATTGCGGTAAGGTGTTGTTGTTCCTGCACTACACTGAGCAAGCCTTTTTGTTTTGCCAAAGTTGCTGCCAATACAAACAATGCTACCAGTTGGGTCGTAAATGCCTTGGTGGAAGCCACCCCGATTTCTGCGCCAGCTCGTGTATAAAAAATAAGTTGTGAAGCGCGGGGGATGGCGCTTTCTTGCACGTTGCATATCGATAGCGTCAATGATTGCCCAAGCGCTTTGGCATGCTTCAGCGCTTCCATTGTGTCCAGCGTTTCACCGGATTGCGAAATGGTCACAATCAACTGGCGTGCGTTAGGCACAGAAGCACGATAACGATATTCGCTGGCAATTTCCACATTGCAAGGCACTTGTGCGATGCTTTCCAGCCAATATCTGGCCGTCAAACCGGCGTAATAACTAGTGCCTGCAGCAAGAATCAGCACGCTGTCCACTTGCTTGAACACAGCTTCTGCGCCCGTGCCGAACAACTCCGGCCTAAATTGACCATCGTCAATCAGCGCCTCTATCGTATCCGTCAGCGCACGTGGCTGTTCGTGAATTTCCTTCTGCATGAAATGGCTGTAAGGTCCCAGCTCCAGGCTGGCCAACGAAACATCGCTTAGATGCACTTTGCGTAGCGCTTCTGCACCATCTTTGCCAAAAATGGTAACCCCTTGTGTGGTTAGAACCGCAACATCGCCATCTTCCAGATAAATGACTTTGCGCGTAGCTGATAATACAGCCGATACATCCGAAGCTATGAAATTCTCATTTTCTCCCAAACCCACTAATAATGGACAACCCTGACGGGCACAAACCATCATATCCGGCTGATTATAGGCAATGACACTGATAGCAAAAGCACCGGTTAGCTCTGTTAGTGCCTGCTTAACAGCGTCCAACAAGTCCGTACCCTTAGCATAATAGAAATGCACCAGATGTGCGATGACCTCTGTATCTGTTTGTGAATAGAACTGATAGCCTAGTTTTTTGAGTTTTTCCCGTAACTCGTCATGATTTTCGATAATCCCGTTATGCACCACTGCGATTTCCGGTTTAGCCTGACTAGGGGAAACATGCGGATGTGCGTTGCTTTCGGTGACACCACCATGTGTTGCCCAACGAGTATGCCCAATACCTAGAAAACCGGTCATGCCTGCTTCCGCGGATTTGGATTGCAGCTCACTGACGCGGCCTACTGCGCGAATACGTTCAATCTGACCATTCAATACCGCCAAACCTGCAGAGTCATACCCGCGGTATTCCAAGCGTACAAGGCCTTCGATCAATACCGGAACGATGTTCCGTTTGGCGATTGCTCCAACAATTCCACACATGAGTTAGTCCTGTTTCTTAATTTTTTGCGGACGTTTCCAGCCCGCGATGGATTTCTGTTCTTTGGCACGACAAATCGTCAATTGATCTGCCGGTGCATCTTTGGTAATCGTAGACCCTGCACCAATTGTGGCACCTCGCCCAATCGTTACCGGTGCAACCAACTGCGTATCAGAGCCAACGAAAACATCATCCTCAATAATCGTCTTGAACTTGTTCGCGCCATCGTAATTGCAGGTAATTGTACCTGCGCCAATATTTACGTTTTTGCCAACCTCGCTATCACCGACATAGCTCAAGTGATTGATTTTACTACCAAAATCTACTTGTGCATTTTTCAATTCCACAAAATTACCGATATGTGTCTCTGCAGCTAAGGTAGTACCTGGACGCAAACGCGCAAACGGTCCAATACGGTTGTTTTCGCCAATCTTAGTATCATCTATATGTGTAAATGCAGCAATTTGCGTACCCGAAGCAATATGTGCATTCTTGATCACACAATTGGCGCCAATCTGCACATTGTCGCCCATGATTACTTCCCCTTCGAACACGCAACCGACATCGATACCGACATCCTGCCCACATTGCAAGGTGCCGCGCACGTCTATTCTGTGCGGGTCTGCGAGGGTCACACCTTGTTGCATCAACTTCAGGGCAACTCTCAGCTGGTAGATACGCTCCAGTGCCGCCAAATCCGCCTTGGAATTCACCCCTTCGACAGAGGCCTCGTCCGTCGCAACTATCGCCGCAACCCGCTCGCCATCATGCACTGCCTTGGCAACGATATCGGTCAGATAATACTCTTTTTGTGCATTTTGATTGCTAAGGCCGCTTATCCACGTGGTCAGTTTGTCGTTACGCGCAACAATGATACCGGTATTCACTTCGTTGATTTGACGCTGCACATCATTCGCATCCTTAAACTCGACGATTGCCCGCACCGCGCCCTGCGCATCGCGCACGATGCGGCCATAGCTCGCCGGATCCTGTTTCTTCACTGTCAGCAAGCCTAACGCATCCGTTTCATCAAGCAATTGCTGACAGATACCCGCATCCACTAGCGGCACATCCCCCAGCAAAATCAGCGTGATTGCGTCTTTATCCAGATGCGGCAGCACCTGCATCACCGCATGGCCAGTGCCTAGCTGCGCTTTCTGCTCTACCCAGATCACATTTTCATGCTTCATCGCATTTGGCACAGCATCACCGCCATAGCCATACACCACGATGATTTTCACAGGGTTCAGTATCTTGGCACTGTCTGTCACGTGTTGAAGCAGTGGCTTACCCGCAAGCTTATGTAACACTTTAGGCAGGCTGGATAACATACGCGTGCCTTTACCGGCAGCTAAAATAACGATGTTTAATTTGGAATGTGTCATGGGTAATTATTTTACACTCCAAGCTGATTTTATTGTGACCTTCAATAAAAAAGCGGCTAAAGCCGCTTTTTTATTTTGCAAAACTTTAGTGCACTTTTTTGCGCAGCTTCTGAATCGCCTGAATCTGTGCAGCCATAACTGCGAATTCGCCTTGCGCTTTTGCAAAATCCATGTTGCTTTGCGCATTCTTCATCGCTTCTGCAGCAGCTTCTTTCGCTGCAATCGCTTTGGCTTCATCCAGATCGTGGCCGCGAATCGCGGTATCCGCCAACACGGTAATCAGGCGAGGCTGCACTTCCAGCATACCGCCTGAGATAAAAATCAGCGTTTCTTCTTGCTGATCAGGCAGCTTAATACGCAGCGCGCCTGGCTTAATCGTAGTAATGAGTGGTGTATGGTTAGGGTAGATACCTACTTCACCCGCTTTGGCAGGAGCGACAACAAACTCGGCTTCACCAGAGAAAATTTCTTCTTCCGCACTGACTACGTCTATATGTACTGTATGCGCCATATCTAGCTTTCTTAGTTGATGGATTTAGCTTTCTCTACGGCTTCTTCGATACCACCTACCATGTAGAATGCTTGCTCTGGCAAGTGGTCGTATTCGCCGGCTACAATCGCTTTAAAGCCTTTGATGGTTTCCTTCAATGGTACATATTTACCAGGTGCGCCGGTAAACACTTCCGCCACGTGGAATGGTTGTGACAAGAAACGCTGGATTTTACGTGCACGGCCAACGATCAGTTTGTCTTCTGGTGACAACTCGTCCATACCCAGAATCGCGATAATGTCGCGCAACTCTTTGTAGCGTTGCAAGGTTGCCTGTACAGAACGCGCAACGGAATAGTGCTCTTCACCTACAATTTGTGGGTCCAGCTGACGGGAAGTAGAGTCAAGCGGGTCAACTGCAGGATAGATACCCAAGGATGCAATATCACGGCTCAACACAACGGTAGAATCCAAGTGCTGGAAAGTGGTTGCCGGGGATGGGTCAGTCAAGTCATCCGCAGGCACGTAAACCGCCTGAATAGAGGTAATAGAACCCACTTTGGTAGAAGTAATACGCTCTTGCAAACGACCCATCTCATCAGCCAGCGTAGGTTGGTAACCTACCGCTGAAGGCATACGACCCAGCAACGCAGATACTTCTGTACCCGCCAAAGTATAACGATAGATGTTGTCCACAAAGAACAACACGTCACGGCCTTCATCACGGAATTTTTCCGCCATAGTCAAACCAGACAGCGCTACGCGCAGACGGTTGCCTGGTGGCTCGTTCATCTGACCGAACACCATCGCCACCTTGGATTCTTTCATGTTGTCGAGTTTGATAACGCCAGCTTCAGCCATCTCATGGTAGAAGTCGTTACCTTCACGGGTACGCTCACCCACACCGGCAAACACGGACAAACCGGAGTGCTGTTTAGCGATGTTATTAATCAGTTCCAGCATGTTAACGGTTTTACCCACACCGGCACCGCCGAACAGACCCACTTTACCACCTTTGGCAAACGGGCAAACCAGGTCAATCACCTTGATGCCGGTTTCCAGCAAGTCAACAGAAGGGGAGAGCTCTTCGAAGCTTGGTGCTTTTTGGTGAATGGAGCGGAACTCTTTGGAGTCGATTGGGCCAACTTCGTCAATCGGGCGACCCAATACGTCCATAATGCGGCCCAGCGTACCTTCGCCCACCGGCACATTAATCGCTGCGCCTGTGTTTTTGAACGCTGTGCCACGCGCCAAACCATCGGAGGAGCCCATCGCAATGGTACGCACGATGCCGTCACCCAATTGTTGCTGCACTTCCAAAGTCAAGCCAGCCTCGGCTTGTGATTTAGCGTCGTCGATGATCAACGCATCGTAAACTTTAGGCATTTGATCGCGTGGGAACTCAACGTCCACCACGGCACCGATACATTGCACCACTTTGCCAACTACTGCTTGATTTGCTTTTGCCATGTCTATTCCTAACTCTTCTAGTCAGATTTAATCAATATATAAATTCGTTAAGCTACCGCCGCCGCGCCACCAACGATTTCGGAAATCTCTTTGGTAATTGCGGCTTGACGTGCCTTGTTATAAACCAGTTTCAATTCACCAATTACGCTCTTCGCATTATCGGATGCAGCTTTCATGGCCACCATACGCGCGGATTGCTCAGATGCCATGTTTTCCGCCACTGCGTTGTAAATCAGCGATTCCACATAACGCACCATCAGCTCATCCACCACCGGCTTGGCTTCTGGCTCGTAAATATAGTCCCAATGACCTTTTGGTGCGCCAAGTTGCTCGCCGCTCAATGGAAGCAGTTGTTGCATGGTAGGCTCTTGCTTCATGGTATTGATAAACTTAGTGTAGCAAATATACAGCTGGTCGATTTCTCCCGCGATATATGCGTCTAACATTACCTTGATCGTACCGATGAGTTTTTCCAGATGTGGTGTGTCGCCCAAACCAGTGATATGGGATACCACATTTGCACCGACACGACCCATGAAACCAAAACCCTTGTTGCCGATTGCGCTGACGCTCAGCTTCTTACTGGAAGTTTCCCAGTCTTTCATCTGGTTGACGCACAGACGCAATACGTTGGTGTTCAAGCCACCGCACAAACCTTTGTCCGATGTCACCACGATCAAACCGATGTTTTTCACGGTATCGCGCTTGACCAGAAATGGGTGTTTATACTCAGCCTGTGCGAAGCTCATATGTGCTGCCACATTGCGAATCTTTTCGGCATAAGGACGCGAAGCACGCATTCTGTCTTGTGCCTTCCGCATTTTGGAAGCCGCTACCATTTCCATCGCTTTGGTAATCTTGCGTGTATTTTCTACACTCTTGATCTTGGTTCTAATCTCTTTACCGACAGCCATTTGATAATCCTAAATAGTTGATTGAATTTCTATCTGATTATTTTTGGCTATTAGTAAGCATTGGTAGCTTTAAAGTCTTGAATCGCAGCTTCCAACGCTTTTTCGTTATCGGCATTTAAGTCCTTGCTGGATTCAATTGCTTCAGCCAACTTCGCGTATTTGGAAGCGATAAAACCATGCAAGGCTTTTTCGAATGCCAGCACTTTGTTGGTCGGCACATCGTCAAAATAGCCTTTATTGGCTGCAAATAAGCTGATCGCCATGCTAGACACGCTTAACGGTGTATATTGTGGCTGTTTCATCAGTTCGGTGAACATGCGACCGCGATCCAACTGTTTGCGGGTTGCTTCGTCCAGATCAGAAGCGAACTGCGCAAACGCTGCCAGCTCACGATACTGCGCCAAGGCCAAACGCACACCGCCACCCAGTTTCTTGATGACTTTGGTTTGCGCTGCACCACCCACGCGGGATACGGAGATACCGGCGTTGATCGCAGGACGGATACCGGCGTTGAACAAGTCGGTTTCCAGGAAGATCTGGCCGTCAGTAATGGAGATCACGTTGGTTGGAACGAACGCAGAAACGTCGCCTGCTTGAGTCTCGATCACTGGCAGTGCGGTCAATGAACCTGTTTTGCCTTTTACCTTGCCGCCTGTGAATTTCTCTACATACTCTTCGTTCACGCGAGCTGCACGCTCCAGCAGACGGGAATGGATGTAGAACACGTCACCCGGATAAGCCTCGCGGCCTGGTGGGCGACGCAACAGCAAGGAGATTTGACGGTAAGCAACCGCTTGTTTGGACAAGTCATCGTACACAATCAAGGCATCTTCACCACGGTCACGGAAATATTCACCCATTGTACAACCGGCGTATGGTGCCAAGAACTGCAATGCGGCGGAGTCAGATGCGGAAGCGGCAACCACGATGGTGTATTCCATCGCGCCGTGTTCTTCCAGTTTACGCACTACGTTAGCAATCGTCGAAGCCTTTTGGCCGATCGCAACGTAGATACAGGTCATGTTTTGACCTTTTTGGTTAATAATCGCGTCAACAGCAACCGCAGTTTTACCTGTTTGGCGGTCACCAATAATCAACTCACGTTGACCGCGGCCTACTGGCACCATGGAGTCGATCGATTTCAGACCGGTTTGTACTGGCTGGGAAACGGATTTACGTGCAATCACGCCCGGCGCAATCTTCTCGATCTTGTCTGTCATTTTAGCCTTGACGGGGCCTTTACCATCAATCGGTTGACCCAGCGAGTTGACCACGCGGCCAATCAGTTCCGGACCCACTGGAACCTCCAGAATACGGCCGGTACATTTACATACGTCGCCTTCGGTAATGTGCTCATAATCACCCAAAACCACGGCACCTACGGAGTCACGCTCCAAGTTCAATGCCAAACCGAAAGTGTTGCCGGGGAATTCGATCATCTCGCCGGACATCACATTGGAAAGGCCGTGGATACGCACGATACCGTCAGTCACCGAGATAACGGTGCCTTGGGTGCGCGCTTCGGCAGAAGTGGAAAAGTTTTCTAATCTGCTTTTAATCAATTCGCTGATTTCTGATGTGGATAACTGCATGTTAACTCCTGATAATTTCCTTAGCCTGCATTACGCGCTGAGCGTGTAGGCGAGATTTTGTAATTGACCCTGAACGGACGCATCAATCACGGTGTCGCCCACAATAATTTTCATACCACCAATAATTTCCGGGTCTACGGAAACAGTGGCTTCAATTTTTTTACCGAACTTGGTTTCCAGCTTCTTCACCAAGTCTTTGGTATCTGCTGCGGTGATTTTGGCCGCTGTGATAATCGTTGCATCCAGCGTGCCTTCATCTTGCGCCTTCAGCTCTTCAAATGCTTGGGCAATTGCCGGCAGGATGGAAAGACGACCATATTCCACCAACGTTTTGATCATGTTCTGGCCTTGCTCATTGAGCTTGTCGCCACACACTTTCAAAAAGTTCGCTTCCAAATCGATACTTAACACTTTAGGATTGTTAATATAGTCGTTCATTTGCGCGTTCTGTGCCACAGCACTGGCAACGCCCAACATTTCTGACCACTTGGCAAGGGACTTCTTCTCTTTGCCCAATTTGTAAGCCGCCACGGCATAAGGCCGCGCGATGGTGGATATTTCAGCCATTTGGTCTTTCCTTCTGCCTTCCTGTTATAGCTCTGCTGCCAATTTAGAAAGCATGTCGCTATGCGCTTTTGCGTCGATTTCTTTACGCAAAATCTTCTCGGCACCTGCCACAGCTAACTGTGACACTTGCGCGCGCAGATTCTCTTTCGCACGGTTTACTTCCTGATCGATTTCAGCTTTAGCACCGGCTACGATACGGTCACCTTCTGCTTTTGCCGCGTTCTTTGCTTCCTCGATAATCTGGCTGGCACGTTTTTCTGCCTGGCCAATGATATCTACAGCTTTTTGTTTAGCTTCGTTCAAAGCGGCTTCGGATTTTTTAGCTGCTGCTTCCAAGGAGTTTTTGCCTTCGGCAGCTGCGGCCAAGCCATCCGCGATTTCCTTTTGGCGCGTCTCGATTGCGCGCAAAAGAGGAGGCCAGACAAATTTCATCGTAAATAGAATTAAACAGATGAAAGCCGCTGCCTGAGCGAAAAGCGTAATATTGAGATTCATGATTGCTCCTGTTAGCGTTTATTCGCTAAACAAATGACCGATTAGTGAGCTGCCTGAACAACGCTCAACAATGGGTTTGCAAAGGCGAACATCATGGCCAGACCAACACCGATAATGAAGGATGCGTCGATCAGACCCAACAGCAGGAATACTTTACCTTGCAAAGCAGGAATCATTTCTGGTTGACGTGCAGCGCCATCCAAAAAGCTAGCACACATTCTGCCGATACCGATACAAGCGCCAGCCGCACCCAGACCGATGATTAAACCAATACCAATGCCTGTGTAGGCTTGTACCATTGCTACTGCTTCCATGTTGTTACCCTCTCTAAAAAAGTGACTACTACAAAACGAAAATTAATAACTACTTAAACTCTTGCCTAGTGTGATTCGTGTGCCATGGCCAGATACACCACGGTCAACATCATGAAAATGAATGCCTGCAACACCACGATCAAAATGTGGAAAATCGCCCAACCCAAGGTCAACAAACCGCTCGGGATCGCCCAACCCACGCCACCCATCGCCCACATCGCCAGTAGCAAGAAAATCACTTCGCCGGCGTACATGTTACCGAACAACCGCAATGAATGGGAAAGCGGTTTGGAGACGTATTCGATTAAATTGAACAGGAAATTAAGCGGGGCGATTAAGATGTTGGTGCCAAATGGGGAGAAGAACAGTTCGTGGATCCAGCCACCCAACCCTTTGGCCTTGATGGCAAAAATGATCATCAGCGCCCAGACGGTTAGCGCCAGCGCGAATGTAGTATTGACGTCTGCTGTCGGCACCCAGCGCCATTTGACATGTGCATCGCCAGCTACCAGGCCAGCAGCTTTGGCCGCCCAGTCTACAGACAGAAAGTCCATGGCGTTCATCATGAACACCCAGACAAATACGGTCAGCGCGGCAGGCGCAATGAATTTATGGCGATCGCCATGGAAAATGTTTTTGACTTGGTCATCAATAAAGCCGAACACCAACTCGACAAAGGCCTGGCGCTTGGTGGGAACGCCGGAAGTCGCGCCGCGCGCAACCCACCAGATCAACCCCATGGCCAAGATACCCAGCACAACCGACATCACCAAAGTGTCGACATGCAATGTCCAGAAGCTACCTTCGCCAAGCTGGTGAGTGTTAAAGCTTAAGTGGTGTTCGATATAACTTGACGGTGTGACTTCGGTTGCGTGTTCTGTAGCCATATTTTCGTGTCTTTAAAACATTTAGTCTTGTGTTTTGGCAATGGCCGCACCGGAAAAAACCGCCCCGACGGCCAAGCCTGCAATCAGCGCAAAAGGCACCAATTGCTGGTAAAACTTGAATATGCAGAAAAGCAAAGCGACAATCACAATGATTTTAACCCCTTCACCCTTGAGCATACTACCCAAAATCTCTGATGCATTGGTTTTGTTGCGGACACGCTGTGAAACCATCGCCCCACATAGCGCACCTATCATCGCAGTCAAACCACCTAGCATGGCGGATACTCCCGCATGCTTGCCTACCAAAACCAGCGCGATGATTGCAACGACGATGGTTGCAGCTAATTGCCAACGCAGCATTTTGCCAATGATGCCGCTGTTAAACATTCCGTGATTGCACCCTGATTAATTATGTTGTTTTATTTTGCGTTACGAACCCGCAAAACGAAGTGCAAAAAATCAAAATTGAATTGCAATGTTACCAGCGGTTCAGCAGAGTTTGAGATTTTGACGGTTTTCCGCGCTATAGTCAAGAAAAATGAACCACTTAGCCAATCGTGACGCTCGCTTGGGCTGGTTAAGGATATAAATTGCGCCCCATCCTTATCCTTTTATTCATTGGTAAACCAGCCTGGCCGCAAGCCAATCTTTATCTGCCTGACAGGCTGGTTCATTTTCCAATGAACGCGCGCGTAAGGACAAACGCTTAGCGCATCAGCTTCTGGATAATGCCGTCAAGTTGATCCAAGCTGCTGTAGCTAATCTTCAGCACGCCCGCGCCACTCGCTTTGGCGGCGATGTTAACGGACGCGCCGAGCACATCACTCAGCTTTTCCTGCAGTTCCAGCACATCGTGATTCTGGCTGGCGGAAGGCCTGGCTGTTTTAGTAGGTGTCTGATGGTGCTTGGCCAAGTTTTCTACCTCACGCACACTCAAGCCTTGCGCTACGATTTTGTTCGCCAACATAATCTGCTCTGCCGCATCCAAACCAACCAAGGCGCGGGCATGGCCCATATCCAGCTTATTTTGCATCAACATATCCTGCACAGGCTGGCTTAAACTGAGTAAGCGCAGCAAGTTGGAAACCGCGACGCGAGAGCGGCCCACCGCTTCAGCTGCTTTTTCGTGGGTCATGCCAAATTCGTCTATTAGGCGCTTGATGCCTTGCGCTTCTTCCAGCGGATTGAGATTCTCGCGCTGAATATTTTCGATGAGCGCCATCGCCAATGCTGCTTCATCGGCGATTTCTTTTACCAGCACAGGTACTTCTGTCAGACCAGCTATTTGGCTGGCACGCCAGCGGCGCTCACCCGCAATGATCTCGTACCCGCCATCATTCAAGGTCCGCACCAAAATCGGCTGCATAATGCCTTGCGTCTTGATGGAGTCTGCCAACGTTTGCAATGCCGCTTCATCCATATAGGAACGCGGTTGATATTTGCCAGGCTGCAATTGCGCCACTGGCAAATTTCGCAAATCGCCATTTTCATTTTCGATGTCATTTGCGAGCAGGGCATCCAGGCCTCGACCTAAACCTTTTGGTTTTACCATGTGCTTTCCTTATCCATTTGCCGTAACTGTTGTGTTTGTTTCATTCCTGGCAATGATCTCTTCTGCCAGCGCCAAGTAAGCTTGTGCCCCCTTGGAGCTTTTGTCATACACCAGCGCGGACAACCCATAGCTTGGCGCTTCTGCCAAGCGAATATTGCGCGGAATCACCGTGTCATACACCTTATTGCCATAGTGCTTGAACAATTGTGCGGAAACCTGACTGGCCAGCATGTTGCGGCTATCCAGCATGGTGCGCAGTAAGCCTTCTATTTCCAGAATCGGGTTCAAGTGAATGCGCACTTTCTTGATGGTATTGACCAGATCTGTCAGCCCTTCCAATGCATAATATTCACATTGCATCGGGATCATCACACTGTGTGCAGCCGTTAGCGCATTAACTGTAACCAAGTTGAGGGCAGGGGGGCAATCCAACAACACATAATCATAAGCACTGCCCAATTTAACAATAGCCGTTTTCAAACGAATCTCTCTCGCAATCTCATTTACCAGCTCGACTTCCGCGCCAGCCAAATCACGATTGGAGGGTGCAACGTCGTATCTGCCCGATTCACAGCGGATAATGACCTCTTGCAATGTATTGGCTCCTATCAGCACATGATAGACACTATGTTTAAGCTGCGCCTTATCGATGCCGCTACCCGTTGTTGCATTGCCTTGCGGATCCAGATCCACCAGCAACACGCGCTTGCCTTGTGCAGCCAGGCTGGCAGCCAGATTCACGCAGGTTGTAGTTTTGCCCACGCCGCCTTTTTGATTGGTAATTGCAAGTGTTTTCATCAAGTCATGATTCTCTAAAATACGATTAAATGCCGCTCCGCATTCAAACCATACACTTTTAACGGTATGATTTCATTAGGGGTTTTGTCCATTTTTGCCATCTCATCCTGCAGAATCTGGCCTTTCATGGCCAGCCAGCGTCCATGAGGCGCGATCAAACGCTGCGTAAGCCGCATAAACAAGCCCAGCTCAGAAAAGGCGCGCGAGATAATCATCTCAAACTTTTCTTCCGGCTGGTAATCTTCCACACGCCCATGCACCACATCCAAGTTGTGCAGCGCCAATTCGCCTTTTACCTGGCGCATGAAAATCGCCTTTTTCTGCACGGTGTCTATCGTGGTCACCTGCAGCTCCGGCTTGACGATTGCCAGCACAATACCCGGCAAGCCGCCACCGCTGCCGACATCCAGCAAGTTCTTACCCTGGATATAAGGCAACACACTCAAGCTATCGAGCAGATGCAGCCGCACCATCTCTTCAGCATCCCTGATCGCGGTCAGGTTATACACCTTGTTCCATTTTTGCAGCAAAGCCATGTAGGCCAGTAATTTTTCCTGCTTGGCTGCGTCCACATCCAAGCCCATTGCCGCAATGCCTTGCGCCAATATCGCCTGCGGTGTCATGCTGCCTGATTGTCCGTCTGCGACAAAGCCTGCAGCTTTTGCTTGCGCTTGATATACACCAGCAGCAGCGAAATCGTGGCCGGGGTGATACCCGAAATACGACTGGCCTGACCTATCGTTTCCGGTTTGTGCGTCATCAGTTTCTGGCGCGCCTCGATACTTAGGCCATGCACATCATTGTAATCTATGTCTGTCAGGCGCGTACTCTCGCTGCCTTTCTGTCTTTCAATCTCTTCTTGCTGGCGATGGATATAGCCTTGATACTTGGCGGCAATTTCCACCTGCTCGATTACATCGTCACTTAAAAAGGTTTGCTGCGGCTTTAATGTCAGAATGTCCTGATACGAAACTCGCGGGCGGCGCAACAACTCGAACAAGCTGTATTCGTGTTCCAGCGCTTTACCCAAAATAGCCTCTTGTGTTTCACGTGAAACATCTTGCGGCTGCACATAGGTCCGCTTCAAACGCTCCTGCTCTTGGGCGATTGCGTCGCGCTTGCGGTTGAACGCATCCCAGCGCGCATCGTCCACCAAGCCAATCTTGCGGCCATATTCGGTCAAACGCATGTCGGCATTGTCTTCGCGCAACTGCAAGCGGTATTCCGCGCGGCTGGTAAACATGCGATATGGCTCCGAAACGCCACGCGTGATCAAATCATCCACCAGCACGCCCAAATACGCCTCGTTGCGGGCAGGGCACCAGGATTCTTTCTCTTGCGCATACAAGGCCGCATTTGCCCCGGCCAGCAAGCCTTGCGCTGCAGCTTCTTCATAACCCGTGGTGCCGTTGATTTGTCCGGCAAAGAATAAACCCTGTACCGACTTGGCTTCTAATGAAGATTTTAAATTGCGCGGGTCATAGTAATCGTATTCAATCGCATAGCCGGGGCGCAAAATATGGGCATTCTCCAAACCGCGCATCGAGCGCACCAGCGCCAGCTGCACATCGAACGGCAAACTAGTGGAGATGCCGTTCGGGTAAATCTCGTTCGTAGTTAACCCTTCCGGCTCCAGAAAGATTTGATGCGATTCTTTGTCGGCAAAGCGATGGATTTTATCTTCGATACTTGGGCAATAACGCGGGCCAACGCCTTCAATCACCCCCGTGTACATCGGTGAGCGATCCAGCCCGGAGCGAATAATGTCGTGCGTTTTCTCATTAGTACGCGTAATCCAGCACGGCATCTGGCGCGGATGCTGCGCTGCATTGCCCAGAAAAGAGAACACCGGCACTGGGTCATCGCCGGGTTGCTCCAGCATAACCGAATAATCTATCGTCCGACCATCAATGCGGGGTGGGGTACCCGTCTTCAAGCGGCCTGCGGGCAGGCCAATCTCGCGCAAACGCGCCGCGAGCGAGACTGATGCCGGATCTCCCGCACGCCCGGCACGGTAGTTTTCCAACCCCACATGTACCAGACCACCCAAAAACGTGCCCGCCGTGAGCACTACCGATTTGGAAAAATAGCGCACACCAATTTGGGTCACCACGCCCACCGCTTTGTCACCTTGCAAGATGATGTCATCCACCGCCTGCTGAAACAACCATAAGTTAGGCTGATTCTCCAGACAGCGGCGTATGGCTGCTTTGTATAAGATACGATCCGCCTGCGCACGCGTCGCGCGCACCGCCGGGCCTTTACTGGAGTTCAGGATACGAAACTGGATACCGCCTTCGTCGGTAGCGACCGCCATTGCGCCGCCCAGCGCATCCACTTCTTTCACCAAATGCCCCTTGCCAATACCGCCAATACTGGGGTTGCATGACATTTGTCCCAAGGTTTCGATGTTGTGCGTCAACAGGAGCGTCTTCTGCCCCATGCGCGCGGCAGCCAAGGCTGCTTCCGTGCCAGCGTGACCTCCACCCACCACGATTACATCAAAACGATCCGGAAAATCCATGTTTGTTTACTAAAAACTGAAGTGCCCAAAGAGGTGGAAGTTTAACGCAATCCTGCAATTAACGCATATAAATCATCAATTTGATGCAAAAAATAATATGGCATTCACAGTTAGTCATAATTTCTTAACAAAATTAGCCTATCTTTTATACAAATTAAGAATTAAGCAGGAAACATTTGCTTTATCGCAACCCCTCCTTAGATATAAACTAATATAATAGCCTCTCAAAATTTTAACCACTTAGGAGATCTAAATGAAACTTTCCCATTTAATTTTAGGCGCCGCTTTCGGTATTGCTTCCATTTCTGCACATGCTGATGTGACAAATGCAGCCAAACTGGAGAAGAAATATGTGCAAATTGCACAATCTGTAAATGCTGAGTTCACCCCATCCGCGGCTGAAGGTAAAATCTTCTTTAACCGGAAATTCAAATTGAGCAACGGCAAGGAAGCGGCATGTGCATCATGCCACACAAGCAACCCGGCAAACACAGGTACGCACCTTGTGACCGGCAAACCAATCCGTCCATTATCCCCAGCAGTAAACAACAAACGCTTTACTGACCTAGATAAAGTGGAAGAGAAGTTTACCGAGCACTGTAACGACATTTTGGGTGCTGATTGTAGTGCTGCAGAAAAAGCCAACTTTATCGTCTATTTGATGACCGAAAGAACACCTTCAGGCAAGAAATAAAAAAGGAAATTTAATGCTGAAATACGTTTGGGATCCATTTGTTAGAATCTTTCACTGGTCGCTCGTGGGTGCATTTAGTGTTGCGTTCTACACACATGCTTCCGAATGGGACAGGGCATTACATGTGCAGGCCGGCTATGTGGCCGGCGCGCTAATACTGGCACGCATTGTTTGGGGTTGGGTGGCGACCGGGTATGCCAATTTTCAGACTTTTCCACTTAACCCCATACGTGCCGCTTTATATTTCATCCATATTTTACGCGGGCGAGCTAAACACTATATAGGACACAACCCAACCGGTAGTCTTGTTATCTACGCAATGTTAATTATTGGATTAACTGCCGTCATTTCTGGCTGGCTGGTTTATAACGACGGCTGGTTAATTGACGCGCCCGATTTATTGCAAACCATTCACCACTACTCTACTTGGGGATGGCTTGTGCTAGTTGGTTTGCATATATGTGGTGTATTATTCGAGAGTGTCGTCCACCAAGATAACCTGATTTGGGCAATGATTACGGGCTGCAAACGCGTCTGCAAAATTGAAGAGCGTCAAACAAAGCGCGCCCAACCACTCACTACATTAAAAACCCAAACTAAAAACGATTAGTTTATTCTGAAAAGCCATGTTTCACGTGAAACATGAAAGATCATTTAGCTATTGACGTCAACCCGATTACGCGCCTATAGTACCGCTAGCGATGAATAGCGCTTTCAATTACATTTTGAGGGGATTAACATGGCGGGTAAATTTGAAGTAAAAACAGCTAAAAACGGTCAAACACATTTCAACTTGCTGGCTAGCAACGGTCAAATCATCTTGCAATCCGAAATGTATGAAACCAAAGCTAGTGCGATGAACGGGGTTGAATCTGTCAAGAAAAATGCGCCACTGGATGAACGTTACGAGCGCTTGGTTTCACAATCTGGCAAACCTTATTTTGTGTTGAAAGCAGCAAACCATCAGGTGATTGGTCAAAGCCAACAATATGAAAGCGAAGCTGGCCGTGATAATGGTATTGAATCCGTCAAAAAACATGCGCCGGAAGCAACCGTAGTAGATCTGACCGCATAAGCTCAAGTTTTAGTTACAAAACAAAAAAGGCGCTGTGGCGCCTTTTTTACTTGCCTATACAAAACTTGCTGAAAATCTCGCCTAGTAAATCGTCCGGCGTGAACTCGCCGGTGATACTACTTAAGTCTTCCTGCGCCTCCCGCAGTTCTTCGGCCACCAGTTCTGGTGAATTAATTTGCAACGCAGCTTGACGCAAATGTAGTTGTACTTGTGTCAGCGCTTGCAAATGCCGCGCACGCGCCATAAATGCGCCCTCGACATTTTGCTGATATCCAACCAGTGTCAATAATTGCTGCTTTAATAGCTCAACACCTTCTCCTTTTTTTGCAGAAAGGTAAATATGGATTTCATCATTCTGCTGGAAAATTTTAGGGGCTTCTTTCGACAAATCAATTTTATTATGCACCCAGATTTTGACGATTTCTTGCGGCAAACGCTTTAAAATGATTTTCTCTACATCCCCAATACCGTGAGTCGCATCCACCAAAATTAACGCGATATGCGCCGTTTCTGTGGCTCGATATGTTCTGGCAATGCCGATTTTTTCTACCTCATCCTCTGTCTCACGCAACCCAGCCGTGTCAATGACATGTAGTGGAACGCCATTGATTTGAATCTCGCTGCGTATCGTATCGCGAGTAGTGCCTGCAACCGGTGTCACAATCGCGACTTCGTCGCCAGAGAGCGCATTCATTAAGCTCGATTTACCCACATTGGGCTGACCAATCAGCACGACATGGATACCCTCGCGTAAAAGCGCCCCCTGCTTGGCTTGCTGCAGCACCGCATTCACCGCACACTCGTTTTCTGCAATCTTTTCGGCTACCCGTCCTTGCGTAATAAAATCGATGTCTTCTTCTGGAAAATCCAGACAAGCTTCAACATACATGCGCAGCTCGGTAATTTTTTCGAGCAATTTATTGATTTTATTAGAGAATTCTCCAGATAGCGAACGAGTCGCGCTCTTGGCAGCCTCTGCGCTGGTCGCATTGATAAGGTCGGCAACCGCCTCCGCCTGCGCCAAATCCAGCTTGTCGTTCATGTACGCGCGGCGCGTGAATTCACCTGGTTCAGCATGGCGTGCGCCAGCCATAATGCACTGTTGCAAGAGAATCTGCATCAAAGCCGTTCCGCCATGCGCCTGCAGTTCCAACACATCTTCACCGGTATAAGAGTAAGGTGCTTGAAAATAGATAGCGATTCCGTGGTCGATCAGCTCTCCATCCGTTTGCCTAAAGGGCAGGTAAGCAGCATGTCTTGGCTTAGGGCATTGTCCCAGTATCTGCCACGCAATTTGCGCACTTTGCGGGCCAGAAACACGCACCACCCCTATCCCGCCAGCGCCATTAGCCGTTGCAATGGCGACAATGGTGTCAGATGAATTAGTGTTTGCCACTGCCTTTTTTGGCCAGCGTTTCAGCATGAATCATTTTGTTGATATACCACTGCTGCCAGATAGAAAGGATATTGTTCACCAGCCAGTAGAGCACCAATCCCGCCGGGAAGAAGAAAAAGAAAATACTGAACACCACAGGCATGATCTTCATCATCTTAGCCTGTATCGGGTCAGTCGGTGCTGGGTTAAGGTACGTCTGGATAATCATACTGATACCCATTAGCAATGGCAGAATATACAACGGATCTTTTGCAGACAAGTCGGTAATCCAACCAAAAAATGGTGCATGGCGCAATTCAACGGCGGCAGACAACATCCAATACAACGCAATGAATACCGGAATCTGTACCAGGATAGGCAAGCAACCGCCCATGGGGTTGATTTTCTCGGTACGATATAAGTCCATCATCGCTTGCTGCATTTTCTGCCTATCATCACCAAACTTTTCCTTCATAGCCTGCAGGCGGGGTGCCAGTTCGCGCATCTGCGCCATACTGCGATAACTGGATGCAGATAATTTGAAAAACGCGGCTTTAATCAGTATCGTCAGCAGGATAATCGCCACACCCCAGTTACCAACAAAACCATGTATTTTGGAAAGTAGCCAGAACAAAGGTTTGGCAATAATGGTCAACCAGCCGTAATCTACCGCATATTCCAACCCAGGCGCAGCTAATGCCAAGTCGGCTTGAGTTTGGGGGCCAGCAAACAATTTGGCATCTACAACCGCTTTCTCCCCGGGCTTAATGTCGCCTACTTTGGTAACTACGCCCACCGAATAAATATGATCGGACAGCTTTTTGGTATAAAACTCGCGCTCAATTCCGGTTTTAGGAATCCATGCACTGGCAAAATAATGCTGTATCAAACCCACCCAGCCATCTGGGCTATGCAAGGAAAATGCTTCCTTGGACATGTCTTCGAAATTGATTTTGTTGAATTTTTTCTCGTCAGTGAAGTACGCGCCGCCAGTGAATGTCGGCATCATTTTACTGCCTTGATTAGACTGGTCATCATGTACGATCTGATAATACACAGATGGAGAAATGCTGGCGCCTGCGGTGTTGCTGATCTCGTAACGGACATTCACCATATATTGGCCGCGATGGAAAGTATAGATTTTTTCCACCTGCGCGCCATTACCCGTCCAACTCAGTTTTACTTCCAGATGGTCAGTACCTTCTTTCAATTCATAAGCATTACTTGCTGCCGAAAACTCGCTCTTGTGGTTAGGTAAATCAGTGCCCATTAGGCCGGTTTGTGCTACATACAACATCGGCTTGGCTGCATCGTCCATCAGTACGAAATTGCCTTGGTTCTGCTCAGATGCACGATGTTTATTCAATACTAGGTGACGCAAGTCTCCACCTATGGTATCGATTTCTGCTTGGTACAAATCTGTCTTGACATGGATACGCTGTGCGCTTTCCAGCGTGTAATCGCCCACACCAGAAGCATTGCTATCCACTTTGGCTGGATTGCTAACCGCTGTCGTTTTTGCTTCTGTGGCAGATTGTGGCGCACGCTTCTGCATCCATGCGCTCCACAACATCATGATGGAGAATGAAAAAATGACAAATAAAATTAAACGTCTGGTATCCATAGTTTGCTTTATTACATATAACCTTTATTAACCGGATTCAAGGCACCGGGTCATGCCCACCCTCGCACCATGGATGGCATCTTAACAATCTTGCGCACATCAGATATCCACCCTTCAACACACCATGGCTACGTATCGCTTCAATCGCATAATGTGAGCAACTGGGCGTAAAACGACAGTTTACGCCAACCTGCGTACCCCATGTCCACTGATATAGTTTAACCAACCCGATCAGAATACTGCGCATCGTACTTTCATCCAACTGTTTGCCTGGCCCGAATTTTCATCAACAGCATTAGTAGTTCCGTTTTCACTTGCTCAAACTCTTTGTGGTTGAATTTTTTCTTGGCCTGAATCACCACATCCATTGAAACAGGCGTCACACGTGCCTGGCGACTTACTTCGCGCAACACTCTACGCATGTAGTTTCGGTGTACCGCCAAGTTGGCTATCCTTTTGGTAACTGCCAAGCCAAACCTTGTAACCGCCAAGCCATTGGGTCGATAATGCACCACAAGAAAAGCTGCACTTGCTCTTTTTTTAAAACTAAAAACGGATGAAAAATCATCCGTTTTTACTAATGTGGTCAGTTTAGCCACTGCCAGCACATAAAGTAGAGAGTGAACGCTGCCATGCAGCCAGACAACCCTCTCGTAGAATTACAGGCCCAAGCGTTTACGGCCTTTGGCGCGGCGTGCGGCAATCACTGCACGGCCACCTTTGGTTTTCATGCGCACCAGAAAACCGTGCGTACGTGCGCGACGTGTTTTGGATGGTTGATAGGTACGTTTCATCTAATTCTCCAGAAATTTGCCCAGCTAAAGTTATTCTAGCGTCGAAAAACCTCTAATTAAACCTCAAAAAACCATTTTATGTCAATCATAAACATAAAAAATAAATTCTCCCACCCTGTGGATAAGTATGGTCAAAACCGCTAAAATTGAACTGATTGGATAAAGCGTTCAATGCTAGCATAAAATATGCTTTTCTGAGAAAATTTATTAAATTTTTATATATAATTCAATTACTTAATTACAAAAAATCACCGGTTTCACCTATTCATTTTTATCTATGGACAACTTTTGGCCCACCTGTTTGACCCGCTTCCAGCAAGAGTTGTCCGCCCAGCAGTTCAATACCTGGATTAAGCCATTAAAAACCGAAAATGGTGAAAAGGTCGTACGCGTCATGGCGCCCAATAAATTTGTCCTGCAATGGGTAAAAGAGCGTTTTCTGAGCAAAATCGAGGAAATTGCTACGGAACTGTTGCCAGAGGATACCTTTATTGAATTATGTATTTGCGATATTCAAGACAATCCAAACAAACAAAGTAGACTCAAAACCTTACCCCAAAAAACTGAACAAGCGCCTGCTCCCTTAAAAACAGAATTATTGCTTTCACAAGATCACCGCTCAGCGGGACGTATCTCGGGTTTAAACCCAAGCTTTTCATTTGAAAACTTTGTCACTGGCCGCGCCAACCAACTCGCCCGGGCAGCAGCATTACAGGTCGCTGAACATCCTGGAACTGCCTATAACCCTTTATTCATTTATGGGGGGGTGGGGTTGGGTAAAACTCATTTACTGCAAGCGATAGGCAATTTTCTGCGCGAACATCGACCAGATGCCAAAATCCGTTATCTACATGCCGAACGTTATGTCTCGGATGTGGTAAAGGCATATGAAAACAAGGCGTTTGATGATTTTAAACAACAATACCATTCACTAGACTTGCTATTGATTGATGACATTCAGTTCTTTGCCAAAAAGACTCGCACACAGGAAGAGTTCTTTTACGCTTTCAATACACTCATTGAAGAAAAGAAACAAATCATCATAACTTGTGATACTTACCCAAAAGAGATTGCAGATATGGATGAGCGATTGCGTACGCGTTTCAGTTGGGGATTAACTGTCGCCATCGAGCCTCCAGAATTGGAAATGCGTGTCGCCATTCTATTAAAAAAAGCGGAAAATCTACATATCAAACTTTCTGAAGATGTAGCTTTTTTTGTCGCCAAACAGATTCGCTCCAGTGTGCGTGAGTTGGAGGGGGCGTTAAACCGTATTGTTGCAATGGCCAAGTTTACCGGACATACCATTGATGTACATTTAGCTAAAGATGCCTTACGGGATTTGATAGCTGTCCGTGGCAGACAAATCACCATTGAAAATATCCAAAAAACGGTTGCGGATTACTACAAGATAAAAGTTGCAGACATGCATAGTAAAAAACGCAACCGTAATGTAGCCAGGCCTCGCCAAATCGCAATGTGCCTTGCCAGAGAGCTTACCAATCATAGCTTCCCGGAAATCGGCGAAGCGTTTGGAAATCGCCATCACACTACTGTAATGCATGCCTGTGAAGAAATTGAACAATTACGCTTGAATAATGCTACCCTTGCCAGAGACATCGGCTTCCTAACACAAGTGATTCGAGATTAACTGTTAAATGGTATGCAAAAGCTATAAAAAAACTGTGGATAAATTTCGATTAAATTACCAAATAACACTAAGTTTATTTTTACCCTCAAACTAAACACAAATAATGATGTATTTATCAACATACCATTGTTTAGTTTAACTTAATGATTTTATAGTTATATTTTTGTTATCCACAGATTATTGAAACATTATTGTTATTATTAGTTTTGTACTTATTATATTTATATTAATAGAGTCAACATTATGCAAATTAAAATAAACCGCGATATTTTGCTAAAACCATTAGGGCATGTAGCCAGTATTGTAGAACGTCGCCATACTTTGCCTATTCTTTCCAATTTATTATTGGAAACTTATAGTGATACATTCAAATTGACAGCAACAGATTTGGAAATGCAGATTTCACTGGCAATATCTGGTCAATTCAAAGATACATTCTCTACGACAGTGTCTGCCAAAAAGTTTTTGGACATTTGCAGATCTCTTCCAGATACATCCGAGATGGATTTGCAAACCAATGATAGTCGTATGATGGTAAAAGCGGGGAAGAGCCGGTTTAATTTACAAACCTTACCAGCTGCTGATTATCCATTGATGAGTAAAGCCACAGGCAACTTTACCCAGATACAAATTAGTCAGGGTGCCTTGAAAAAATGTTTGCGCCAAGTCGAATTTGCGATGGCAATGCAGGATATCCGCTATTACCTGAATGGGTTGCTACTGGAAATCAACGGAGACCACCTGAATTTCGTAGGTACGGATGGACATCGTCTGAGTTTTACCTCGCTGCAATTAGCCAATAGTTACGACAAAACCGAAGTTATTATTCCACGCAAAACAGTTATCGAACTGGTCAAGCTGCTGGAAGATAACGAAGAAGATGTTAATATCGAGGTAAGTAGTAGTCAGATTAATTTTAAATTTGGTGAGATTAATCTGATATCCAAAGTAATAGATGGCAAATTTCCTGATTACAATCGTGTGATTCCGCAAGGCCACCGCAACACCTTTACTCTAGATAGGCAACAGATTTTGATGGCCATGCAGCGCGCGTCGATTTTATCTAACGAGAAATATCGTGGTATTCGTCTGGATATTCAACCCAATAAATTACGTCTTGTTAGCACTAATACCGAGCAGGAAGAGGCAGAAGAAGAGTTGGATATCAATTATAGCGGTGACGCGATAGATGTTGGCTTTAATGTAACTTATCTCATTGATGTACTTAATAATATCCAGTATAGCGAGGTAACATTTGCGTTGGCAGATGCTAACAGTAGCTGCCTGATTACCAACCCGGCTGATGAGAGTTACAAGTATGTTGTCATGCCTATGCGCATTTAATTAACGGATTCATTACTTAAGAAAAGATTATGGCAAAAGAAAACCCGACAGATTACGACTCATCCAGCATCAAGATTTTGGAAGGCTTGGATGCAGTACGTAAACGTCCAGGCATGTATATCGGCGATACGTCCGATGGCTCCGGCTTGCACCACATGGTGTTCGAGGTGCTGGACAACGCGATTGACGAGGCGTTGGCTGGTCATTGTGACGATATCAAGGTCATCATTCACCCTGATAATTCCATTAGTGTTTCTGATAATGGCCGCGGCATTCCGACCGACATCAAAGATGACGACAAGCACGAACCTAAACGTTCTGCCGCAGAGATTGTGATGACCGAACTGCATGCTGGCGGCAAGTTCGATCAGAACTCCTACAAGGTATCCGGTGGTTTGCATGGTGTAGGCGTATCTGTGGTCAATGCGCTGTCCGACTGGTTGCGCTTGAAAATCTATCGTAAAGGCCAAGTACACCAGATGGAATTCCGCCGCGGCGTGCCGGTTGCGCCTTTGGCGGTTACCGGTAAAACAGACAAAAAAGGTACCGAAGTCCACTTTTTGGCAGCGACAGAGACCTTCACCAATGTGGAATACCACTTCGAAATCCTCGCCAAACGCATACGCGAACTGTCTTTTCTTAACAACGGCGTCAAAATCGAGCTGATAGATCAACGCAATGGCAAGAGTGAGAACTTTGCCCATTCTGGCGGCGTAAAAGGCTTTGTGGAATACATGAACCGCAGCAAGTCCGTGCTGCATCCAAAAGTGTTCTACGCAATCGGCGAGAAAGACGGTATGACGGTGGAAGTGAGCATGCAATGGAACGACAGCTATTCCGAAAGTGTGCAATGTTTCACCAATAACATCCCGCAACGCGATGGCGGAACACACCTTACCGGCCTGCGCACCGCAATGACGCGTACCCTGAACCAGTATATCGAGCAGAACGAACTAGCCAAAAAAGCCAAAGTGGACACTAGCGGTGATGATATGCGCGAAGGCCTTACGTGTGTGCTTTCCGTCAAAGTGCCGGAGCCTAAGTTCTCCTCACAAACCAAGGACAAGCTCGTCTCCAGCGAAGTACAACCTGTGGTGCAGGAAGTGGTGGCACAAAAACTCACCGACTTTTTGGAAGAAAACCCAGCGGACGCCAAAATCATTTGCGGCAAAATTATTGAGGCCGCCCGTGCGCGCGAGGCCGCCCGCAAAGCGCGCGAGATGACCCGTCGTAAAGGCGTGATGGATACCATGGGTTTGCCAGGAAAACTGGCAGATTGTCAGGAAAAAGATCCAGCATTATGCGAGCTGTATCTTGTAGAGGGTGACTCTGCGGGTGGCTCTGCCAAACAAGGACGCGACCGCAAAAATCAGGCGATTTTGCCGCTCAAAGGCAAAATCCTGAATGTGGAAAAAGCCCGTTTCGACAAATTACTGGGTAGCCAGGAAATCGCCACACTCATTACCGCGCTGGGTACAGGTATCGGCAAAGACGACTTCAGCGCGGAAAAACTGCGCTATCACCGCATCATCATTATGACCGATGCGGACGTGGACGGTGCGCATATCCGCACCTTGCTGCTAACTTTCTTCTATCGCCAAATGACCGAGCTAGTGGAACGCGGTCATGTCTACATCGCCCAGCCGCCACTGTACAAGGTCAAGCAGGGTAGGGACGAGCGCTACTTAAAAGATCAGCAGGAACTGGATCAATACCTGTTGCAATCCGCGTTGCGCGATGCCTCGCTGGACACCCAAACCAGTGCGGGTGTGCTGACGGGCACCGCGTTGTCCGATATAGCCCAGCAAATGGTGCTTACCGAAGCGGTGATTCGCCGTATTTCCTCCCTTTATGACGAAAGCATACTACGAGCGGTACAAGAAATTGGTGAAATCAACCTCAGTAACGAACAGAATGCTAACCAAATCGCCGAAAAACTACGTGCGCAATTGGGCGGTGAAGCCAATCAGGTCAATGTGATGTTCGACCCTGAAGACAACACCTATCGTTTAGAAATCAATAAAATCGTACATGGCAACATTCAGGCCAGCGTGATTGACAGTGAATTCCTAGCTAGTGGCGATTATCGCCAAATCCAGAAAACATCTGCCATGTTGCAAGGCTTGCTGGGTAAAGGCGCAACCATCAAGCGCGGCGAGAAAGAACAGCTCATTACCACCGCCAAGCAAGCGTTGGATTGGCTGCTGGGCGAGGCCAAACACAACCTCAATATTCAGCGCTACAAAGGCCTGGGCGAAATGAACCCGGAACAGTTGTGGGAAACCACCATGGATCCATCAGTGCGTCGCTTGCTTAAAGTGCAGATTGACGACGCGATTGCCGCAGATGAAATCTTTACTACTCTGATGGGCGACAACGTCGAACCGCGCCGCGCATTCATCGAAGACAATGCGTTAGGCGTCAACAATCTGGATGTCTAATAAAATGTCGAAAGTCACAGAAAATGCAAACTGTGCCATTGAAATGCAAAAATTTTACATTAGTGTAGGCATTTACTTGTTTCTAGATTTCCCCCATAACTTTAGATAAATAATTTAGGCTCCAAAGGGAGCCTATTTTTTTATCTCAATAACTAAAACATGAAATACTTGTGACCTGCCTCCAACAACACTACCAACCGACTCTGAGAAAAGTCCGTTTAAACATCATGTTGCCGGCCTGAATTTTTGCGCATCAATAGCTGGTCAACGTAACCCTCCGGTAACATGAAGGGTTTCACCAGTGATATAGGCAGCATCTTCGGAGGCAAGGAATGCTACAACTGAAGCGATTTCTTCTAGCCTGCCAATGCGTCCCATCGGTGTGACTGCTTCAATCCACTTACGCATGTCTCCTTCATGAAGCCCTGCGTTTACTACGCCTTCGGTTTCAATCATGCCGGGATTGACGGCATTCACTCGAATTTTTCTTGATGCTAGCTCTTTGGATAACACCATAGTGATTGCATCTACGGCGGCTTTAGTGCCTGTGTAAGTTGCGCTGTTGGGTGGGGTAATAGTAGAAATGCCTGAGCTGATATTGACGATGCTACCTCCTTGGCCATTAAAGACTCGCACGGCTTCTTGAGTTGTTAGAAGTAATCCCAAAACATTCAGATTAAATTGTTTTTGAAAGTGTTCGGGCGTAATACTTTCTAGCGGACTAAATTCGTATATTCCTGCGTTATTCACAAGAATATCTAGCGTGCCAAAAGTATCTTTTGTAGCATCGATGACGTTTTTAATTTCTTTTGGTTCTGATAAATTGCCTCGGATCGCAAATGCTTTGCTACCTTTAGCGGTAATTTCTGCAACCACGGCATCAGCACCTTCTTTACTAGAGCAATAATTCACTTTTATCTCAATTCATTAATTTATATGTTGATTGTGCTCAAAGGGTTTGAAAAACTACAAATTCATTTAAAGACCTAAATCACTTAAACTTGGGTGGTCATCAGGTCGTCTGCCTTGTACCCAATGAAAAAGTCGCTCAGACGCTGTAATGGGTAAATCATTAATGCTGGCAAAGCGTTTTTGCATTAAGCCATGTTCATCAAACTCCCAATTTTCATTGCCGTAAGAGCGGAACCAGTTTCCAGCTTCGTCATGCCATTCATACGCAAATCGCACGGAGATGCGGTTGTCTGCAAATGCCCATAGTTCTTTGATGAGTCTATATTCACTTTCTTTTTGCCATTTGCGTATAAGAAAAGCTTCAATTTCGGCTCTGCCACGGGGAAACTCTGAGCGGTTTCTCCAAATGCTATCTGGGGTATAGGCGAGGGCTACGCGCTTGGGGTCACGGCTGTTCCAGCCATCTTCTGCCAAGCGTACTTTTTGGGCGGCTGTCTCCGCTGTAAAGGGTGGAAAAGGTGGGCGGCTTTCAATCGGTGTGTTCATGTAAATGCTCCTTTGGGTGTGAGGGCGATAATTTTGTTACATTCCAGGCATGCTGATGTATCCGGGTAGTGCTTTGATTCTTGTTAACCAAGCCATGACTGAGTGATGGTGTGATAGATCCACTTTGCCTTCGTGTGCTAGGGCGATGTAGGGGTATAAGGCAATATCTGCAATGGTTGCTGTGTCTAGCGCTATCCAATCATGGTTGGATAGTCGCTCTTCCATGATGTTGAGCAATTTTTCTGTGATTTCTTCAGCCTCAACAGGGTTTATTGGGCGGCCAAATTTATGATGCAGTCGCAATGCGTTAGGGCCACGTGCAACTTCATTTGAGGCGGTAAATAGCCAAGCAGTCATTTTGCCTAAATCTTCTGGGTGATTAGGCCACCAAGTTTCACCACCATAGCGGTGTGCCAAGTAGATAAGTATGGCTTGGCTGTCTCGAATGATGATGTCGTTATCTTGAAGGATAGGTAATTGGCCAAGTGGGTTCATCGCAAGAAAGTCTCTTGATTTATGCGCACGCTCGCTACCATTCACAATAATACTTTTGTAATTAAGTCCTAAAATACTAAGCATTAGCCTTACTTTGTGGCAGTTGCCTGAGAGTGCAAATTCGTAGAGTTGAATCATGTTATTTTCCTTAATTTGGTAGCTTATAAATCGAGCACTAATTTGGGCGAGTTTGCGCGCGAGACACAAATGCACATTTTTTTGCCTTGGGTGCGCTCACGCTCAGTCAGTGCAGAATCAAGGTGTTGTGGTACGCCTTCTAGCACGTTGACGGCGCAGGTGCCGCAATTGCCCACTTTGCAATCGGATAAGGTTTTTACGCCCGCAGCTTCTACCGCAGTTAAAATGCTTTCATCGGGCTTTACGTGTAGGGTTTTGCCAGAGCGACGTAACTCAACTTCTATCGCTTTCGCATGAAGAGGCTCTGGCGCAGAAAAGCGCTCAAAGCGTAGGCGTGTTTCGGCGATGCCTAGCGACAATGCGGTTTGCTGTACGCCATGGATGAGCCTTTCTGATCCACATACATAGAACGTGGCATCATGTGTGGCGTTAGCCATTATTTTTTCTAGATTAACGGCTTGTTGTGTTGAGATATGCAGGTTTAATTGCTCGCCATATTCCCTTTGTAGTTCATCTACATAGGCCATTTCGTTTAGAGAACGCCCAATATAATGAAATTGAAAGACGCGGCCATTTTGTTTGAGCGTGCTTGCCATCGCCATGATCGGCGTAATGCCTATACCTCCAGCAATCAGCACTACCGAATGGTCATCGTTTTGCAATTGAAAATGATTTTGCGGCATACCGCACTGTAGCTGCATGCCAAGCTGATAATGTGCGTGTATAAAGCGTGAGCCGCCTTTGCCTTCAGTTTCGTTTAACACCGCAATTTCATAGGTGTGCGTTTGGTCTGGGTCTGAGTTAATAGAATAATGACGGGTGCTTGCCAGACCATCCGCTAGAATCACGGGGACGCTTAAATGCGCGCCTGCGCTTACCTTGGGCAGCGCTTGGCCAAGCGGGTGACGTAGCTGGTATGCACGCACTTTTGGGGTTAGCTGTTTTACACCCGTAATGATGAGTGGCAACTCACCCTCGCCCAGTGTTTGCATGGGTGGTTGAGGGGTTTGCTGTTTGCGTAACTGCTGATTTTCTTCTATGAGCGGCTGTAGCACTTCATGCATTTCGGCTTCGGTAAAACGTGGGGTGATGTGCTGCGGGCAGTTCCACTCAACGGCTTCTACCTGAATCACAATGCCGCGCTCTATACGCGCCCGATAGCTCGACATTTCTAGGCGTGAGAGGAGTTCGGGGGCTTCATCGTAGTGGACGATGTTGGTCGTGCCCCATATTTTTAGGCGGCGGCGATTGGGGTAATCCATCAAAATAATCGAAATGCGCGGATTGGCGTTGAGGTTACCCACACTCAGGTATTGTCGATTGCCTCGAAAATCAGCAAAGCCTATGGTGCGTGCGTCCAGCACTTTTAGAAACCCTTGCGGGCCGCCACGGTGTTGCACATAAGGCCAACCGTTTTCTGAAATCGTCGCTTGATAAAAGCTATCACGCGCTGCAATAAACGCGGCTTCAAATTCGCCAATTTCATTTTTAGGGTCGTCTGCGAGCTCAAAACCGATGTTGTTTTCACGGCTGCCATAACGGGTTTGGGCGGCTTTTACACTCTCAGTAAAACTAATGGTGGCAAATGCGTTTGGCATGGCGTATCTCCTTTGCAACAAAATCTGTGGGTTAACCCTGGCACTGGCATGTATACATGCCAGTGCACTGAATTACGTGGCATCGATACGTTTGCTAGGCTGCGATTTTTAAAGCCACTTTGGGAAAATCAATATCAAGTTGGCTGGCTTTGCCGATCATGTTGGTGAGTATATTCATGCCGACATGGGTAATGATTTCCACAATTTCAGCATCGCTATATCCCGCTGCACGTGCTTCTAACAATTCAGCCGTGGTGACATCACCAGTATGCTCAGCAATCGAATTGGCCAGCTTAACGGCTACCGCAGCTTTTGCGTCTTGGCTGGTACCAGCACGGTTTGCAGAGATTTCATCGCCCGTTAAACCCGCTTTGCGACCAATCGCGCTATGTGCTGATAGGCAATATTCACAAGAGTTTTGTTGCGCTAATGCCAACGCGATACGTTCACGGGTTTGTAGGTCTAAGCTGCCTTCATTCGCAATGCCATGCAAACCCAAAAATGCGCGTAGTGCAGCAGGTGAGTTGGCGAAGACTTTTAAAAAGTTGGGCACCATACCCAGTTGTGATTGAATGGCATCCAGCAATGCTTTTTGTTCTGGATTAGCAGTTTCGCTAGTAATGGTAGTAATGCGGCTCATGATTTCATTCCTTTTCAATAGAGGTTTAGTTAAAAAATTCGCTTTAGGTTTCGTTGCTGTTTATCCCGTTTGGCGAGTGAGTGCATTGTTCCATCTTTCATTTATTTAAAGAATATGCAAAAATAACAATAAACTATTTCAATAAATGGAATAATAAAGATGGCTGTTGACCGACTTTTATTGATGACCGTGTTTGTCGCCGTGGCTGAAGAGGAAGGGTTTGCGGGTGCGGCTAGGCGTTTGAATATGTCGCCACCCGCCGTGACCAGAGCGATTGCCACATTAGAGCAACACTTGGGTATTAAGCTACTCAACCGCACCACGCGCTATGTGCGGGTGACAGAAGCAGGGCAACGTTATTTAGAAGATGCCAAGCGCGTGATAGCCGCGGCAGATGAAGCTGACGAATCTGTGGTGGGGTTAAACGCAGAACCACGCGGGCATATCGTAGTTACAGCCTCTGTGCTGTTTGGGCGTTTATACGTGATGTCTGGCATTGTTGAATACATGAAACGCTATGCGCAGATGGAGGTATCAGCCTTGTTTGTGGATCGTGTAGTTAACATGCTGGAGGAGGGCGTGGATGTCGCAATCCGCATTGGTGAGCTGCCAGACTCAAGCTACCGCGCCATTCGTGTGGGTTCAGTCAGACGGGTGCTGTGCGCTTCTCCAAGCTATTTAGCGCAATATGGCATGCCACAATCGCCAGAGTCGCTAGCAGAACATCAGATGATTCTTGCCAGAGGACTTAACCCATCGCCAGAGATTAAATTTGTAAAAAATGGTGATGCCCTGACGGTGAAAGTAAAGCCTAGGTTAATGGTGAGTGATAATGATTCTGCGATAGAGGCCGCGGTCGGTGGCTTAGGCATTACGCGCCTGCTTTCGTATCAAATTGCGCCACAACTGGCGGAGGGTACGCTGAAAATTATTCTAAGCGAATATGAGCCCAAAGCGGTACCTGTGCATGTTGTGCATAACGAGGGTAGATATACTTCTGCAAAAATAAGAACGTTTGTGGATTTAATAGCCGAGCGATTGCGCGCCGAAACATCATTAAATTAGCCTATCAACAAAGGAATTTTGTCATGTCAAAAGTCGCCATCGTACAACAAACACCTGTATTTTTAGATCGCGACAGTGCGCTAAAAAAAGCAGTATTCGCCATTCATGAAGCCGCAATCCAGGGCGCGAAACTGATTGTATTTCCCGAAGCATATATTTCAGGTTATCCAGCTTGGGTGTGGCGCTTAAGACCGGGAACTGACCACAATATATTGGCTAATCTTCATGCTCAAGCATTCAGTCAATCTATCCATATGCAAAGCGATGATTTGCAACCAGTGCGTGAAGCGGCTAAAGCGCATAAAGTTACTGTCGTGTGTGGCATTAACGAGAGAGCTAGTGAAGGAAGTCAAACAACGCTTTACAACGCTGTGGTTACTATTGGGCCAGAAGGTGAAGTGTTAAATAAACACAGAAAATTGATGCCAACAAATGCGGAGCGAACGTTTTGGGGGCTTGGGGATGCCAGTGGACTAAAGGTGGTGGATACCCCATGTGGAAGAATTGGTAGCCTGATTTGCTGGGAAAACTACATGCCACTTTCAAGAGCCGCTTTGTATGAACAAGGGATTGATATTTACATCGCACCCACTTACGACAGCGGAGAAAACTGGATATGTAGCTTGCGGCACATTGCACGCGAAGCAGGTTGTTGGGTGCTCGGTGCAGGGAATATTTTTCAGGCAAGTGATATTCCAGATGCGCTACCAGCAAAACTAAGCATGTACCTAAATCCAGAAGAATGGGTAAACCCGGGCGACTCTGTAGTCATTGCGCCTGATGGTCGCATTGTTGCTGGCCCTTTGCATCAAGAACAAGGAATTTTGTATGCCGAGATTGATTTACAGGCAATAGTCTCTGCTAGAAGGAGCCATGATGTGGTTGGTCATTCTGCACGAAATGATATTTTTCAGCTAAATGTTACATCAACAAAAAATATCAAATCTAATAACTGAACGCTTTGTCCCCAACTAGACCCTTAGTGTATTAATTGATCAGATTTTAATTTTTGCATTATCCGTGACACAAAATCGGGAATTTTGCAGTATCTATGACATTATTAAAAAAGTAATTGAAAAAACTCTTATAAATCAATGTACGATTTTGCATTAATCATGGCATTCGACAGGAGTATCTGTTTTAATGGAATGATTTGATTGGGATACAGACATCATAATATTTGCCTTACAATGATGGTGTTATAGATAATTAGAGAGTTTTTGATAAAGCTCATAAAAGCTTTCTTTAAGGGTAGATACAATGAGCGGCATGATATTTGGCATGACGGAAGAGCAGTTTGCGGATATGGCGGTCAGTTATGGCGTGCCAATGCTGATTTTGTTTATGCTGTTTATCATTGCCAATTTGGCTAAAGAATCCAAAGCCGGGAAATTTGGGACTTTCGTATTGTTTTTGGGGTTAGCGGTCGGGTTTATCGGGTACGCTGCAAAATTGGGCATTCAGTGGTGGTTGGATATCAAATAAGTAGCAGACTTATGAAGCAACTGCTTTGCTGGGCTCTAACGGTTGCTTTGTTGGCGTGCGGACAAAAAGCACCAGCATTCCCGCCACTTAGAACGGACGCTACCATCGTGCTTTTTGGTGATAGCCTGACTTATGGCACGGGCGCAGGACCAGAGCAGGATATAGCTTCTTTGATAGCCAAAGAATTACCGTTCCACGTGCAGAACGCAGGTGTTCCGGGCAACACCACACAGGATGGCTTGGGCAGGTTAGAAGCAACGCTGGATCAACCGATAGATTTGCTGATAATCGGCTTGGGAGGAAATGATTTTCTGCGGCATGTTCCATTGGCCGAAACAAAACGGAATCTCAAGCAGATGATACATCTGGCAAAAGCTAGGGGTGTAGTGGTGTTGCTAATGGCAATCCCGCAGCCCAGTTTGGGTGCAGCTGCATTCGGTAATCTGTCAGATCATCCCGTATACGAAGAGGTTGCCGAGGAAGAGCATATTGGGTTAATCAAAGATGTGTTTACCGAAGTATTGTCAAACAACACGACGAAGTCAGACCAGATACATCCTAATGCCAAGGGCTATGCGTTGGCCAAAGACCAATTGATTGCCGAAATGCGACGTTTGGGGCTGATCAATAACTGATCAGCTAGCCTTTAGCTATTTCACGTGTTTTGCAAAAAACCACAACACACAGCAAATAACAATCAGCACAACAATTAGTGTGTAAATGCCGGCAGAACCAAGAAAGCTCATGATAACCCCCTAATCTTTCACCTGATGATGGGCTTGTTACTTTGTTGCATTCAATTAAAACTCTACCATACTGAAGGCAGATTTACCTGCACCACATTCCGGGCATTTCCAATCCTCAGGCACATCCTCCCATCGTGTGCCAGCTGGAATGCCTTCGCTAGGCCAACCTTGCGCTTCGTCATATATAAAACCGCATACAGCACAAATCCAAGTTTTCATTTCAATTACCCTTCAAAATCACTATAGGTATCAGATTACTCCTGACAAACCAATAAAAAAAGCCCGGCTTGTGGCCGGGCTGATAAGCAACAGAAATTTAATCAAGCAAGATCAAAACGATCCGCATTCATGACCTTGACCCACGCAGCGACGAAGTCTTGCACGAACTTTTGTTTGCCATCGGCGCTGGCATAGACTTCAGCATAAGCGCGTAACACCGAGTTGGAACCGAAGATCAGGTCGTTGCGCGTTCCGGTATATTTAACTTTGCCGGTTTTGCGATCCTTGCCTTCGAATAATTCGGCACTTGCGTCAGCGGCCTTCCACTCCGTGCTCATGTCGAGCAGATTGATGTAGAAGTCAGTTGTGAGTGCACCCACCTCGTCGGTAAACACACCATGTTTACTGCCGTCAGCATTGGTTCCGAGTACACGCAAGCCACCAACTAACGCGGTCATCTCCGGCGCAGTCAGGCCAAGCATCTGGGCTTTGTCAATCAACATGGCTTCTGTCGGTGTACCGTCCTTGCCACGGCCATAATTGCGGAACCCATCGATCACAGGCTCTAGCACGGCAAACGATTCAACATCAGTCTGCGCTAGAGTCGCATCTACGCGGCCTGCGGAGAACGGTACTTCCACTGTCACGCCAGCAGCTTTAGCAGCTTGCTCCACGCCCACTACGCCGGCCAGCACGATCACATCTGCCAGCGAGACCTTGCCGCAGGCTTTTTGGATGTCCTCCAGCTTGGCCAAGGTTTTGAGTACAGGCTTGTTGATAGCCCAATCTTTCTGTGGTGCAAGGCGGATGCGTGCGCCATTGGCACCGCCGCGCTTATCCCCATTACGGAAAGTGGAAGCTGATGCCCAAGCTACAGAAACCAGTTCACCAATACTCAAACCAGATGCAGCAATTTTACTTTTGAGATCGGCGATGTCTGATGCCGTTGGCTTATGCGTAGCGGCGGGCAGCGGATCTTGCCAGATCAGATTTTCCTTCGGTACCTCTGGGCCAAAATAACGTGCTTTCGGGCCCATGTCGCGATGAGTCAATTTGTACCAGGCGCGGGCGAAAGCCTCGGCAAAGGCCTGCGGATCCTCGTGGAAACGCTGGGAGATCTTGCCAAACTCAGGGTCGAAACGCAGCGTCAGGTCGGTAGTCAGCATCTTTGGCTTATGGAACTTGCCTTTCACATGTGCGTCTGGAATGATTTCTTCCGCGTTTTTGGCTACCCACTGCTTGGCACCAGCGGGGCTATTTTCCAGCTCCCATTCGTACTTGAACAGGTTCTCGAAAAAGTTGTTGCTCCACAGCGCAGGCGTTTTGGTCCAAGTGACTTCAATACCACTGGAAATAGTATCCTTACCATGCCCGCTGCCATAGTTGCTGTTCCATCCAAACCCTTGCGCTTCGATAGACGCAGCCTCTGGCTCTGGGCCTTTGTGCGATTCGGGCGCGGCACCGTGTGCTTTACCAAAGGTGTGGCCACCGGCGATCAGTGCGACGATTTCCTCGTCATTCATCGCCATGCGGTAGAAGGTGGCACGAATGTCCTTGGCCGCAGCCATGTAATCGCCACTGGCATTTGGCCCCTCAGGGTTCACATAGATCAAGCCCATATGAGTTGCGCCGAAAGGCCTACCTAGCTCGCGCTTGTCGCCAATGCGATTCTTCGAGTCCACATCCAGCCACTTCATCTCCGGTCCCCAGTTTACATCCAAGTCTGGTTCCCAAACGTCTTCACGACCCCCGGCAAAACCAAAGGTGCGGAAACCCATGGATTCTAGCGCGACATTACCAGCTAGGATAAAAAGGTCGGCCCAGGAAATCTTCTGACCATACTTCTGCTTGATTGGCCAGAGTAGGCGACGTGATTTGTCGATGTTGACATTGTCAGGCCAAGAATTCAGCGGCGCGAAGCGTTGCTGCCCACGACCGCCACCGCCACGACCATCAACGGTACGGTAAGTACCAGCCGCGTGCCAAGCCATGCGAATCATCTGCGGACCATAATGGCCAAAATCGGCCGGCCACCAGTCCTGACTGTCGGTCATGAGCTTGACCAGATCGGCTTTGAGAGCCTTGTAATCAAGCTTTTTAAACTCTTCGGCATAGTTAAACTTTGGATCCAGCGGGTTAGATTTGTTGGAATGCTGGTTCAGCAGGTCAACACGTAGTTGATTCGGCCACCAATCCTGGTTCGTGGTGCCGCCACCAGCAGCATGATGAAAGGGACATTTGCGCTCTTCGCTCATTTCGTTCTCTCTTTATTTAAGTTATTAAAAACAGATGGTTTTAATAGGTAAATGCATAATCTGCCAGCCATTCCAGCAGTATTTCCGGTTTAAAGTCATTTGCTATATTGTGTAATAATGCTTTCATGTCGAAATACCTCATAAAGACATCGCGTTCGATGTATGTATGGAATTCTAGATATCCACAAATGATTTGTATAATTGTATATTTCAATTCTATTGATAAATTAAACTAATCTAAGTAGCATAATGGAAACGGGATAGGTAAAAAGTATGACATTGATAGAACTGAAATTCATTGTAGCGGTGGCACAAGAACGTAACTTTCGGCGTGCGGCAGAAAAATGTTTTGTGACACAACCTGCACTGAGTCTCGGAATCAAAAAGCTGGAAGACGAGTTGGGAGTGAAGATTTTCGAGCGTAGCCGTACGGAGGTGGTACCTACAGAGGTTGGTAGTCAAATTATCCAGCAAGCTATCGTTATACTGGAGCAAGCGGCGCATTTGAAAGAGATGGCCAAGCTAGGCATCAATCAGCTGGATGGCATGTTCAAACTGGGCATGATTCATTCTGTCGGGCCGTATTTGTTGCCCGAGATTATTCCTATTTTGCGTAAAACTGCACCCAATATGCCGCTGGAAGTAGAAGAAAACTTGACTGCCAATCTGGAGATGCAGTTAAAAAACGGCATTATTGATGCAGCGATTATTGCATTACCATTTGATGTACCGGGCATGCAATACCAAGCGCTTTACGATGAAAAATTTACAGTGGTAGTGCCCAGCGATCATCACTGGGCAGATCGTAAAACTATTTCGACAACCGAATTATCTGACGAAAAGGTTTTGCTGTTAAATAGCGGACATTGTTTTAGCAATCAGGTAACACAAGCATGCCCAGAATTATCGCGCAAGGGCGAGATATTGCAGGGCAATTCTCTGGAAACCATTCGCAACATGGTGGCGTCCAATTTGGGCATCAGCGTGTTGCCGGCATCAGCCACCGTTGAAAAATATCACAATCCATTGATTAGGGTCATCCCATTTGCAGCACCCGTACCAGTGAGAAGGATTGCCATTGCCTGGCGCAAGAGCTTCACCAGAACACAGGCGATTGAGGTATTGAAGCTGGCAATTTTAGAAACAAGCGCAGACTTCATGGTGCGTGTTCCATAGTAAATAAAAAAAGGAGCCATTGGCTCCTTTTTATACCGAAAAAGACTCGGCTTATTTGTTCATTACGTACATCGTAACTTCAAAGCCGAAACGCATTTCAGTAGCAGCTGGTTTTGTCCACATGGTTAGTCTCCTTGAGTCATCAAATATGCAAATTGCTGATTTACATATTACGCCGCAGAGTTTTTGCAAGCTTGAGTGAAGTCATGAATAAAAGCTCATGAAAATCATGAGCGGGTTGGCATAGCTTCAGTAAGCCAACTGTACGCGATAGCCGGCAGCGGTAATATCTTTGATATGGATTGGCAATGCAATATGAATTTCTTCATGGGCTGCAATCCCTTCTTCAAGATTAACGCCGGTTCCAAGATATTGATGAGGTTTCAGTATCGTTCTGATAACGGCTTCGTCTTGGGTATTGGTTAGTGTCAGTTCAATATTCGGGTACGTTTGTGCAAAATCCGCGTTATTAATTAAGGCGCTACTGAAATTGATAACAGACGGATAGGTTTCATCTTCCTGCATGTCGGAATCGTCTATTAAGAGCAACTCCAGTTGTTTGGGAAGTTCAATTTTGCATTGTAAAGGCAAACAAGCGCTGACCAGCAAAGGTTTTAGGCGGGGGTAATTCACAGCAATCTGGTTGCGCAGAAAGTAAGTGCTTTGTAGAGCAGCGAATAATGCGAGCAATATCCCCAAAAAATAAAGCCAGGCGGGAGTTTTTTTCTTCGGAATGGCAAAACGTGGTTCGGCGGTGAGGTCTTCGATTTGTGGTGGTATCTCGAAAGGCTGCGTTGTGCTCCCGACATCTTCTTCTGAGGGGTGTACAAATTCTATAGTAACAACACCGCCCCCAGCAGCTGGGGTTGAAACCGGTTCGATGAGGGTGCCCGCTGGCGGCTCTATAGCGATTTCTTCAAACGCCGTATTCAAAAATGCCTGTTCGCCCGCTTCCTCTTCCTCGGTGATTTTGGACAAACGGTTTTTGGCATTGAATACATGGTTGCAATGGCCACACTGTACCTTGCCGCGATAGGCTTTCAGGTGATCCTGGCTGATCAAAAACTGTGTGTTGCACTCTGGGCAAGAAGTGATGTAGTTCATTTTTTAGTGCCGGTGAGCAAAAACCAAGCATCCATTTGTTGCGGCTCGCCCATATTAAACCATTCACTATAGTGTGTCTGCAAGGCGTCCACTTGCGATTCCAGAACGCCTGAAAGCGCGATGTGCCCGCTGGATTTGCAGAGGGCAGCCAAAATAGGTGCCAGCACCATCAGCGCGCTGGAGAGAATGTTGGCTACAACAATGTCGAATTGTCTCAGGCAAGTATCATTAGCATTCAAAAACTGAATCTCCACGCGGTTCTGGCGGGCATTGTAAATACTGGCTTCTACAGCCTGTTTGTCAATGTCCACACCAACTACTTCTGTAGCCCCCAGTTTTTTGGCTGCAATCGCCAAAATGCCAGAACCGCAACCATAATCCAGCACAGATTTGTCTTTCAAGTTTTGCTTAGTCAACCAGTGCAAACACAAGTGGGTGGTTGGGTGGCTACCGGTGCCAAATGCCAAACCCGGGTCAAGTGCGATATTGATGGCATCTTCCGATGGCGCCTCATGCCAAGTTGGCACGATCCACAGTTTGGGTGTGATGCAGATCGGCTCAAACTGACTTTGTGTAGCGCGTACCCAGTCCTGTTCTTCTATCGTTTCGGTATGGTAGGCAAATTGCGGAATACCGGTATGCGCTTTTAATTGTTCGATAAGTGTGGTCGGCTCAGTATCCGCATCAAACATGGCTGTGATGATGTTGCATTGCCAGATACCGGGCGGCGGGTCGCTTGGCTCGCCAAATATGGCTTGTTCGGCTTCGGTCTCGGCAAAAGCATCTTCAATGCTGGCGGAGAGTGCACCCAATTCCATGAGTGCGTCGCTCAAGTCATCAGCGTTGGCATCCGTTGCCTCGATTTTTAACAATAGCCAGGCCACGTGTGCAAACGGATATTATTTATGAATACCCAGTTTTTGTTCCAGATAGTGGATGCTGGTTCCACCCTGGTGGAAAGCGGCGTCGGCCATTAAATCTGCATGCAAGGGAATATTCGTCTTGATGCCTTCCACAAACATTTCAGACAGCGCGATGCGCATTCTGGCAATGGCCTGTTCGCGGGTATCGCCATACGTAATCAGCTTGCCTATCATGGAGTCGTAGTGCGGGGGCACCGTATAACCACCATAGGCATGTGTATCGATACGCACGCCCGGACCGCCTGCCATGTGGAATCTGTTGATAACCCCAGGAGAAGGTACAAAATTAATGGGATCTTCCGCATTGATGCGGCATTCGATGGCATGCCCCTTAAGTTGAATGTCTTTTTGCCGGAATTTGAGTTTCTCACCGGCAGCCACGAAGATTTGCTGTTGTACCAAGTCAATGCCGGTAATCATTTCGGTAACCGTGTGCTCAACTTGTAAGCGAGTATTCATTT
Source organism: Methylophilus sp. (assembly GCA_044222155.1). Classification (GTDB taxonomy): domain Bacteria; phylum Pseudomonadota; class Gammaproteobacteria; order Burkholderiales; family Methylophilaceae; genus Methylophilus. Next base: position 41,283 of record JBGANT010000003.1, read on the forward strand.
CGATGAAGTAGAACTCACCATTTTCATACAGGAATTCAAAAGTGCCTGCACCACGGTATTTGATCCTGCGGCAGGCGTCAGCACAGCGCTCACCAATCTTGTCGCGCAATCTTGGAGACAGCAATGGGGAAGGCGCTTCTTCAATGATTTTTTGGTGGCGGCGCTGCATTGAGCAATCGCGGTCACCTAAAAACACGGCATTGCCATGCTGGTCGGCCAGTACTTGAATTTCAATATGGCGCGGGTTTTCCAGGAATTTTTCCATGTAAACCATTGGGTTGCCAAAAGCAGCCTGCGCTTCGGCTTTGGTCATGTTCACCGCATTCACCAGCGCCGCTTCGGTATGCACCACGCGCATGCCACGGCCACCACCACCACCAGCGGCTTTGATGATGACAGGGTAACCAACGCGTTTGGCGATTTTGATAATCTCGCTCGGGTCATCCGGCAGGGCCCCGTCGGAGCCGGGCACGCAAGGTACACCAGCTTTTTTCATGGCGTCCTTGGCAGAAACCTTGTCGCCCATCAGGCGGATGGTTTCGGCACGCGGGCCGATGAACACGAAACCGCTTTGTTCCACACGTTCGGCAAAATCTGCATTCTCGGACAAAAAGCCATAGCCCGGATGTATCGCCTGTGCATCTGTGACTTCAGCCGCACTGATAACAGCTGGGATGTTTAAATAGCTTTTTGCGGAAGGTGCAGGGCCGATACAGACGGATTCATCAGCGAGCTTGACGTATTTGGCTTCGCGATCCGCTTCCGAATAAACGGCCACGGTTTTGATGCCCAGTTCGCGACAGGCGCGTTGTACGCGCAAGGCGATCTCCCCACGGTTGGCAATCAGGATTTTATCAAACATAAAGAATCCTTAGCCGACAATAAACAGGGGTTCGCCATACTCGACAGGCTGGCCATTTTCTACCAGGATTTTTTTGATGGTGCCGGCAAAATCGCACTCAATCTCATTCAGCAACTTCATAGCCTCGATAATACATACGGTATCACCCACGGCTACAGTAGAGCCTACATCTACAAACGCCTTGGCGTCTGGCGATGGCGAGCGATAGAACGTACCGACCATCGGCGATTTGACGACATGGCCTTCAGTCGCGGGTGCTGCCTCTGTAGCAGCAGGTGCCGGAGCAGCGCTGGCTTGTGCCACTGGCTGTGGCGCCGCGGCAACAGCATAATGTGCTATAGGCGCGGCGCTAGGCATCAGAGCGCGACTAATGCGTACTTTCTCTTCACCTTCGGTCAGTTCCAGCTCGGAAATGCCAGACTCTTCGACCAGGTCAATCAGTTTTTTCAGTTTACGTAAATCCATAACGGTTCCCTCGGATTGTGCTTGATTATTGTTTTTGCTTGATTTGTTGAATTGCAAAACGTAGTGCAGCCAGATAACCTTCCATGCCCAGCCCGCATATCACGCCTGTCGCGATATCGCTGAAATAGGAGTGATGCCGGAATTGTTCACGTGCGTGAACGTTTGAAAGATGGACCTCGACGAAAGGTATATTGACTGCGGAAATAGCATCGCGGATGGCGACAGAAGTATGGGTAAAGGCCGCGGGGTTAATCAGGATGTAATCCACCTTGTTGGCAACGAGTGATTGTATCTTGTTGACAATATCCGCCTCGCTGTTGCTTTGGAATGTTTCCAGCATGATGCTATGCTCTTTCGCGAGGGCCTGCAGATTCTGGTTGATGTCTTCCAGGGAAGACTTGCCATAATGTGCAGGTTCGCGAGTGCCTAGCAGATTGAGGTTGGGGCCGTGGATGACCAGAATGGCAAAAGTGCGCATTGCTAACCTAGAATCCCGCATTTTTTACGAATTTCCATAACGAAAGTTTGCCGAAATTGGGCTTTTTTGTCCAGCAGTTTCGCTGAAATTAACAGAAGTTATTAGAATGTAAAAGCTAAGTGACTGATTTAATTATAAACTATTTTTAGACAATAGTTCAGATAAAGTTTTTTCCAGTAACGGTTTGGAAATTTTGCCCAGATAGGTTTTGATGATGTCCCCATTCGCATCAATGATGAGGGTGTAAGGCAGCCCCACCTGATGATTGCCCAAACTGCCGGCAAGTTCCATGCCTTGAATTTCTGCCGAGAAAAGCGGGTAGCTAACTGGATTTTCTTTTCGAAAAGCTAGTATGGTTTCAGTATCGTCAATTGCCAAGCCTAATACCTGCACGTTTTTGGATTGATACTGTTGCTGTAATGCAGACAGTTCCGGCATTTCCTCGCGACAGGGTGGACACCAGGTAGCCCAAAAATTTACCACCAGAATTTTCCCTTGGTAAGCTTGCATGGGTTGCAGTACATTTTTTTCATCGGCAAAACGCGCGCTAAAGAAAGGCTGGCTGGATAATCCTCGGCCTTCTTGCGTGTAGGGGCCGAGAAAGAAATAGCGGATCGCAAAACCCAGTGTGGCAACCAGTAGCAGGTAGCCGATAAAAGACAATATTTTTTTTGGCATACGATTCTAATTTCAGCAAACCACTAAAGGATTGCATTCATCCGCTTTGAGCGATTTGACACGGTTGATGGTGGTTAAAAAGCTATCGGCATCTTCATAACCCACCACTTTGATGGGCCGGATTTCCTGCCCGTTTTTGTTGAAGAAGATGATGCCAGGTGGGCCAAACAGGTTAAAGCGTTTAAGCAGCCCCAAATCTTCCGGCGTGTTTTCGGTGACGTCTGCTTGCAGCAGCACAAAATCGCTTAACGCTTTTTTCACGCGCGGGTCGCTAAAGCTCAATTGCTCCATCTCTTTGCAGGATACGCACCAATCGGCGTAAAAATCCAGCATCACAAACTTGCCGGAAGCCTGTTTAATGGCTTGATCCAGTTCTGCAGTGTTGCGTACACGCCTGAAAGGCAATGCGGAAGCGCTTTCCGCACCTGCCAGACGCAAGCCTGCAAGAGGCTGCCAAGGCGATTTTGCGCCGGATACTGCACCCACTAGCAGCGCAAGACCAATGCCCAGCAGGATGATGCCGATCCCTTTCCAGAAGCGCATCCATGGGTGTGACCTGCCCAGTTTTTTATCAATCGGCAGCGGATCCAGCGCATGCAGATACATGGCCGGGATAATAAACAGCGCCGCCCACAGCAGCATTTGCAACGCTACCGGAATCACCGGGGAAATCAGGTAAATCGCCACAGCCAGCATTACCACGCCAAAAAAGTTGCGTACAGCGGTCATCCACACACCCGCCTTGGGCAAAACATGGCCTGCAGACGCGCCAATCAGCAACAAAGGCACGCCCATGCCGATGGACAGGCAGAACAAGGCAACGCCACCCAGCACCACATCATGCGTCTGGCTGATATACAGCAGCGCGCCGGCCAGTGGTGCGGCTACGCATGGGCTGACAATCAGTGCGGAAAGAACGCCCATCAAAAACACGCCAATGAACTGCCCGCCTTTCAGCTTGTTGGTGGTGTTCACCATGCGTTCTTCAATGGCGTGCGGCAGGCGCAGTTCGTAAAAACCGAACATGGAAAAAGCCAGCGCGACAAAAATCAATGCCGTAGCGCCCAATACCCACGGGCTTTGCAGGGCATTGCTCAATAGTTGGCCAGACAAGCCCGCGGCAATGCCGGCCAGTGTGTAACTGAGCGCCATGCCCAGCGTATAAGCCAGTGATAGATTGAAGCTGTGCATACGACTAGTGGCATGATGGTGGGCTTTTTCATCGCCGACAATGATGCCGGAAAGGATAGGAATCATCGGTAATACGCAAGGGGTGAGCGCCAGCAGCAGGCCAAAGCCGAAAAAGCCGATGGCAATCAGCCACAATTTGCCGCCTTTCAGCAAGGTGGTCGCCTTGTCATCTGAAGCATCGGATACGGATGTTGCCGGGGTATCGGTGATGATTTTTGTGTCGGTTACGGTATTAGCAAGCGTGATTTGGTAACTTTTGCGCTGTGGCGCATAGCATAAGCCTTTTTCGCTACAGCCCTGGTATCTGGCGTTTACCATAATGTCACCCGCCGCATCCCGTGTCACAACGGTGGCACTGAAGTCATGGTGATAGACTTCCATTTTGCCAAAATTCGGGTCGTCCTTGATTTCGCCAGCAGGTAAATTCACTTGTGCGACTTTTCCGGCTTGTGGGTTCGCTAGCTCGAACTTGATGCGGTCTTTGTAGAGATAATAACCGGGCGCAACCTTGAAATCGGCGCGTAGTGTATGGTCATCCTGTGCCGCCAAAACCAAGCTGAACGCGGCATCCGGTGACAGGAACTCTGCGTCGTCGGCAGAGTCTTCGGTAAATTGCAGCTTGTTGCCCGCAAAGGCGGTTACGCTGATAAGCAGCAGTAAAAAGAGACTTAAAAAGCGTTTTAACATCTTCATACCGGATTTTTTATGCGATCAGCCATTGTAAATAAGGTTTGTAGCCATCATGTATGTGGAGCGCGATAATTTCAGGAAGTTCGTAAGGATGACCTGCTAAAATAGCATTTTCAAGCGCTTGATACTGGCTTTTTGTGGTTTTGATTATCATGGGCGTTTCATTGGCATGCTCGAGTTTGCCCTGCCAATGATAAAAAGACTGGCAAGGGCTTAGCACATTGACGCAGGCCGCCAGTTTCTGCTCTACCAGCGTTTGTGCAAGTTTGGCGGCAGATTGGCTATCGGGCATGTTAGTCAGTACTAGCAATGCATCGGGCGTATCGGCATGTTTTGACATGATGTTAGGAATAGAATGCGTTTTTTTGTAATGTTGATTTTACTCGCTTTTCCATTTGCAGAGATATTTCTGCTGGTAAAGCTCGCACATCTGTATGGCTGGTGGCTTGCACTGTACTTAGTCGTGATTACCGTGCTGGGCTTACGCTTGATTAAGGAGGAGCGTACCTTGTTCTCCGCCAAGATGATGCAAAGCGTCGGCGCAGGCCAAACCCCGTTTGGCACCATGATGGGCAGCGCGCGCAATCTGTTCGCAGGCGTGCTGCTGCTGATTCCCGGTGTTATCAGTGATTTGATGGCGGTTATCTTATTGCTGATCCCAATTAAGCAGCCCGAGTTGAGCAGCGGCCAGACTTATCAGAAATCCAGTTATACCCGATATGACGCTGCGGCCAACGACGACATTATCGAAGGTGAATTTGTTGAAATTAGAAGCGAAATAGAGAAAAAGAATGACCCAAGTCACCATTAAAAACACCGGACACCAGTTTACGGTGCGCCCAAGCCAGACCGTGCTGGAAGCCGCGATTGAAGCGGGCGTCAATTTGCCTTACGGCTGCCGCAATGGTGCCTGCGGCGCGTGCAAGGGCAGTGTTTTGTCCGGTAAGGTGATGCACGATGATTTCCAGGGCAGCGCCCTGACGGATGCTGAATTGGCGTCCGGCCAGGCTTTGTTTTGTTGCGCCCGCCCGCTGGAGGACTTGGTGATCGAATGCCGCGAGGTCTATGACGCGCAAGGCATCCGGCCACGCATTTTTCCGGCCAGGGTGCAGAAAAAAGAAAAGCTAGCGCACGATGTGATGGCGATGTACCTGCAATTGCCCGCAAGTGAGCGCTTACAATTTTTACCGGGCCAGTATGTGGAGTTTCTGTTGAAAGACGGCAAGCGCCGCGCGTTTTCCATCGCCAATGCGCCGCACGATGATGCCGTGATCGAATTGCATTTGCGCCTGATTCCGGGCGGCCAGTTTACCGAATACGTCTTCAACGAAATGCAGGAAAAAACCATTCTGCGGCTGGAAGCGCCGTTCGGCAGCTTTTACTTGCGTGAGGAATCGCAAAAGCCAGTGATAATGGTGGCAGGCGGCACAGGTTTTGCGCCCATTAAAGGCATCATTGAGCATATGCTTTACACGCATAGCCAGCGCCCCATCATCCTGTACCGCGGCGCGCGCAGCCTGCGCGATTTGTATATGGACGACCTAAGCCAGCAATGGGCGGCGCAGCATCCGCACATTACCTATATCCCGGTGCTTTCCGAGCCGTTGCCGGAAGAAAACTGGCAAGGCCGGACAGGCTTGGTGCATCAGGCCGTGTTGGATGATATTGCGGATTTAAGCCCGTATCAGGCCTATGTCTGCGGAGCGCCGGGTATGGTGGATATTGCGTTCGAAACTTTTCAGCAGCAAGGTTTACCCAAGGAAGAATTCTTTTCCGACGCGTTTACCTTTGCCAACCCTTTGCCTAAGGCTTAGGCAGGCTTTTCAGTAAAGTATCCAGCACGGCACTATCGCCAGGCGCATCGGCAACAGCTACCTTCAACCCATGTTGCAAGGGCAGTTCTGCGATGCGCACGTGATTCACACACAAGATCACATGGCGTAGCCATTCCGCATGGCCTGCTAAATCCAATAAATAACGCATGGCTTCACTGCTGGTAACAATAACAGCCTGCAGTTTGCCTTGTTTCCATAAATCGCAAAGCAAGTCAGCATTCGTTTGAGGATTTACACGCTGGTAGCATTCAGCAAAATAAACATCTGCGCCGCGCGATTTCAATGTGTCGGCCAACAGTTCCCTTCCACCCACACCGCGGAAAATGGCGATTTTCATGTTAGCGACATCATGCATCTCTGGTAGTGCCAGCAAAGTCTCGCTGTCAAAGCGCGTGTGAGGAATCAGCACATTGCGTACACCATATAACCCAAGTTCTTTGGCGGTCTGGTGTCCCATCGCGGCAAAGCGCAGATTTTCCGGGATGTTGCCGTAGCGCTTGAGGATATGCGGCATAGCGTTGTCTACCGCATTGGTGCTGATGAAAATCGCCCAGTCTGTAGTCTCCAGCTCTGCCAACTGCTGCTCGAACGTGTGGTAGCTCTCAAGCGGCTGGATTGCCAGCAGCGGGTAGGAGATAGCCACGCCACCTAAATGCGAGATGAGCTCGGTGATGCCTTGCGCCTGATCTACGGGGCGGGTGACAGCGATATGGATGCCGGATAAAGGCTGAGTAGTCATTTTACATGGTCGAGCGCGGCCAGTATTTTATCGGCGCCCTGTGCGACGAGTTTGTCGGCTAATGCCTTGCCAAGCGCTTCTGGATTAGCTTTCGGGCCGGTCATTTTCTCGCGCAGCATTTGCGAGCCATCCACGCTGGCCACGAAACCGGCGATTTCCAGAGAGTCTTTTTTGGCAACGGCAAAAGCGCCCAGCGGCACAGTGCAGCTACCCGCCAGCGCGCGGCTGAATGCGCGTTCCGCAAGCACGCATGCTTCGGTGTCGGTGTGGTTCAGCGGTGCGAGTATGTCCAGCAAATCGGTTCTGTCGGCACGTATTTCAATGCCCAGCGCGCCTTGGCCGACAGCGGGGATACTTTCTTCTGGTGCGATAAAGGCGCGGATCCTATCGCCCAGCCCCAAGCGTATCAAGCCCGCCGCGGCGAGAATAATCGCAGCATATTGGCCTTCGTCCAATTTTCTTAAGCGGGTTTGCAAGTTGCCGCGCAGCGATTCGATTTTCAGGTGCGGAAAGCGTGCCTGCAGCTGGCTTTGGCGACGCAGGCTGGAAGTGCCGACCACGCTGCTGTTTGGCAAGTCTTTTAAACTCGCAAAGTTGTTGGATACAAACGCGTCGCGCGGGTCTTCGCGCTCGCCGGTGGCGGCCAGCATAAAGTCTTCCGGCAGGTTCATCGGTACGTCTTTCATGCTGTGCACGGCCAGATCAGCGCTGCCGTTTTCCAGCGCGATCTCCAGCTCTTTCACAAACAAGCCCTTGCCGCCAATGCGCGCCAATGGAGAATCCAGAATCTGGTCTCCGGTGGTGGTCATGCCTAAAATCCGCACATCGCAAGCGGGGTAAAGCGCTTGCAATCGAGCCTGAATATGCTTGGCTTGCCACATGGCAAGCGCACTTTCGCGCGAGGCGATAACTAATTTTTTTGGAACGGGGATTTTTGGCGTATTCTGCATGGGAAAGGATTTTAGCATACCGATTTGGTTACAAACTGTTACAGGATGCGCCAAAAAATTAGTTTAAGCTAGACCGCTCTAAGCAGAATGTACATCATAAGATAACAGGTTTGAGGAGAGTTTTATGCAAAATCAGGTAGATATTTTTGTAGAGTCGCTAAATCAATTCTGGCTACAGCTGGTGATTTTTATCCCGAAACTGCTGGCGGTGATCGTGATTCTATTCTTCGGCTGGCTGTTGGCCAAGTTGGCAAGATTGGGCGCCAAGCGACTGCTGGAGGCGACAAAATTCGACCGCTTCGCGCAGAAATCCGGGCTGGAAGCTTTCATGACGCAAGGGGAATACAACCTCACTTTGAGCGGTATCATCAGTCAAGTTATCTACTGGCTGGTGATTTTGCTTTTCGTCATTGCCGGGGCAAATACACTGGGTTTGAATGAGGCAGCCGACCTACTACAACAGCTGGCAGGTTATTTACCCAAAATTATCGTGGCGATTCTGGTGGTGATTTTCGGTACTTTGCTGGCGCGGTTCATCAACCGGCTGGTGTTTGCCTGGCTGTACAGCATCAAGTTCAGTCACGCGTTGGCGGTCAGCACATCGGCGGAATATGGTATCCAGATCCTGGCAGTATTCGTGGCGCTGGAGCAGTTAGGCGTTGGCATGCAGTTGTTAAACTCTTTGTTCGTGATTGTTTTTGGCGCGATTTTCCTGGCCTTGGCCATTGCGTTTGGATTGGGTGGCAAGGATTGGGCGGCGAAAGTGATTGCCGAGATGGACGCCAAATCACAGCGCAAATAATTTACTTGCCCCGTTTTTCATTGTCTGGATACATGCCCTGGAAGCCAGTCTGGATAAGGCTTCCAGAAGTATCGCCGTGATAATGAAAAATCAGCTGGTTTTGATGAGATGTTGCTGGCGGCGGCTGACGGCGATTTTCTCCGGGACGTGCTTAAGCAGCGCGACCCATTGGTTCTCGCCATCGTTACTGTTTTTCTCATAGCCCAGGATAAATTGTGGCGCCACCAGGCAATTGCGGTGCAGGCGCAGGAACTGTCCGGCAAACTCATCCTCTATGTGCGTCAGCGATTCTTCCAGCAAATATTCCCGTTCGGCGGTGCGTACGGTCAGGTATTTCAATTCGGCGCGCAGATAGATGATGTCCTCAATGGGCAACAGAACCACCTTACCACGTTCGTGGATGCTAAGGTGCGTGCGTTTTTTCTGCAAAGGTTTGAGCGCATCCAGCTGTTTTGGTAGCAGCGCCTGCGCTTTGTGCAACGCTGTCTGCAGGCGCTCCGCGCGGATAGGTTTCAGTAGGTAATCAATCGCGTTCAAATCAAACGCCTGAATGGCGTGAGCATCGTATGCCGTGGTGAAAATCACCAGGGGTTTGGGTACCAGCTTCTGCATATGCGCCGCGGCTTCCAGTCCGTCCATTACCGGCATGCGGATATCCAGCAGAATCACTTCCGGTTTGTGCAAGGCGGCCAGCTCGATCGCCTCCTTGCCGTTTTTGGCTTCTGCCACGATTTGTGTATCTGGGATTTCTTCCAGCAGATCGCGCAGGCGGCTACGGGCCGGGGGCTCATCGTCTGCGATCAGGATACGGATACTGGAAGCCGTTTCGGTCATGGTTGGTTTTGTTGTGGCATGCGGATAAATACGTGGTAGCGGCCACCCTGTTGATGTGTCACGAGGCTGGCTTCCAGATCAAAATGCAGCTGCAGGCGTTCCTTGATGTTCTTGAGCGCCATCTTGTTGCCGCTATGGTGGTCTTTCTCCGGCGCATATGGGTTGCTGATGTCGATCAGCAAATCCTGATGTTTGCTGGAAATGTCGATCATAATCTTGCCGCCATTCTCCATGGGTTCTATGCCATGATATACCGCGTTTTCCAGCAGCGGTTGCAATATCAGGGGCGGAATCAATGCGCCAAGCGTGGATTCATCGATGTGCCAATCCAGTTGCAAGCGTTCGTCCAGGCGCAGTTTTTCAATATTCAGGTACTGCTTGCAAAGCGCAATCTCCTGGCTTAGCGGCACTAGCTCTCGGTTGTCGCCCATCAGCACGCGAAATAGATCGGACAGGTCTTCCAATGCGGTTTCCGCACGTTTTGGCTGGCTGCGGATCAGCGATAAAACCGCATTGATGCTGTTGAATAGAAAGTGCGGGCGGATACGGGCTTGCAAAGCCTGCAAACGCGCTTCGGCAATGGCCGGTGAATAAGCGCGCTGCATCAGATGAAAATAATATAGCACCAGAGCGGCTGCAATTAGTGCCAGCAATACGGCGCGTGACACGTTTAGCGAAGCCTCGAATACAAAAAGCCGGTTGATGGTTAAGCAGAACAACGCGGTGATTGCAGCGACTGCCAGCAGGATTACGGCGACACCGTGCTTATAAGGCATTTTATTGAGCAGTGGGAACAGCAGGTACAGGCAGATCAGGCTTAGCAGTAAAATCGGCTCGACAACGGCGGCAAGCGAGGTAAAGATAGGCAAAAATTCGCTCAGTTGTTGGCTTAGTACGATAGCGGCAATGGCCATTAGCAGATTCACTGCCAGCAGTATGCGCAGGAAAATGCCCAGATTAAGCAGGTTGGGAAGACGGCTGTTTTTACGCACTTGGTACCCTTGTTTTTCGTTAATCGTGTGCCGAGCGAGAATCTTGCTATAATGACATGGTTAATATATGCCGTAAGTATATTATTATTAAACAAATTTTCACAATCACAGTAAACGAAAATATTCACCCGTGACATCATCCAACGACAAAAACTCTTCTAACACCAGTGCAGGTAAAGCTTGGTCTGGCCGCTTCAGCGAGCCTGTGGCTGAGCTGGTCAAGCAATACACCGCTTCGGTCAATTTCGATAAACGCCTGGCACCGTTTGATATCCAAGGTTCGCTGGCGCACGCACAAATGCTGGGCGAGCAGAGCATTATTTCTGCAGATGACGTGAAGATGATAGAGCGTGGCCTGAGCGAGATTCTGGCAGAGATTCAAGCAGGCACGTTCGAATGGTCGCTAGATCTGGAAGATGTGCATCTGAATATTGAGAAACGCTTGACCGACAAGATTGGCGATGCGGGCAAGCGTTTGCACACCGGTCGCAGCCGCAACGACCAGGTGGCGACAGATGTGCGTTTATGGTTGCGTGCCACGGTGGATGAAGTGCTGAACGCGATACGCGAGCTGCAACTGAGTATTCTGGATCTGGCCGAGGTGCATGCTGATACCATCATGCCTGGATTTACCCATTTGCAGGTGGCGCAGCCGGTCACATTTGGCCATCATCTGATGGCTTATTTCGAGATGCTGCAACGTGATGTCGGCCGTTTTGCCGATGCGCGCAAGCGTATCAATCAATTGCCACTGGGGGCAGCCGCGCTGGCGGGTACCAGCTACCCGATAAACCGTGAAAAAGTCGCCGCGATTCTGGGGTTTGACGGTGTTTGCCAGAACTCGTTGGATGCAGTGAGTGATCGCGATTTTGCGATTGAATTTACCAGCGCCAGCGCATTGCTGATGACGCATCTGTCGCGTTTTTCCGAGGAGCTGATTCTGTGGTCATCGCCACGCTTCGGCTTTATTGATATTGCGGACCGTTTCTGCACGGGCTCTTCCATCATGCCGCAAAAGAAAAACCCGGATGTGCCGGAGCTGGTACGCGGCAAGACCGGCCGTGTGAATGGTCATTTGGTGGCGTTGCTCACGCTGATGAAAAGCCAGCCACTGGCTTACAACAAAGACAACCAGGAAGACAAGGAGCCGCTGTTTGATACGGCCGATACCCTATTGGTGACTTTGCGTATTTATGCCGACATGCTACGTGGTATTACGGTGAACAAAGCCAATATGCGTCAGGCTGCGCTGGAAGGGTTTTCTACCGCAACCGACTTGGCAGATTATCTGGTAAAAAAAGGCATGCCGTTCCGCGATGCCCATGAAGCTGTGGCGCTGGCGGTGAAGTTTGCCGTCAATAAAGGTTGCGACCTGGCGGATTTGTCTTTGCCAGAGTTGCGGCAGTTTTCCGGCATGGTAGATGAAGATATCTATCATGTGCTGACACTGGAAGGTTCCGTCGCCAGCCGCAATCATGTGGGCGGGACGGCGCCGGAGCGAGTAAGAGGCGTGATTAAGGAAGCAAGGAGTAAGCTGGCTTAGAAATTGCTTCCTTAAAATAGTCGTTAAAACCATTAATTATCGTGACTATTTTAAATAACAGGCAAATCGGGGGAATGATAGCAGCACTGTTGCTGGTGTTGCATGTCAGCGTGTTTGCTGAAACCGGTGCAATACCGGAAATTAAGGCCATTCAGGAAGACAAAGACAGCATGGCATGGCCCATGTTGCCCAACGAGAGTCTGCGCGATTTGGCGCAATTGTTTTATCCCAGACAAGCAGGCATGCAGCAGTTGTTTGTGCAGAAAGCCTTGCGCTTGAACGCCAAGGAATATCCTGGGCTAAGTGCAGATGATCGATTCGCTGCTTTAACGCCTTTGCGTGTGCCAACGCTTAAATCATTTGCCCATGCGCGCCCCATTCATAAAAAATTGCCTGCGGAAAGATTGAAAATGAGTTACGGGATTCAGTCATTGCAAAGCAAAGCAATGTCCGGGTTGTTGGAGCAGTATCAATACTTGCTATCTCGCAACGGCTTTTTGAAAGAAGAAATCACGAAACTGAATCAACAACTGGCACGGCTACAGCAAAAGCTGCAGGATTTGAAGCGGTTGTTTGATAATGCCCTGCAGCGAGCACAGCCTGAGCGCAACCAGCCTGCGGAGACTGTCAAAATTGACGCTCCACCGAGTGTTAGTACACAGACGGTGCCAGCAGCCAACCAGGCGCCTACCATGTTCTGGCAAAACTATCTGCATTCCTTGTGGATGCCGGCTTTGCTTGGTTTTACCTTGTCGGTGTTAACAGGACTCTGGTTTCTGAAAAAATCTCGACGCAGGTCGAATGAAGCTCCGCTGGTACAGACAGATAGTGTAGAGGCCGGCGAGATGGTTTCTGACAGCGCCTGGATAGATGGCGGATTGCCGGACTTGGGTCAGGATGCTTTGCAGGATACAGGCGCGGAGATGAAAGGAATAAACCACGATGCGGATGCGCAAGAGGTGCTGGAAGAAGCCAGGTTATTGGCGAGTGTCAGTCGCTATGAAGAGGCTATCGCGCATTTGAAAACGCACATCGACGCTCGTCCAAAGCTTTCTATTCGGCCTTGGTTATATCTGCTGGAAATTTTCAAGCAACTCGGCATGAAGAAAGATTTTGAGCATTATGCCGAATCAATACATCAGACCTTCAATATCATCACTCCATTGTGGGAGCAGCATGAGGTGGCCTTGGTTGTGCCTGAAACGCTAGAAGATTTTCCCCATATCATAGAAAAGCTTTACAACGTCTGGCCGGACGATGAAGCCAGGCTATACCTGCAGAACCTGATTAACGACAACCGCAATGGCGAACGCGGCGGCTTTGGTCAGGCGGTGCTGGATGAAATCCTTACTCTGATAGGGGTGCTGGATGTGCGTAAAGATTTAACAAGTGACTGATTTAATTTAGAAATAATTCCAGTAAATCGTTCAAGAAGCGCTGGCCTTGCAGCGTAGGGCACACCAAGCCGTGCGATACTTCTAGCAACCCCAGTTTCGATGCCTCTGCAACCCGCATGGATATTGTCTCCCAGGGCACGCCTGTGCGCATCTGGAACAAGGCCGGGTCAAACCCATCTGTCAGCCGTAGCGCATTCATCATAAATTCGAAACCCAAATCCGCAGTTTTAATTGCCCACATCTGCTCGCGTGCATTGCCCGCCAGCGCTTGCTGCATGTACTGTTTTGGGTGTTTGGGGCGGGTTTCGCGCGTGATTTGGTCGTGATAAGTCAGTTTGGAATGCGCGCCAGCCCCGATACCTAGATAGTCGCCAAAGGTCCAGTAATTCACATTATGGCGCGCCTGCTGACCGGGTTTGCAAAAGGCGGAAGTCTCGTAGTGCTCGTAACCATGTTGCGCCAGCATTTCCTCGATTTTCACTTGCATTTCGGCCGAGGTGTCATCGTCCGGCAAGGGCGGGGGCGTGCGGTGAAAAGGTGTATTCGGCTCCAATGTCAAATGGTAGAAGGACAAGTGCGAAGGCGCCAGCTCGCATGCCGTTTTGGCATCCGTAAGCGCTTCATCCAAAGTTTGCTTGGGAAGCGCATACATCACATCCAGGTTCACGCGCGAGAAAATCTGCATGGCCAAAGCCGCCGCTTCCAAAGCTTGTTCGCGGTCGTGTATGCGCCCCAAGGCTTGCAAATGCTGCGGGTTAAAACTCTGGATACCGAGTGAAAGCCGGTTGATACCTGCCTCGCGATACCCTTGGAAATGGGCAATATCCACGGTACCTGGGTTGGCTTCCAGTGTAATCTCCGCGCCGTATTCCATCGGAGTGAGCGCTCGCACCTGGCTCAAGATACGGTCAATCGATTCTGCCGAAAACAGGCTGGGCGTGCCGCCGCCAAAAAATACACTGCGTATTTTGCGCCCCCAGATATTCGGTGTAGCTTGCTCCAAATCGGCAATCAGCGCATCCACATATTGCTGTTCGGGCATATCCTGCCGCGCCTCGTGCGAGTTGAAATCGCAATACGGGCATTTGCGCACACACCAAGGGATGTGAATGTATAACGATAATGGCAGAGGGTTTTTGATCCCGCTGGAAGCCGCATCCTGCTTGGTTTGCAGAGATGCTTCTGGAATGATGGGAATCATCGTTTTTGGTAAGGATTTACCAGACTTTCGACCAGCACATGCAGCGCTTCGCGCATTTGCTGCTCGCTGACTTCCATCAGCAAACCGTCTTCCAGCGCGTCTTGGGCAATCTGTTTTAGCTCATCAAAGTTCTCGGCCATGACTTTGACCTTCTCGGTGCAGGAAACCACGCTACCATCGTCACGCACCCATTTTGGCCACTCAGTACCCAATTTTTTAGGCTGACTCATGTGATAGCCTTTCCAGTTTTTGCAGCAGCTTTTGCAATGCCTGCCCGCGGTGGCTGATGCGGCTTTTCACGTCCAGCGGCAGCTCTGCTACGGTCTTGTCGGTTTTCAAATCCAGAAACAGCGGGTCATAACCAAAGCCATCATTGCCGCGATATTCGCGCAGAATCTCGCCTTGCCAAGTGCCTTCGGCAATAATGGGCTGCGGGTCTTCCGGGTGGCGCACTAGCACAATCACGCTATAAAAATGCGCATGACGATCCGAAACATTGCTCATCACCTGCAACAATTTGTCATTGTTGCGCTCATCCTGCGTCAGCAAACTGTTGGGCGGGTTTTTGCCAGCATAGCGCGCAGAAAGCACGCCTGGCGCGCCTTGCAGGGCATTCACACACAGGCCGGAATCATCTGCCAGCGCAGGAAGACCGGTGTGTTTGCTGGCGTGGCGCGCTTTGGCCAAGGCGTTCTCCACAAACGTGCAGAATGGCTCTTCGCATTCCGGCACATTGAATTGTGATTGTGGCAGGATTTCAATCTCGAAAGGTGTTAGCACGTGTGCGATTTCGCGGATTTTGCCTTGGTTGCCGCTGGCAATTACAAGCTGTTTGAATGGCAAGGACATGGTTACAGCCCTAAAGTCGTTTTTTGTATCTGCGAGAGCGTTTGTATGCCTGTCTTCGCAAGTTGTAACATGAGCTGCATTGCCTCGCCGCTGAAAGGTTCACCTTCGGCGGTTCCCTGGATTTCCACAAAACCGCCTTTGCCCGTCATCACCACATTCATGTCGGTATCACATCCAGAGTCTTCCAGATAGTCCAGATCGAGCACAGGCATGCCTTGATAAACGCCCACCGAAATGGCAGCGACGGAGTCTTTGAGCGGCGACTCCGCAATCAAGCCTTTCTCAAGCAGTGCGCTGATCGCATCGTGCAAGGCGACATAGGCGCCTGTGATACTGGCGGTGCGCGTGCCACCGTCGGCCTGAATCACATCGCAGTCGATTTGAATGGTGCGTTCACCTAGCTTTTCCATATCAATAATGGCGCGCAGGCTGCGGCCTATCAGGCGCTGGATTTCCTGTGTGCGGCCGGATTGTTTGCCTTTGGCGGCCTCTCTGTCCATGCGCTGGCCGGTAGAGCGCGGTAACATGCCGTATTCGGCCGTGACCCAGCCTTGCCCTTTGCCTTTGAGGAAGCCGGGTACTTTTTCATCCACGCTGGCGGTGCACAGTACGTGCGTGTCGCCAAACTTGATGAGCACAGAGCCTTCCGCATGCTTGGTGTAATGGCGGAAGATCTCGATATTGCGCAACTGGTGTTGGCTGCGTCCGCTGGGGCGTGTTGCCGGGATTTGGGTCATAAGGGATCGCTTTTGTTTAAAAGCGCATTATAAGCCAATGGATAAAGGTTAAAAGCCGATTTTTTGCTGTGTACGTATCAATGCGGCTTGAATTTCGGCAATGGTGTTTTCAATGTCGTCATCAGACAGGTCATTGGCTGCGTTGCCGCCATCTACTTGGTGGGTGACCGGATTAATGATAGTAGTAGTTTCACCTAAAGGCATCAATTGGGTAGAGATGGTGACTTGGCTTTCAATACGCTCTCCCCATTGCAGGCCAATGGCGCTCATATTGTCGCCTCGCTCGTCGCTGGCAAACTCGGCACTGTCAAGCAGCTTGTTTGTAGCTTCGGTAATATCGCGGGAGGCATGCAGGATTTCCTTGATTTGCTGGTCATCAATGACACCCCAGACTCCATCGGTGCACAACAGGACGGTGTCGCCTTCCATTAATTCAATACGGTTAGAAAGATCAATTTGCGGTGCTGTTTCACCACCCAGACAATTATAGATTTTATTTTTATAAGGGTGTGTGGCCATGTCAGCGCGACTGATTAATCCTTTTTTGTAAAGTGATTGCACTACAGAGTGATCTTCGGTACGGAATAGTAAGTGCCCGTTGCGGAAATGGTATAAGCGAGAATCACCTACATGGGCACAATAGAGATAACCACGTTGGATGATCGCTGCTACGATTGTAGTTCGGGGCGACTCGAGCAAATCCTGTGTTTGTGTCAGGCTTTCGATCATATCGTGTACTTGCTGGATATGATCGGTCAAGAATTTTGCCGGGCTGTTCAGGGAAGGTACCGCCAGACGCTGAAAAGCGTCGGTCAATGTTTTGACAGCCAACTGGGCAGCGACTTCGCCATGACGGTGCCCACCCATACCGTCTGCCAGAACCAGCAACATGGCATCTTTGCTGTAAGAATAGGCCAACCTGTCCTGATTGTATGGTCTTGGCCCTTGGCGGCTATTTTGGTAAATGGTGAATTTCATCTTGGTGATTACGGTTCAGTGCATTTTTAAAGAGATTTAATTAGCGCGGCTTTTATTTTGTGGGTGATGCCGGGCTTTCTTTGTGGCAAAGGTTCTACGTTCTTCAGCAGTTCTTTCTGCAGTGAGAAGACGCTTTGCGGGCGTTGCATGTAATCCAGCTTCAGGCAATGATCAATAATGCTTAACAACTGTTCGCTGTAGACACCTTTGCCCAATTTGACGGCTGGCACCAAAGTGTCTTTTTGTACACGCTGGTTGGCGGCGATAGGTGCTGATCGCGCCAGGCAGGAATACATACTGGCACCTACGCTGTAAATATCACTCCATGGCCCTAACTTCTGGCGCTCGAAATATTGCTCCGGCGGGGCAAAGCCCGGTGTGTAGCTGGGTGAGAGTTTAGGTTGATTCTGCGTCAATGTCTGCCGGGCGGAACCGAAATCCAGCAATACCGGCGAACCGTCCATACGGATGTAAATGTTGGCGGGCTTGATGTCCAGATGCAACAGTTTTTGGGTATGTACTTCGCGCAGGCCATTCAGCAGTTCGCCGAACACGCGTCGGACAAACTTTTCGCTGACCGGCTCCGGCTGTGCCAGAATGTAATCCTGCAGGGATTTGCCGCGCTCGTACTGCATCACCATATATACGGTATTGTTTTCGCGGAAGAAATTGGTCACGCGCACGATGTTCTTGTGGTCGATCTTGGCGAGCGCCAAACCTTCTTCGAAGAAACATTTCAAGCCATGCTTGAATGTTGCCGCATCATCGTCGGAATCAAGCAATACCGTGGCGCCTTCCATACGCAAGGCTAAACCTGTGGGCATGTACTCCTTGATGGCGATGATGTTCTTATCCAGATCTTGCGCCAGATAGACAAAGCTGAAGCCGCCAGAGCTCAAGACTTTGGTGATAATGTAGTCTTGCAGCATGTAGCCGATAGGTAGAGCCTGATTTTTGGAACTGGCCATTGTGCAATTATAACAATCTAGTTAATCACTTGAGTAGTATTTTCGCATAAAATCATAAGCGTTTGGTACAATTATGACAAATTACTTTAAGATTTGAAACTATGATATTGAGTATGACAGGCTTTGCTTCGCAAGAATACGCCACTCAAGATGGTGTGTTAATGCTTGAGCTGCGCGCCGTGAATCATCGTTACCTTGAATTATCGTTCAAAATGGACGAGTCCATGCGCAGCTTCGAGCCTATGTTGAGAGAGCAGATTGCTGCACGGCTAGGGCGTGGCAAAGTGGATTGCCGCCTAAGTTTTGTGCCAGCGGCATCGTTAAGTAATGTGCCTACGCTGGACGAAACAGTGCTGCAGCAGCTGGCGGAGACTGCTGGGGTGGTTTCTAAGTATTTTGGGCATGTGCAGCCAGTCAATGTACTGGAAGTGTTGAAGGTGCCAGGGGTGTTGCTGAAGCATACAACGGACGAAGGAGCATTAGAAACCGACCTGAAAGCCTTGCTGGAAGGGGCGTTGAATGACCTGATTGCTGCACGGCAGCGCGAAGGCGAGAAACTAAAAACCGTGATACTGGCACGGCTGGCAGAAGTTGAAGTGCAAGTGCAAATCGTCAAGCCTTTGATGCCTGACCTAATTCAACAATACCAGACCAAATTGACGGATAAACTGAAAGAAGTGCAGCTGACATTGGATGAAGAGCGTGTCCGGCAGGAAATCGTACTGTTCGCGCAGCGGATTGATGTGGATGAAGAGCTGTCTCGGCTGGAAGCGCATATCAGTGAGGTCAAACGTATCCTGGCAGCAGGCAATGCGGTGGGCAAACGGCTGGATTTTTTGATGCAGGAAATGAACCGCGAAGCCAATACGCTGGGCTCAAAATCGGTCGCTATTCAAACCACGCAGGTTTCCATGCAGCTCAAGGTGTTGATCGAGCAGATGCGCGAACAGATTCAAAATATCGAGTAAAATGGCGGCATGATTTCGGGCAATTTATTTATTATCACTGCTGCGTCAGGGGCTGGCAAAACCAGCTTGGTTAACGCATTGCTGGCTAAAGATGCCAATGTCAGGCATTCCATTTCACATACGACACGCGCACCCAGGCCAGGTGAAAAAAACGGTGTGCATTACCATTTTGTGAATGAGGCGGCATTTACTGAAATTTTGAATGGGGGCGGTTTTCTGGAGTCCGCTTCAGTCCATGGCGCACGTTACGGAACTTCGCAAAGCGCGGTAGAGTCTGCATTGGCAGAGGGTTATGATTTGATCCTGGAGATTGATTGGCAGGGCGCCGCGCAAATCCGCAGGCTTTTCCCGCAGGCGGTCAGCATTTTCATTTTGCCGCCTTCGATGGAGACGCTGGCCGAGCGCTTGAGCCGACGCGGGCAGGATAACGCGGAGGTGATTGCCATGCGCCTGGCGGCTGCGCGTGAGGAGATGCGGCATGTGGCAGAGTTCGACTATGTTACAATCAACAATGATTTTGACGAGGCTTTACAGGATTTGCTGGCCATTGTCCGTACACAGCGGCTCAGGTTGCAAGCACAAGTAACACGCCATACCGCGTTGATTAAAGAACTGACTTAAAAGCGATACTAAAGATATTTTGGAGATGAATGATGGCACGTATTACCGTAGATGATTGTTTGGAAAAGATTCCCAACCGCTTCCAATTGACCTTAGTGGCCGCAGTTCGCGCACGCCAGATTGCGAATGGCTCCGACCCGTTGGTGAGTGGGCATGGCCAGCGTGACAAGCCTACAGTGATGGCATTGCGTGAAATCGCTGCGGGTAAAGTCGGGCTGGAAATCCTTGCACGCGTTCAGCATTAGCTTAGCTATATTTATGCAGTAGCTACCATGGTAAACGCTGCCGTCCAATTACCCGAACCGGTGCCTGCGGCGGCGCAGGATGCCGATCCGCTAATTGCGGATTTTCTTACTCTTCTCAAAGCTTACCTCAGCCCGGCCGATGTGGAATACGTTCTGGCCGGGTATCGTTACAGCGCTCACGCACATGCCGGACAAACACGCAAAACCGGCGAGCCCTATATTACACACCCCATTGCGGTAGCCAGCATCTTGGCTAGGCTGCATATGGATGTGCCCACGCTGATGGCAGCTTTGCTGCACGATGTAGTGGAAGATACCGGGATCGATAGTACCGAGATCGGTGAAAAATTTGGCAAGCAGGTAGCGAGTCTGGTGGATGGTCTTACCAAGCTGGACAAGATCCAGATGCAAAGCGCCACACAGACGCAGGCCGAGAATTTCCGCAAAATGCTGCTGGCTATGAGCCAGGATGTACGCGTGATTCTGGTTAAGCTGGCTGATCGTTTGCATAACATGCAAACTTTGGAGGCGATGCGCCCTGAGAAGCAGAGACGTATTGCCAACGAGACGCTGGAGATCTATGCGCCCATTGCTAATCGTTTAGGGCTTAACCTGATTTTTCATGAACTGGAAGACCTCAGTTTCAGGTATATGCACCCCTATCGTTACCGTGTCATCGCCAAAGCGGTTATGGCAGCGCGTGGCAACCGCAAGGAAGTCATCAGCAAGATTCTGGCAGCAATTCAGAACCGGCTTAAAGAGGAAAGCGTGGAAGCGGACGTAGAAGGCCGCGAGAAGCACCTGTATAGCATTTACAGGAAAATGACCAGCAAGCATATCAAGCTGTCGCAGGTGAATGACATTTACGGGTTCCGTATCCTGGTTAAAGACAAGCCGACCTGCTACCTGACGCTGGGCGTGCTACATGGCTTGTACAAGCCGATTCCCGGACGCTTCAAGGATTATATCGCCATCCCGAAGGCCAATGGTTACCAATCTTTGCATACCACTTTGTTTGGACCATACGGTACCCCGATCGAGGTACAGATTCGCAGCACAGAGATGCACAATATCGCCGATGCGGGCGTAGCGGCACACTGGTTGTACAAGACCGAGGACGCGCATTTGACCGCATTGCAACAGCAGACACACCAATGGTTGCAGCGTCTGGTGGAAATCCAGACCGAGAGTGACGATAGCCACGAGTTTCTGGAACATTTCAAGGTGGACTTGTTCCCGGACGAAGTGTATGTGTTCACGCCCAAAGGTAATATTCTTGCGTTGCCGAAAGGTGCGACCGCGGTGGATTTTGCCTATGCCGTGCATACCGATGTGGGTAATAGTTGCGTGGCGGTGAAAATCAACCACGAGCTGGTACCCTTGCGGACCGAGATGCGCAACGGTGACCATGTGGAAATCATTACTGCATCATTGGCTAAGCCGAATCCGGCCTGGTTGAACTATGTCGTTACCGGAAAGGCCAGGTCACATATCCGGCATTACCTGAAATCACTGCAGGTGTCGGAATCCGCACAGTTGGGCGAACGTATGCTCAATATTGCCCTGCGTGCTTTGCATGTGGAGCCGGCAGATGTGGATGAAAAGCAGTGGCAAAAAGTGTTGCGTGATTATGGCGCTAAAGACAAAAAGGAAATTTTGACTGACATTGGTTTGGGCAAGCGTATGAGCGTCATGGTGGCGCACCAACTCACACAAGGATTTATGGAAGCAACGGATGTTACCAAAACCAAAACGGTCAAATCGTTTGATACCATCACAATACGTGGTTCGGAAGGCATGGCCGTACAGTTCGCGCAATGCTGCCATCCTATTCCTGGCGATCCGATCTTAGGCTTTATCAACAAGGACAAGGGGTTGGTGATTCACACGCACGATTGCACGGCTATCCGCAAGTTCCGGCTGGATCCGGACAAATGGCTGGACGTGGAATGGGATACGGACAACAAGCGCTTGTTCAAAGTCAATCTGCGCATTGTCGCAATGGATGAGCGTGGTGTGCTGGCGAAAGTGGCGGCTGGCATAGCGGAGGCGGGTTCGAATATTGATAGTGTGAGCATGGAAGACTCCGATGGAAGCCAGTACTGTAATCTGAATTTCACAGTACAGGTGCGCAACCGGGTGCATCTGGCGGAACTCATTCGGAATTTGCGCAAGATACCGGATGTTGTTCGGATCAACCGCTTGAAAGGCGGTTTTCCAGAAGGTAAAGCCAAAGCGCAATAGATTATTCAGTTTAGCAAGGCAAGATATGAGTAGAACCATCATTCAGACTAATAGCGCACCTGCGGCTATCGGCACCTATTCGCAAGCCGTCAAGGTGGGTAACACGGTGTATTTGTCCGGCCAGATTGGCCTGCATCCGCAATCCATGGAACTGATGGATGGTATCGAAGCGCAAGTGCATCGCGTGTTCCAGAACTTGCAAGCGGTGTGCGAGGCGGCGGGCGGCAGCTTGGCTGACCTCGTGAAAATTAATATTTTCCTCACAGATCTGGGCCATTTTTCCTTGGTCAACACCATCATGGCGGAATACTTCGCGCAGCCCTATCCGGCGCGTGCCGCGGTAGGAGTGGCTTCGCTACCCAGAAATGCACTGGTAGAAGCTGATGCGGTAATGGTGTTGGCATCATAGCAATTGGCCTCGCTAGCTGACATCAAAGGCTTGACCAAGCCACAACTTGCCAGCTTAAAGAAACTGGGGATCACAACGCCGCAAAGCTTGCTGCTGCATCTGCCGTTGCGCTATGTGGATGAGACGCGCATCACGCCGATTCGCGATTTACGTCTGGGCGAATCCGCACAGATCGAGGGTGAGGTGGTGCATGCCGAGGTGAGCTACAAGCCGCGTAAAGCCTTGATTGTGCGCTTGCAGGATGCAAGCGGGGAAGTGAATTTGCGCTTTCTGCATTTTTACCCGAGTCAAGTCGCGCAGTTGGCCGTGGGCAAGCAAATTCGCGCTTATGGCGAAGTGCGGCATGGATTTTTCGGCTACGAGATGGTGCATCCACAATGCAAGGCCGTGCGCGAGAACACGCCAGTGAGCGAGCAACTGACGCCGGTTTATCCGACCACGGCCGGATTCTCCCAGCCCAATATCTGCGCGGCAATTAGCCGCGTGCTGACATTGGAATTTTTAGGTGAGACGCTGCCGGACAATGTGTATGCGCCGCTCGGTTTGCCGGATTTCAAGCGCAGCATCCTCACTTTGCACAATCCGCCGCCGGAGGCCAACCTGAGTGCACTGGAAGCTCGCGGGACGCCGGAATGGCGCCGGTTGGCCTTTGATGAGCTACTGGCGCAGCAGCTTTCCATGCGTCGGCATTATGCCAAGCGGCGCGCCAGCGATGCGCCGGTGCTCAAATCATCCAATAAGCTGGTGGGGCAATTGTTTGCCAAATTGCCATTCAGATTGACGCATGCGCAGCAAAAAGCCGCGGCGCAGATTAGTGCCGATTTGGCGCAGCCGCACCCCATGCAGCGCCTGTTGCAAGGTGATGTGGGCAGTGGTAAAACCATCGTGGCGACTATCGCTGCCCTGCAGGCGATAGAAGCAGGCTGGCAAGCGGCCTTTATGGCACCGACGGAGATTCTGGCCGAGCAACATTATCAGAAGCTCACACACTGGTTGCAGCCGCTCGGCGTACAGATCGCCTGGCTCACCGGTAGCCAAAACAAGACTTCCCGCCAAGCCAATCTGGATGCGGCTTCCAGCGGCATGGCCAATCTGGTTGTCGGTACGCACGCCTTGTTTCAGGAGAACGTCAGTTTTGCCAAACTGGGGTTGACGATTATTGATGAACAACACCGTTTTGGCGTGCAGCAGCGTTTGGCTTTGCGCCAGAAAGGCCAGCCGGAGCCGCACCAGCTCATGATGTCTGCCACGCCGATTCCGCGCACGTTATCCATGAGCTACTACGCCGATCTGGATGTTTCCACGATAGATGAATTGCCGCCCGGTCGCACGCCGATTATCACCAAACTGGTTTCGGATGAGCGCCGTGACGAAGTGCTGGCGCGTGTGCGGGAGGCTTGTCTGCAAGGCAGTCAGGCGTACTGGGTGTGTCCGCTGATTGAGGAAAGCGAGGCGCTGCAACTGCAAACTGCGCAAGACACTTATGCTTACATGCAAATGACATTCCCCGATTTGAAAATCGCGCTGGTGCATGGCCGCCTCAAGCCCGCCGAAAAACAGGCCGTGATGGAAGCGTTTAAAAATAACGAGATACACTTGCTGGTGGCGACGACTGTGATTGAAGTTGGCGTGGACGTGCCTAATGCCAGCCTGATGGTGATCGAACATGCGGAGCGCTTCGGCCTCAGTCAGTTGCACCAGTTGCGTGGCCGCGTAGGGCGCGGTGCAATCAAGAGCACTTGCATTCTGCTGTATCAGGACAACGCGCAG
This sequence comes from Methylophilus sp., assembly GCA_044222155.1. Classification (GTDB taxonomy): domain Bacteria; phylum Pseudomonadota; class Gammaproteobacteria; order Burkholderiales; family Methylophilaceae; genus Methylophilus. The sequence goes on from JBGANT010000003.1 coordinate 65,729, forward strand.
CAGCGGCTGTCGGAAACGGCCAGGCAGCGCCTGAAAATCATCTTTGAAAATACCGATGGTTTTAAAATCGCGCAGGAAGATTTAAAGTTGCGTGGCCCTGGTGAATTTCTGGGTACGCGCCAAAGTGGCGTACCCATGCTAAAAATCGCAGATCTGGAACGCGATGCGGATTTGCTGCAGGCCGCGAAAGACATTGCGGATGATTTGCTGCAAAGCGCGCCGCAAGCAGTGGAGCTGCATCTGGCGCGCTGGCTTAGCCAAGGGGCGGAGCTGATAAAAGTATGAAGATAGTCAAGCAAAAGCAAAAACGGCACGATTGGCTGAAAAAGCCTTTATGTACATCACGGATCAGGCGTTGGCTGGTGGACGAAGGTTCGCTGACGGCTAGACTCAAGGCGTGCTATGCTGATTTCGCCGTGCAACCGGTGATGTTGCAATACGCAAAGGCATTGCGTGATGAAACCGGTATGCTGGGCTTGCGGCGACATGAATCTGCCTTGATTCGCGAGGTGTTGTTGATGGGCGGTGGTCAGCCGGTGGTGTTTGCGCACAGTGTGTTACCGCGCACGAGTTTGCGCGGAAGTTGGCGTGGTTTGGGCAAGCTTGGCAACAAGCCGCTGGGTGCGGCGCTGTTTGCAAACCCGAAAGTGAAACGCACACCGCTGGAATATAAAAAACTATCGGCTGGAAGCCCAGTATCCATGCGCCTTTCAGAGCATATACAAATTGGCGGGGATATGGTTTGGGCTAGGCGTTCCGTGTTTCGGTTAGGGGAGTCTAAAATTTTAGTGACGGAAATCTTCCTGCCGCATATACTCGCGCCATGAATCAAACGGAGTTAACCCAAAAACTAAACGCTTACGAGCGCTTGATGCGGCTGGACAAGCCGATTGGTATTTTACTGCTGCTGTGGCCGACCGTATGGGCGCTGTTGTTTGCAGGGCGCGGCTATCCGCATTGGGCGATCGTGCTGATCTTTATTACCGGCGTGGTGCTGATGCGAAGCGCTGGATGTGTGCTGAATGACATTGCCGACCACAAGTTTGACGGTCTGGTGGAGCGTACTAAAACACGCCCGTTAGCTACCGGAGAAGTGAGCGTGAAAGAGGCTTATTTGCTAACGGCGGGCTTATGTTTGCTGGCATTTGGGTTGGTGTTGTTCCTGAATAAAACCACTATTCTGCTATCCGTTGTCGCATTATTCCTGGCAGCAACCTATCCTTATACCAAACGCTTCCTGGCGGTGCCACAGGCCTATCTTGGTATCGCGTTCGGTTTTGGCATCCCGATGGCGTTTGCCGCGGTGAACGATTACATCCCGCCTGTTGCCTGGTTTTTGCTGGCGGCCAATGTGTTCTGGGCCATCGCATATGATACGGAATATGCCATGGTGGATAGAGATGATGATTTGAAAATCGGCATCAAATCTTCTGCGATCTTTTTCGGAAAATATGACGTACTGGCTGTGATGGTATGCTTCGCAGCCATGTTGGGCATTTTTGCGTATGTTGGCTATGCGCTGCGCTTTGGGCATTGGTATTGGCTGGGTTTGATTACAGCCGCATTGTTGGTAGGCTGGCAGTACCGGCTGATTAAAAACCGCGACAGGGCCGACAGCTTCAAAGCTTTTCTACATAATGCCTGGATAGGCGCGGTGATTTGCGCTGGTATCGCAGCGCAATACTATTTAGGCTGACCTATGGCCAATTCTCTCAAGGTTTAATTCCACTCGATCAGGCCAAACTCGAATTTGGTTTCCTGTCCTTTGGCCTGTTCGGCTTGCTGTTTGGCTTCGCTTGCATTAATGGTTTCTTCCAGTTGTTGCAGTTTTTCGGCCTTCTTGGCGGCTAGTTGAGCTTCTTTGCGCTCTTTCATGGCTATTTTCTTTTTATCCAACTGAATCACCTCAGCCAGGCTGGCTCTTTCCTGGGCAATGGATTTCAGTGCTAGCAGCTCTTCGATGAGTTGTTTGTCAAACCCCCCGCGCGGTTCCAGACGGTTGTTGTAAATGAGGTCATCCAAAAAGGTGATGGCTGCAGGGGTGCCCCACACGGCTTGTAAACCGGCGCTTAAGTGCGGGTAAGCTTCCAATGAGTGCGCTGCAGCAGTTGGCTTGGCATCAAACCCCGGAATGTTGATATTAAAGTGGTCTTTGCATTCCAGGGCAGCTTGCTCGTACAAGGCGTGGAGATTCTGTTTGGCCAGTAAGTCCAGCAAGAACAGCCAGATGGTGACGGACTGTTTGGGATATTCCAGCAAGTGGCTTTGCAGCATCTGGATCGCCAGTTCTGTACGACCATGCGACAGAAAGACGTCCGCATGCTCCAGCACCGACATTTCCTGATCGCTTTCTTCCACCACGAATGGATCGGAATTTTTCAGGTCGAGGTTAAAATCAGCGGCATCGGATGCGGAGTTTTCATCAGCAATGTCAATTGGCTGACGAGATGCTTCTGTTGCAAATAAGTCGTCATCCAATGATGTTTCTTCTTGCTGGTGTGTAGTCATGCGATCCAGCACGGCTAGGTGAGCTTTCCTGCGGCGCCACCAGTCCAGTGCCAATCGGCCGCTCAACAGTAGCAGCAACGCGCCAAGGCCAATACCGAATTGCTTGAATTGGGTCAACTGGGTTTGGTTATGCGCTAGTGCCTTGGTTTTGGCAGCACTTTCTTCCGCCAGTTTTAAGTTGTTTTGTTGCAACTGGGTGATTTGTGATGTCAGGTGTTTCAGCCGGTTGTTCATGGCTGTGAGCTCATCCAGCACTTCAGTGTCGCCGGCGGGTACCGGGTCAGCTGCGTTGGGCCGCATTACCAGTTGTCTGTCCATGCGTAAATTCATCGTGTGAGCCGATAAAGTGCCGTATGCGCTGCCGGAAACGCTGAGAGATGGTTGCCCCATTTTTGTGGCGTTTTGACTTAATGGTTTGTTTTTATTGCGTTTATAGTTATTTTTGTGGAGGTTTCTGTTAACTGTTTGTACGTGTTTTTTTACTTTCGGCGTTGCTATGACCAAAGGTTGCGTGAGGCTATCCGTAGCCGTCATGGCTTCCTCATCGTCTGCGGGCATACTGGTTTCGCTAGACATTGCCGGATCCAGCAGCAACACATAATCGCGGCGCATTTCGGTCTCACAAACCGTAGAAACTGACAGATTGACAATTGGTTCATTGATTGTCTGGGTGCTGGTGATTGTCAGCATTGCTTCGTCCGTGTTCAGCGGGCGCAACTTCATTTGTGTGCTGCCGAGGAAACTGGCGCTCTCGGTGTTCAGGCTGAGGCAAGCGATATCATGTTTGATATCCGCTGCACCATAAACCTTAACCTGGGCTTTCAATGGTTGGCCCAAGTGTGATTTGACCTGGATTTCGCCCAGGCCCAGCGCATAGGCGGACTGATGTGCAAAGATACCGGCAATCAGTATTGCTGCCCATTTCATGCTATGGGTGGATTGAATGTTATACTGCATATTTCACCATACCTAATTGTTGTTTTGACGACAGATAAGAGGCTTTATGCAAAAGCTGTGCCAATTTGTGGAATGTGTGTAAGGCGTGCATTCTAATCTGTAATCGGCCATAAGTGCATTTTATTGAAATAAAAGCTCCCAATTGTTTGACAACAATTACTATAACGACATATAATCCGCCCTCTTGAATTTTTACTGGCCGCGCTTTGCTGGCTAGACTTTTATTATTTTAGCCTCGCAATACTCAGGCTTTAGTGGGTAGTTTTAATATGAAAACCTTTTCTGCAAAAACGCATGAAGTCAAACGCGACTGGTTCGTGATCGACGCTACGGATTTGGTGCTGGGTCGTCTGGCCAGCGCAGTGGCGCACCGTCTGCGTGGTAAACATAAAGCGATTTACACACCGCACGTGGATACTGGCGACTACATCGTGGTCATCAATGCTGACAAAATCAAAGTAACCGGTAACAAAGCTTTGGATAAACAGTATCATCGCCACTCCGGTTATCCAGGCGGTATCAGCACTACTAACTTTAGCAAAATGCAAGACCGCTTTCCTGGCCGTGCGCTGGAAAAAGCCGTGAAAGGCATGTTGCCAAAAGGCCCGCTGGGTTATGCCATGATCAAGAAAATGAAAGTGTATGCTGGTGATAAGCACGAGCACGCTGCACAACAGCCACAATCGCTGACCATTTAAGGATAAACAATGATTGGTAAATACAACTATGGTACCGGTCGCCGCAAAAGTTCTGTGGCACGCGTGTTTCTAAAATCCGGTAAAGGCAACATCATCGTTAACGACAAACCTGTTGACGAGTTTTTCTCCCGCGTGACATCCCGCATGATCGTGCGTCAGCCATTGGAGCTAACCAACAACACTGCCAGCTTCGATATCCTGGTGAACGTGGTCGGTGGTGGTGAGTCCGGTCAGGCTGGTGCCGTGCGTCACGGTATCACCCGTGCCTTGATTGACTACGATACGACTTTGAAATCCGCATTGTCCCACGCTGGCTATGTGACACGCGATGCACGTGAAGTCGAGCGTAAAAAAGTGGGTCTGCGCAAAGCACGTCGCCGCAAACAATTCTCCAAACGCTAATTGGCGTCTGGTATGGAAAAGGTCGCTGCGGCGGCCTTTTTGCTTTTATGCAATTATGTTGGCGTGGTAACATGCCAAGTCTTGTATTCTTGAAGGTATTATGGGTTTGAACATGGCAGCACAAAAACTCAAAATCGGTATCGTAGGTGGCACTGGTTATACTGGTGTTGAACTGTTGCGTTTGTTGGCGATTCACCCAAACGCATCTATCGTGGCGGTCACTTCGCGCGGCGAGGCCGGCATGCCGGTGGCGGAGATGTTCCCCAGCTTGCGTGGCTTGGTGGATGTGGCATTTAGCGATCCTGCGCAAACCGATTTAACGCAGTGTGATGTTGTGTTCTTTGCCACACCGCATGGCGTGGCCATGAGCCAAGCACCTGCCTTGTTGGCTGCAGGGGTTAAGCTGATCGACCTGGCGGCGGACTTCCGTTTACAGGATACTGCCGTGTTCGAAAAATGGTACAAGATGCCGCATAGCTGCCCGGATGTCTTGAAGGATGCGGTGTATGGCATTCCCGAGTTGTATCGGGACAAGATCAAATCTGCCAGGGTGATTGGCAATCCCGGTTGCTACCCGACAACGGTTCTGCTCGGCTTGGCGCCTTTACTGGAGCAAGGCCTGGTAGATTTCTCCGCGCCAGTGATTTCCGATTCCAAGTCCGGAGTGTCCGGTGCAGGCAGGAAAGCCGAGATTGCTACATTGTTTGCTGAAGCCAGCGACAACATGAAAGCCTACGGCGTGGCCGGTCATCGGCACCATCCGGAAATTCACGCGCAACTGACGCAATTATCCGGCAGCGAACTGCAGTTTATTTTTGTGCCGCATCTCATTCCGATGATACGCGGCATGTTGTCCACGATTTACGTGAAACTGGCGTCCAAGGTTACAGGTATGGACTTACAGGCTTTGTACGAAAAACGTTACCAGCACGAGCGTTTTGTGGACGTGCTGCCCGCGGGCAGCTTGCCGGAAACGCGTTCAGTGCGGGGCTCCAACAGCCTGCGCATCGCACTGCATCCGCAGCCAAATGGCTATTTGACGGTGCTGGTGACGCAGGATAACCTGGTGAAAGGCGCGGCCGGCCAGGCGGTGCAGAATATGAACATCATGTTCGGTTTGGACGAACACGCCGGTCTGGAAGTGGTACCACTGTTACCATGACGTCATGAAACCGATACGCCGCAGAATCCGCCGTCATTTTGGGCATACGCTATCCGCCAAGCGGGTGACGATACGCACGCACCGCTCCAGATACTATCAGGTGGCGCTGCTGGCGAGCTTGGTGCTGCTAGGCGCTGGCATCACCTATTGGGTCATGCACGATAGCGAGACCGACACGATCCGCCAGCAGCTGCAACAGCTTACCCAGCAGAACAAGGAGCTTGAGGTCAAGCTGGTGGGCGCGCAGCGCGAGCTGCAGGTAGAGCTGGCGACCAATAACAATCTTGCCAAAGAGCTTGCAAGCGTTCATGATGAGAACTTGAAAATCAAGGAAGACTTGATGTTTTACAAAAACATGGTGGAAGGCAAAAAGCGTAGATAACAGGCGCTGCACCAGTTGAGGAGAGCTATGTTCTTTAGAAAAGCAAACAGGATAGATAACCGCATCGACACACTGATTGGCGCAAACACACGTGTTGAAGGCAATATGCAGTATTCCAGCGGTCTGCGCGTGGATGGCACCATTAAAGGCAGCGTCACCCAGGCAAACGGCAGCCAGTGCACATTAATTCTGAGCGAGGCCGGTAGCATTGAAGGCGAGGTTACGGCTGCCAAAATCGTCATCAACGGCAAAATCACTGGCCCCGTACACGCCAGCGAGTTTATCGAGCTGCAAACCAAGGCGCGCATCGTGGGCGATCTGTATTACAAATCGCTGGAGATGCACACCGGCGCGGTGATTGAAGGAAAACTGGTGTATATCGGTGACAACCCTGCCGAAGACGCCTGACAGAACCAAGCACAAAAAACCCAGTCCAACCGACTTAGTTAAGGAGTAAATAATGAACATGACAACCAATACCGCAGAAATCGCAATGCCGGATCCGCTGATTTTTACTGACAACGCGGCCAAAAAAGTGAAAGAGCTGATTGATGAAGAAGGCACACCGGATTTGAAACTGCGTGTGTTCGTCAGCGGCGGCGGCTGCTCCGGCTTCCAGTATGGCTTCACGTTTGAAGAAGAAGTGAACGACGACGACACACAGGTGGATAAAGACGGCGTGATTCTGCTGATTGACCCGATGAGCCTGCAATACCTGATGGGCGCGGAGATCGACTATACCGACAGCCTGCAAGGCTCACAGTTTGTGATTCGCAACCCGAACGCGACCACGACCTGCGGTTGCGGCAGCTCGTTCTCGGTTTAAGTTGAGAGAGATGTGAAAAGCCCGCGTTTGCGGGCTTTTTCATTGTAGTTTCAATGCCCTACAAGCCGCATCCAGATGCGCCTTCCGTGGCAGGTGTTTGAGTAATGAATGCGCGCGTATGTATGTAAGAGTTTGTTTGTCGGGGGTAGCCCGACAGCTAATCACTTTCTTTTGTTTGTGCAAAAGAAAGTAATCAAAGAAAATCATACCCCGCTGCCGCTTCATCCTTCGGTCTTAGCGCAACGCTGGTACGGCTGCGGAACTCGCCCTTACAAGCCTCACAAACCAAGGCTTGTTCGGAGCTCAAACAGTCCTCGCCGTTTAACCCGGCTTATGCTCAAGCCTCAGGCGCGGCAAGGGGGAGTTAAACCCAAACGGCGGAATGTGAATCACTTTTCCCCCCTGTTTGCTATTGCTTAGTTCACCATGGGAAAGTTAGGCAGCAACAAATAGCACCGTCTTCAAGAGTTTTGCTTTTTAAACACTCTTTGTAAGGGAAGTCGGAATATTGTTTTTCATTATCCGGCCGCTGTGTTTGAAGTATTGTATAAGCTTCAGAACAACGTGAAAACCTCTGGATTTGGAGAAATGCGAATTGTAAAACTCCATATCGCAGAACTACGCGTCGCCCAAATTCTGAGCATGAAAGACCACCATGTAATGAGCGATGCGCACAGCAGAACCCTTTGTAAGGCGACAAATATTGTTGATAGCCTGATATTGCTCTAGCAACTGCGTAACGAAATAACATAGGGCTAAAGTTAATTATCTCTTCTCAATCAGCACAAATTCTCTTCTTGCTTCACCCATGTAAAGCTGCCGTGGGCGGCCAATCTTGTGTTCCGGGTCGCTGTGCATCTCACTCCATTGTGCTATCCAGCCAGCCGTGCGGGCGAGGGCGAAGATGGCGGTGAACATGCTGTTTGGGATACCCATCGCGCGCATGACGATGCCGCTGTAGAAATCCACGTTGGGGTAGAGTTTGCGCGAAACAAAGTATTCGTCTTCCAGCGCGATTTTTTCCAGTTCCATCGCCAGTTTGAACATGGGGTCGTCCTGCAGGCCGAGTACTTCCAGCACTTCGTGGCAGGTTTTGCGCATGATGGCGGCGCGCGGGTCCATATTGCGGTACACGCGGTGGCCAAAGCCCATCAGGCGGAAGTTGTCGGTTTTGTCCTTGGCGCGTTTGATGAACTCGCCGATACGCGAGACATCGCCAATCTCTTCCAGCATCTTCAATGTGGCTTCGTTGGCTCCACCGTGCGCGGGGCCCCATAAGGAGGCGATGCCGGCTGCGATACAGGCGAACGGGTTGGCGCCACTGGAGCCAACCAGCCGCACGGTAGAAGTGGAGGCGTTTTGTTCGTGATCTGCATGCAGAATCAGGATGCGTTCGAACGCCTTGGCCAGCACGGGGTTGGCTTCGTATTTTTCGCAGGGCGTGGCAAACATCATGTGCATGAAGTTTTCCGCATAGTTCAGATGGTTCTGCGGATACATGAACGGCTGACCCAAGTTGTATTTGTAGCTCCATGCCGCAATGGTGGGCACTTTGGCCAGCAGGCGGTGCGCGGAGATCTCGCGGTGCTTGGCGTCGCGGATATCCATGGAATCGAAATAGAACGCGGAGAGCGAGCCGACCACCCCGACCATGACCGCCATGGGGTGTGCATCGCGCCGGAAGCCACGGAACACGTTGGTCAACTGGTCGTGCAGCATGGTGCTGCCGGTGATTTTTTCGGTGAACTGCTGTTTTTCCGCCGTGGTAGGCAGTTCGCCATGCATCAGCAGGTAAGCAACCTCCAGGAAGTCACAATGTTCAGCCAACTGCTCAATGGGATAACCACGGTAATACAGCAGGCCTTTTTCCCCATCAATGAAGGTGATGCTGGACTGGCATGACCCGGTGGACATAAAGCCCGGGTCATAGGTAAACACGCCGTGTTTGCCCAGCGTGCGGATATCAATCACATCGTTACCCATGCTGCCGGAAAGCACAGGTAGTTCAATGGCTGGCGCATTGTTATCAAACGTAATGGTTGCTTTGGTTGGTTTCATGCTGAATACTCTGGTAATGGTTAGGGGTATTATATGCGATGTCTTGCGGCTGTAACACCGCCCAAGCTAAAACAGCTCGGCAGTACGCGGCATGCCAATAGATTCTTCCAGCGCATCTAGGGGCAGCGGATGGCTAAACAGCCTGCCCTGATACAGGCGGCAGCCATGCTTGAGCAGGAAATCCAGCTGCTCCGCAGTCTCCACGCCTTCAGCAATCACATCCATTCCCAGGGATGCTGCCATGCCAAGAATGACCTTGATGACAGTGTCATCATGATGGTGGCCATGAATGTCGTGAATAATGGAATGGTCTATCTTGAGCTGCGAGAAGGGTAGTTTTTTAAGGTAGATCAGCGATGAATAGCCGGTACCAAAATCATCTAGGCAGAACCGTATGCCTTTGCTGCGCAGGGTGTGCATCTTGTCTATCGCGTCAGTGGTGCTCTCAAGCAGGATACTTTCAGTGAGCTCGAATTTGAGCTTATCGGCTGGAGCCCCTGTTTTTTGGATGATTTCCAATATTTCCTGCACAAAATCCAGCTGACGGAACTGGCGGGCACTGATATTGACGGCGATTTCCAGATGCGCCAGTGTGGCCGTTTTTTGCCAGTCCTTCAGTTGTCGGCAAGCTACTTCAAGCAACCATTTTCCTAGCGGTAGAATCAACCCGGTTTCCTCCGCCAGTGGGATAAATTGTGCCGGCAGCATCAAGCCACGGACAGGGTGCCGCCAGCGTAGCAGCGCTTCAACGCCAAGTATTTTCTGCTGCTGATCAACGAGTGGCTGGTAATGTAGCTCGAACTGTTGCAGCTGAATGGCGTGCTGCAGATCGTTTTCCAGTGTCATGCGTGCTTCCAGTGCGTGCTGCATTTCCGGATCGAAGAAACGGATAGCGTTACGGCCCGCCCGTTTGGCTTGGTACATGGCGGCATCGGCACGTTTGATCAAGTCTTCCACGCCCAGCTCCTGGTTCTGGAACAGAGTAATGCCAATACTAGGCGAGCTAAGATGTTCCTGTCCTTGCAAATGGTAGGGCAGGTTCAGGCTCTCGCGGATTTTTTCCGCAATCAGCTCCGCATTCACAGCCGCTTTGGTCGGATTTTCGCTTAAGCCTTCCAGCAAGATGACGAATTCATCCCCGCCCAACCTGGTGACGGTATCGTCGCTTCGTACGCAATTGGTCAGTCTTTTTGCCACTTCGATCAATAGCAGGTCGCCCACGCTATGGCCGCGAGTATCGTTAAGTATCTTGAAGTTGTCCAGGTCAATAAACAATATGGCGGCAAATAAATGATGCCTTATGACAGAAGTAAGTGCTCGCTCCACCCTGTCCTGCAATAGCCGCCGGTTTGGTAGTTTGGTCAGCGGGTCATAAAAAGCCAAGCTGTGAATGTTGGCTTCGGATTGCTTTTGCTCGGCAATGTCGCGCAGAAAAGCTGTATAGATGGGTTTGCCATCCTGTATGAATCTGGACATGCTGAACTCGACCGGGAACTCTTCGCCGCTTGCACGGATTGCCGTAAGCTCCAACCGCTTGCCCATTATGGTAGGGACGCCGGATTTGCGGAGCCGCGCCATACCTTCACGGTGCTTTTCCCTATACCCGGCTGGGATAATAACTTCGGCAATATTTTTCCCCAAGACTGCGTTACGAGCATGGCCAAAAGTGCTTTCTGCAGCAGGATTGAATTCGATAATATGGCCATCCGCGTCAACACTGATGATGCAATCGTTGGCGGCTTCTATCACAGCACGGGTTTTGGCCTCACTGTTGCGCAATTCCTTGGTCATTTCCAGCGCTTTTGCGGTGGCTGTGCGTTCCAGTTCAGCGTGCGTTTGCTTCAGTTGATCCAATGCCCGGGCGTTTTGTTGCGCGATGCGCTGGTCGAACACGGCTGCGATGTTGCCTCCGCCAAACCACACCATGGAAGTCAGTCCCACCAACAGTACCAGAACATTCTTGTCCAGAGGCGATCCACCAGCTAGACAGACGCTGTTAGGAGCAATATCCACGCCCAGCATGGCGGTGTAATGCATGCCGGAAATGGCCAACCCCATCACAATGCTGCCCAGAGTAAACCGCCAGATGGGGGTTAATCGCATGTGTTGTCCCTGATACATCATCATCAGCGCCCCCCATGAGGCAATGATGGCAATTGTGACCGAAGCCAACAAGATGCCAGGAGAATAGTGGATGGCAGGCGATAATTTGAGGGCAGCCATACCAGTGTAATGCATGGCGGCGATACCCAAGCCCATGAAGATGCCCGACAGGAATAGTTTTTGCGAGGAAACGATTTCGTTTCGCAGCACATAGAATCCCAGCAAGCTGGCTGCGATTGCAGGCGCCGCTGAATATAGCGTCAGTTCAAGGTCGTAATGGAGCTCGATAGGTAAATGAAATGCCAGCATGCCAATAAAGTGCATTGCCCAGATAGCCATGCCCAGGGTGATTGCGCCCAAGGTCATCCAGATCAGCACAGGCTTGCCCCGACTTTCCCGCATGCGCTGGGCATGGGTGAGCGCGGTGAATGAGCCGATAATGGCCACCGCGACAGATAAAACAACGAGAGAAACATTCCAGAAAACAGGCATGTTATGGTGACATCTCTTGATGGATGGTGTTGCTTATCTTAAAGCAATGCCATGTCGCTGAAAAGCAGTTTAGCTAGCCGGGATAAATGGCACCGAGAACACGCGGCCCTCTTGCGCCTGTTACAGCTGGCAAATTGGCAGGGGCTTTTTCCAGCGTTTGCTTGGCAAGCCAGGCAAAACACATGGCCTCTACCCAGTCAGCATGCACACCCAGCCCATCGGTTTTGGCGATAGGTGTTTTACCGAACAGAGTAGTGAGCTCTTGTACCAGAAGCGTGTTATGTGCACCGCCGCCACACAGGTAGATTTCATCTACTTGGCTGCAGGTGTTGCCGACTGCATGGTAGATGGAGTGGGCGGTTAGGGCAACCAGGGTGCGTGCTACATCTTGCGAGCGCAGATGTGGATACAGCAAATGCTGTTTTAACCAATGTTCGTTGAACAGGTCGCGCCCCGTGCTTTTGGGTGGCGGTAGCGTAAAATAAGGCTCGGCCAGCATGTCATGTAGCAGGCTATCCAGCACCACGCCGGTGGCAGCCCAGGCGCCATTTTTGTCATAGGGCTTGCCCAAGCGTAGCCCAGCCCAGTAATCCAGCAGCATATTGCCTGGCCCGGAATCGAAACCCAGCACATCGCCATTGGCCGCCAGATAGGTGATATTAGCGATACCGCCGATGTTGACAATGACACGGTTTTTGTCAGCGCTCCCGAATGCAGCCTGATGAAAGGCGGGCACCAGCGGCGCGCCTTGGCCGCCTGCTGCAATGTCGCGGCTGCGGAAATCGCCCACCACGGTAATACCGGTCAGCTCGGCCAGCAGGGCATTGTTGCCGATTTGCAGCGTAAATCCCAGCTCTGGCCGGTGGCGTATGGTTTGTCCGTGGTTGCCAATCGCTGCAATCTGCTTGGCTTGCAGGCCGGTCTGTTTCAGGAGCTGATGGACGCTTTCGGCATATAGCCCTGATAATTCGTTGGAAATTTGTGCGGTGGTTTCCAACTCGCTCTCTGCGGGATGCTGTAAGACTAACAGGCAGTTGCGCAAATCGGCGGGGTAAGGCAAAAAGTGCGTGCCGCGCAGCTTGCATTGCTGCCCGTCGAATTCGACCAGCGCTGTATCTATGCCGTCCATGCTAGTGCCGGACATGATGCCAATATATAGTGCCATTTTTTATTCTCTGGAGGCCAGTTGGCGTTGGTTGAGCACGCCCAGTTGCACCATGTAGGCACGGCTGGCTCTTTCAAATTCGGGTTTGAGTTTGGTGCTGATGGGAATATTCGCCGGTAGCGAGACTGTCATTGGGTCTTTCCGTGTGCCGTTTTGCAGAAACTCGTAATGCAGGTGTGGGCCAGTGGAAAGACCCGTCATGCCCACATAGCCGATAATGTCGCCTTGCGTCACCTTTTGACCTTTGCGCAGGCCGCTCTCGAATTTGGACAAATGGCCGTAGACGGTGCTAATGCCGTTGTCGTGCTTAAGTACAATCACGTTGCCATAGCCGCCTTTGCGACCGGCAAAATCCACCGCGCCATCACCGGAAGCCTTGACGCGCGTGCCAATAGGCGCGGCGAAATCTGTGCCTTGATGTGCCCGCATGCGGTGCAAAATGGGGTGGAAACGCGCTTTGGTAAAGCTGGATGAAACGCGCGAGAACTCAACTGGCGAGCGCAGGAAGGACTTATGCAGGCTTTTACCATCCGGTGTGTAGTAGGCATATTTGCCTTCGGCCTCGCCAAAGCGGATGGCCGTGTATTTTTTGCCGCTGTTGATAAATTCCACTGCCAGCACATTACCCACTTTCATTAATTCGCCCGCGTTGTAAAAGGTTTCGTATACCACGTTCAGCACATCGCCTTCGCGCAGGTCCTCCACAAAATCAATGTCACCAGAAAAGATTTCTGCAATCTGCAAAGCAATGGCATCCGGAATACCAGCTTCGTCCGTGGCACTAAACAGGCTGTCTACAATTCTCGCAGAACTGAGCATCTCGTGCTTTTGCAGCAGGAGTTTTTGTGTGGCGACTTGGTAGCCTTGGGGGGTCAAGTTGGCAACCAGGATATTTTCTTTATCCACCTCATATTCCAGATGCAGTAGCTTGCCATCCAGGTTGGTCTTGATTTCGATACTGTGCCCGGGGATTAGCGCCGTATTGATAGCACGTGCTTCCGGGCTGATCATCAGAAACTTGATGGCATCTTCGTCGCGTACTGTCATGCGTTTGAACAGATTGGCCAGCGTGTCATCACTGCGCACCTGATCCATCTGCCAGAACTCTTCGTCCTGGCTGACGGGCCGTACAGCCAGTGGCAGAGTAACATCTTGCCTGACGGTTTTGATTTTTATGTTGACAGGTGAGGAATCGGGCGCGGTACCAAAAGCCGCGAAAATGGCGAACAAGGGGAGCAGGGCTATCAACGCCCAACGCGTTTTTAATTTGCGTAGAGCTTGTAACAGGTTTTGCGATAAAATACGCAGCTTATCTATGTACATAAGCTAAATCGTGCCAATTGCTAAGGTAATTGAACATACTAACAGAATTCTTAAACATTAAGCATAACCGGAACGAGCAGTGAACACGCAGACCCAACAAGCCTTGGCTATCATCAAACGCGGCGCGGATGAACTTTTGATCGAATCCGAGCTGATAGAAAAGCTCGACCAAAGCGCCAAAACCGGCAAGCCCTTGCGCATCAAGGCGGGCTTCGACCCTACCGCGCCCGACTTGCATCTGGGCCACACCGTGCTCATTAACAAGCTCCGTCAATTTCAAGACCTCGGCCACCACGTTTTGTTCCTGATTGGTGATTTTACCGGCATGATTGGCGACCCCACTGGCAAAAGCGCCACACGTCCGCCGCTGACAGCCGAGCAAGTGCAGGAGAACGCCAAATCTTACGCCACCCAGGTGTTCAAGATATTGGACAAAGACAAAACCGAGATCGTCTTCAACTCCAAATGGCTTACCGAGCTGGGTGCCGCGGGCATGCTCAAGCTCGCAGCGAGCTATACGGTGGCGCGCATGCTGGAGCGTGATGATTTCACCAAGCGCTTCAAAGGCAATCAGCCTATCGCCATCCATGAGTTCTTGTATCCGCTATTGCAGGGCTACGATTCCGTCGCGCTCAAGTCCGATGTCGAGCTGGGCGGCACCGACCAGAAATTCAACCTGCTGATGGGGCGCGAGCTGCAAAAGCAAAACGGACAGCCGCAGCAATGCGTATTGATGATGCCATTGCTGGAAGGTCTGGACGGCGTCAACAAGATGTCCAAGTCGCTCAACAACTATATTGGCATTAACGAGCCGCCGGAGATCATCTTCGCCAAACTCATGTCTGTATCCGATGAGCTGATGTGGCGTTATATCGAGCTGCTGTCTTTTGAGAGCCTGGAAACCATCGCCGGCTGGAAAGCCCAAGTGGCGGCGGGCGAAAACCCGCGCAATATCAAAGTGCGCTTCGCGCGGGAGATCGTCGCGCGCTTCCACAGCCAGGCCGATGCTGAAAAAGCGCTGCAGGATTTTCAAACCCGCGCCAAAGGCGGCATCCCCGATGAGGTGCCCGAAATCGAACTCAAGATAGAAGGCGCAAGCATCGGCATCGCGCAGATGCTCAAACTGGCAGGGCTGGTGGAAAGCACCAGTGAAGCGATGCGTGCCGTGCAGCAAGGCGGCGTCAAATTGGATAGCGAAAAGGTCGAAGACAAAAACCTGCAGCTTCACAAAGGCACCACTGTGGTCGCCCAAGTTGGCAAACGCAAGTTCGCCAAAATCACCCTGGCTTAATCGCCCCAGCATTCATTGCAATTTTCATCGGCCTGCAAGGCGCATCCCGCTTGGCTTGCAGGGCAGGTGTTTGAGTAATGAACGCGCGCGCGCGAGGCTTGTTACGTTCTTGAAATTAATGACAAACAATTAGGGGACAGACTACGGTTGTTTTGCTTATTCATGATGGCTCCTTACTGTCAAATTCACCTTGACACTAAATAACCAACCCGATTTTATACAGTAATTTGTAGTTAAATTGTAAAAATCCAAAAATACGCCTTGACCAAACCGATAGCCTCTGTAAAATGCGCGGCTCGCTTGAGATTCAAGCAAAAGCAAACGCAGAAATGCAGATGTCAGAAGTAATTAAAAAAATCTTTTAATTAAATCTTGACCAGCCCGAAAAGCTCTGTATAATGCGCGCTTCGCCCAAAAACGGGCACTGTTCTTTAACAAGTTAAAACGACTGATAGGTGTGGGTATTTGTGGTTAAGGTGCTGGATATCTTTATAGATATTCACTCAGAAAATTAAACATAAATGCTTACACTTAAAATTTAGACAAGACTGTGAAATAGCTTGGCTGATGTTCCTAACTAGACATTGGTTAAGATATTTAATAACACACCTTGATTAATGAATTTGAGTACTTTGATACTGAGTATCAAATAAAGCAAAGCGAATACCGCCCTCTTTTAAGAGGGTAACAAGTAATAGTTAGGAATTGAACTGAAGAGTTTGATCCTGGCTCAGATTGAACGCTGGCGGAATGCTTTACACATGCAAGTCGAACGGCAGCACGGGAGCTTGCTCCTGGTGGCGAGTGGCGAACGGGTGAGTAATATATCGGAACGTATCCAATAATGGGGGATAACATATCGAAAGATGTGCTAATACCGCATACGCCCTGAGGGGGAAAGCGGAGGACCGTAAGGCTTCGCGTTGATGGAGCGGCCGATATCGGATTAGCTAGTTGGTGGGGTAAAGGCTCACCAAGGCGACGATCCGTAGCTGGTCTGAGAGGACGACCAGCCACACTGGAACTGAGACACGGTCCAGACTCCTACGGGAGGCAGCAGTGGGGAATTTTGGACAATGGGCGCAAGCCTGATCCAGCCATTCCGCGTGAGTGAAGAAGGCCTTCGGGTTGTAAAGCTCTTTCGCAAGGGAAGAAAACTTACCCTCTAACATAGGGTGAGGCTGACGGTACCTTGATAAGAAGCACCGGCTAACTACGTGCCAGCAGCCGCGGTAATACGTAGGGTGCGAGCGTTAATCGGAATTACTGGGCGTAAAGCGTGCGCAGGCGGTTTTGTAAGTCAGATGTGAAATCCCCGGGCTCAACCTGGGAACTGCGTTTGAAACTACAAGACTAGAGTGTGTCAGAGGGGGGTAGAATTCCACGTGTAGCAGTGAAATGCGTAGAGATGTGGAGGAATACCGATGGCGAAGGCAGCCCCCTGGGATAACACTGACGCTCATGCACGAAAGCGTGGGGAGCAAACAGGATTAGATACCCTGGTAGTCCACGCCCTAAACGATGTCAACTAGTTGTTGGTAGAGTAAAATCTATGAGTAACGTAGCTAACGCGAGAAGTTGACCGCCTGGGGAGTACGGTCGCAAGATTAAAACTCAAAGGAATTGACGGGGGCCCGCACAAGCGGTGGATTATGTGGATTAATTCGATGCAACGCGAAAAACCTTACCTGGCCTTGACATGCCACTAACGAAGCAGAGATGCATTAGGTGCTCGAAAGAGAAAGTGGACACAGGTGCTGCATGGCTGTCGTCAGCTCGTGTCGTGAGATGTTGGGTTAAGTCCCGCAACGAGCGCAACCCTTGCCAATAATTGCCATCATTTAGTTGGGCACTTTATTGGGACTGCCGGTGACAAACCGGAGGAAGGTGGGGATGACGTCAAGTCCTCATGGCCCTTATGGCCAGGGCTTCACACGTAATACAATGGTCGGTACAGAGGGTTGCCAACCCGCGAGGGGGAGCCAATCCCAGAAAGCCGATCGTAGTCCGGATTGCAGGCTGCAACTCGCCTGCATGAAGTCGGAATCGCTAGTAATCGCGGATCAGCATGTCGCGGTGAATACGTTCCCGGGCCTTGTACACACCGCCCGTCACACCATGGGAGTGGGTTTTACCAGAAGTAGTTAGCTTAACCGTAAGGAGGGCGATTACCACGGTAGTATTCATGACTGGGGTGAAGTCGTAACAAGGTAGCCGTATCGGAAGGTGCGGCTGGATCACCTCCTTTCTAGAGAATAACCTTGGTTGCAAATACTCACACCTATTAGTCGTTTTAAAGCACATCAAAGATTGGCCACAGGTAAACGTTTACCTTATTGGGTCTGTAGCTCAGCTGGTTAGAGCACCGTCTTGATAAGGCGGGGGTCGTTGGTTCGAGCCCAACCAGACCCACCACGAGATTTACAACAATCTGCGCAACTCGGCGTTATCGGGCAGCTTGCATACTCGTATGTATGCGGCGCAGCCCTCTGCCTTGATTTGCTGGATTCTTGTCAATCTGAAGCCTTATTGGAAACTGGATGAAAAGACCATAAGGTTTTATCACCAAGTCAGGCAAGGCGCGAAAGCCCGACGCATACTTTTGGGTATGCGAGGGTTTGAGCAACACCGCATGACGCAGGTGATAAAGACTTAAAGGGGGATTAGCTCAGCTGGGAGAGCACCTGCTTTGCAAGCAGGGGGTCGTCGGTTCGATCCCGTCATCCTCCACCACTTTATCCGTGAGGAAAGGCCAAAAACTTTGATGCAGAGAAGCTAGAAGCAAGTAATGGATATTTGCTTCTGGTTTTTTTAACTGGACTGTTCTTTAACAAAATGGAAGAAGTAAAGCGAATACACACTGTGTGATGACAGTGATGTATTCAAATGGGCGATATTGTTCTGACCGAACAATATCGATTGATTGCAAAATCATGAATATTAAACGTAGTTAGAGAATCTAACGAGGTTTGATAGTGCTTTAGAATTACCTGTAACGTGGTAACTCATGTACCACAAGACTTAGATTTAAAAGGGTTTAGGTTTTAACGTTATAGGGTCAAGTGAATAAGTGCATATGGTGGATGCCTTGGCGATTACAGGCGACGAAGGACGTGATAGCCTGCGAAAAGCTTCGGGGAGCTGGCAAATAAGCTTTGATCCGGAGATGTCCGAATGGGGAAACCCACCCGCAAGGGTAACCTGCTCTGAATACATAGGGGCAGTGTGGCGAACTGAGCGAACTGAAACATCTAAGTAGCTCAAGGAAAAGAAATCAACCGAGATTCCGTAAGTAGTGGCGAGCGAACATGGAACAGCCTGTTATTTTTAGCACATGCGATAGTAGAACGGAATGGAAAGTCCGGCCGTAGTGGGTGATAGCCCCGTATACGAAATCCCGTGTGTGGAACTAGGATAACGACAAGTAGGGCGGGGCACGAGAAACCCTGTCTGAACATGGGGGGACCATCCTCCAAGGCTAAATACTCGTAATCGACCGATAGTGAACCAGTACCGTGAGGGAAAGGCGAAAAGAACCCCGGGAGGGGAGTGAAATAGATCCTGAAACCGTATGCATACAAACGAGTTCTTTCGGAGCCCCAGCTTTAATAACCTTCGAGTTCTTTCGACGAGCGCAAGCGAGTCAAAAGACTTCAAGATGAAATAGACCTGATATTTATCATATAAATAAATGTTGAGGGTTCTTTAAGCTGGGGTGACTGCGTACCTTTTGTATAATGGGTCAGCGACTTACATTCAGTAGCAAGCTTAACCGATAGGGGAGGCGTAGCGAAAGCGAGTCCGAATAGGGCGTTCAGTTGCTGGGTGTAGACCCGAAACCAGATGATCTATCCATGGCCAGGATGAAGGTGCCGTAACAGGTACTGGAGGTCCGAACCCACAAATGTTGAAAAATTTGGGGATGAGCTGTGGATAGGGGTGAAAGGCTAAACAAATCTGGAGATAGCTGGTTCTCTCCGAAAACTATTTAGGTAGTACCTCGTATCTCACTCTTGGGGGTAGAGCACTGTTATGGCTAGGGGGTTCATAAGAACTTACCAAACCATTGCAAACTCCGAATACTGAGAAGTGCAATTACGGGAGACAGTCCATGGGTGCTAACGTCCGTGGACAAGAGGGAAACAACCCAGACCGCCAGCTAAGGTCCCAAATGACGTGCTAAGTGGAAAACGAAGTGGGAAGGCATAGACAGCTAGGAAGTTGGCTTAGAAGCAGCCATCCTTTAAAGAAAGCGTAATAGCTCACTAGTCGAGTCGTCCTGCGCGGAAGATGTAACGGGGCTAAGCACGTAACCGAAGCTGCGGATTCACAGTTTACTGTGAGTGGTAGGAGAGCGTTCTGTAGGCCTGCGAAGGTGTGCTGTGAGGCATGCTGGAGGTATCAGAAGTGCGAATGCTGACATGAGTAGCGATAAAGGGTGTGAAAAGCACCCTCGCCGAAAGCCCAAGGTTTCCTGCGCAACGTTCATCGGCGCAGGGTGAGTCGGCCCCTAAGGTGAGGCAGAGATGTTAAGCGTAGCGGCCGAAGCCAAAGTAGGTCATCCCCAGGCTGTTATTAAAAAGACCCGACCCAGAGTTGGGTCTTTTGCTTTACAAACCCTCACAAGGAGGGTTTATTGGTTTGTAGCACCCTATCAAACCCTTAAGGCGAATAAATGGATTCCAATTCACTGAATTTATTGATATAATTTACCAATTGAAGGGCAGTGCGCCCTTTTTTTATTTCCGCAAGACATATATCAGTTTTTTGGAGAGTTAGGCGTGCAAGACTTGCAGGCATTGGTAGATAAAACGGTAACTCAGCTTGGGTATGAGTTGGTTGACTTCGAGGTGTCTAATCGAGGAAAACTATTGCGTGTATTTATTGATAAACTTGATCCGAAGAACAGCAAAGATAGCGTGACGATTGATGATTGCGTGTTGGTGAGTAATCAGCTTGGTAATGTGCTTGCGGTTGAGCATGACATTGATTATGACCGGCTGGAGATTTCTTCTGCCGGCATGGATCGCGTGCTGAAAAAACCAGCGCATTTTGCACGGTTTGTTGGGGAGCATGCGCAAATCAGATTGCGTATACCTGTGCCGCAAGCCAGTGGCGAGCCCAGAAAGAAATTTCTGGGAGTTTTGCGTGGCATAGAAGCGGATAAGGTATTGCTGGAGCTGGATGGAAAAATAGAAAGAATTGCTTTGGCAGATATAGAAAAGGCGAGATTGAGTCCACAGTTTTGAGGGATAAAATTTAAAGTTGGAGAAATGTGATGAGTCGTGAAATTTTATTGTTGGTAGATGCGCTTGCTCATGAAAAAAATGTGAGTAAGGAGGTAATTTTTACAGCACTTGAGCTGGCTTTGGCTTCCGCGACCAAGAAAAATCACGAAGAAGGCGCCGATATCCGTGTCGAGATTGACAAGGAGACAGGCGACTATAAGACATTTCGTCGCTGGCAGTATGTCGAATATGACTTACTAGAAAATTCTGCGTATCAGTTTGACGAGGAAGACCCGCGTGCGCAAGATCGCAAGATCGGCGATTATTACGAAGAGCCGTTGGAATCAATTTCCTTTGGTCGCATTGGTGCGCAAGTTGCTAAACAAGTCATTTTGCAAAAGGTGCGCGAAGCAGAGCGCGAGCAGATTTTGCAAGACTTTCTGGCTAGAGATGAGAAGCTCATTACCGGTGTGATCAAGCGTATGGAGAAAGGCAATGCGATCATTGAGGTGGGGCGCCTGGAATGTATGTTGCCACGTGAATCCATGATTCCGAAAGAGAATTTGCGCGTAGGTGATCGTGTTCGTGCATATTTGTCGCGTATTGACCGTGGTGGTCGCGGCCCTCAATTGATATTATCCAGAACTGCACCGGAGTTTCTGATTCGCTTGTTCGAGCTGGAAGTGCCGGAAATCGAAGAAGGTTTGCTGGAAATTCGGTCTGCTGCCCGTGATCCGGGCTTGCGCTCCAAGATTGCGGTTAAAACCAATGACCAACGCTTGGATCCTGTAGGGACTTGCGTAGGGATGCGCGGCTCACGTGTGCAAGCTGTTACTGGTGAGTTGGCAGGTGAGCGTGTGGACATCGTATTGTGGAGCATGGAGCCTGCGCAGTTTGTCATTAACGCGATGGCGCCAGCAGAGGTGTCCAGTATTGTTGTTGATGAAGATGCGCATAGCATGGATGTGGTGGTTGACGAAGAACAGTTGGCGCTGGCGATTGGTCGTAACGGCCAGAACGTCCGCCTGGCTTCAGAGCTGACTGGCTGGACATTGAATATCATGACCGAGCAAGAAGCTGCACAGAAGAATCAGGATGAATACGCAAGCGTCAGCAAGCTGTTTATGGAAAAACTTGACGTGGACGAAGAAGTTGCCGACATTCTGGTGCAAGAAGGCTTTAGCACACTGGAAGAGATTGCCTATGTGCCACTGGCTGAGATGGCCGAGATCGAGGCGTTTGATGAGGATACGATTAACGAGTTGCGTTCGCGCGCCCGTGCTGCTTTGTTAACTGAGGCGATTGCCAAGGAAGAGAAAGTGGAAGAAGCGGCGGAAGATTTGCTGAACTTAAAAGGCATGGACGATGCGACAGCGCACTTGCTGGCATCTAAAGGCATTTCCAAGGCAGATGATTTGGCGGAACTTGCTGTAGATGAATTGGTAGAATTGACCAATATGGATGAAGAACGTGCAAAAGCATTGATTATGACTGCACGTGAGCCTTGGTTCAGCTAATCGAATTAAGGTAAAGCTAATAGGATACTGGAGCAGTAAATGGCACAATCAACCGTAGCACAATTCGCCGCAGAATTAGGTCGGCCGGTTTCATCGCTGTTGGAACAGCTTAAAAATGCCGGCGTAAACAAAGATGCGGTAGATGACATTCTTAGCGAGGCAGACAAGACCGCCTTGCTGGATTATTTGCGCAAAGAACACGGGGCTGCCGCACCTAGAAGCAAAATTACGCTAACGCGCAAGCAAAGTACGGAAATTAAAAAGACTGATAGCGCTGGTCGTGCAAGAACCATTCAAGTTGAAGTGCGCAAGAAACGCGTGCTGATGCGTCGAGATGATGTGGCTGAGCCTTTGTCCGAAGCAAAGATGCAAGAGGACGCCTCAGCGCAACAAGCCTTGGATGAAGAGCAGCCTGCTGTTGTTCAAGAGCCAATTATAGAAGAAGAGGTGATTGCTCCTGTTATTGAGCAGCAGCCTATCGCGGTAGAAGCGCCATCTGCGAGAAAGATCGTTTTGAGTGCGGAAGAGATTGCATTACGTGAAAGAGAGGCGAAACGTGCTGCAACTTTAGCTGCGATGCAGGCCGAAGATTTGCGTCGTAAGCAGGAACTTGAGGCGCGCCGCGTAGCTGAGGATGAAGCCAGAAAATCAGCTGAAGCTGAGAAGAAAGTGGGCAAATTATCCGAAGGTACTTTGCATAAACCGACAAAAGAAGGTAGTGCAAAGCCAGAAGGGAAAGAGGCAAAAAAAGGCAAGGGCGCAGATAACCGCGATTGGAACGAAAACGAAAATCGCAAGCGCGGATTAAAAGCACGTGGCGATGTTGGTATGACACAAGGCTGGCGTGCGCCCAAGACTAAGCATAAACACAAGGATGACGAGCAGCAGCATGCATTCAATGCACCGACCGAGCCTATCGTGCATGAAATCGCCGTGCCTGAAACGATCAGCGTGGCGGATTTGGCGCACAAAATGTCCGTGAAGGCCAGTGAGGTGATTAAAGCCTTGATGAAAATGGGCATGATGGTGACCATTAACCAGGTACTTGACCAGGAAACGGCCATTATCGTTGTCGAAGAGATGGGGCATAAAGCGCAAGCGGCTGCGGCCAATGATCCTGAAGCTTTCTTGGAAGAGGCAGAACATGCCGAACCGATTTTGGAGGCGCGTCCGCCAGTTGTCACGGTGATGGGTCACGTTGACCATGGTAAAACCAGTTTGCTGGACTATATTCGCCGTACGCGCGTCGCTTCCGGTGAGGCGGGCGGGATTACCCAGCATATCGGGGCCTATCATGTAGAAACACCGCGCGGGATGGTGACTTTCCTGGATACGCCTGGTCATGAGGCGTTTACCGCGATGCGCGCGCGCGGTGCCAAGGCAACTGACGTGGTGATTCTGGTGGTATCTGCCGATGACGGTGTGATGCCGCAGACCATTGAGGCGATTCACCATGCCAAGGCAGGCAGTGTGCCTTTGGTCGTTGCAATCAATAAGATTGATAAGCCGGAGGCGCAGCCGGAGCGCGTCAAGATGGAACTGGTCAATCATGAGGTTGTGCCGGAAGAGTTTGGCGGTGACACTATGTTCCGGGAAGTGTCGGCCAAAACCGGCAAGGGCATTGATGAATTGCTGGAAGCGGTGTTGCTGCAAGCGGAAGTGTTGGAGCTTCAGGCGCCACGTAATACACCGGCTAAAGGCTTGGTGATTGAAGGACGTTTGGATAAAGGTCGCGGCTCGGTTTCCACCATTCTGGTGCAGTCTGGTGTGCTGCGTCGCGGCGACATGCTGTTGGCAGGTACGACTTATGGCCGGGTGCGCGCCATGTTAGACGAGAATGGTCGCGAGGTGAAGGAGGCCGGACCATCTATTCCGGTCGAGGTGCTAGGGCTTTCCGAGGTGCCGAATGCCGGTGAAGAAGTCATTGTGCTGAACGACGAGCGTAAGGCACGTGAGATTGCCTTGTTCCGTCAAGGCAAGTTCCGTGATGTGAAACTGGCCAAACAACAGGCGGCCAAACTTGAGAGTATGTTTGAGCAAATGGCCGAGGGCGAAGTGAAGACTTTGGGCCTAATTATTAAATCCGACGTACAAGGTTCATATGAGGCGTTGTCAACCTCGCTGCAAAAACTTTCCACCAGCGAGGTGAAAGTCAACGTGATCCACACGGGTGTGGGTGCTATCAGCGAGTCTGATGTCAATCTGGCGATTGCATCCAAAGCGGTGCTGATTGGCTTTAACGTGCGTGCAGACGCGGGTGCACGCAAACTGATCGAATCGAACGATGTGGACGTGCGTTATTACAACATTATTTACGAAGCTGTAGATGAAGTGAAAGCTGCTTTGAGTGGCATGCTGGCGCCGGAACAGAAAGAACAAATGATTGGCACAGTGGAAGTGCGCGAAGTCTTCCGTATCAGCAAAGTGGGTACGGTGGCCGGCTGTTATGTGTCCGATGGCATGGTGAAACGCAATGCCAAAGTGCGTGTGTTGCGTGACAATGTCATTATCCATACCGGTGAGTTGGATTCTCTGAAACGCTTCAAAGATGACGTCAAAGAAGTCAAATCCAACTTCGAATGCGGCTTATCGCTCAAAAATTATAACGATCTGGAAGTGGGCGACTTGCTGGAGATTTATGAAGTTGTCGAGGTGGCGCGTACGCTTTAAAGCCGCATGCGCGCGCTTCATTGTCAAACACGTTGCCTTGGAAGCCGCGTCCTGCTTGCCTTCCAGGGCATCAGTTTTGGCAATGAATTTTTAGACGCTTTTAACTTTAAACTTTAACACTCATGGCAAAAGCATTTTCCCGATCCGACCGCGTGGCCGAGCAGATTCAGCGCGAACTGGCTGATTTGCTCATGTTCGAGGTAAAAGACCCGCGCATCGGCATGATTACCATTACCGGGGTAGAGGTCAGTGGCGACATGGCACACGCCAAGGTGTTTTACACGGCCTCCAAGCAAAGTGCCAGCCAGCAAACCGGGCTGGAAAACACCAGCAATTTTTTGCGTTCCCAACTGGGCAAACGCATGATGTTGCGCATCGTGCCGCAATTACATTTTGAGTACGATAACAGCATCGATAATGGCATGAAAATGGATGCCCTGATCGACGCAGCCCGCAAAACCGACACCAATTCTTAATTTTCGCATGCAAACCAAGCGTGTAAAACGGCCAGTCAGTGGTGTGCTGCTATTGGACAAGCCGCTAGGGTATTCGTCCAACCAGGCCTTGCAAAAAGTCAAATGGCTTTATCAGGCGGCCAAGGCCGGACATACCGGCACACTGGATCCGCTGGCAACCGGCCTGCTGCCTATCTGCCTAGGCGAAGCCACCAAGTTTGCGCAAGTGCTTACCGATGCGGATAAAACCTATATCGCCACGATAAAACTGGGCGTAACCACTACCACGGCCGATGCCGAAGGCGAAGTGTTGGAAACCAAGTCTGTGAATGTGACAGAGACTCAGTTCGACGCGGCTTGCCAGCTGTTTCTGGGCGAAATCAGCCAGATCCCACCTATGCATTCCGCGCTCAAGGTAGATGGCAAGCCCATGTACGAATACGCTCGCGCCGGGCAAGAGGTAGAACGCAAACCGCGCCAAGTTACGATTCATGCGATAGAACGGCTGGCCTTTGATCGCGATGTAGCGCAAATCAAGGTGACGTGCAGCAAAGGCACCTACATACGCACACTGGCAGAAGATATCGGCCAGCAACTCGGCTGTGGCGCACACCTTGCAGGCCTGCGCCGCACGGCCACCGCCGGATACACGCTGGAGCATGCATATACCATAGAAGCGCTGGAGGCGATGGACATGAGCGCGCGGGATACCTGCCTGCTGCCGGTGGATTCTGCGATTGCCAATTTGCCCAAGATGGAGCTGGATGCCGATGCCGCTTATTTCTTACTGCAAGGGCAAGCGGTGTGGATACCCGGCAAGGTGCCGCAAGGCGAAATGCGATTGTATGATGAAGCTGACCACTTTTTAGGGTTGGGTTATCGGCTAGGCAACGGCAAAATCGCGCCAAAGCGTTTGCTGGTTTTGGAATGACAAGTAAAAACCTCAATAAAAACAACAAATAATAACTTGGTATTGTAATCCTGTTGTGCTAGAATGCGCGCTCATTTGTAAATTGAATGCATTTGCGGTTGGCTTAAATCAAACTGCGTTTGCATTGACGCTAACTAAAGGAAAATTAAAGATGGCAGTTACAGCAGAACAAAGTGCAAAAATCGTTAAAGACTTTCAACGCGCGCCTAACGATACAGGCAGCCCGGAAGTGCAAGTGGCATTGTTGACCAACCGTATCAGCTACCTGACCGAGCATTTCAAATCCCACAAAAAAGACAATCACTCACGCCGTGGTTTGCTGGCTCTGGTTAGTCAACGTCGCCGTTTGCTGGATTATCTGAAACGTAAAGACGTAAGCCGTTATCAAGCGCTGATCGAGCGTTTGGGTCTGCGTAAATAATTTTATAAAAGTGGTTATTATCAATCCGCTTTTATAAATCGCAAAAAGCCGATCGCAGATTGCATCGGCTTTTTTTATTGTAGGGTTGCAACTGGGTAGTGAGTTGCAGCCAATGGAGAAAGAGAGAGAAAACTATGTTCAATATTACAAAAAAAAGCATGCAGTACGGCGCACATACCCTGACATTGGAAGCCGGTGAAATCGCCCGTCAGGCCGATGGTGCGGTGATGGTAAGTTATGGTGACACCGTGGTGTTGGTGGCTGTTACCGGTAAAAGAGAAGTAAAAGAAGGTCAGGATTTCTTTCCATTGACCGTGGATTATCAAGAGAAAACTTATGCAGCCGGCAAGATTCCAGGCGGGTTTTTCAAGCGTGAAGGCCGCCCTAGTGAGAAAGAAACTTTAACTTCCCGCTTGATCGACCGCCCATTGCGTCCGCTTTTCCCGGATGCGTTTTATAACGAAGTGCAAGTAGTGGCAACTGTGATGTCATCCGACCCTGAAATCGATGCGGATATTCCAGCCATTATTGGCGCATCTGCCGCGCTGGCGATTTCCGGCATCCCGTTCTATGGTCCGCTGGGCGCGGCGCGCGTGGGCTATATTAATGGCGAATATGTGCTGAACCCTACGGCTAGCCAGTTGGTGGAGACCGAGCTGGACTTGGTGGTGGCTGCGACCGAAGGCGCAGTAATGATGGTGGAATCCGAGGCGAAAGAGCTATCCGAAGAGGTGATGTTGGGTTCAGTCGTATTTGGCCACGAAGAGATCAAAAAATTATGTGCGCTGATTAACGAGTTCGCCGCAGAAGCCGGCAAAGACGCTTGGGATTGGACATCGCCGGAGCCCGATACTGCTTTGATTGAGAAAGTGGCGCAATTGGCGGAAAAAGATGTCAATGACGCATTCAAAATCAAATCCAAGCAAGAACGTTCTGCCAAGCTGGACGAGATTAAGAGCCGCGTGATGGCTGAGCTGATTACGGAAGAGACATCCACGCTGGAGGCCAACAAGATCAAGGATGAGTTCTTCAAGCTGGAAGCGAGAACTGTGCGTAGCCAGATTTTGAATGGCGAGCCACGTATCGATGGTCGTGACACACGTACCGTGCGTCCTATCACTATTCGCACCGGCGTGTTGCCGCGTACACATGGCTCCGCCCTGTTTACCCGTGGCGAGACACAAGCTTTGGTGGTGGCGACTTTGGGTACAGGCAAAGACGAGCAAATCATTGATGCACTGCAAGGCGAATACAACGAGCGCTTTATGCTGCATTACAATATGCCCCCGTATGCGACTGGCGAAACCGGTCGTGTCGGTACCCCTAAACGCCGCGAAGTGGGTCACGGTAATTTGGCTAAGCGTGGTTTGCTGGCGGCTTTGCCTGGCAAGGAAGAGTTCGATTACACCGTTCGTGTGGTATCCGAGATTACCGAATCCAACGGTTCCAGCTCCATGGCCTCCGTATGCGGTGGCTGTCTGGCATTGATGGATGCAGGTGTGCCGATGAAAGCACATGTAGCGGGCGTTGCGATGGGCTTGATTAAAGAAGGTAATCGTGTGGCCGTGTTGACCGATATTCTCGGCGACGAAGATCACTTGGGCGATATGGACTTTAAAGTGGCGGGTACTGACAACGGTGTGACTGCGCTGCAAATGGACATCAAAATCACCGGAATCACCGCACAAATTATGCAAGCCGCATTGGCACAAGCCAAAGAAGGCCGTGCACATATCTTGGGCATCATGAAACAGGCGATGGCAAATGCCAATACCGAAATGTCCGAATTTGCGCCACGTATCATCACTATGAAGATCAATCCGGACAAAATTCGCGACGTGATTGGCAAGGGTGGCGCTGTGATTCAGGCATTGACCAAAGAAACTAACACTTCCATTGATATCGAAGACGATGGCACAGTGAAGATCGCTTGTACTTCTGCCGAGGCCGGTGAAGAGGCTAAACGCCGTATCGCCGAAATCACTGCAGAAGTGGAAGTCGGCCAGGTGTACGAAGGCCCGGTTGTTAAAGTGCTGGACTTTGGCGCAGTGGTTTCCCTGCTACCGGGCAAAGATGGTTTGGTGCACATCTCCCAAATCTCGCATGACCGCGTGAAAGCTGTAAGCGACTACGTGAAAGAAGGCGATGTCGTGCGCGTGAAAGTGGTGGAAATGGACGAGAAGGGCAAAGTGCGTTTGAGCATGAAAGCTCTGATAGAACCGCCTGCGAAAGCAGACAAAGCGCCAACGGAATCCGACGAGTAATCATCAGCTGCAAAACAAAAAACGCCTCTATCGAGGCGTTTTTTCATTATGCAAATAGATGCTCAGGAAGCCGCATCTAGCTTGGCTTGCAGAGCTATGGTTTTGGTAATGAACGCGCGTGCGCGTGAGAGAGGAAAATAGCTACTTGGCTACTTGGCGTTCACGCATCTCATCCAGCGTTTTGCAGTCGATGCAAAGTGTAGCTGTGGGGCGCGCTTCCAAGCGCTTGAGGCCGATTTCTACGCCGCAACTTTCGCAATAGCCGTACTCGTCGTTGTCGATATTGCGCAGGGTTTCGTCAATTTTTTTGATGAGTTTGCGTTCGCGGTCGCGATTGCGCAGTTCCAGTGCCATGTCGGATTCCTGACTGGCACGGTCATTCGGGTCGGCGAACATGGTGACTTCGTCCTGCATGGTATGCACAGTGCGGTCAATGTCCTGGCTCAGCTCGGCTTTCCAGTCGTTCAGGATTTTGCGGAAGTGGTTGAGTTGGTTGCTGTTCATGTACTCCTCGCCGGGTTGCACGACGTAAGGAGTAAAACTTTTGTTGAGTGTTTCTGGCATACGGCTAATCAAATCTAATAAAGTTAACTACTTAAACTGCAATTGAGTACATCCAAAACCCTGCTGAGCATACGCCCATTGTGCCTAGATTGCAATTGCTATTTTGTTTCGCGCAGTTCCAGCGCCAGCAGTGTGTTTTCCATCAATGTGGCTACTGTCATGGGGCCTACACCACCGGGTACCGGGGTGATGTAGCTGGCTATTTCTTTGGCGACGTCAAACTCGACATCACCCGTAATTTTCCCGTCCGGCAACCTGTTAATTCCAATATCGACCACAATCGCACCAGGTTTAATCCATTCGCCTTTTATCAAGCCCGGTTTTCCGGCAGCTGCGACAATCAGGTCGGCATGTTGAATCTTGTCAGCTAAGTCTTTTGTATGGCGATGGCAGCTGGTGACGGTACAGCCTGCCAGCAGCAACTCCAGCGCCATCGGACGGCCCACGTGGTTGGAAACGCCCACTACGACAGCATCCAGACCCATCAGCTCGATCCCGGTGGTTTCAAGCATTTTGATGACACCATAAGGCGTGCAAGAGCGCAAGGTCGGCTGACGCACCGCCAGCCGACCGATGTTATACGGATGAAAACCATCCACATCTTTATCTACGCTAATGCATTCGACCAGATGTTCTTCATTAATGTGGTCTGGCAATGGAGATTGCACCAGTATCCCGTCTACTCCGTTGTCTGCATTAAGCTTGTCCACCAGTGCCATCAGCTCGGCTTCGGTTGTGTTGGCGGGCAAATCATAGGCGATGGAACGTATGCCGACTTTATCGCATGCCAGCCGTTTGTTGCGCACGTAAATGGCAGAAGCCGGGTCGGCGCCAACAAGGATTACGGCCAGGCATGGCGGGCGCTTGCCGGAACTCGAGCGTGTGTCTACACGCTGTTTGATGTCTTGCAGCAGGTTTTCTGCGATGGTCTTGCCGTGGATGATGTGCGCTGTCATGCTGGATTTTGAATTCGAGTTAAAAAACTTCGCTATTTTAGCATATTCGAATTGACCTCAAGATCGCTTTGCGCTATATTGCTGCCTCTTCGGCGTGTAGCGTAGTCTGGTAGCGCGCCTGCTTTGGGAGCAGGATGTCGGGAGTTCGAATCTCTCCACGCCGACCACCTTTTTAGCCTTACCGACAATCTGCCCGTAGCTCAATCGGATAGAGCACCAGCCTTCTAAGCTGGGGGTTACAGGTTCGATTCCTGTCGGGCAGGCCAAATGCGGAGACACTTTCTGGTGTCTTTGTTTTTATGGTGGCTGTAGCTCAGTTGGTAGAGCCCTGGATTGTGATTCCAGTTGTCGTCGGTTCGAGCCCGATCAGCCACCCCATCTTCCCCCAGCCATTGATGCCAGACGGCATACGGGTTATAGTATCCTTAAGTACAAGAAAAATATTAACAAGGAGAAGGAAGCTATCCATGGCGCAACTCCCGGTATTGATGATTATTGACGATGATCCGCTAATTACGGATACGTTGCATTTTGTATTGAGCAAGCATTTTGAGGTGTGCGTGGCGGATTCGCGGACACAGGCCAAGAGTTTGTTGCGCCAGTTGGAATCCCCGCCAGACTTGGCCTTAGTGGATTTGGGCTTGCCGCCGATGCAGCACAAGCCAGATGAAGGCTTCAAGATGATAGGCGAGTTGTTAGCACATTCCCCTAGCATGAAAATCCATGTGCTTTCCGGGCAAAGTGATGATGTGAATGTCAAACATGCACTGGCGCTAGGTGCGCTGGATTTTATCCCCAAACCGTGTGATGTAGAAAAGCTCAAGGAATTGCTGGTCAATTCCCTCAAGGTGCAAAGCGTTGAGAAGACCGAGAAGCCGGAAGACAAGAATGGCGGCATGGTGGGTGAGAGCCTGCCGATGCAGACACTGATTACCCAAATCAAACAATTTGCCGACTCGCCTTTCCCAGTTTTAATTGAAGGCGAATCGGGTAGTGGCAAGGAGCGCGTCGCGGGCAATTTCCACCGTTTCAGCAAACGCAGCAAGCAGTCTTATTTGTCCGTCAACTGCGCGGCCATTTCTCCCATGTTGGCAGAGTCTATCCTATTTGGCCATGCCAAAGGCGCTTTTACCGGCGCGGCCAATGCAAGCGCTGGCTACTTCGAGGATGTCGGCGAAGGTACGCTTTTCCTGGATGAAATCGGCGAACTGCCATTGGATATGCAGGCCAAATTGCTGCGTGTGCTGGAGAACGGTGAATATGCGAGGGTAGGTGAAACTCAGGTTCGCAAGAGCAGGGCGCGTATCGTGGCGGCTACGAATCGGGACTTGCGGGCAGAAGTGCGCGCAGGCAATTTCCGGGCGGATTTATATCACCGTTTGAGTGTGTTTACCGTCCGTGTACCGCCCTTGCGTGAGCTGAATGGGGATAGTCTGGTATTGCTGGAACATTTTAAGGATTTTTATGCCCGGGAGACGGGGCAGAAGCCATTCAAGCTGGATGAAAAAGCCGAGCGGCGCTGGCTGGATTATCATTTTCCCGGCAATGTGCGCGAGTTGCGCAACATCATTATTCGCTTGATTGCCAAATATGCCGGGCAAACGGTTAACGACCAGCAACTTTCTGCCGAGTTTGATTTGTCTCGCCAAAACGAGCTAGATGGCGCGTCTATGGCTTTCAATGGCGATTTATCCGGCTATGCCTTACAGCATTTGCAGAATCAGGCCAATGTCAATCTGGATCAAGTTCTGAAGTCTTGGGAAAAAGCCTATGTGGATGCGGCTATGCGCGTCACCCATGGCAACCTGAGCCAGGCAGCCAAATTGCTGGGCATCAATCGTACTACCTTGTATAGCCGCATGCAGTTGCAAGAGGAAAAATAGACTCACGCAATGTATTATCAACATTTTGGCTTGAAAGAGCCACCTTTCAAGATCACGCCCAATACAGAGGTATTTTTTACCGGCAGCAACCGTGGTGCGGTGCTGGATGCTTTGTTATATGCCATTGGTAGCGGTGAAGGCATCATCAAGGTGGTAGGTGAGGTAGGCAGCGGAAAAACCATGTTGTGTCGGATGCTGCAGACCATGTTGCCGGAGCATATTGAAAGTATCTATCTGGCTAACCCCAGCGTGGCACCTGAGGATGTGCTGCATGCCATTGCGTTCGAGCTACAACTCAAGCTTCCGAAAAATGCCGACCGGCTCAAGGTCATGCAGAAGCTGCAAGAGTATCTGCTCAAGCGTCACGAGGCCGGCAAGCAGGTAGTGATTTTTGTCGAAGAGGCCCAAGGTATGCCGCTGGCGACTTTGGAAGAAATACGTCTGTTATCCAATCTGGAAACCAAGCATGACAAACTATTGCAAATAGTCTTGTTTGGCCAGCCGGAGCTGGACGCAAACCTGAATCAGACGCATATTCGCCAATTGCGTGAACGCATTACACATAGCTTTAATCTCGCGCCGTTGCAGCTTAAGGAAGTAGACGAGTATTTGATGTTTCGGCTACGGGCGGCTGGCTATTATGGCCCGCCTCCATTTACTTCTGCGGCTATCAAAAAACTAGCGCAATCCGCGCAAGGGCTGGTGCGCAGGGTCAATATCCTAGCCGACAAGGCCTTGTTAGCAGCTTTTGCCGAGAATGTGTACCAGATTACGCCCAAGCATGTGCAGGCGGCCATTGCAGATAGTGAGTTCAGCACCGACAAAATCAAGCGAGTAAACAAGTCAGGCTTATGGGCTTGGGCGGTTGTGTTGGGTGCAGGGCTGATGTTGGGCTTAATGGTAGCTTATTTCTGGTATCAGCCCAATATGACTTCTGACAAACCCAAGGTTGCAGAAATCAAACCGGTATCCAGACCCGAAGTGATAATAAAACCAGCGGTTGTTCCAACTACAGCGTCGATAGCAGTTCAGGCGCCGCTACTGGAGTCTCCGGCACAATCGGATATATTGCTTACCCGCCTATCAGCCACACAGGCTTGGCTGGCGACCCAGCAGCCAACCGTTGTAACGATACAGTTGTTCGGAGCAAGTGATGAGCAACAACTTAAATCGGCTTTGGAGCGGCTAGGCAGCAAAATAGAGCTGGATAAAATTTATGTGTATAGAACTCTAGTAAACAACCAGCCGTCATTTAACGTTATTTACAGTGGGTTCCCTGATCGGGCTGAAGCGACACGTGTGTTGGAAACTTTGCCGGAAGAGCTTAAAAAGAATCGTCCGCAGCTTCGTACAGTGGCAGGGATTATGGAAGAAGTTGCAAAAACGAAGTGATTTTGATAAAACTATTGAAAGTTCAATAAGTTAGTATTGCATTTTAAAGCTGATTATGCGATAACTCGCTTTGCATAGATAAAGTAGAGGGAAGTGCGTTGTGCTGATACAAGTAAGAAATACGTTCTTGCAAAAACAAGCGCTCTGGAAACAACTTATTTTAACGTGCTCGATATTGGCGCTGGCTGCATGTGCACACCAATCCAAAGTCAAGCCATCCAGTGGACATATCGACGGTAAAGCTCCGGCAGGTATGACTGCCACCAATACCCAGGCAGCGCCAATTCCCAAGCCAGTAAGAAGCAGTCCACAGCTACCGCCACCCAAGGTTACGACCAAAGCGCAGACTTATAGCGTTGTTGTCAACGAAGTGCCTGTGAAGGAGATATTGTTTGCTTTGGCACGCGAGAGCAAACTCAATATCGACATCCATCCTGCGATTCAAGGCAGGGCAACATTGAATGCGGTAGACCAGACTTTGCCGGCCATTTTGGAGCGCTTGGCCAAGCAGGTGGATCTCACTTATCGCGTGGAAGGTAATGTGCTTTACATTACACCAGACCAGCCGGTGTTGCGTACATACAAAGTAGATTATGTGAATATTAATCGTGATACTGAAGGTTTTATTGGCGCGGATGGTCAAATTTCAAGTACATCACAAAGCTCTGGCTCAAGTGGCACGGTAAGTAGCATTTCCGGGAATGGTGCGAATAATAGTTCTCGTACGTTGGTTTCTAGTAAAGCCAAAAATCATTTGTGGGAATCGCTGATTCAGAACATTAAAGATTTGTTGGCAGAGACTGACAAAGAAGTGATTGTGACTCGATATGGCAGTTTGGGTGAAACTGTTGCTGGAAAAGCCGGGTCTGATGAAAACAAAGCGCAGGCGAGCAAAAATAAAGCTGAAGTTGAACAAAGAGACGATCAGCGTAAAGAATATAAAACCTTGTTTGCTGCTAATGTTATTGCTAACCCGGAAACCGGGGTGATTAGTGTGCGTGCCACAAAAAAACAACACGAGAAAGTTCAAGAGTTTATCGATCAAGTGATGGTCGATGCAAAAAGGCAAGTATTGGTTGAGGCTACTATTGTAGAAGTGGTGCTGAAAGATAGTTTTCAAGCGGGGATTGATTGGAGTAGGCTTAACAACTCGGCTAGAAATAATGGATTTGTTTTTAAGCAAAGCTTGGGATCTAGCAATTTTAGCGTTGACGGTACAGCTAACACGATTAGCGCCACAACAAGTAGTAACGCGCTTGGTGTAGATACTGATGCAGGCTTTGTGTTGGGTTATTTGAACCCCTTGAGCCGTATCGGCAATATTGCAGCATCAATTAATTTACTCAAGCAGTTTGGCGACACCAAAGTGCTCTCTAGCCCAAAGCTGATGGTGCTAAATAACCAAACTGCAGTGCTAAAAGTAGTGGATAACCTAGTATATTTTACCGTACAGGCACAACAATCAACTGTAGGAGGTACGGTAGGAGGCACTCTGGCAACATTTACAACTACACCTAATACTGTGCCTGTAGGTATAGTGATGAGCGTTACCCCACAAATTAATAATAACGGCAGTGTGGGAATTAATGTTCGGCCAAGTATCACTCGCGCAATAGATTTCGTTCAAGACCCTAACCCAAACTTACGTACAGGGGCAAATAACGCGGGAGCACCAATAAAAAGTGAGGTTCCTGTGATTCAAGTGCGTGAAATGGAGTCGATGTTACAAATAGAAAGCGGGAGTACGGCGATTTTGGGCGGCTTGATGCAAGATGAGATTATCAGAAACACAGACAAAGTTCCTGGATTATCGGAAGTGCCGGGGATAGGCAATGTATTTAAAGGTAAGAACCATGCTACACGTAAAACCGAACTGGTGATATTTTTGCGTCCGACGGTGATTACCAAGCCGTCACTGGAAAGTGATGAGCTTCAGTCTTACAAGCAATATCTGCCTGAACAGCAACTGCAAAATGTGCTGGAAGAAGCGCAATAGATCGGTAAGTCGGACGACGCATCATGAGCTTACTAATCAAAGCGTTGGATAAAGCTGAAAAGGCTCAGACTGACAAGGTCAAAAAGACCCAAGCAAAGCGTAGCCCCAAAGCGCTTAAAACCGATTTCGGCAACACGGGCAAGTTTGAAAATCTGAGTTTGGCTGAGCCGAATGCTGATTTGTTGCTGGGAAACACGGAGTCAGCCTCTACAAGCGCTGGAACATCTATTGCGCTTGAAGAAAAGCCGCTTATGCATAAAATGCAAAAGTCGGCACATGGTAACATTAACAGTACAGATACCCCAATTACGACCACCACCACAATTCCACCAGTACATCCAGAGAGTGCAGCCAATGTATTCGCTGCAAAGCGTATTGAATCAACGCACCCAAATACCAAATTAACCGTGCTGGCGGGAGTCGCATTACTAGCCTTGCTAGGCACGGGATGGTATGTTTATCAGTTGGTGCATGTGCAAAAACCTATAATGCTTGTGCGCCCTTTGCCACCGCCAACAGTTGAGCCTCAGAGTAATCCTGCATCGGAAATTCCCTCCATAGAGGCTTCGGACATGCCATCTGCTTCAGCCAATACGCAGATATTTGCAGAAAATGGCAGCACCACGCCTGAGCCAAATGCTGGCTCGGATAATTTAAACAAGCCTTTGACGAAGAAAAAAGAAAGTGCAGAGCCGGATTCGGTTGCTGCGAGTGATGCTTCCACTGAAGGACCCATAAAAAGCATAAGAGGTGAAATGACGGTGCCCGCTGTTGCTTCGCCCAGCGTATCAGTAAGCATTAGCAGGAATAAGCCGGAAGTGGGAGTCAATCCAACGTTGATGCGAGCTTATGAGGCGTACAATGCGGGTAACGATAATGATGCACAAGGGCTATATAAACAGGTGCTTCGGCAAGATATCCGTAATGTGGATGCATTACTTGGCTTGGCTGCGATTGCGAGCCGCCAAGGACGCGAGGCGGATGCCGTAGGGTGGTACCGCAAGGTGCTGGAAGTAGAGCCGCATAATGTTATCGCACAATCGACCATGCTGGAGGCGCGTGAAGCTAGCAATGGATCAAGCGGCGAGAGCAGCCTGAAGGCGATGCTGGAGAAGTCTCCAGAAACCCCGGAGTCGTATACTAAACTGGGACATTACTATGCAGACCAGAACCAGTGGGCTGCTGCGCAGCAGGCATATTTTGAGGCATACAGGTTAAGACCGAGTGCAGACAATGCATTTAATCTAGCTGTCGGCCTTGACCAAATGGGCAAGTCGAAGCTGGCTTTGCCTTATTATCAGCAAGCGTTGGAGCTCATGAATAGCAGCAGCGGTATAGATCGCACCGCGCTGGAAGCCCGCATCCAGGCAATACAATAATCACTATGGCAGAACAAAGACGTAAATTACGCTTAGGCGAATTAATGGTGCAGCAGGGCCTGATTAGTCAGGATCAACTGCGCATCGCCTTGATTGAGCATCAGCAAAACAACATTCCACTGGGGCGCCAGCTGGTACGCTTGGGTTTTGTTTCCGAAGCTATGGTGCGCGATATGGTGGCGCATACGATAGGTCAGGAAAGCATTGATTTGACCAATTTGATAGCGGATGCGGATGCGCTTGGTATGGTGCCGGAAGAGTTCGCAAGGCGCTATCACTTATTGCCAGTGGCTTATGAAGAAGTCAGCAAAACCATGACTGTGGCCATGGCAGACATGTTCAATGTAGTGGCGCTGGATCAGCTTCGCGCCATGCTTGGCGGGCAGATACAGTTGAAACCGGTGTTGGCAGCCGAAGCTCAGCTTGAGGAGCACATTGACCAGTTTTATGGCTATGAACTGTCCGTTGACGGCATTCTGCGTGAAATAGAAACTGGGGAAATTGATTACCAGAGCCTGACTGTTGAGGGTGATGAATACACCCAACCGGTGGTACGGCTGGTGGGCGCATTATTGATGGATGCAGTCAAGCGGGGCGCTTCTGATATCCATTTTGAGCCTGAGTACGCTTTCTTGCGCATTCGTTACAGAATTGATGGCGTGTTGCAGCAAATTCGCAGTTTGCACAAAAGCTACTGGCCCGGCATCGCGGTACGCCTTAAAGTGATCAGTGGCATGGACATTGCCGAGACGCGCTCACCACAAGATGGGCGGCTCAACATGAACTTGTGCGGGCGTCCAATCGATTTCCGGGTTTCTACACACCCCACGATTCATGGCGAAAATATTGTATTGCGTGTGCTGGATCGTGAAAAATCCATTATCCCGCTTGAGCGTATGGGCTTGCGGTCTACAACACTAGATCATTTAAAGCTCATGATGACGCGACCGGAAGGCATTCTGGTAGTAACAGGTCCAACAGGCAGTGGTAAAACGACGACACTTTACTCATTGCTTTCCTATAAAAACACTGAGGCCGTCAATATCATGACGTTGGAAGATCCGGTGGAGTATCCGGTGACGATGATGCGCCAGACTTCGGTGGCAGAGGTGAACAAAGTAGATTTTGCCAATGGTATCCGTTCCATTATGCGGCAAGACCCGGATATTATCCTGGTGGGCGAGGTGCGCGACGAAGATACGGCTACTATGGCATTCCGGGCTGCCATGACCGGCCATCAGGTGTTTACTACGCTTCATACCAATTCCGCTTTGGGAACTTTTCCCCGCCTGCTGGATATTGGCATTTCGCCTGACATTATGGCGGGTAATATCATTGGCGTTGTGGCGCAGCGCCTGGTGCGGGTACTTTGCCCGCATTGCAAGGAGCCTGCCAAGCCTAGTGATGAAGAGCGCAAGGTTCTGGGGGTCAAGCGCAACGAGACTGTCCAGATATTCAAACCCACGGGATGCAAGCGTTGTGGTCAGACCGGTTACCGCGGTCGTATGGCGATTATTGAATTGCTGCGTATAGACAGTGATATGGACGCGTTGATCGCACGCCGTGCACCATTGGATGAACTGCGTAAGCTTGCGCTGGAGAAGGGGTTCACCACATTGGCAGACGATG
The DNA here is from genome assembly GCA_044222155.1 of Methylophilus sp. Taxonomy (GTDB): domain Bacteria; phylum Pseudomonadota; class Gammaproteobacteria; order Burkholderiales; family Methylophilaceae; genus Methylophilus. The sequence goes on from JBGANT010000003.1 coordinate 104,381, forward strand.
GTGCACGTAGGATACTGGAAGGCTATACCAGTATCGAAGAGGTGATGCGCGTAATTGATTTGACCTCGCGCCTTGATCGTTAGGTAAAAATCGTGGCAACTTTCAATTACAGGGCGGTGGACAAAACTGGCCGCTACGCGCAAGGCCAGATAGATGCGCTGAACGAGGCCGATCTGGAAATCCGTTTGGAGCGGATGGGGCTGGATCTGGTGACCTTTCGATATACGGAGAAATCCAGGACGGCGTTTGCAAAAAGTAAGGTCACCAATCGGGATTTGGTGATGTTCTGCTTTCAGTTGGAGCAGCTTACCAGTGCCGGCGTTCCGATTCTGGATGGCCTGAATGATTTGCGTGAAAGCGCCACCAATCCTTATCTGCAAAAAGTGTTGGGGGCGCTGATTGCTGAGGTGGAAGGTGGAAAGATGCTTTCTGCCGCGATGGCTGAATATCCTGAGGTATTTGGTGAAGTGTTCGTTAATTTGGTGGCGGCTGGGGAGCAAACCGGGCAGTTGCCCGTGGTGTTTGAAAACTTGAGTAATACTCTGAAGTGGCAGGATGAATTATTTGCACAGACCAAACGGTTACTGGCTTATCCATTGTTTGTGCTGGTCGTAGTGTTGGCGGCGGTAGCTTTTCTTATGATTTATCTGGTACCGGAGATGGTTAAGTTTCTGAACAGCCTTGGTCAGGAGTTGCCGCTTAAAACCAAGGTGCTAATTTGGGTGTCCGATGCGGTAGTGAATTACTGGTGGTTGATGCTAACTCTGCCTTTGGTGGTTGCCGCTGGCTTGACTATCCTTATCAAGCAAAGCCCGAAGGCAAGATACCAGTTTGATTACATCAAACTCAAGCTGCCATTGACAGGCGATATTTTGCAGAAGGTAATCATGGCGCGCTTTGCGCGTTATTTTGCACTTATGTATCAGACAGGCATCCCAATTTTGCAGGCCATCAAAACTTGCGAAAACATTGTGGGTAATCGTGTCGTGGCAGATGCGTTGAGTCGCGTACATACCCAAATTAATGCAGGCGACAGCATGAGTGATAGCTTTCACAATGCAGGGTTGTTCCCGCCCCTGGTGGTGCGTATGATCAAGGTGGGGGAGAGTACGGGCGCGCTGGATAAGGCGTTGATGAATGTAAGCTATTTTTATGACCGTGATGTTAACGAGCAGATGCAAAAGTTGTTAAAACTACTGGAACCAGCACTGACAGTGATTCTGGGGCTGATTTTGGCCTATATCATGATGTCGGTATTGGGTCCGGTTTACGATTCGTTTAGCAAGATGAAACTGTAAAATGCTGACAAGCAAGCAAAAAATCATTCTCTGTGCCACCAATACCAGCCTGACTGCTGGGTATTGGCAGGGCGCGAAGCTGCAAAACTATTCTGTGTTCTTGAATGCAGATCAGGATCATACGGCTTTCAGCCAATTCTTGTCACAATATCTAGGTGTAGATATTTACCTGATTGCAGATGCGGTAGAGGAGGATTACAAGCTTGAAAGTTTACCTCATACCGCCGGTAATGCCAGACGTGAAATAGTTGAGCGCAAACTCAGCCAGTTTAACCGTAACAGCCAGTTTCGTACGGCACATTTCATTAACCGTGCCGAGGATAAGCGCCGCGATGACAACTTTTTGTTTGTGGCATTGAACAATGCAGAATTCCTGCAGGGTTGGTTAAATGTCATTCGTAGCAATCAAGCACCGCTGGTGGGAGTATATCTGTTACCAATGCTTAGTCAGGTCATTGTGCGCCAAATGAAGCTTATGGCGCCTAATATTCTGTACTGTGAGCGTTTGGGCTCGGGGTTGCGACAGACGTATCTGCATAATGGCCGGTTGCGTATGAGTCGCTTGGTTTCGATGGCTGAAGTCAAGTCTAGTCAACAGGCTTATTTTTATTTGGTCGAGTTGGAAAAAACCCGCTTGTATTTGCTTAGCCAGCGACTTATCACTGGAGATACCTCCCTACAGATGGTGCTGCCTGCAATAGACGCTAAGGTGGATGAGATTGCCAAAAGCATCACTCAGGATCAGGGAATCGGGTGTAAGACTGTCGATATTTTGAGCTTTGGCAATAATCTTGGTTTAGATTCTAAATTGATTGCATCACATCCAGAGCTGGTGCAAATGCAGATACTGGCAAATGGTCATGTACCGGATAATCTTGCGCCTGCAGAATTGACCAAGACACATCATCTTAACCGGTTGCGAAATGGTGTTTTGCTGGCCACGGGGCTTGCTGTTGCGGGAGGTATGGTGCTTGCGGCATATTACCTTTGGTCAGGGTATCACCAGAAGAGCCAATTGGCTTCGTTGGAAGCCCAGACGCAACAGCAACAACAGTTATATGACGAAGTTGCCAAAAACTTTCCGTCCACACCTATTCCTAGCGATCAACTAAAAATCGCCATTGATTTGGCGCGGAATATTAAAAATAATCAGGCAACTCCACGCGAGTTGATGCAAGTGTTAAGTGTCGCAATTGAGACACTGCCCGAAGTGGGGTTGAGTCGCATTCGCTGGGTACAAAGCGCACAGACGGATTTGATGGATGAGCAGAATGGGGATGTTGCGGGGGAACAGTCGATGACTGGCCCTGCTGGTGACAAGCTGTTTCAGATTGGCTTTGTCAACGCAGAGATTAAAGGCTTCAGTGGCGATTATCGTGCGGCACTCAGCACGGTAGGGCAGTTGGTGGGGCGGCTAAGGCAGGACAACAGGGTTGAGCAGGTGGTTATTCTGCAAGAGCCGGTTAACGTCAGCTCGCTAGCCAATTTGCAAGGTAGCACCACCGATGAAAATGCAACGGAGCGTACGCCAGCAATCTTCAAGCTGAAAATTGTACTTAAATCTTCTGCGCAGAATGAATCTACCGGAGGCGCATCATGAGCTTGACACAGCAAGACTGGCGCAGGTTACGCTGGCCGCTTGTTAGTTTGGGCGCTGCTTTGATCTTGATAGGCTTGTTGGTCAGTTTTGCAGACCAATACCGCCAGCAGCACGAGATGGCTATGCAAACCCAACAAAACTTGCTGAATCAGGCGCGGCAAAAATATCAGTCATCGGACATTGAGAGAGATATGATTGTGCAGTATCTTCCACAATACAACGAACTGTTAAGCGGCGGTTTTATTGGAGAGGAGCGCCGTATCGAATGGATAGAGACGCTAAGGCAAATTCATGCACAGCACAAACTGTTCAGCATTGATTACAAAATCAGCCTGCAAGAAGATTACAAGCCGACATTCTTGGGTAATTTGGGCAATTTCACTTTGCACCGGTCTGTGATGCGGCTAGATATGAACTTGCTGCATGAGGGCGATCTGTTTACTTTGCTAGAGGGGTTACGCACACAGTCTACGCCTTTTATCGTACGGGATTGTGCATTAAACCGGACATATAACACAAGAATCAGTATGGATAATCTAAATGCTAATCTGAAAGCCAGTTGCGAAATTGATTGGCTGACGTTACGTGATCCTCAACTCTCGGTGACAAAATGAACAAGCTATTCAAGATATTTATTTTGTGCCTACTTGAGGTGACAATGTTGTCTGTATATGCAGCAGAGCCTATTGGTCGACTTTTTACCACGCCAAATGAGCGTAACAACCTGGAATATTTGCGTAAAACCAAAAAGAATATCCCTGCAAAGCCCGAGCAGCCAGTGGAACAGGAAAACATCATGCCACGACCAACATTGGTACTGCCTGATGCAATCAACCTGCAAGGCTATGTTAAACGCAATGACGGTAAAGAAGGCACGGTCTGGGTTAATGACAAAGCGCTGCAAGAAGGAACCGGCAACAAGGAAGTATCGGTTGGCAAGTTACCGGAAGACAGTAATCGCATACCAGTAAGGATTACAGGCAATGGAAGATATGTCGGGCTCAAGGCTGGGCAGGTTTATGATCCATCCACAAATCGCGTGCGAGAAGCGAGGAATCATGCGGCGCAAGGTGATGTGGGTAGGATTGGGGATGAATGAGGGCAACGCTAAATGCTCCCGATCCTATTGATTTTGGTTATTGCTGGTTTGTTGACCACAAGTTTTATGCTGGATTCCATGGATGCTGTTACGCTCAAGTATCAAAAAGAACAAAAGACATATCAGGCATTGTTAGAAGCGAAGGCAGCGCTAATTGGGTGGTCAGCAAAACACACTTCATTGCCGGGGTCTTTGCCTTGCACTGATATTACTAATGACGGAACGGCAAGGTCATCGGGACAGAGTTGTGTGGCCTATATAGGTCGCTTACCATGGAGAACTTTAGGGATAGGCGATCTCAGGGATGGTGATGGTGAATGCTTGTGGTATGCATTAACCCCAATTTATAGAAATGTATTGCCAACTTCTGCTCGTAATGCTGCGAGTTCTAATCAAATAAATGTGACCGTACCCGGCAGCCTTACGGTAAAGAACGCCGATGGTTCTACAGCGCCAATTAATCCAGTGATTGCCGTAATTTTTTCCACGGGCAGTCCGCTTGGCGGACAAGACCGGGCTGATATAAGCGGAGGCACCTGTGGTGGCAACTATACTGCGGCAAATTATTTAGAAACATTGAACGCTGTAAATAATGCAACCGGTAATGTCGCAGGGTCAAGTTATACTTTTACGCGTGGTATAGCGTCTGATACGTTCAACGATAAGTTGATGGTGATTACTACAAGCGATTTATACCGTCCGGTTCGCAAAAGGATCGTGCGTGAAATAATGGGTAAGACAAATACTACGGATGGTGTTCATAGATATTTTGTCGATAACGGCACATATTTATGTCCTTCGGCCACGGTATTAGGTGGTCCTGGGGATTGCAGTGTGGTACCGCCCTCTGTAACCGGGTATGCGAATAATGCCGGAATGGGGTTGAATTATCCCGTACTGGGGAATTGGCTGGCAAATAATAACTGGTTCGGAGTGACGAGCTACGTTTACATAAGCCCGACAAATGTGAGTGTCAGTATCACGGACGCATTGGGCACTTATAGTTGCATAGCAAACTCAGGCTTGGTTACTTGCTCATGAAGACCATGAAACGAAATTCTTCTAATCAAGGCTTTACGTTAATCGAGCTGGCGATCGTACTTGTTATTTTGGGGCTGCTGATTACTGGACTGCTAGTGCCATTGACCGAGCAGGCTAATTATAAAAGAAGGACTGAAACCACAATACTTCTGGCGGAAGCCAAGCAAGCCCTACTTGGATATACACTGGTGAATCAGCATATGCCATGCCCGGATATTACCTCGGGTGGCGATGGGTCAGCAAACAATACGGCAAATGATGGTGTCGAGGATTTTGATCCTGCTACAGGCAGTTGTAGATCGCAGGGAGGCAATCTGCCATGGGCAACATTAAGCTTGGTGGAAACGGATGCTTGGGGAACTGTTTTGACGTATCGGGTTGTTGCTGCTTTCTCGGATCGGTCACCTTTGGTCGTGTTTGATTTGCTTGATAATGGCTCTGTCAGAATATGTAATCAAGCTGCGTGCACTTCAACATTGACGACTACAGCAGTTGCAGCAATTATCTCCCATGGGGCCAATAGGGGAATTTGTGCGGGGACATGTGCAGACGAGGCTGAGAATAGTGATGGGGATGCCAATTTTGTCAGTCATCCGCAGGCAGATAGTAGTGCTTCGGGTGGAGAGTTTGATGATCAGGTAGTATGGCTTTCTCCTAATGTGTTGTTCAATCTCATGGTAAGCGCGGAACAGTTGCCATAATGAACGACAACCAACTGCTGCGCTATAGCCGGCACATTCTTCTGCCGCAGATCGATTACGCCGGGCAGGAAAAGCTCACCCAAAGCCATGCCTTGATTGTGGGCGCAGGTGGGCTGGGTGCTCCAGTCGCCTTGTATTTGGCTGCTGCTGGAGTAGGCAAGCTTACGATTTGCGATTTTGACGATGTGGATTTGACCAATCTCCAGCGGCAGATCATTCACACCACGGCTTCAGTTGGTATCAATAAGGCGCTTTCCGCACAGCAAACCATTTACGAGATCAATCCGGAAGTGCAAGTGCACACGGTGCAAAAAAGATCCACGAAAGCTGAACTAGAAATGTTGGTGGCTAATGCGGATGTGGTGATCGATTGCTCGGACAACTTTGCGACACGTTACGCATTGAACCGGATTTGCTTCGAGTTGAGAAAGCCTTTGGTTTCTGGTGCTGCGGTGCGGTTCGAAGGCCAGATCACCGTATACGATTTCAGAAATAAGGAGACACCTTGCTATCACTGTTTGTTTCCGGACGCCGGGGAAGACCAGGATATGCGTTGCGCCAGCAATGGCGTATTCTCGCCACTGGTGGGCATGATAGGCACCACGCAGGCGGCAGAGGCGCTAAAGCTGTTGATGGGGATTGGTGATAGCCTGCAAGGGCGTTTGCTACTGCTGGATGCATTGGCGATGGAATGGCGCGAAATCAAGCTGAAAAAAGACCCCAACTGCAGCGTTTGTGCTTAAGTCTTTCTAATGGTGCCCTGGAAGCCGCATTCTGCTTGGCTTTCAGGACATCGTTTTTTTGCTCGGGGCGAATAAACCTTATTTAAAAGCTTATTTTCCGCCAACCAAGTTCTTGACAGCGCTGACTAAATCCCCTGGTACCACGACGACCTTGCTGTTGTTCGATTCAGCCATTTTTTGCATGGAATGAATATAACGGTCGCCCAGCAGGAAAGTGGCGGAGGCGTTGTTCTCCTTGACCGCATCGCTGATGAGCTTAATGGATTCGGCAGAGGCTTTGGCGCCCACCATTTGTGCTTCGGCATCCTTACGGGCGGCTTCCAGACGCGCCTCTGCGTTGAGGATAAGCGATTGTTTTTCACCTTCGGCGCGCGTCACCACGGCTACACGTTCGCGTTCGGCACTGGCTTGCTGCTCCATCGCGTGCTGCATGTTGGCAGATGGTTTGATATCCTGAATTTCGACGCTCTTGACGGTTAGTCCCCAGTCTAGCGCTTCATCGGCAATCGCGGTTTTTAGCTCAGCCTTGATGCGGTCGCGTGAGGTGAGCGCATGGTTCAAATCCATGCCGCCGATAATCGAACGCAGGCTGGTTTGGACCATGTTGCGCATCGCTTCGCGAAAGTTCTCGATGCCATACACCGCGCGTTCAATACTGCTGACTTTGATAAAAGCAACCGCATTAGCCAAGATTACTGCATTGTCACGGGTAATGACTTCCTGCTCGGGGACATCCAGAATGATGTCTTTGGTGGTGACTTTGTAGGCAACACGGCTGAAAATAGGGTTGATGATATGTAGACCCGGAGATAAGACACCGGCAAATTTCCCCAGTCTTTCTACTACCCATTCTTCGCCCTGCGGCACGATGCGGATGCCCTTGAACATGGCAACGGCCACCAGAAATATCAGGATTAAGCTGAATTCGGTCATATTGTTTTCCTTTCGGTTGTTATTCTGTTGAATTAAATCGCTTCGATGCGCAAAGAGTTGCCTTCTACTGCCACCACCTTGGCATGTGTACCAGCTACAATGGTCAGATTAGATACGGCAGGCCATTCACGGCTGCCCATCAGGCCTTGTGTGAACTGGATCTTGCCAACTTTTTCATTGCCGCACGCTTCAATGACAATACCGGTTCGGCCAATCTCTTCGCCTTGCGCTTGTCCCACACGTGAGTGGGTGTCTGCTTTTTTATAATGCAGTTTCCAGATGGCCAGCGAGCTAATGGAAAGGGCGGCAAACATCGCGAATTGTATGCTATGGGGAATAGTGGGGAACATGGCCATGGCAACCGCAACACATAAGGCAGAGATGCCAAACCAGAAGATATAAAAGGTACCGGAGGCCATTTCCATAGCCAATAGCACCAGCCCAATTGCACCCCAAACCCACGTGGCATCTATCATGATGACTCCTGTTAATAAAACGAAGTTATCTTAGCATCAATTAAAGCGATCCACATCATCATGCTTGCAATGATCGGCTGCACTAATTGCATGAAAAAGAGTACACTAGCATTAACAAAATTATCACAAAGAACGCATGGCAAACGTTTATAAGCTCACTCTTTCAGCCGATTCGGCTGAGCGCAATCAATATATGCGACGTATGTTTCCGCAAGCGGTTGGCGCATCCCTGAGTGATAAGTGGCGTGGCGGTCGTAGCGAGGCTATCAGGCGGCTGAATACGATAGACATCAAAACCTATAACCGTAACCGGAATTTTTTGAATGGTGGTGTGAGTCATCTGTCGCCCTATTTTCGATACGGTTGCCTCACGCTCAAAGAAGCCTCGGACCATCTGCGAGGTCGTTATGGCAGCGAGGCCAAAGAGCTGATAGGCCAAATGGCCTGGCGCGATTACTGGCGGCGGGTGTGGTATTTGCGTGGTAGCGGCATTTTTAGCGATATAGAGCCTGCCAAAGTGCCGCAGGGTGACAAGCTGATGCCTGATTTTATTCGCCAAGGCATTACCGGTTTACCATGTATGGATGGGTTTATCCGGGATCTGATGAACGAAGGTTACGTGCATAATCATGCCCGTCTCTGGTTTGCTGCATACGTTTTGCATTGGCTTAAGGTGGATTGGCGAGAGGCTGCGGACTGGTTTGAAAACTATCTTCTGGATGGAGATAAGGCTTCCAACCATTTGTCCTGGCAGTGGGTTGCTTCTTTGTTCAGCTCCAAGCCCTATTATTTCAACAAGGAAAACCTGGCTCGATTCACCGGCGAGAAATATTGCACAAACTGCAAAATCAAGTGTCCGTTCGATGCTTCTTATGAGGTGCTGAACGAAAAATTGTTCGTACAGGCACAGGATGCACCAGCCAAAGTTTCACGTGTCAATGTACTGCCCAAGCCTGCTGCCCCCGTGCATACGGCCGTTGCAGTGTATGTGCATGATGAAATGCTTTCTGCGGCCAATCCTTTGCTACAAAAGCCGATGCTGAAGATTTTTGTGTTTGACGATAAGTTGTATGCCAAATGGCCGCTCAAGCGCCTGCAGTTTGTCGCAGATTGCTTGAGTGAGATGCCGGGTGTCGAAGTGTGGCTGGGAGATACCTACAGTGTTCTCAACGAGCGTGGCATCGGTCAAGTTGTGACGCAGAATACACCGAATACCTTGGTCAAAAACCTTCTGGAGCCTTTCAATCCGCTGTGGCAGCCAGAGGCGAAATTTGTGGATGTGGAAATCAGCGAAAAACGCTTGGCACGGTATTCGAGATATTGGGAAAAGGTAGAGCCGGCGTTGTTCGGGTAGCCCCTTTTTCACAAATGCTTTATGTTGACTTGCTGGTGCCCAGCCAGCTCTACGGAGCTTGCGTCTGGCTGTGATAAAATTGCAGGCTATGACAACACCTAAAGAACTTGCAAAATCATTTGATCCCAAAGCCATCGAAGCCCATTGGTACGCCTTCTGGGAGGGTAAGGGTTATTACGCCGCAGGCTTAAATCCAGAAGTCAAAGAGAACTTCTGTATTCTGTTACCACCACCCAACGTCACCGGCACGCTGCATATGGGGCACGGCTTTAATCAAACGCTGATGGATGCACTGACGCGCTACCATCGTATGCGCGGAGACAATACATTGTGGCAGCCTGGCACAGACCACGCCGGTATTGCCACGCAGATTGTGGTAGAGCGTCAACTAGATGCACAAGGCATCAAACGTCTCGAGTTAGGCCGCGAAAAATTCCTCGAAAAAGTGTGGGAGTGGAAAGAATATTCCGGCGGCACCATCACCAAGCAGATGCGCCGTCTAGGCACTTCGCCCGACTGGAGCCGCGAGCGTTTTACCATGGACGCGGGCCTTAACAAAGTGGTGACGGAAACCTTTGTGCGCCTGTATAACGAAGGCCTGATCTACCGTGGCAAACGCTTGGTGAATTGGGATGTGAAGCTCGGCACCGCAGTTTCCGATCTCGAAGTAGTGCAGGAAGAAGAAGATGGCTTTATGTGGCATATCAACTATCCGCTCGCGGATGGTTCTGGCCATTTGACGGTCGCCACGACGCGCCCTGAAACCATGCTGGGTGACGTGGCCGTGATGGTGCATCCTGAAGATGAGCGTTACGCGCATTTGATTGGTAAAAATGTGAAATTGCCTTTGTGCAACCGCGAAATCCCGATTATTGCTGATGATTATGTAGATAAAGAATTTGGTACAGGCGTGGTGAAAGTCACGCCAGCGCATGATTTTAACGACTATGCGGTGGGGCAGCGACATGGGCTTTTGCCTATACAAGTTATTAGGCTTGATGGAAAAATGATCGATCCCTCTAGGCCGCAGAATCAGGGCTTTAGAAGTGTTGCCTCAAACGATAAATGTCTCAGAACTGTTTCTGAAGATGAAACAAATTGGGATGAGTTCTTTTCTGAAAATTGGTTTCCGCAGAAATATAAGCTCTTAGATCGTTTCGATGCTCGCAAACAAATTGTTACAGACCTCGAAAAAGAGGGCTTTTTAGTTAAAGCCGAAAAACATAAACTCAAAGTGCCGCGTGGTGACCGTACCGGCGTGGTGATTGAGCCAATGCTCACCGATCAATGGTTTGTGGCAATGAGCAAACCTGCAACTGACGGTAAAAGCATTACCGAAAAAGCGCTGGAAGTGGTGGCGAACGGCGACATCAAGTTTTACCCGGAAAACTGGGTGAACACCTACAACCAATGGCTGAATAATATTCAAGATTGGTGCATTTCGCGCCAATTGTGGTGGGGGCATCAAATCCCTGCCTGGTATGGCGATAGTGGTCAGGTGTATGTGGCGCACGATGAAGCCGAGGCCAAAGCGATGGCGGCAAAAGAAGGCTACACCGGCAATTTGAAGCGTGACGAAGATGTGCTGGATACGTGGTATTCCTCCGCGCTGTGGCCTTTCTCCACGCTGGGTTGGACAGGTGACGAGGCGCAAGACGCGCAAAACACCATGTTGCAGCAATATCTGCCTTCCAGCGTGCTGGTGACGGGCTTCGACATCATCTTCTTCTGGGTGGCGCGCATGGTGATGATGACCAGGCATATCACCGGCAAGATACCGTTCAAACATGTGTATGTGCATGGCCTGATCCGCGATGCGGAAGGCCAGAAGATGTCCAAATCCAAAGGTAATGTGCTGGACCCGATTGATTTGATTGATGGCATTGATTTGGATGCGCTGATTAAGAAACGCACGACTGGCTTGATGAACCCGAAACAGGCCGAGCAGATCGAGAAGCGCACGCGCAAGGAATATCCGGAAGGTATTCCGGCGTTTGGTACCGACGCGTTACGCTTCACCTTTGCTTCGCTGGCTTCGCCGGGACGCGACATCAAATTCGACATGCAGCGTTGCGAAGGTTACCGCAACTTCTGCAACAAGCTGTGGAATGCCACACGTTTTGTGTTGATGAACACGGAAGGCAAAGATAACGGTTTTGACGCGGCCAGTTGCGGCGAGGGCGGGCGCAAGTTTAGCCAGGCCGACCGCTGGATTGTGAGCCTGTTGCAACGCACTGAGGCCGAGGTGGAGCGTGCATTCACCGATTACCGTTTCGACCTAGCTGCTAAGGCGGTTTACGAATTTGTGTGGGATGAATACTGCGACTGGTATCTGGAACTTGCCAAAGTGCAACTGCAGAATGGCACGGAGGCCGAACAGCGCGCCACACGCCGCACCTTGCTGCGCGTGCTGGAAACCGTACTGCGTTTGGCGCACCCCATCATCCCGTTCATTACCGAAGAGCTTTGGCAAACCGTTGCGCCGATGACCGAGAAAAACGGCGCCAGCATCATGCTGGAAGCCTATCCGGAGTCGCAGCCAGACAAACTGGATGAAGTGTCGGAAGCGTGGGTGGCCACACTCAAGCAAGCCGTGGATGCTTGCCGCAGCCTACGTGGCGAGATGGGGATCTCCCCGGCGACCAAAGTACCGCTGGTTGCCGCGGGTAATGCGGAAGTGCTGAATGCCTATGCGCCTTATCTCAAAGCGCTTGCCAAGCTGGAGAATGTCGAAATCATGGCCGAGTTACCGGAAGCTGATGCTCCTGTAATGATTGTGGGCGATTTCAAACTCATGCTCAAGGTGGAAGTGGACGTAGCTGCCGAGAAGGAGCGCCTAGGCAAAGAGATCGCACGCTTGCAGGGTGAGATTGCCAAGGCACAAGGCAAACTGAACAACGAAAGTTTTGTGGCGCGCGCACCGGCCGCCGTGGTGGAACAGGAAAAAGCGCGTCTGGCGGATTTCATGGCTAACCTGGAAAAACTGCAGGCGCAATTAGCCAAACTTAAATAGCATCCGATATGAATGCAAGCGCTGACGATTTGGACGAAGTAGTATGCACTTGCAGTGGCACTACGCGAGCAGTCATCAAGGCGTTGTATCTGCAAGGAATGAATGCTGAAGCTATCTCGCGGTATTCCGGCGCGATCAGCGGATGCGGTGGTTGTGATTGGGAGATTGCCGAGTTCCTGAAAGTGCTAGACAAACAACAAGATGCTGGAACTTAGCGGGAACAAAAGCCGTATTGCGGCCTTTGTTTAAGATGCGTTTAATTGGAAGATTCCTGAGTGTCGGCGCGTTTCTTGATGTAGAACGTGAATAAACCGTCAACTTCATCCTGCTGCAGCAATTCATGCCCGGTTTGTTTGCAGAAGGCCTGAAAATCCTTCACTGAGCCTGGGTCTGTTGCCATGATTTTCAGTGTTTGACCACCCGCAATCTCGCTCAGACCTTTTTTGCAGCGCAAAATCGGCAAAGGACAATTCAAATTGCGTGCATCCAATTCTTTATCAAATTCCATAATAGTACCCACTTTACTACTTGGCGGATGTTAACGTATATCCAGCCTGACCCCAGGCAAGAATGCCTCCAGCTAGATTATATACGTTCTTGAGCCCTTTGCTGACAAGAAAATCCGCTGCATGCGCGGAGCGGATGCCGCTATGGCAGTAACATACGATCGGGTGTGCGGAAACCAAGTTTTTATACTTAAGAGGCAATTCTGAGAGAGGAATATGCACTGCACCGGTGATAATACCTTTAGCAACTTCTTCCGGATTCCTCACATCCACCAAAGTGATTTTTGAGTGCACGAGCTTATCGGCCAGCTCTTCGGCTTTTAGCGTGGAAAAATGGTTGGCTGCAGACATGGCTTGTGTAGTTTATCGGGTTGGAAAAAATTAATCAGCCAATTTTGGATAACAAACCACCACAGTATGATTGGAGATAAAAAAGGGCTTGGAACTCTACCAAACCCTTATCTTAAATGGTGGCCAGGGGCGGAATCGAACCGTCGACACGCGGATTTTCAATCCGCTGCTCTACCAACTGAGCTACCTGGCCAGCACTGCTTAATCAAGCAAGTCGGGCATTATATCAAAGATTCTGTGATAAGAAACCTCCAATTTTAAATTGCTGGCGAAAATAAGGTTTTTGGCATAACATGGGTTGTGGGAAAGGCAGACAGCATCATTTAAACAATAACTTTAGAATAGGAGGATGTAATGGGTTTGTTATCATTTATTAAAGAAGCTGGGGAAAAGTTGTTTGGCATGGGAGAAGCTAAAGCTGCAGAGGAGGTCGCTAAGAAAGACCCGACGCCAGTAAATCTGGAGGCGGCTAACGCGGCGGCGGCTAAGGCGATACGCAGTTATATTGAAAAAAATAATCTCCCTGTCGATGGCTACGACATAAAATTTGATGGCGCGAGCGGAACGGTAATCGCGCAGGGGAATGTGGATACGCAATCTAACAAGGAAAAGATTTTGCTGTGTTGCGGCAATGTGGCAGGAGTAGAGGCCGTGCAGGATCAGCTTTATGTGCCGACACCAGAACCAGAAGCGCAATTTTATACGGTAGTTAAAGGTGATACATTGTCCAAGATCGCCAAGGAGTTTTATGGCAATCCGAATGCATACATGAAAATTTTTGAGGCTAACAAGCCCATGCTGACCCACCCGGACAAGATTTATCCAGGGCAATCATTGCGTATTCCCCCTCAATAATAGAAAAGGAGATTGATGATGAGTAAGCATTTGAAAGTACTGTTGGTATTTGTCTGTATGGTATCTTTGCTTGGAGCATGCAAAAAAGCAGAGGAAGAGTCCGCACAAATTGGTACAGAGGCTGCCGAAGAAATTAAAAGCGACCTGAACACAGCTAAGGAAGAAGCAGAAGATGCGGTACAGGCTGCCAAGGACGCAGCAGCGAGCGAAGCAAATAACTAATTGCTTTGAGGTGTGTTTATGAACCCCGCCGAGTTTAAAGACTCGGCGGGGTTTTTATTGATCTGACTCAGGTAAAATGGCGTAATGATTTTTATACAGATCCCGCCGCTAGATAGGCAATTAGAAGCTGCCTTACTTCACAAAATCAATCAAAAAACCAAGCCACAAGGTGCTTTGGGTGATTTGGAAAAAATTGCGCTACAAGTCGGTTTGATTCAAAATACATTGACCCCGCAACTCAGCAAACCAACTATGCTAGTGTTCGCGGGCGATCATGGTATCGTAGAAAGTGGTGTTAGCTCTTATCCGCAGGCGGTCACTGCGCAAATGGTGCATAATTTTCTTGCCGGTGGCGCGGCCATCAATGTGTTCGCCAGGCAGCACGGCATGACGCTGAAAGTCGTCGATAGTGGGGTGAATCATGATTTCTCCGGCGTGCAGGATTTGATACATGCCAAGGTTGCGCATGGTACCAACAGCTTCCTTACCGAACCCGCAATGACACTCGCACAATGCGAGCATGCGATGCACAAGGGTGCGGAAATCGCCCTTGCCGAGATTGCGCAAGGTTGCAATGTGATGGGTTTTGGCGAAATGGGCATAGGCAACACATCCGCGGCCAGCTGCCTGATGAGCGTGTTGTGCGGCCTGCCGATTGAGGCCTGCGTGGGACGTGGCACGGGGCTGGATGATGAAGGGGTGAAGCGCAAAGCCGATGTGCTGCGCAGCGCGGTGGATCGTCATGCTCTGCATGATGCAACGCCCATGCAGGTGTTGGCTGCATTTGGCGGGTTTGAAATTGCCATGATGGCGGGTGCCATGCTGGGTGCGGCGCAGCAGCGTGTGGTGTTGCTGGTCGATGGCTTTATCGCCACGTCAGCCTTGCTGGCGGCAGCCAAGTTGCAGCCCAATATTCTGCAGTATTGTGTGTTCTCGCACTGTTCGGATGAAAGCGGTCACGCAAGGATGCTGCAGCACCTGGAGGCCAAGCCCCTGCTGAATCTTGGTTTGCGGCTGGGCGAAGGCACCGGCGCGGCTCTGGCCTTGCCATTGCTGCAGGCTGCGGTAAACTTTTTGAATGAGATGGCCAGCTTTGAAAGTGCAGGCGTGAGCGAAAAGCATGCTTAAAGAAATGCGATATTTCCTGCTGGCGCTGGGCTTTTTCACTCGCATTCCCGTGCCGCAGTTCGACGATTTCAAAACGGAAGAACTGAACCATGCGGCGAAGTATTTTCCACTGGTGGGCATATTGGTCGGGCTGGAGGGGGCACTGGTTTTTGTGGCCGCCACACTGGTTTTCCCGCAAAATATTGCGGTGCTTATTAGCATGGCTAGCACCCTCTGGCTCACCGGCGCGTTTCATGAGGATGGCTTGGCAGACAGCTTTGATGGCATAGGTGGATCGTTTGAGCGAGAGCAAGCGCTTACTATCATGCAGGATTCGCGCTTGGGTACCTATGGCGCAATCGCCTTGTTCTTTGTCTTGTTCGCCAAGTTTCAGGTGTTGAGTCATATGCATCCGACCTTCATACCGCTGGTGCTGGTGGTCGGCCATGCGCTTAGCCGGTTGGCTGCTGTGTGGGTGATGGCGACGGCGGATTATGTCAAACCAAGCGGCAAAGCCAAGCCGCTGGCGACGCAAATCTCCGGCACACATCTCGCTATCGCCAATTTCTTTGGCTTGCTGCCTTTCATCGTCATGTTGGTTCTGCTGGCGATGTTCCGCCATTCGCCTTGGGTAATTGCCAAGCTGGTGTTGATGGCGCTGCTGCCGGTGGTGCTGATTTGGGCTTGGTGGCGGGCCAAGCTCTTGAAACGTCTCGGCGGCTATACCGGCGATACGCTGGGCGCATCGCAGCAAATTACCGAACTGGTGTTTTACCTTGGCGCGCTGGCCTGGAGCGCCGGGTTATGAAAGTGACACTGATACGGCACACTGCGCTGCAAGTGCCAAACGGGGTTTGCTATGGGCAAAGCGATGTCGATGTCGCCGCAAGCTTTATTGAGGAGCTGGGCACGTTGCGCGCCAAGCTAACCGATACGCGCTTTACTTGCATCTATAGCAGCCCTTTGCAGCGTTGTGCCAAGCTGGCAATCGCACTGCAGCATGGCGAGCCAGTGCTGGACGCGCGTCTGGCCGAACTGCATTTTGGTGACTGGGAAATGCAGGCTTGGGACGATATTCCACGCGATGTTTTTGACGAATGGGCGCACAATTACGCGCACATTGCCCCGCCCAATGGTGAGACGTTTAGCCAGATGCAACAGCGGGCGCTGGGTTTTCTGGCGGAAGCGCAAACGCAACACGCAGGGCAGGAGATTGCCGTCGTCACACACGGCGGCGTGATTCGCGCGCTAATCGCCCATGTGCTCAACATGCCGCTCAAAGGCTTGTTCCGTTTTCACATCGATCATGGCAGCATTACGCAACTGGAATTTGGTAGCGCGGTGCCGCGGGTGATTTTTGTAAATCGCTAAGAAAATTTAGCGATTCAGCTTTTCATTGGCACAGGCATCGGCCTGCAAGCCAAGCTGGATAAGGCTTGCAGGGCATCTGTTTTTGCAATGAACGTGCGCGAGGCTTAAATTGCTTTCACCAGAATAGTTTGCCCCGCGCACTCCACCGTCTGCCCCGCGCGGATTTTAGCGGTTTTGCGCAGTTCAACTTTGTCATCCACAGTCACCATGCCCTCGGCTACCATGGCTTTGCCCTGACCGCCGCTATCGGCAATGCCGGTGAGCTTCAGCAAATCGCACAAGGCGATGTGCTCACCTCTCAATATAAAATCCATATTCATCCTTTCAGTTTAAGTGGCAGCCCGGCGGCAACAAAAGTGACTGTGTCGGCAATCCGCGCCACGGCCTGGTTCAGGCGGCCTTGTTCATCCTGAAACTTGCGGTTGATCTCGCCCAGTGGCACGATCCCCATGCCGACTTCATTGCTGACCAGGATGATTTCGCTTTGCAGTTTCGGTAGAGTTTCCAGCAATTTATCGCGTTCAGCTTTCCAGCTAACACCTTCCGGCGGCGCGCAGTCCGGGCAGATGCATTGTGCCAGCCAGAGTGTGAGGCAATCCACAATAATGGTATGCCCGGAATCCTTATCCTGATTGGCTTGCAGGGCGATGGTTTTTAAAGCATCGGCTAAATGATGCGGCGCTTCGATCAAGCGCCAGTTTTTAGGGCGGCGCGCTTGGTGGTGTGCGACACGCGCTTTGAATTCATCGTCATAAATCTGCGCTGTAGCGACGTAAGCGACGGAAAGACCGCTTTCCAGCGCTAGCTTTTCCGCATAGGCGCTTTTGCCAGAGCGCGCGCCGCCTAAAACGAGATGAATTGTCATTGTTGCGCTTTCTGCCATTCTGCGATAATCGCCTGCAAATGAGGCAAGCCGTGTGTGAATACTGATGGGCCGGGTTGCAAAATATCGGCGGATTTTATTTCTCGCACAAAGTCATATTTTACGGCGGGAATGGCTTGCCAGCCAGCGCGCGCTTTTACTTGTTCCGGTTGAAATTTTTTGCCGCACCACGAGCCAATAATAATGTCCGGAAGTCGCGCCAATACTTGTTTTTGGCTTACAATGCGGTTAGTGGCGGCATGCTGTGTGGTGAGTTCGGGAAAGCAGTCCTTGCCGCCCGCAATAGCGATTAAATCCGCCACCCAGCGAATGCTGCAAATCATCGGCTCGTCCCATTCTTCAAAATAAATCACCGGCCTGCGAGGCAGCATTGATGCGGCTTCCAAGGCGTTGTTAATTTGCTTTTGATAGCTGTTTATCAGCAATCCGGCTTTTTCCTGCGCTCCCACCAAGCAGCCCAGCGTCAATATCATCTGCAAAATTTCATCGACAGAACGCTGATTAAACACATGCACCTCTATGCCCGCTTTAATCAACGCGGCGGCAATGTCGGCCTGCAGATTGGAAAATCCTAGAACTAGGTCTGGCTCGAGTGCCAAAATTTTATCAATTTTTGCAGTGGTAAAAGCCGCAACTTTTGGCTTCTCTTTACGCGCAATGGCGGGTCGAGTAGCGTAACCGGAAATGCCGACTATGCGGTCTTGTTCGCCCAACGCGTACAGCACTTCGACGGTTTCGGTGGTAAGGCAGACGATACGTTGAGACATGTTTATTTCGCCAAAAATATCGCTGCGCTGGCCGCGGGATTGGAAGGAAAGTAAAAATGAAGAAAACTGGCAGTAATGCCACGTTGGCGATACACCGCCTCGCCGCTTCCATACTGGCTGGTGGCTTGATGCGCCATGTTTAAACTAGTCTCAAATTTGCCATAATGAAAAGTGTGGGCGGCCAGTGTGCCGTGCGCGGTTGCGAGTGTTTGCGTGCCCAAACCCTGTAGTTTTGGCTCAATTGTGCTATGCCCGGCCAGCAAGCCAAAAGCGGCTTCGCCATTCAAGGTTTCGCCCAAAGCCATCATGCCGCCGCATTCCGCCAGTATCGGCTTGCCTGCTTCCAAGGCTGCTTTTAAACCCGCTTTCATGCGCGTGTTTTGTTTTAAATCTGCCAGATGTAATTCAGGATACCCGCCTGGAAGCCAATATCCATGGGCTTCCGGGAGGTTGTTATCTGCAATCGGCGAAAAATAGATAAGGGTTGCGCCCATTGCTTGCAGACAGTCCACATTGGCGGGGTAAATAAAACAAAACGCCGCATCACGCGCAATGGCGATGGTTCTGCCCGCGAGCAGCTGCGGCAACGCGGCTTGAGCCGGCGGATTAAACGTGACCAAAGGTGGCAGCGGCAAATCACTGCTGTCGCGCAACGCCTTTGCAGCCGCTTCAATTTTAGCTTCTAAATCCTTAATTTCCGCCGCGCGATGCAAGCCCAAATGCCGCTCTGGCAGGGCGAAAGCATCTTCTTTTAACAGCGCGCCAAACCATGATAAATGCTTGGGTAAGGCCTCCTGCAACAGTTTGCCGTGCCCAACACTGCCGAGTTTATTGGCAATCACACCGGCAGGTTTAAGCGCAGGATTGTAGGAAAGCAGGCCTGCAGCAATAGCGCTAAAGGTTTGCGCCATGGCGCTGGCATCAATTGTCACCAATACAGGCAGGTCGAATTGAAGCGCCAAATCGGCGCTGGAAGGCGCACCATCGTACAAACCCATCACACCTTCAACAAGGATCACATCGGCAGTTTGTGCGGCTTGGTAAAGCTGCGCCGCGCCATCGTCCGCGCCGCACATGCCAAGGTCCAAATTGTAAACCGGGCGACCGGTGGCCACTTCTAAAATCATCGAGTCTAAAAAATCTGGCCCACTCTTAAAGCATTGCACCTTTAAGCCGCGATTACGCCAAGCTCGCGCCAATGCGGCTGTGCAAAGGGTTTTGCCTTGGCCGGAAGCGGGCGCGGAAACAAGCACGGCAGGGCATGATATCGAACTCAAACGGTGCTCCAGCCATTTTCCATCACCATTTCCGCAAGGGGCTTCGCTTCTTTCCAGCCGGTTTCTACCAGCATTGGCGATTTGTAAAAGCTGTTCACATGGCCCAAACACAAGATGGCAACTGGCTTTGCGTCCGCTGGCATGTGCAATAAATCGGCCAGCTTCTTCGGGTCGAAAATCGACACCCAGCCCATGCCTAGCCCTTCGGCGCGCGCGGCCAGCCACAGGTTTTGAATCGCGCAACTTAGTGATGCTAAATCCATCTCCGGCAGCGTGCGGCGGCCAAATATATGTTGCTCACGCTTATCGCAAAGTGTTGCGACTAATAACTCGCCGCATTCCAAAATACCTTCAACTTTCAGCCGCAAAAATTCGGCCATGCGCGCGGTGTTTTCAAACTCGCCAACCGCCTGTGCGGTTTTAACGCGCTCTTCTTCCACCAACTGGTGTATGGCTTGGCGCAGATGAATGTCGGTGATACGAATAAAGCGCCACGGCTGCATTAGCCCAACTGATGGTGCATGGTGCGCAGCTTGCAGTAGCTTTTCCAGTAATTCTGGCCCAATCGGAGTAGGGAGGAAATGGCGCATATCGCGGCGTTCGGCGATAACCTTATAAATGGCCGATTGCTCTGAAGCAGAATAGGCGTGTGGGTTATTGCTCATGTCACATATCCGAATCGTAGAGATAAAAAAAGCCGCTGAAAATGAGCGGCTTTTTTCGTGTGTAGCACATCAAGCTTGTAAGGCTTGTACCGGTTTGATTTGACGCAACACATACATGCCTAGCCAAATTAACGCGAAATACATGGCTGCAAAGCCCATCCAGTTTGGCAAGTAGTTCCAGCCGTATTGGATAGTCTGGGTTAGGCCGTTATTCGGGAAGCGGCCTGAAAACAAGTAATAAGTTTGTGTAGAAATTACGAACGCGATAAAACTCGTCATCATACTTACCAATGTAAATTGTAGCGGTACGAACGTGTCACGCTGTTTGCCAAGCCATTGGCCACCCAACCACATCACGGCATAACTTGGAATCAAGCCCCAGTAGCCATTGGTGAGGCAGAAGCCTTGTGCAGGGTCAAATGCGGCAGCGCCAAAATCAATGACTGTGCCCAGCACAAAAAATGCCGCAAACCAGCCCCAACGTTTGAGCCATAGCCCGCCCAGCAGAAACACTGCCAAGCTCGCATCTGGCAAGCTGAAAGGCGTGAGTGTGTGACTGCCGCGTGTAAGCAACATAAAAAATGCGAGGCCTAAAACAATCCAAATGGTTTTATTCATTTCAATCTCCAATCCAATGATTAATCATAGCATTATTGCGGTTCATAGCGAATATTCACGAATAAGTTCGCGCCGGGCGTGTTGTAATCAGGGTCGTTTGGCGAGAACCCAAACTTTAACGAAGACAGCGCATAGTCTTTATCAAATACATTATTAGCACGCGCTTGAACGCTCCAGTCTGCGTTGATTTTGTATTGTGATGTCAGGTTGAGCAAGGTATAGCCACCCAGCCGGAATTCATTGGCTGGGTCGTTATATCGGGCAGATGATGTAACGACTTCAGCACCAAAGCGCCAATATTGCCAAGTGTAGGCCATGCCCAGCTTACCATGCCGATTCGCGCGGCGTGCCAGTAAATTATCGGTTTCGTCATCGCGTGGCGATAAAATATCGGCACTGCCGTTGAGTTCAAGGTTGTCCCATTGCTTGCTCGCCGCGATAGTGAGCCCATCAATGGTGACTTTTCTTAGATTGATTGGCGTGGCATTAAATAATCCGTTTGAGGCTATTAAATCGCGTACTTTGTTTCGATAGAGTGTCACACTTGCCTGTGTGGAGTCATCTTGAAACTTTAGGCTGGCTTCAATGTTATCCGATTTTTCTGGCGCTAAATTTGGGTTGCCAACATATGTACCAAAAATACCAAAATCTTGGAATGGGTAATACAAATCGTTAAAAGTAGGCGCTTTGAATGCGCTACCGTAGCTTGCGCTAGCGCGCCAATTTTGGTTGAAGCTGTATCCATAACCAATGCCGCCGGTGGTATTGTTGCCAAATTGGCTATTATGGTCTTCCCGCAAGCTGGCATGCACGCTATGTGCGTCCATATTAGCTATGTAGCTTGCTGCATAACCTTGGTTGATGCGCCTGTTTTGTGTAAACGCATCGGTAGATTTTACGCGGTCTTCTAGGCGGTCGTACATAAGCGTGAGTGTGCCTAGAGGTAGAGTAAAATCGTTTTGCCAGTTGATTTGTCTTTGTTCGGTATCAAATCGAGAAAACCCGGGAAAGAAATTTTGATCGTAATTTTTAAGTTGATCTTTACTAAAGCCTACACGTAAAGTACTTTTCCAAAAATCCAGCCATTGATTCTTGCTGTAAAGCGAGGCAGTTTGCTGGTTGAGTTTGAGCTTGGAGGAAAAATCAGAGAAATTATAGAAGTTATCATAACGTGTGACACCGTCGCTATTTAAAAACTGCAGCCCTATTTCATGCCCAACAGCTAATTGTTGATTGAGATTAAAGCTAACCGAAAGGTTACGATATTCGTCATCATCATTCACATTCGGGTCGTGCGTGTCCAATGCAGAAAACCCATCTACATTCGTTGCAGAAAGGTTGAGCGCATAGCTGGTATCATTGGTTTTGCCACGCACACCAGCTTCGCCAATTTTTGTATCGTAAGTGCCATAACCCGCGCTTGCGTAGACTTTTGTTGCACCTTCGCCTTTCTTGGTAAAAAGCTGGATTACACCGCCGATGGCGTCCTGACCATAGAGGCTACTCGCAGGGCCGCGCAAAATCTCGATTCTGTCAATCTGGTTAAGCGGAATGTTTTCGAAAGTGGTGGTGCCCACAGTGGCAGATTGGATACGCACGCCATCGATTAGTACGACGACATGACCACTGTTGGTGCCGCGCATAAAAATATTAGAGACCTTGCCAGCACCGCCGCTATTGTCGATTTGAATACCTGGCTGCAGTTGTAACACCTCAACCAATGTAGATTGACCGCCACGTTGGATTTCTTCCGCATTAATCACAGTGACATCCGCAATGACGCTCTCGCGCGGCTGTGGCGTGCGCGTGGCAGTGACAACAACGTCATCGAGTAAGATCTCTTCAGCGGCAAATAGTGGTGTTGCGGTAAAAGGTGATGCGTAAATAAGCGCGAGTGCGCCCGCGAGTGTTTTGATTTTCATTTTTCATTCCCTGTTAAGCATGCGACCCCGCATGCGTTAAGCAATAACCAAACTGCGGCAGAGAAAGAAAAATGTGAGAAGTAATTGAAGCTATTACAGCCCAACACCGTCACCCCGCGGCATGTTTAGCACGTTTGGTTGTAAGGCCGGTCTCCGGGCTTGCAAGATTTGATTCATCGCCTTCCCGAGCGATGCTCAGTGGCCTGTGGATGAATCCACGCTTGCTTACCGTTGCGGGGGCAGCTTTGGCATTGCAAAAAGGTTTTGCGCACCAAATTCCCAGTTTCACCTTCATCAAGAAATTGATTCGGGCACCTGACAACTGGGAGTATTATAACGTGCTTGTAATGGGCTGTAATCAGGTTTTTACAACAAAGGCATGACATAACATGCCAAATCACTTTGAATAGTGATTGTTAGCTATTGACTTTGTTGATTTTTTTCAATTATAGTGCCCACATGGAAGCAGATATCAGAGTCCTGGAAGAGAAAATCACCAAACTGGTGGGCTTGTATGCATCTTTGCGTAATGAAAATCAGGATCTGCGTAGTCAACTGGATTTGGCACGCGCAGGCGCAGATAAGCTGAAAAGCAATATGCAGCTCGCAGGTGACAAGCTGGAAAAACTGCTGGAATCGCTTCCGCAGGATATGGAGTCCACATGACCGCTAAGGCCAGAGATGTCAAAATCATGGGTCGTGATTTCACGGTTTCATGCAGCGATGATGAACTGCAAGGCTTGATGGATGCGGTAGATTACCTTAACAACAAAATGAGCGAGATTCGTGATACCGGTAAAGTGGTGGGTGTAGAGCGCATCGCCATCATGGCAGCGTTGAATATGTCGCACGATTTGCTGAACATCAAATCCGGTAGCGTTGACATTGGGGATTATCGGCGTAGGATAAACGCAATGCAGAACCAGATTGATGAAGCAATTGCGTCACACAATAAGCTGCTGTAACTGCGCATAAGCAGCTACGGTTCATATCAAAGTCATATTCGCGTTGTATTATCATCTGGTAGTTTTCTGTGGTGTTGCTTGAGTCAAAAATTCCTTGAACTAGTCTCTGTTATAGGTTTCGGCTCATCAAGTTGCGGTGTGAGCGCTCTAAGTTGGGTGGCCTTTTAAGGTGCCCTTGGCGAGTGTACCTAAAGCGCTTTAGGCTGTTACCACCTGAACTTTTTGGTTCAGGATATACGGCTCAGGCAACACCACAGCAAATTAATCTTGTTGAAATTTTGCTGATACTGCGTTATTTTCACTTCTCGTACTTAAATGTACTGCGTTCGCCCAACTGCCTTGTCTCAGCTTTATTTGAACAAGATTTGTTGCGCCTATTTGCCTTATAGACTGAATTTTCATGCGCTACTGGTTAATGAAATCCGAACCTGCCGATGTATCCATCGATGATTTGGCGAACATGCCCAATCAAACGGTGGATTGGTACGGCGTGCGCAACTACCAGGCGCGCAATTTCATGCGTGACCAGATGAAAATTGGCGATGGTGTGCTGTTCTATCACTCCAATTGTAATGAGCCTGGCATTGTCGGCATTTGCGAGGTGTCTGCATTGGCATATCCAGACCGTTTCCAGTTCGTGAAGGAACATAAATATTATGACCCGAAATCTACACCGGAACACCCGCGCTGGCTGAATGTGGATGTGAAACTGGTGCGCAAAACGCGTAATCTCACCCTGAAAGAAATGCGCGAAACACCTGAATTGGCAAACTTGCGTATTTTGCAGCGCGGTAATCGCTTATCCATTACGCCGGTGGATCCCAGAGATTGGGAATACATTCTGAAAAAGCTACAATAAAAAAGCCCGCAGTTGCGGGCCTTATATTTGCTGGGGTTTACTTCAGTTTGGTATCCAAACTACCCATCGCTTTCGGGTAAGTCACAACGCCCCAAGGCATTTTGTCTATTTTTATCTCTTTCACCGACTCTTGTTTTTCTGCGTCAATCAGTATCAAAGCATCTGATTTTCCGCATGCCAGCATGATTTGTTTGTCATCCGGTGTAAAGCTGAAATGCCAGCAGCGGTTGCCACTAGGGATTTCTTTGACTTTGGCGTAAGTTTTGGCGTCAAATACCTCCAGCATTTTGGATTTGTTGGTGGCCACATAGATGTATTTGCCTGCAGTATCATAGGCCACGCCATAAGGCGTGACGCCAGTATCCACGGTGCGCAGCACTTTAAAGTTCTTATTCAGCACCATGAACTTGTTACCGTATTCAAGCGTCGCAATATAAGTTTTGCCATCTGGCGAAACCTTGATTCCACGCGGACGATCGCCATAATCGTGCGTCTTGATTTTTTTGACGAGTTTGCCAGTTTTGATATTGTGCACGGTGATGGTGTTGTCGGCTTCATTGGTGATAATGAGTTGTTTGCCATCCTTGCTGAATTCGATGCCTTCAGTTTCGGGGCCGCCAACAATCTCGCGGATTTTCTTGCCCTGTTTCAGGTCGATGATGCCGATGCGTGCCGGTTCTTTGTCATCATCGTCTTCCTCGGCTTCGGCAGCCTTGGCTGCATCCGAACCGGGCACTGGTGGCGGGCCGCCTTTGGCACTTGGCTCGTAGCTTACAAAAGCCAAGTTGCCTTTCACGCGCACGAATTCCGGGTTTTTGCCTACCGGAATTTGTTTTACGACCTCGTTGGTTGCCGTGTCGATGACGGAAACGCTGCCATTCTCGCGCGTTGCAACAATTAGGAATTTGCCATCATCGGTAATGCCCAAGCCGCGCGGACCTTCGCCCTTCACATCGATCGTGCCGCTGGCAGTCATCGTGGCTAAGTCCACGACGGTGACGCCGCCATCCTGACTAGTGACATAGGCTTTTCCTGCATCAGCCACTGCGTTGCTAGAAAATATTGCGCCAAACGCGATGGCGATTAGGGTTTTCTTGAAATTCATGCGCTTACTCTCCAAAGTTTACTGCCCAGTTAGGCAGGAATTTTTACTATAAGTTGCCTATTTTCTATGATTGCGTTCATTATCCATGCAAAAATCGTTCTTGCGCAGCCAAGGCGCTAATTTTAATGAAAACAATGAGATAGTGTTGATAAGAAACTGGCATGGCTGTATTTAGCCAAATATGTGGTTATATTTAGCCATTTAACCTAAAAACAGCCGATATGCCGGGTTATCGGTTTCGTTCCAATAGGGGTAGCCCAGCCGCTGCAGAAAAGCCTGGAACTCCGCATTGTCCTCTGGCGGCACTTGCATACCTACCAGTACGCGGCCAAAGTCTGCGCCGTGGTTGCGGTAGTGAAACAAACTGATATTCCAGTCGTGTTCCATAGTGTCCAGAAACTTCATCAGTGCGCCCGGCTTTTCGGGAAATTCGAAACGGTAAACCACCTCGTGCTGTGCTTGTGGCGCGTGGCCACCCACTAGGTGCCGCAAGTGTAGCTTGGCCATCTCGTTGTCGGTCAAATCCAGCGTAGGCAGGTCGTGAGTCTGTAATTCGTTGATAAATGTGGCACGCTCTGTCGGGTCGTGCATGGCTACCCCGACAAAGATATGTGCCTCCTTCGGGTCGGAATAGCGATAGTTGAATTCGGTAACGCTGTGGTTGCCTAGTAAACGGCAAAAAGTTTTGAACGTGCCAGGTTTCTCGGGGATCGTCACTGCCAATACCGCTTCACGCTTTTCGCCTACCTCGGCGCGTTCGGCCACAAAGCGCAGCCTATCAAAGTTCATATTGGCACCGCTGGCCACAGCTATCAATGTCTTGTCGTGCAGATTTTCGCGCTCTGCATAGGCTTTCAAACCCGCCACGGAAAGCGCGCCAGCGGGTTCCAGAATGCTGCGCGTGTCCTCAAATACATCTTTAATCGCAGCACAGATCGCGTCGTTATCTACTACGATCATCTCGTCCACATATTGCTGACATAGCTTGAATGTATGCTCGCCCACTTGCTTCACGGCCGCGCCATCGGCAAACAGGCCGACTTGCTCCAGCATCACGCGCTCGCCTTTTTTCAGCGATTCAGTCATCGCTTCGGCGTCCTTCGCCTCCACGCCGATAATCCTGACTTCTGGGCGCACGGCTTTTACATAAGCCGCCACGCCGGCTAGCAAGCCTCCGCCGCCTACGCAGCAGAATATCGCCTCAATCGGCTCAGGATGGTTCTCCAGAATCTCCTTGCCTATCGTGCCTTGTCCGGCAATCACATCCGGGTCGTCGTAAGGGTGTACAAAGGTCAAGCCTTGTTCTTCTTCCAGTTTCAGGGCGTGGACATAGGCATCGCTGTAACTGTCACCAAATAAAATGACTTCCGCCCCGCGCGCTTTCACCGCATTAATCTTGATTTGCGGTGTGGTGGTCGGCATCACGATCACGGCGCGGCAGCCCAGCTTTTGCGCGCTTAACGCCACGCCTTGCGCATGATTGCCCGCAGAGGCCGCTATCACGCCGCGTTTCAGGGCATCTGCCGAAAGATGTGCCATCTTATTGTAAGCACCACGCAGCTTGAACGAGAACACTGGCTGCATGTCTTCGCGTTTCAGTAGTATGCGATTATCCAGCCGCGCCGAAAGATTGGGCTGCAGTTCCAGCGGTGTTTTCTTGGCAACGGCATAAACCTGCGATTGCTCGATCTTTTCTTTGTAGTTAATCGTCATGCGATATTTTGAATAGGCTTGTTTTTAAACTAATGGCGGCGGTGTATAGTTATACTTTCATCGATTATAAAGATTTTTGGGGAAATAGCATCGTGGCATACACACAAGACGAACTCAAACAACAAGTCGCCAAAGCGGCGGTTGAATATGTAAAAGAAGGCATCATCGGTGTAGGCACAGGCTCTACAGCCAACTACTTCATCGAAGAACTTGCCAAAGTCAAACACAAAATAGAAGGTGCAGTCGCCAGTTCCGAAGCCACTGCGCAGCGTCTGCGCAATCATGGTATCAAGGTGTACGACATGAACGATATCGACAGCCTGGATATTTACGTGGATGGCGCGGATGAAATCACTTCGGCCATGCACATGCTCAAAGGCGGTGGCGGCGCACTGACCCGTGAAAAGATCGTGGCCGCTGTGGCCAAAACCTTCATTTGCATTTGTGATGAAAGCAAATATGTTTCCGTGCTGGGCAAGTTCCCGCTACCGGTAGAAGTGTTGCCCATGGCGCGCAGCCAGGTGGCACGTGCACTGGTGAAAATGGGTGGCCGCCCGGTGTTGCGTGATTTCACCACTGACAACGGCAACGTGATTCTGGATGTACATGGCTTGACGATTACCGACCCAGTCAAGACAGAAGCGGAAATCAACCAGATTGTCGGCGTAGTCACCAATGGTTTATTCGCAGCCCGTCCAGCGAATATCTTGTTGCTGGCAACGGCGGATGGCGTAAAAACCTATAAGAAATAACCGGCTTACGCTTTGGTTCAATGAAAAAACCCGCAAATCTGCGGGTTTTTTCATTGTGGTAGTCGGTGCTCTGGAAGCCGCATCCAGATTGGCTTGCAGGGCAGGTGTTTTTTGCAATGAATGCGCGCGCGAGGGTTTAATCTTTTGCGCTAATCGGATGCGAAGTGGGCGCGTCTTTCCACAAAAACTCGCCCTCTTTCACAAAATGCCGCTCGCTGTCTTTCTTGATACGCCAGTTGGCTTTTTCTACTATTCCCGATAAGTCTTTGCAGGCGGTTCTTTCACCAGCGCACATCATTGTGGTGTCGATGTAGATATGGTCTGCCGAGCCAACATCAAAGTAGCGTTTGATAGCCGTGGGGTGTGCCGGGTGTTCGGGCGGGGTAAATGCCCATTCGATGACGCCCGGTTTTCCGGTAGTGTGTTCTTTGAAGACTTTCCAGTTTTCCTGGGTTTCCCAGCCGTATGGTGGGGCGTCATGCCTTGGTATGTCAGAACGTTGTTCCAGAGCGGCTTGTGCGGCTTCTGGCGATGCGTAGGGGATATTAAAGACGTATTTTGGCGCAGTGGCTATTGGCTTGGTTTTGCGTTTACTTTTCTTTTTGGCAGCCAGCGCTTCATTGCTTATCGCCAGCGTCAGTAACAGGCAGATAATGCCTGCGACTGATTTGATAGCGATGCGGCTTTGTTTCATTTACTAGGCGGCACGTAGCCACTTGCGGTATCCGCACCTTCGCCAAAGAAATACTTCTCGGTTTGCTCGCTCAAATATTTGCGAGCGGCGGGGTCAGCCAGGCTTAGGCGGTTCTCATTCACCAGCATGGTTTGCTGTTTAAGCCAGCCTGCCCAGGCTTCTTTGGAGACATTTTCAAAGATGCGTTTACCAAGATCACCGGGATACGGTGGGAAAGCCATGCCTTCGGCTTCCTGGCCCAGTTTCACACATTTCACCATTCTTGTCATAAACTACTCCTAGCATAAATTGTTGTTGATAACCGTAATCATACCGTACGGCTTTAAGTGGTGCGAGTAGGCGTGATAATATGGGCTGTTTAATACATATAAAGGCGAGCAATGGAAAGCCCGTACAAAAGTAAAAATGGTTTACAGCGTATTGCGGCGGCGTTTGGCTACTCGATGGCAGGCCTCAAAGCGGCATACGAGAATGAAGCAGCGATTCGGCAAGAGTTAATGCTTTGCGTGGTGCTGATACCGCTTGGAATATATTTGGGCCACGATAAATTCGAGAAAGTCTTGTTGGTGGGTTCAATTTTTCTGGTGCTTGTGGTCGAGTTGCTAAACTCGGCAATTGAAGCGGCGGTGGATCATACCTCGATAGAGCATCACATGCTGGCAAAACGCTCCAAGGATATTGGTAGTGCAGCCGTATTTATGGCGATGATGTTGTTTCTGGTGGTATGGGTGCTTGTGATTTTCTTTTAAAAAAGGCGCTATCTAGCGCCTTTTTAATTTAGAAATCTGCTCGCGCACCAATCAAGAGTGAGCGCTCACCTGCAGGAGAAATATCCTTAAGGAAAGATGCATGTTCGCGTATCTCTTCATCTAGCAGGTTATTGGCCTTGGCAAACACCTCTACATGAAAACGCGGCACTGGCAGCTTGTAAGCCACCATTGCGCTGACATCCGTATAGGCGCTGGTTTTCAGCTCGTTCACAGCAGTGTTGTTTTGCTTGAAAGCGTGCAGGACATCCAGCCGCGCGCTGAAGTTCCCCAGCTGATAACGCAGGCCAGCCCCCAAGCGCAAGGGTGCGATGCGCGGCAAGTACTCACTATTGGTTTTATCTCGCGCATGTACATAATCGCCACGCACGGTTAAATCCAAGTTGTCGGCTATACCGAATTTCCCGTCGAACTCAACACCCTTGAACACAGCGCGCACTGAGCGAAACTCTGCGATAGGTAACAAATCAATCGGGTCTATATTGCCCGTATCGAAAAGCCCGATAAAGTTGGTAAAGCGCGTGTAATAAGCCCCAAAATTAAAACTGTTGCGGCTGTCACGCCAGCGTAGTTGCGCATCGATGCCATTCGAACGTTCTTTTTTAAGGTTGCTGTTGCCTACTTCAAATTGGCCAGTGGCTACGTGTGCGCCATTGGCATATAGCTCAAAATAACTGGGTGCACGCTCGTTGTGTGACAGGTTGGCCGTGGCTGACCAGTTTTCGTTGATGCCATAAAGACCGCCAAGTGCAAAGCTGTTGGGATTGAAGCTATTGTTCTGACCGGGGCCAAAATCGGCGCTGTCTTTGGAATCCACCGAGGTGCGTCCTAAACGCCCACCAAAAGTGAGCTTGTGCTTGGCCTTTTCATCAGCGCCAAGCGGCAGTTCTTCGTAGATATACACCGCGTGGTTTTGCGTGTTGACACCGGGCACAAAGGCTTCTTCCCCAATTGCTTCAAAGTTGGTGTTGCCAAACTGGAAACCAACTACACCATTCAATCCTAATATCGGGCTGTGACCCGCTTCCAGACTGCCTTCCAGGCCACGGTTCTTGAAGGTGGTGCCAACTTCGGCGCCTTCCAGTTCCTTGTGTTCGTAGTCGGTGTGCGCCATGCGGAACTTGACGCGGTGAATGGCGGTACCAAGATCGGTGAATTCTGTCGCAAAGTCCCAACGGTCGCTTTTCATGTCAATACGAACTTCTTCTTCGGCGACCGTGCCGTAGAAGTTGTCATCCCGCGCGTAAGAAAGGCCAACGTAGCCGTTGTCGAAAGTCAATGCCGCTCCTAACGCACCACCATCGGCATCTGCGGCACTGTTTATTAGCTTGCCACGATTCTCGCGTGGTGTGCCATCCGCCTCGGCCTTGCGGCGGCTAACGGCAAAACCGGGAATGTCCAGATCGCTGGTCTTGCGCGTGTAAACATCGCCGTGGATAGCCAATGCGCCATTGCCTACATCCACGACAGCTGCGCCGTTGCGTGTGCTTTCGGCGCCGCCAAAGCGCGCTTCGGTACGACCGGTAATGCCTTCGAGTTTTTCTTTGGGAATACGGTGGTCAATCGCATTGACCACGCCACCCATCGCGCTGCCACCATACAGCAAGGCTGCAGGGCCGCGCACTACGTCAATTTGCTCGATGATGAGCGGATCCACCATTACTGCATGGTCAAAACTTAAGCTGGAGGCATCTAGGATACCCACGCCGTTCTGCATGATTTTCACGCGCTCGGCATCCAGACCACGAATGACGGGGCGGGACGCATTTGGCCCGAAACGTGTGGCAGAAACACCCGGCAAGCCGTTCAAAGTCTCACCCAGCGTGCCTTCACGACGTAAGGTCAGTTCCTTGCCACTTAACACGGAAACCGGTACCACCAACTCATCGGAACTTACGCCTAGCGGGTTGCCAGTAACAGATACACTATCCACCTGGATATTAGCGGGTTCTTCCGCCAGTGCGCCCTGCGCGAGCAGTACGCTTATGCCCAAAGCGATGGGCTTTATTCTATTCAACATGGTATTTACCTCAAAAATAGCAGATAACCGGCATAGTGCGCCGGGGATAAAGTCGCTAGATGATTGAGGTGCTAGGCGGCGCGCGGGCGCTGTAAGGAGAGCTGAGAACGCTGGCCAGATGCGCGATATGCTCAGTAGAAAGCACATGCTGTGCGGCCTGCGGGATGATTTGGAAATCATTGCCTAAAACACCATGTGCACCTTGTGCATAGGCGATACACTGTTCGCATTGTTCGGAAGTGGTGTTTTTGTCGGTCTGGGAGTGTTTCTGCGGGTGTGTTACATGGCTGATCTCGTGCGTGACCACGCCCATTTGCACGCATGCAAATAACAGAACCAGACAGAAATGAACCCAGAAACGGCGCAACATGCCGATTATCTTAACACTTCAAGCTTCAATGGCAAAGGCTGCGGGTGTGTTACATGGCTGATCTCGTGCGTGA
The DNA here is from genome assembly GCA_044222155.1 of Methylophilus sp. Lineage (GTDB taxonomy): Bacteria > Pseudomonadota > Gammaproteobacteria > Burkholderiales > Methylophilaceae > Methylophilus. Next base: position 136,501 of record JBGANT010000003.1, read on the forward strand.
CCACGCCCATTTGCACGCATGCAAATAACAGAACCAGACAGAAATGAACCCAGAAACGGCGCAACATGCCGATTATCTTAACACTTCAAGCTTCAATGGCAAAGGCTTGCCTAGCCACCTTGCCAATTCGGTGTGTGCTTGCAACTCATTGTGCTGCACAGGGTGAATCAGTACAGACAAGCCTTGGCGCAAGGTGTCGATGGTTTGGATAGCATCTTCAAGATTGGCAACCGGAATGTGAATCTCGAACATCGGCAATGTATGTGGGCCAATGGGCATGGGAATTAAGCGGCCTACATAAGTCAACTGCGGAATGGCACGTATAATGTCTTCCTGTGCTTTAGCTGCCAGTTCGGTTTGCTCCAAAGTGAAATAGATATGGGCGTGATAAGGGCGCATGATGTTTGTGACTACAGATAAAAAGCCGAGTGAAATCACTCGGCTTTTTATTTAATCACCTTGCTGATTAAGCTGCAAAGTTGGCGGCAGCAAAATCCCAGTTAGCCAAGCTGTTCAGGAAGGTTTCCACAAATTTTGGGCGTGCGTTGCGGTAGTCGATATAGTAGGCGTGCTCCCATACGTCCACGGTCAGCAAGGCTTTGTCGCCAGTAGTGAGCGGTGTGCCGGCCGGGCCCATGTTGACGATATCCACGCTGCCGTCGGCTTTTTTCACCAGCCATGTCCAGCCGGAGCCGAAGTTGCCGACAGCGGATTTGGTAAAGGCTTCTTTAAACGCATCGAAGTTGCCCCATTTTTTGTTGATGGCATCTGCCAGCACGCCGGTTGGTGCGCCGCCGCCATTGGGTTTCATGCAGTTCCAGAAGAAGGTGTGGTTCCACACTTGCGCGGAGTTATTGTAGATGCCGCCAGAGGATTTCTTGATGATGTCTTCTAGGCTGGCGTTTTCGAATTCTGTACCTTTGATCAGGTTATTCAGGTTGGTCACATAGGCTTGATGGTGCTTGCCGTAATGGTATTCAAAGGTTTCTTCGGACATATGCGGCGCCAAGGCGTTTTTGGCATAGGGTAGTGCAGGTAAAGTGTGTTCCATGATGGTTCCTTTTATTCGTAATTAAAATTCAGCAGTTCATTTTGCCATATTCTACGGGAGATAAAAACCTTGTATGGCTTAGGGGTTTATTTTTTTCTGGCGCGTGGATGTGCGGCGTCGTATACCTTGGTAAGATGTTGGTAGTCCAAATGCGTGTACACTTGTGTGGTGCTGACATTGGTGTGGCCCAGCATTTCCTGCACGGCACGCAGATCACCGCTGGATTGCAGCACATGGCTGGCAAAGCTGTGGCGCAGCATATGCGGGTGCACGGACGAGTTGATGCCTTGCTTGATGGCCCAATCTTTGAGCCGGTATTGCACGGTGCGGTTGTTGATGCGCTTGCCTTGTTTGCTGATGAACACGGCTTTTTCGCCCTGATTTGCGCCGAGCAGATTTGACCGGGCTGGAAGCCATATCCTGATTGCCTCTGCGGCATGGCTGCCCAAAGGTACGATGCGTGTCTTGTTGCCTTTGCCTGTGACGGTCACGGTGCCTTCGCCAAAATCCAGTGCATCCATGTTCAGGTTGACCAGTTCACTCAAACGCAGGCCGGAGGAATAGAACAGTTCGAGCATCGCATGGTCGCGCAGGCCCAGCGTGCTCTCGTCATCAATGTCTACCAATTTAGTGGTTTGTTCGATAGAGAGTGTTTTGGGTAAAGTGCGGGGTGATTTTGG
>JBGANT010000024.1:0-22276 GCA_044222155.1 Methylophilus sp.
ATCAAACGTTTGGCAATCAACGGACGTGCAATCGAAGTGCCTAGCAGGTATTCACCTTCGTAAACCGTGTTGGCGCGGAACATCGGGAACACGAAATCACGCACGAACTCTTCGCGTAAATCATCGATATAAATTTCCTTCACGCCTGCTGCTTTGGCTTTGGCGCGTGCTGGCTCAAGCTCCTCACCTTGCCCTAAGTCGGCAGTAAAAGTCACCACCTCGCATTGATATTCGTCTTGCAGCCATTTCAAGATGACTGAAGTATCCAGACCGCCCGAATAGGCTAGCACTACTTTTTTAATGTCGTTCATCGACTACCTTTTATTTAATCCCTAAAACAATTCAAATGCTACTAAAAAATTGATTCCCACCATAAACAGCATGCCGGCCATAAAGCAGCGGTCGGCCAGTTTCTCAATCTTTATCAAGTTCTCTTCGTGCCGAATCGACCAGTAAGATAAGATTGTACTTATCAGAAAAAACAAGCTATCCAACGCAATCAGATTATCCGCCCAGGCTGACACATTATTTTTCGGCGCCAATTGCAAAATGGTGATGACCGTCATACAGACCCCCACCATCGTGGCTGAAACAGGCAAGATATGTTTCGACAAATCTTCCCTGCTATTCATCTAAGCAGTCACTTTGCCCAACAACAGATACTCCATCAGTGCCTTTTGCGTATGAAGGCGATTCTCTGCCTGCTGGCAAACAATGCATGAACAGCGCGTCCTTATTGGCTGCACGCATCATGTCCGCATCTACCTGCCAATCGGCAAAGTCGCGCATACGCTCTTCGTTCTCCGCCTCGAAACCCATGCTTGTCCAGACATCCGTGGTCACCAGATCGGCGCCTTTCACCGCATCCATCGGGTCGGCGAAGGTCTCGAAATGGTCGTTGCCATACAGATTGGCGCGCTCCGGCTCCACTTCATACCCGGGCGGCGTGGAGACATGCACGTTAAAATCCAGCAGTTCCGCAGCTTGCAGCCAGGTATTGCAGACGTTGTTGCTGTCGCCAATCCATGCGACTGTTTTACCTTTGATACTGCCACGGTGCTCGATGAATGTGTAAATATCTGCCAGAATCTGGCAAGGGTGATATTCATTAGTCAAACCATTGATCACCGGCACACGCGAGTTTTGCGCAAAGCGCTCGATGATACTTTGCTCAAAAGTGCGAATCATGACGATATCGCTCATGCGCGAAATCACTTGCGCCGCATCTTCCACCGGCTCACCGCGCCCCAACTGGGAGTCGCGCGTATTCAGGTAAATAGCCGAACCGCCGAGCTGGTGCATGCCAGCCTCAAAAGACAAGCGTGTACGTGTGCTGGCTTTTTCGAAAATCATCACCAGCGTTCGGTCAGTCAAAGGCCAATATTGCTTGTAGTCTTTAAACTGCGCCTTGATCCACTTGGTACGCGCGAATATGTGATTCAGCTCGTCCGTGGTTAGATCGTTAAACTGTAAAAAGTGTTTTATTTCCATCGCATTACTGATTCAGAAATTGTTCGATGAGTGGCGCCAGCCGTTTCACCAATTCCCTCGCTTCAGCCTCGTTAATCACCAATGGCGGCAACAAGCGCACCACATTTTCTGCTGTGACGTTAATCAAAATTTTGGCTTCCAGCCCGATTTTCACCAATTCGGTACACGGTTTTTCCAACTCAACGCCTATCATCAAGCCCGCATGGCGTATGGTTCTAACACCAGCCACGTCAGCCAATGCCGTTTTAAGCTCGGCCACAATCAAATCGCCCATTTTCTCAGCATTTTCGCGCAATTTTTCTTCGGCAATGATATTGAGCGTTGCCAAACCCGCTGTAGTTGCCAAAGGATTACCGCCAAACGTCGAACCATGTTTACCCGGGGTGAATGTGTCCGCAGCCACACCTTTGGCCACGCAAGCCCCAACAGGCACGCCAGACCCCAGCCCCTTTGCCAACGTCATCACATCCGGCGTAATGTTAGTATGCTGAAAAGCGAACCAGGTTCCAGTGCGGCCAATACCGCTTTGTACCTCATCGAGCATGAGTAGCCAGCCATGTTCGTCACATATTTTGCGCAGGCCTTCCAGATAATTTTTGCCATCATGCGGAATATTGATGCCACCCTCACCCTGCACCGGCTCCACCAACACAGCCACGACATTATTCTTGCGCGCAGCAATCTGTTTGACAGCGTCAAGATCATCGAACGGCACGCGGATAAATCCGCCCACCAACGGCTCGAAACCAGCCTGAGTTTTGCGATTGCCCGTCGCGGAGAGCGTTGCCATCGTTCTGCCGTGAAAAGCTTTTTCCATGACGATGATCTCGGGGGTCTCAATTCCCTTGTTATGCCCGTATAGACGTGCGAGCTTGATAGCTGCCTCGTTCGCCTCACAGCCGGAATTGCAGAAAAACACTTTATCCATACCCGAAAGCTCGGCAAGCTTATCCCCAAGCGCTGCCTGCTCCGCGATTTGGTAGATATTGGAAACATGAATCAGTTTGGCGATTTGTGCCTGTAAGGTTTTCACCAAATTGGGATGCGCATGACCAAGACCATTCACCGCCACGCCAGAAAGCGCGTCGAGGTACTTACTACCCTGATCGTCCCATAACCACACACCCTCACCATGGGTAAAAGTGACGGGTTGCCGACCATATGTGTTCATTAAATGTTGTGACATAAAAACTCTATTCCAAAAAAACAAAAACGGCGGCTAAGGCCGCCGTTAGTGCCTTTAGCCGAATCAAGCTATTGCTGCCTCTCGGCGCTTGGACGCGCGCGCAGCCTTAGCCGCAATAATAATTCGCGTGTCACGTGTCGCTGATAACTGCAATTTGTTCACCTAAAGACCATTTTGGTATAAAAACAAGAACGTTGAAGGTTAGCTCAAAACCGCTGATTTGGCAAGGTTTTCAGCTTGCACAGGCTGGCTTGGCCTGTATAAACGGTTTTACGCGATCCAAAGAATCCGGATGCGTAGAAAGGATGTCGCTAAGCGGCACTTCATTTCGTCTTTGCTTGCCGGATTTTGCGCTTCCAGCCTGCTGGTTCAGTCGCAGCAAAATATCTGCAAACGCTTTGGGCGGCAAACAGGCTTTTTGCATTGCGTGCAAGGCAAAACCATCCGCTTCCAGTTCATGCGCACGCGAATAGCGCATTTGTAACAAGGCCGCCGGCAAGCCGGAAGCCACCGAACTCACATCCCCGGTAACCGCCGCCAGCACCAGCCCTGCCAGCACGCCCTGAATGCTTTGCCTGTATGCATGCCGCTGCTTCACATGCCCCATCTCGTGCGCCAGCACGGCAACCACTTCAGTATCGTTTTTCGAAAGTTTGATCAGGTCATCCGTCACCACCATGATGCCTCCGGGCAAGGCAAATGCGTTGGGGCCTATCATGCCGCCATTGCGGAATTCCAGGCGGTATTGTGGGCACTGTTGGATTTTGCCGCATAAGTCTGTCAGCCCTTGGCGGATTTCCTGCTGCTTCTGCGATGAGGTTTTGCTTGCGGACAAATAGTGCATTTTGTGATCGAAGGTATCCAGCACTTGCTCACCTAGCTTGAGTTCCATACTCAGCGGTGTGGACTGCGCGACATACTCTGCAAGCTTTGGAACACCATATTGCAAAAACATCCAGCCAGCAAAAACCGTAGCGATCAAAGATATCATCACCCAGCCAAGATGGTTTTCCAGGTAATGCACGAACCCCCAAAAGGCATTACGCCTCGACTGCATGGCAGCCTCAAGTTCCTGCAACTGATTGGCTTCCAAACGGCCGCCATCTGGCAGATCGACTAACCGCCGGGCTGCCCCCAGTCTGGCCTGCACATGGATTTCCGAAAAAGCATAGCGATATTGTCGGCCTTCGGATTCAAACATGATGACAGCCTCCGGCGCTGGCAAAACACCTACCAGCACCGACCTGGCACGCGCACTGTGCCCGTCAAAGAAATCAGCCTGGAAAGTCATGTTAACCGAATGACAAATCCACATCGAACATATCTACGATTTCTTCACCAGTCGCCTTGATTTCAGCTTTCTTGTCACCAACAAACTGGTCGAAATCCACATCGCCCAGGATTTTGAGCCTGGAAGTACGATATTTAGCCAAGCGCACCTGCGCCCAAGGGGTCGCCAACCCCAAAGTCAGTGCGATGACAATAATATTGCTGATGTATATCCAGATCAGGTCGCGCGCGCGCAAGCTGCTATTAAACGACAACTTATCCAGCGTAGTATTGTTCCAGACCAGGTTGCCGATACGTGCCTGCATATAACCCCAGAACCCGAAGATAAACACAAGGTAAGCCAGCACGGCGACCACCATGCCCGCCAGCATCGCGGGATGGCTCAGCATTTGGCGCAGTTGCTCACGGCGTTTCTGGTTGCGCTCCTGCACCATCTCTTCAAATGTTTTCTCCTGGGCTTGCTCAACTACCTGCCCCCCATCTTCCATAGTCGCCACAGGCTTCTCATCCATTGTTTCCTGTTGCGCCTCCTCCATTACCACCCCATCTGCCTGTTGTGCCGCATCGGGAGGCATTTTATCGGAATAGACCCGCTCAACACGATAGGCTTTCTCAACCGGGGCTTCTACCTCCATACCGGCATCCACTCCTTGCTCTTCAGCCGCAGCCCGACTAATAAAACTCATGGTTCCGGGCACGGTCATATGCGAATGCTGCTGCGCACGATGTGAATATTGATAGTATGCTGGTATAGCCACCGCAGCCAAAATACCAACGATCGGTATCAAAAACAGCTTAAGATAGATCTTGTAAAAATCTCTCACCTTGGCTTCCAGATGGAATGGTGACAAGCCAAAACGATGATTATCCACCAGGAATTTATTTTTCAAATAGGCCCCGTAAGGAATAATCAACCCAAGGGTAACCAATGTCAGTATAGGCACCGCCACAAACACGCGCACGGCCTCGCGCGTGGTGCCAACAAAATTGAAGCGCAAGCCGCGATGACTGGTGTTGCGGGCATTGAACGTGGCAGAGCGCACCACTAGCCATGGCAGCGCAATCAGAAAAATCAGCATGAACAAGAACGGCAGGAACAGATTAACATTGCCGCTAAACGAGTACCCCAAGAAGAAAACCAGTGCGATAGCACGGCCTTTCAGGATGGAAATAGGGTTGGCGTGATAATCGAAGGCGGCGTTCTCAATATAGGTATTGTTGTAAAAGTATTTCTTTCGCCGCACTTTTGCCCATGCGGAAAAAACACCCAGTGTTACCAGCGACAACAGCAGATTGACTATCCAGATACCGAAGTATTCTGAGGCTTTTCCTTGAAAAACAATCGGGGTTTCTTTTTGTTGGCTCATTCTTACAATTCGCTCCCTTTTTTACCTAACTCAAGTGTACCTGAATTTACCATCCGAACAAGCCGGTCTTTTTGTAATATTTGCAATCATCCATGTTTGGGGCAAAATTACACTTTTGCATTTGCTTGAACTATGAGTGTGATCACAACTACCGAAGAAACCTTGCGGCAATCGACCGCGCAATTGCCAGTAGATTGGTACGTAAGTGAAGAGATTTACGCGCTGGAAACCGCACATTTGTTTTCTCGCGCCCCAAAATATATCGGCCATCAACTGATGGTACCGAATCCAAACGATTATTACACCATTGACTGGATGGACAACGCCAAGGCGCTAGTGAACCACGATGGAGAAATCTCTCTTGTCAGCAATATTTGCCGTCACCGCCAAGCATTGATGCTGGATGGCCGCGGCTCCACCAGCCATATCGTCTGCCCATTACACCGCTGGACTTACGCCCTGGACGGCAAGTTGCTTGGAGCGCCTCATTTTAGCAAAAATCCCTGCCTGCACTTAAACAAAACGCCATTGTACAACTGGCACGGTATGCTGTTCGAAGGGCCGCAAAACATCGCAGAGATTCTGGACTCTGTCAAATGCAAAGCGGATTTCGATTTCTCCGGTTACCACTATGACAGCACGCATGTGGATCATTATGATTTCAACTGGAAAACCTTCATCGAAACCTATCTAGAGGACTACCACGTTGGGCCATTCCACCCGGGGTTAAACCAGTTCGTGGACTGCGATAAACTCGACTGGCAATTTGCCCAGGACTACAGCATGCAAACTGTAGGCTACAAGGATTTGCCCCACCATTTCCTGTCGCCGACATATCAGCGCTGGCAAAATGCCGTGGCGCGTTACCATGGTCAGAAAAAACCAAAGCATGGCGCCATTTGGTTTGCCTACTACCCATTCCTGATGATCGAATGGTATCCGCAAGTACTGATAGTGTCTCACTTGGTGCCAACCGGGGTGCATAGCTGCAGCAACGTTGTGGAATTCTATTACCCGGAAGAAATCGCGTTGTTTGAACGTGAATATGTCGCTGCACAACAGGCTGCCTATATAGAAACCGCAATAGAAGACAAAGAGATTTGTGACCGCATGCACCAAGGGCGCCGTGCACTGCACAAGCTCAGCATAGATGAGCGCGGCCCATATCAGCACCCAATGGAAACCGGTATGGCGCACTTTCATGAGTGGTATCGCCACAACATGGGACCCCACCTGAGCAAGACCAAATGAAACTGCCCAATCTGGGCAGCCTCTGGATGCTCGTCGCTGCCTTCGGCTTTGCCGTGATGGGCGCCTTGGTTAAGGCTGGGGCTGCCAAATTCAGCAGTGTCGAACTGGTGTTTTACCGTTCGGTGTTCGGTTTAGCCACTATTCTTGGCATCGCCATGTTGCAAGGCCACACACTTAAAACACCCGTAATGGCCAAGCAAATGTCACGCGCCATCGTCGGTTTTCTGTCGCTAGTGTGTTTTTTCGTCGCGCTGGCACACCTGCCACTCGCAACCGCCATCACACTCAACTACACCTCTCCCCTATTTGTTGCGATCTTACTGCCGTTCACATTGAATGAACGGCCTGCCAAGCCATTGTATCTGGCTATCTTGCTGGGCTTTATTGGTGTGGTGCTGTTGCTAAAACCCAGCCTCCATAGCAGCGATGCCCTGTATGGCATTCTTGGTTTGCTATCCGGCTTTGGCGCAGCTTGGGCTTACATTTATATCAAACAACTGGCTAACATGGGCGAGCCGGATTGGCGCACCGTGTTTTATTTCACACTGCTATCCACGATTGGCGCGGCGGTGTGGATGTTACCCTACAGTTTCACCCCGATCACCTGGGACGACTTACCCATCATCATCGGCCTTGGCTTCTCCGCCACCTTAGCTCAATTGGCCATGACACGCGCTTATCGCACCGGCAACACGCTCACCGTCGCCAGCCTGGCTTACGCCACCGTCATCTTCGCCAGCTTGTTTGGCGCATGGATATGGCAGGAAACACTCACATTATCCGAATACGCCGCGATTGGCATCATCATACTCGGCGGACTTATCAGCTTGCATTCCAGTCGCATTTAAACAACACCGCAAACAATATGCAGCATATATGCGACTCAAAATCACCAAGCACTAGACATTTGTTTTTCCGCGCAGTAATCTGGATTTCCAGCGTTAAAAATACGTTCTTACTGATTGAATGTTAAACTGTTTTTATCTGAAACGACTCCTGATTGGTATTCTGGTTTTTGCCTTGTGCGGATGCATGGGCGGCACGGTTGCGCAACAAATTGCCCGTTCTATCGCAACCAGCGTAGCTGATAAGGCAGTGGCACAAGCCATGGATGTGGATGAAGACAACAACAATAACGACGACACCCAGGCACAAAGCGCATCACTCTCACAGAACCCCTTAACCGAGCCACCAGCCCCGTCGGCATACGCGCCTGGCTACATGCAAAATACGCAACAATCTCAATTGCAACTGCCCTCTATTGAGACCTTGGCGGCCAAATCTTCGATGCCTAGCCAAGAAGAGCTGGACGAATTTAACGAAAGATACGTGTTAGCATCTTCTGGATTCAAGACGGTAGAACAAATTCAGGCCGAGGCAGAAACACCACCACTCAACACAACCGCCCAGTTAGTCAAAGAACCGGAAATCGTCGCAGAATCCCGCCCGCTGGTTCGGGTGGAAATCCTGAACATGCTCGCAGCGGAAGAGAAGCAGGCCATCTATGAAACAGCCCGTTTGCTGGGCGCGCTCAACTTACCACAGGCACAAGAATGGAAGCTTTGGCGGGTTGCCACCGGTCGTACCGAGCACGACCAGAAGCTAATTACATTTCTGATCCCACCGCAGTTTGGCAAACTGCCCAGTGGTACCAAAGCCATGGTGGAGCTCGCAGGCAAGGGTGATCTGAATGTCGCCCGCTATGCCATGAATTAAGGATCTATCAACCCGCTGCGCATCGCAATCAGCGCAATCTCTGCGGAGTTATTGGCGTTCAGTTTCTGTTTGATGTTATACAAATGCGTGCCTACTGTGCGCGGGCTTAAAAACAGCGCTTCGGCAATCTCGTTCGTCGTTTTTCCTTTGGCCAGCGCCATGAACACTTCAAACTCACGGTCACTCAACACATCTACCGGGTTCTGTTCACCCGTCAGTTGCTGGATCGCCATCTGCTGCGCCACATTCGCCTCGATGTACTTTTTGCCACCCGCGACGGTACGTATCGCTTTAATCAACTCTTCAGCCGCACTGCGCTTGGTTAGGTAGCCCATCGCGCCTGCGTTCAGCACGCGCTTGGGATGCACGGAATCCTCGTGCGCCGAGAGCACCAGAATCCTAGCTGCAGCGTCTTTCGCTAAAATCCGCTCGATCGCCTCCAAGCCTCCCATGCCAGGCATAGTGATATCCATTACTACAACATTAGGCTTGCAGTCCATATAGGTTTTGATGGCGGTTTCGCCGCTGTCAGCTTCAGCAATCACCTTAATGTCGCTATCGGCCTCAAGCAGCATCTTGAAACCCATGCGCACCACGGCGTGGTCGTCTACTAGCATCACATCAATCTTGCTCACGTATTATCCCTCTGTTTTCATCGCTTGCGGAATGTTGATATAAATCGTCGTACCTTGTCCAGCCTTGGAATCCACATTAAAACTGCCATGTAGCGCCTGCACACGCTCGCGCATGCCCAGCAAGCCAAAATGGTTGGTCTGGTCAACAGTGTGGATATCCATTCCCTTGCCATTGTCGTGTACCACCAATTGTAGTTCCCCGGCTTCTGACATAGACAGCCTGATTTCCAATTGATTCGCTTCTGCGTGCTTGACCGCATTGTTAAGCGATTCCTGTACGATGCGGTAGATATTGATGTTCAGCGTCTCGCCCAGCGCATCCAATTTGCCGTCCAGCATCAAGTTTATCTTCATTTCCGGATGCTGCTGCTGCACTACATTCACCGTATCTCTCAATGTTTCCGCCAATCCCAGATTATCCAGCGATCCCGGTCTAAGCTGGCGGATAATATCGTGCATCCCATCGTAGATATGATTGGCCGCCGCAACGATTGTTTTGGCGCTCGCTTCTATATCCGGCGCACTGCCTTTGCTCTTGTTCACAATCGCCACTGCAAACGTTTTAATTGCCGTCACGTATTGCCCCAGTTCGTCATGCAGTTCGCGTGCCAGGCTACGCCTCTCTTCCTCGATATGACTCTGAATCAAATGCGTCAACTGGCGGTTCTCTTCCAGCTGACGTTCCGCCGCCAAAGATTCCGCCATGCGGTTCAGGCTATGTCCTATTTTTTCGAACTCCGGCAAACTAAATTCCGGCAAACGCGTATCCAGATTACCTCTTTCCATACGGTTAATAGCGCCTAAAATTGGCTGTAACGGCTTCAGCCAATGCCCTAGCATCCAATACACCACGCCATTGAGCACAATAAAGAAACCCAAACCTATCCACATAATTTGCTGCAAGCTCACCCACGCCTCACGAATAGAGCCTTCCGCACTGGATTCGATGGAAAGCCTGCCGAAGCGCACCAAACGCTCCACTTTTTCTGGCTTGGGGGCTACCCAATTGGCAAACCATTGTGGCGGATGGACATCCGCACGGAATTTGGAAGGCGGCGACTCATACAACAACCTGCCCTGCAAATCCGTCAACGTGATCTTGTTGCTGCGCACATAACCCAAGCGTTCCAGGAAGCCTTTGAGCACCTCATGGGTAAAGCCGAATTCCGGGTTCATAACCGAGCTGGTAATCACAGTATCCATCAGCTGCACGGTCACGCGAGTAGCGGCTTCCACCCGCTCGCGGATAGAAACGCGCGTCTCTTGCATAATCACCCAACCCAATGCCACCATGAACAGTAGCATCAGTGCGGTAATCAGCAAATTCAAACGTAAGCGTAAGCTCATGCAGTTGTCAGCAAGTTAGGAGATGTGTAGAGTTTAACAACTTTAGCCAAAACGCAATATAGTAAAAAATTTATTCGTCACCATGAACACCACATTCATTCTTTTCGCCAGCCAGGCCATCCACAACGCCATCATCGCCCATGAAGCCGAAATCGAATCGCTAGACCGGGCAATTGGCGACGGTGACCACTACGCCAATATGAAACGCGCTTCCGAAATGATTGCCAATATGCATGGCGAACTGGACGGACAACCTGTAGATGTCGTGCTGAACAAAATCGGCATGAAGTTGCTGAGTACGCTAGGCGGCGCATCCGGGCCATTGTTCGCCAGCCTGTTCATGGCGATGGGCAAAGTCGCCAAGGAAAACGGCGCGGAGAGCAAACTGGAAACCGCCGCCGCCTTCGCCGCGGGCGTGCAGGCCATCATCCAGCGCGGCAAGGCCGGCTTGGGCGAAAAAACCATGCTCGACGTACTGATTCCCGTCTCCACCACCTTTACCACCATGGCCGCACAGGATAACACCAGCAAAGAAATTGCCGACGCGCTAAAAGAAGTGGCCGATGAAGGGCTGGAATCTACCCGCAACCTGATCGCCACCAAAGGCCGCGCGGCGGGTTTGGGCGAGCGTGCGATCGGACATCTGGATGCGGGGGCGAAAAGCTGCCAAGTCATCATTCATACAGTCTGTGATTTAGTCTTGAAAGGTTAGAACGTGAAAAAATCTTTGGGGCGAGCATGATTTTTTCTCGCCTCTGTAATTAATTTAATAATTTCCGCATTCCCAGAAACTTCAGAATTTACTGGGTCATTCAAAGTCACCAATATATCTTTGCCTTCTAGCATAACCCATGGGTTTGCACCATAATCAAGCAAGCATTTCACTATCTCTCTGCCTTCTTCTCCTCGCATCGCAGAAATTGCCAATGCACTAATTTTAGCTTTTGGCACGACATATGAATTCGGATCACCGCCATATTTATCAACCAAAAGCTTCACGGCATTTAAATCATTAAACTTTACAGCATAGCCCAATAGTGACACTCCATCGTTATCTTTTGCTCTTGGGTCGGCCCCTTTCAGGAAAAGCAATTCTAGAACGTCTTTTGAATTCCCGAGAACATAGTACGGAATCCCGCGTCCCGCTTTATCCACCACCTTTACATTGGCACCTTTAGCAATTAAATATTTAATAATATTTATATTGTTTTTAATTTTAGCCTTTGGTTCCTGCTGCATTAAAGCCGCTTGAAAAATGGGTGTTCTTGACTCGTGATCGACAGCATTAACATTTGCGCCTTTGTTAACCAAATACTTGATGTATTCTATGTTTTGAGAAGTAATTGCAAACATAAGTGCCGTACCATCTTCTCCGGTTTCTACGCTAAAGTCACTGTCATCATAGTGGTCAATGTCTTTCACATACCCTTTTTCAATTAAATATCTGGATAGTATCGGTAAGTTCTGTGAAGAAAAGTGTACAAATGCATGCTCTGGGGTCATTCCAGTTTTGGTATAAATTTCTTCAGGCGATAAAGGCTTTGATACATTAATATACTTTTTCGGATGCGCCAATGAGTCGCTAAGTTTGTAGTATTCGGCATAGCCGAGATTGATTTTTGCCATATTAAATTTCATCAACCTCAATGCCTGTTCTAGATAGCCTATGGCCTCATCATAATTATCTGTATGGCGGTATAAGAGATGAGCCACATCATTTAAAAGCCAAGGCGCTGTATCGAATGCCAATCTTGCGGCAGCATTCCAGGCCTCAGCGGCTTTTTTTGTATCTGGTGCTTCTTGAGCTATGTAAAGGGAGCCTAGTCCATTTAACAAATTAGCTTTTCTAACAGGACTTTTTTGATTTTGTATTGCTTTCAGCAGCCATTTTTCAGACTCTATAAAGTTGCCCAAAGCCTTTTCTGTATAACCTATCATTGCCATCGCAGTAGGATTGTTAGGTGCCAACTTGAGTGCGCTCTTTGCTGTTTCTATTGCCCCTTTCGGATTTTTCTCCAGATTCAGTTCGAGTTCGGAAGAAATAAGTCGAGCTTCAACAATATTAAAACTTTGAGGACTTGAATCAAATATCTTGTTGATAATGTCGTATGCTAAACGCTGGTCCCTCTGAATCACCAAAACGTAGTCTGCATATGCCGTTATCGGATACAAGTTTTTGGGGTATTTTTTAACTAGATAATCAATTAGCTTCCTAGCTTTATCTGGGTTATCGCCCATACCAGAATATTCATGGTTTAACTGAAATATGTCATAGTATGCTTTCTGGTCAGCTTGCGATAACTGATTTATATCTGCAATGTAATTGATATTGCTCTCTGCTGCCTGAGTTATACCCACACAAGTAAAGTACAGCAAAAAAATTGCAATCCAGCAAGCATTATTCTTTTTCATTTTTTAAGCCCCTTATTATTTTGATTTACCACTGAAGACTAAAGTAGACCATAGTCTGCCAATAGGCTAACATATTTTTTTCCACATCTAAATTAATTGCTATGAAAAAATTCCTGAATAAAACCAACAACATGCTAGCCGAGAGCCTCACCGGCTTCGGCATAGCCCACGCTGATTTAGTCTCCGTCCACTTCGAACCCACTTTCGTCACACGCAAAAACAAAGCCGCAAACAAGGTCGCACTGATTTCCGGCGGCGGTTCCGGCCATGAGCCGCTACATGCCGGCTATGTCGGCAAAGGCATGCTGGATGCCGCCTGCCCCGGCCAAGTGTTTACCAGCCCGACGCCAGACCAGATGCTGGCTGCCGCTGAAGCCATGCATGCGGACAAAGGCGTGCTGTTCATCGTCAAGAACTATGCGGGCGACGTCATGAACTTTGAGATGGCCGCCGAGATGCTGCCTTTCGAACATGCCACTGTACTCACCTCCGACGACTGTGCCGTCATCAACAGCACCTACACCACCGGCCGCCGCGGCGTGGCCGGCACGGTAATTATAGAAAAATGCGTGGGCAGCCTGGCTGAAACCGGCGCAGATTTGGCTGCCTGCAAAGCATTTGGCGACAAGATCAACCAGCGCACCGCCAGCATCGGCGTGGCGCTCACCAGTTGCACGGTGCCCGCCAACGGAAAGCCGACTTTTGATATAGCGGATAACGAACTGGAAATGGGTGTCGGCATCCACGGTGAACCTGGCCGCAGGCGCGAAGCGATGCGCGAGGCCGATGCGATAGTCGGCGACATGGTGGCAGCGGTCGTGGCGGATTTTGCCGCGAAAAACCTGTCGCTAAAAGGCGAAATCCTGTTATTGGTCAATGGCTTGGGCGCAACGCCATTGATGGAACTTTACCTCATCTACAACACGGCTGCGAGGTTGCTGGGCGCGCAAGGCTGCCAAATCGCCCGCAGTCTGGTGGGCAACTATACTACCGCGATCGATATGGCAGGCGCTTCCATCACCGTATGCTTGCTGGATGACGAAATCAAGCGACATTGGGATAGCCCTGTGCATACTGCTGCATTGAGGTGGGGATATTGAACCGACGCATAGATCCCGAAGATATTGCTGAGGAGATATCTACCCTCCAAGATGCTGCTTTACTTCTTGAAGCTATTATTACAGGCGGATATTCCGTATGGACAGATGGCACGCTTTACAATATTCGCCAGCTAGTTGCGCGAGCAAAAGGGTTGGAAATTCACATATACGCAAAAGAACACCCTCCACCCCATTTCCATGTTAAAAGCCCGGATGTTGACGCCATATTCACCATTGATGACTGTACTTTTATTAGTGGAAATATTGATGGCAGAGAGCAAAGGCTTGTTAAATGGTGGTATGAGCGTAGCAGACCAATACTTATAGCAGCTTGGAACAACTCCAGACCTTCTGATTGTACAGTCGGCCCCATAGATTCGTAGCGCTCGTTCGTTCTTACCATCAACATTCAAACTACAAAAATACTTGTTGCCACAATTTCAGTACCGCTTGCTGATGCGCCGCCACTTCTGCTACGGGCACTTTGGCTTCCTGACTTTGCAGCTTGGTTTGGTGGATGGTTCTGCGATATTGACGATAGGCGTCTGCAGTCACATTGGCCAATTGCGTTTCAACGATACCCAGTACTGCCAGCAATTTTATTAATGCAATATTTCCTATATTATCAGTAAGTTGTGGATGTTTATTTGAGTAGTTTAGCAACAAATATTGCACGATAAATTCCACATCGATAATGCCACCCGGACTGTGTTTGACATCGAACTCGCCTGCTTTGGCCTTGTTGGCTTCGCGCATCTTCTCGCGCATTTCCAGCACATCTTGCTTCAATTTTTCCGCATCGCGCGGCTGTGTCATTACGGCGTGACGGATGCTGTCGAACGCACCGGCAATGGGCGTGTAGCCCGCCACAAAGCGGGCGCGGGTCAACGCTTGACGCTCCCACGTCCAGGCTTTGTGCGCCTGATACTCGCGGAACGCCTCGACCGAGCTGACGAGCAGGCCACTATTGCCGTCCGGACGCAGTTGCAGGTCGGTTTCGTATAACTGGCCGGCATTGGTCATGCTGTTGAACCAGTTGTTAATGCGCTGGGCAAACCGCGCGTATACATCGCCCGCTTCAGGGTGATCATCGTCGTAGAGGAAAATAATGTCCAAATCGGACGTATAACCCAGCTCCTTGCCGCCCAGCTTGCCGTAGCCGATGATGGCGAATTGCGGCGACTCGCGGTGCTTGAACTTGAGCGTCTGCCAGATGGTACCAAGGCTCACTTGCAGAATCACATCAGCCAGCGCGCTCAGATAATCCGACAGCGTTTCTAGTTGCAGCTCGCCGTTAATGTCCTGCGCGGCAAAACGCATGATATAGCTGTTTTTGAAATGCCGCATCGCGTCCATCTGTGCCTCGGTATCACCCGCCAGCGCTTGCATCTGACTCATGAGCGATCGCTTGATAGCCGCAAAATCGGGCGCAGCGTACAGCGTGCGCGTATCCAGCAGCTCGTCCAGCAAAATGGGATGCGCCGCCAGATACTGCGCCAACCAGGGACTTGCGGCACATAGCTTGACCAGCAACTCTAGCGAGTGCGGATATTCGGCCAGCAAAGCCAGATAACTCGCGCGGCGGCAGATATTCTCCAGCAGGTTCATCGTACGTAACAAAGCGGTGTCAGGCATCGCGGTCTTGGCACTTTGCGCCAGCACCATTGGCATTAGCTTGTCCATGCGCTGGCGGCTTTGCTCCGGCAATTGTTGGTAACGCTGGCTGGCACGCATGCCTTGCAGCAATTGCCACACATGCGCGGCATCGCCAAACCCCGCTCCAGATAAGGCTTGCAGGGCATCCTGCTGTGGCATGGTTTGTTGCCAGAGCGCGGTTTCCTGCGGCAACTCGCTTTGCGCGTCTTCGCTAAAGGTCGCGTCGAAATGCTGCTGCACCGTGTTGCGATGCTGGTTGAGCACCTGCAGGAATGCGGCCCAATCGGAGAAACCCATCGCTTTGGCGATGCGCGCCTGCGCCTCCTCATATTTTGGTAACTCCTGCGTCTGCTGGTCTTCCACGTACATCAGCCGATGTTCCAGGTTGCGCAGGAAGACATAAGCTTCGCTCAACGCATCCACGGTCTGTGCATCCAGCAATTGCCTGTTTTTTAAGATATTCAGGACGGAAAGCGTGGGCCGGATCTGCAGTTCCGGCTCACGCCCGCCGCGGATGAGCTGGAACACTTGCGCGATGAATTCGATCTCACGGATGCCGCCGCGCCCTAGCTTGATATTGCCTTGCATGCCTTTTTGCAGCACATCGCGCTGGATTTGCGCTTTCAAATCGCGCATGCTGGCAAAAGCGTTGTAATCCAGATACTTGCGGAAAACGAATGGCCTGAGAAGCGCATGGATATTGGCATCCGGACCCGTCACCGCACGGCCTTTGATCCAGGCGTAACGCTCCCATTCACGCCCGTTAATCTGGTAATAGCTTTCCAGCGCATCCAGATCGCTCACTAGCGCGCCTTCACTGCCATACGGCCGCAAGCGCATATCCACGCGAAACACGAAGCCGTCCTCGGTCACATCATCCAATGCTGCGATGAGCTTTTTGCCAAGACGGGTGAAAAATTCCTGGTTGCTGATGGATTGCTCGCCATCAGTCTCGCCCAATGTTTCATAGGCAAAAATCAGGTCAATATCGCTGGAAACGTTTAATTCTGCGCCGCCAAGCTTACCCATACCGATAACGATCAGCTCCTGCGGATAGCCATCGGCATCCACAGGCTGGCCATAAACCTCCACAAGCCAACTATTCAGGTAATCAATCGCTGACTTGATTGTGCATTCTGCTAACGCACTAGTGGTTTGCATGACCTCCTGCAAATCCGCCAGCCCGGATAAATCACGGGCAATGATGCTGGCCATCACGCGCTGACGCAACTGGCGAAGTGCTTTTTTCAGCGATGCATCATCATCAATCTTTTGTACCGCCAAAAATTGTTGCATACGTGCCACGCTATACGGAATCGCAAGATTTTGTAGCAAATCTGCCAGCAGCGCCGCATCTTTTAAAAGCAGCCGGCCAAGATATGGACTACAGTCCGCCGCGTGTGCCAGCATAGCGGTCTGCTGCGCATCCGCACCGGCTTGAGAAAGTAAATTTTGCAGTGATTCCATAAAAAATTTCAGTTATGATGCACGTTACATCTTGTAACAAACAACCCTTTTATTATAAGCCTGTCCGGCCCGAATGATGGCACACAGCGAGGTCAGCAAAGGCAATTAGGAGATACGTTAGCATGTCCATCGAATCAGTATTGCACGAAAATCGCGTTTTCGAACCAAGCGAAGCATTCAAGTCCAAAGCGGCAGTTTCTGGCATGGCGGCCTACAAGGCTTTGTGCGAGGAAGCCGCAAGCGATTACGAGGGATTTTGGGCCAAACTCGCCAGGGAGTTGTTGATTTGGCACAAGCCTTTCACAAAAGTGCTCAATGACCGCGATGCTCCGTTTTACAAATGGTTTGAGGATGGCGAATTGAACGTCTCGGCCAACTGCCTGGATCGCCATCTCAATACTATTCCCAACAAGACAGCCATCATCTTTGAAGCAGACAACGGCGATGTGAAAACCGTTACTTACAAACAGTTGTACCATCAGGTATGCCAGTTTGCCAATGGCCTAAAAAAACTTAATCTCAGCGTGGGTGACCGTGTCATTATTTACTTGCCGATGGGTATCGAAGCGATTGTCGCCATGCAAGCCTGTGCTCGGCTGGGGTTGACGCATAGCGTCGTATTCGGCGGCTTTTCCGCCAAAAGCCTGCAAGAACGCATCCAGGACGCCGGTGCAAAAGCGGTCATCACCTCGGACGGCCAGTTCCGCGGCGGCAAGACCATGCCGTTGAAAGCCGCAGTGGACGAAGGGGTCGCCATGGGCGGCTGTGAGTGCCTGGAAAAAGTCGTGGTGCTGAAAAAGACCGGGCAAGAAATCGTGTGGAACGCACGCGACATATGGTGGAGCGACCTGATCGCCGGCCAATCCGACGAATGCGCCCCGGTGATAGTCAATGCCGAACACCCGCTGTTCCTGCTCTACACCTCTGGCTCCACCGGCAAGCCCAAAGGCGTGCAGCACAGTTCCGCAGGCTACCTGCTGCATGCGATGAACACCACACGCTGGGCTTTCGACCTCAAAGCTGACGATATCTATTGGTGCACTGCAGATGTGGGCTGGATCACAGGCCACACTTACGTTTGCTATGGCCCATTGGCACTGGGTGCAACACAGGTCGTATTCGAGGGCATCCCGACTTACCCAAATGCTGGGCGCTTCTGGCAAATGATCCAAAAACACAAAGTGTCAATCTTCTACACAGCCCCGACCGCGATTCGTTCGCTGATCAAGGCCGGCGAAACCGACCCGAGCACGCACCCAAGAAACTACGACCTATCCAGCCTGCGCTTGCTGGGCACTGTGGGCGAGCCAATCAACCCGGAAGCCTGGATGTGGTATTACGAGCAGATAGGTGGCAGCCGCTGCCCGATTTGCGACACATTCTGGCAGACCGAAACTGGCGGTCACGTCATTACCCCACTCCCCGGCGCGACCGCACTGGTACCCGGCTCCTGTACATTGCCCTTCCCAGGCATAAACATCGACGTAGTGGATGAAACTGGCAAGGATATCGAATGGGGCCAAGGCGGCCTGCTGGTCATCAAGAAACCATGGCCTTCGATGATACGCACCATCTGGGGAGATCCGGAACGCTTCAAGAAGAGCTACTATCCGGCCGAACTGGGCGGCACCTATTATCTGGCGGGTGATGGTGCTGTGCGTGATGCCAAAACCGGCAATTTCACCATCATGGGCCGTATCGATGACGTACTCAACGTCTCCGGCCATCGGTTGGGCACGATGGAAATCGAATCCGCGCTAGTCGCCAACCATCTGGTGGCAGAAGCCGCCGTCGTTGGCAAGCCACACGACATCAAGGGCGAAGCCGTAGTCGCTTACGTTGTCCTCAAAGGCAAACGCCCCGAAGGTGAAGACGCCAAGAAAATCGTTGCCGAGCTGCGCGACTGGGTGGGCAAGGAAATCGGCCCAATCGCCAAACCGGACGAAATTCGCTTTGGCGACAACCTGCCCAAGACCCGCAGCGGTAAGA
Source organism: Methylophilus sp. (assembly GCA_044222155.1). Taxonomy (GTDB): domain Bacteria; phylum Pseudomonadota; class Gammaproteobacteria; order Burkholderiales; family Methylophilaceae; genus Methylophilus. The sequence continues at coordinate 18,908 of JBGANT010000024.1, forward strand.
TCATGCGTCGACTATTACGTTCGCTGGCAAAAGGCGAGGAAATTACGTCGGACATTTCGACTTTGGACAATCCGGCGATACTAGACCAACTCAAGCAGGCTGTACGCTAAGACACTTCATGGAAGGCTTGCTGATACTAGCAATATTTGCCGTGATTGCGATACTATTGCTTTGCAACAAATAATGTTTTTGCTAGCTGGGCATTGAGTTGCATATATAACCTCAAGTTTTATATTCTCAAAAATGAATCTTCTCAAATATGCCTCATCTCTTCGCGATAGCCTGAACAAGACCGGCGATTACGGATATGTAAACGCTATCCCCAAAGGCGAGCATATTCCCAAGTTGATTCACCAGTGCTTCGATAGCAGCAACCTGCATCCGGGCATCCAGCAGAATATTGAACATCTCAAAAAGCTGAATCCCGGCTGGGAATATCGTTTTTACGATGATGCCGACATGGATGTTTACATCCAGAAGCATTTCCCGGCGCTATACCCTGTGTTCCTGAAGATTGATCCCGCCTATATTGCAGCCAGAGTGGATTTTTTCAGGTACCTGCTCATCTACAACGAAGGTGGCGTATATCTGGACATCAAAAGCAGCATTTCCAAACCGCTCGATGAGATTCTCCGGAATGACGACCAGTACATCCTCTCGCACTGGCCTAATGAGCCCGGACAAGTTTACGTCAATACTGGCATCCATCATTCCTTACCCAATCCGCATGGCGAGTTCCAGCAATGGCATATCATGGCGGTCAAAGGTCACCCGTTCCTGAAGGCTGTGATTGAAAACGTTTGCCATAACATCAAACTTTACAATCCGTTTATCCATCACACCGGGCGCTGGGGCGTAATCCGCGTCACCGGCCCCATTGCCTATACACTGGCCATTAACCCGATACTGGATCAACATCCACATCGTCTGGTACGTAATCACTATGACGTACAACTGATATATAGCATTTTCTCCCACAGTCAGGTGCCGATGCACCATAGCGTGTTCAAGAAAAAGCATTATTCGGCAGTCAAACTGCCCGTTGTCCGCCAGCCCATAGTGCTACAATTTCTGTTCCTGGTGTTCCAGCCGGTCAAAGACGGCCTGATTCACCTGCTAAAAAAACTCAAGTAACGCTCCTCCCCTTTATCGCAAGATTTCAGGCCGCTCTCCCTTTCGGGTAAAATGGCGGTTTTGCCTACTGTTGTCACCATGTCCTTACACCAAGAAATCGCGCGCCGCCGCACCTTTGCCATCATCTCCCACCCGGACGCAGGTAAGACCACGCTCACCGAGAAGCTGCTATGGTTCGGCGGTGCGATTCAGGTGGCGGGCGAAGTGCGTGGCCGCAAAGCCGCACGCCATGCGACTTCTGACTGGATGGAACTGGAAAAACAACGCGGCATTTCGGTCACCTCAAGCGTCATGCAGTTTCCGTATCGCGAGCACATGATTAACCTGCTCGATACGCCTGGACACGATGATTTTTCCGAAGATACCTACCGCACGCTGACTGCCGTGGATTCCGCCGTGATGGTGATTGATAGCGTGAACGGCGTGGAAGCGCAAACCATCAAGTTACTGAACGTGTGCCGCATGCGCGACACGCCGATTATCACGTTTATCAACAAGCTCGACCGCGAAAGCCGTGCACCAATCGAGTTGCTGGACGAGATTGAAAGCACACTCGGCATGGAATGCGCGCCGATGACTTGGCCGATTGGTATGGGCAAGAGTTTCCGCGGCGTTTATCACCTCTACAATGACGAGATTTCGTTCTTCGATCCGCATGCGGAAAAAGGCACGTCCGAGACGATTAAAGGCCTGGATAACCCGCGACTGGACGAGCTGATTGGCTCGCAGGCGGATGATTTGCGGCTGGATATCGAACTGGTGCGCGGCGCTTCGCACACTTTCGACAAGATCCGCATGCGGAAAAAGGCACGTCCGAGACGATTAAAGGCCTGGATAACCCGCGACTGGACGAGCTGATTGGCTCGCAGGCGGATGATTTGCGGCTGGATATCGAACTGGTGCGCGGCGCTTCGCACACTTTCGACAAGGCGCGCTATCTCGCGGGCAAACAAACGCCGGTGTTCTTTGGCTCGGCCATCAACAACTTTGGCGTGCAAAGTTTATTAGACGCCATCGTAGACCTCTCGCCTGCGCCAAAATCGCGCATGACACAGACGCGCGAGGTGAAAGCCGACGAGCCGAAATTCTCCGGCTTCGTGTTCAAGATTCAAGCGAACATGGACCCGAAACACCGCGACCGCATCGCCTTTCTGCGCGTGTGTTCCGGCCGTTTCGAGCGCGGCATGAAGATCAAGCAAGTCGCCAGCGGCAAAATGCTCAGCGTCAACAACGCCATCACCTTTATGGCGCAAGACCGCACCACCATGGACGAAGCGTATTCCGGCGACATTATCGGCATCCCCAACCACGGCACGGTCAAGCTGGGCGACACCTTTACCGAGAACGAAAGCCTCAAGTTCATCGGCATCCCATCATTCGCGCCGGAGTTCTTCCGCCGCGCGCGCATCAAAAACCCGATGAAGATGAAGCAACTGCAAATCGGCCTCAAACAACTTTCGGAAGAAGGCGCCGCGCAACTGTTCCGCCCGCTTGCCAGTAACGACCTCATTCTCGGCGCAGTCGGCATGCTGCAGTTCGACGTGGTTGCGCACCGTCTGGAGCATGAATACGGCGTAGACATGGTGTTTGAACCTTATGACTGCTACACCGCGCGCTGGCTAAAAGGCAAAGACGCCGATTTAAAAGCGATTGCCGACAAATACGGCTTCAACGTCGCGCTGGATGCGGCGGACGACTACGTTTACCTCGCGCCCAACCGCGTGAACCTGCAAATGGCACAAGAGCGCTACCCTAACTTGCAATTTGCGGAAACAAGGGAGATTGCGTGATATCCTAGCGCATGACGAAGCTCGGCGCCATAAATTTTGACGACTGCATTCTCGACGCACTGCGCGGTGACAAGCTCGTAGTTTTCGCTGGCGCTGGAGTTTCGATGGGGTCGCCGTCAAACCTAGCCAGCTTCAGGAAGCTGACCTGTGACATCGCCCAAGGAACTGGACTAACTCCCAGCGAGCCTCTAGACCGGTTTCTTGGCCAACTGCAACACCGCAAGGTCGCTGTTCATGAGCGCGCCGCACAACTTCTTTCACCTGAGAAAAGTTCTCCGAACGCACTACATCACGACTTGCTAAAGTTGTTTCAAGCGCCGGATCGCGTTAGATTGGTAACTACCAACTTCGACCTGCACTTCGAGGCTGCAGCTAATGCTTTGTTCGGTGCCGTTCCCGAAGTGTATCGTGCACCTGCATTACCCCTTGGCTACGACTTCACCGG
>JBGANT010000025.1:0-21189 GCA_044222155.1 Methylophilus sp.
TAGAGTGAGGGGCGCTTGCGCCCTGCTCTAGGCAGTTGATTTACTGAATGACAAAGCGGGGCCGCGTTTACCCGCTTTGATTTCTATGTCAGAACTGGGGAATTGCCAGCCCTTCTCTGGGGTATAAGTCGCGTGTTTTACCCTGCCCTGTGCCGCCAGTACGCGCAGACGGCGGGAAGTAATGCCAAGTTTTTTGGCTGCTTTTGCAGCAGAAACCAGCTTTATCGGTTCGGAAATTGATACTGAAAACATGCGTTTTATTATACCTGTGATACCATGAACAGGGTGGAATAGTTATTTTTTAGCACCCTATTCCGCTGGGAGCCAATAAGCATAAAGCTTAGAGGCGTTTAGAACTGGTTTGTCATTACTGCCAATTTGGCAGTGAACGGACTAGTGTTACTTATCCGTTGATGATTATTAGGGGAAGAATAAAAATGGGGAAAACATTACTTAGTTTTTTATTGTTAATAGGATTATTTGGCTGCGCAACTGTGCGAGAAACCTATGCTCCTGATGGAAGAAAATCATACGCTTTAAATTGCAGCGGAACAGCACGCGGCTGGGATAAATGTTATGCAGCAGCTGGAGAACGATGCGGCAGTGCAGGCTACGACATTATAGAACGCAGTTCTGAGGATGTTGAACATGGTGGAGCAGCCGCAAACCGTCAAGGCGGTGCAGCCAGTTACACTAAAACAAACGAGAGAACTATGCTAATAAGCTGCAAAGTTAAACAACAGTAAGGAAATTATTTCCGCTGATGAAGGGAGAGCCTAGAACCAAGTAAAACAGCCATTCCAAGCCCCGTGTTTTACTTTCAAATGTTATACATTATGCGAAATTAGAAGTAAGGCATAAGCATTAAAAGTCAGATTGATTTGAACGCACCCTTTTGGTGAAAATCAATCATTTTTGCTCACCCATGAGCATAAGTACGGGTATTACATAGTACCCGTACGACACCGACCATCCCCTTAGGCCAAAAAAGCGAGTGCCGCGGCTAGCCGCATACCTCGCTTTTTTTGGCCTCACCTCGGAAAACTTTCCCATTTTTTGTAAAAGCCTTCGGGCAACAGAAATTAAGGAAAACATCATGAGACTTACAACGAGTTCTGAACATGACAATGAGATAGTCGATTTGAAACTATCCATTGGCCAATGCAAAGTCATAGGACGGCTCATAGATCAAGAATTATGGGTCGTTGAGTCCGGGACATCCACTTTTAACGGAAATGCGTTAAAAGGCCTCTTGGACGTGTTTTATGCAAAATGCACGGAAAAAGACGAAGAGCGACAGAAGCGTTTCGAAAACTGGAACGGCAAATTGCAAGTGGTGGGGGCAAATCATGGCTAACACACTGCATGAGGACGGATTGGGCAGCAAGGGCATGTCGGCGATCACCTTTGCGGAACTGCACGGCTTGAGCATTGCGTATGTCAGGAAGCTGTGCAAGGACGGCAAGATATTCGGCGCACGCTTGCATCCCCTCACCAAAAAATGGTGGATATACCCACCGGCTAAACTGCTATGCGGCACAAAAAGAAAGCCAGGCGGAAGTACATCGAACCGGATGCCTTCCACCTTGCACGGCGTAGAGCAGGCTTAACCATGAAGCAGGCGGCGGCAGAACTGGATGTGGATGTGAGAACCATCCGCAATTACGAAAACGGCGTGAGCCGTATTCCCTACCCTGCAATCCGTCTGATACGCATGGCAGCAGGCTACCAGCTGGCAGGCAGAGGCTGGGAGAACTGGTCATTCTGGCAAGGCAAGCTATGGTCACCGGAAGGACGCAGCTTCGAGGCGCATGAACTGCGTTACATCGCAAGCTACATCAGTATCGCCAGGTCAGCCATCAAGGAATATGAGGAACAGCGCGCCTTCGGCGCAAACCCCTTGATTCTGCGCACTGTCTTCGACAGTGCGGAGCCAAAGGCGGCAGCGGGTTCAACCATCGAGCGTGAACCAGCAAGCGCCGCGACCGCGGCGTCCGGCGCCGGACTGGTTCATGATACGGCAGTGGAATTTGAACGGCAGCCAGTCAGCATGGAAAAGGCCGCTTGAGCATGGAAGATTTGTTCAACAAACGACGAGTAGTGAAAATTGGAAGCGGTTGTGATAGCTTAGAAAAAGGATTCGATGTCTAAAGACGGGCTGACTACCCTGAAAGCTAGGCCGGATAATGTGTCCGGCGATTTAGCGGGAAAGATGACGAAGTGAGTGATTGGCTGATGACACCGGAAACGGTGGTTTATGATGTGCCAATCTGGATTAAGGCGGTTTGGTTGGTGACTTTGATATACATTATGCGAAATATTACAATAATAAAAATAGCCAGCAATAACTGGCTATATATTCACAAGCTACTTGTCGTTAAAGAATGCAATATTCATCACACGGTCGTTGACAAATGTCAACTCCGTCGTTTTATATGTACGCTTAGGATCATACTTAACAATATTTTTGTAATACCACATTTCCACTTTTACTGGTTTGGAGTCTTTTTTACCTGCCGCAGCGTATTGCCCCGTTACGCTATCTGCATTGGAAGGCTTGACTGATAGCTCCTTTTTCACTGGCGCACCGAGCTTATCCGCTACAACTTTTTTGGATTTTCCGCTAAAAGTGCCCAGGAACTCTTCCTCCGAAAAAGTCTTGCCTGCTGCACTGGCAATTCCTACTTGCATCGCAAAAATGCAAGTAGATAAAAATAGACTTACTTCTTTAAGTGTCATAAAGATATTTTCCCTTAAGCTCGATTAATAAAACGCTCAACAGTATTTCCTGTTGACTAAAGACTTAATATTTTAGCTGTTTATAGTTACAGCGAATAAATTTATTTATCTATGGATTGAAGACACATCCGCTAGACGTTGGTTCAATACGCGGTTAGCCGACCTGAATAACCTGAAGAAATTTTCGGTGGTCGCTTGCATCACTTCTTCAAAAGCAATTCCACGCAGTTCGGCAATCGTTTCGGCGACGTAGCGCACATAAGCAGGCTGGTTAATCTTGCCTCTAAACGGGACTGGCGCCAGGTATGGCGCGTCTGTCTCTACCAGGATACGGGATAACGGGATTTGTTGCGCTACCTTTTTCAAGTCAGCCGCATTTTTGAATGTCAGAATACCCGAAAAGGAAATATAAAAGCCCATTTCGATAGCCTCATTAGCAACATTCAGGCTTTCGGTGAAGCAATGCATTACCCCTCCAATTTTCTGCGCATTTTCCTGCCGCATAATATTGATAGTATCTTCTGCCGCGCTTCTTGTATGGATAATCAGTGGTTTGTTCGCCTTAATTGCAGCCCGTATATGCGTTCTGAAACGCTGGCGTTGCCACTCCAGGTCGCCTTGCAGGCGAAAGTAATCCAAGCCTGTTTCCCCTATTGCAACCACTTTGGGATGGTTTGCCAAATCGACCAGCTTTTCAACGGATGGCTCCGCAATATCTTCATAATCAGGGTGTACGCCCACAGACGCAAACAGATTATCATGCTGTTCAGCCAATGCAAGTACTTCAGGAAACTTGTCCAAAGTGACAGAGACACAAAGCGCATGCCCGACTTGCGCTTCGTGCATCTTCCGTTGGATTTCCGGGAACTGCGCAGCCAGTTCAGGAAAATTCAAATGGCAATGCGAATCGACAAGCATCAAACCTGCTCTGATTACATCGTATGGGTAGGTCTATTGGATTTCAACGCACCACCCAAGATGGCCTCGATCTTGTTTTTGACCTCTAACCCGCCATCCTTTTCGCTGAATTGAACACCTATGCCCTGGGGACGGGTGCCATGGCCGATGGGTGATACCCACACCACCTTCCCGACCACCTTCAGTTTAACCGGATCATCCACCAGGCTCAGCAACATGAAGATTTCTTCACCCATCTTGAAACTTTTGTTGGTGGGGATAAACAAACCGCCGCCCTTAAGATACGGCATATAGGCAGCATATAGTGCGGATTTCTCCTTGATTGCCAAAGATAGCACCCCCGGCTTGTTGGCAGCCGCTATGGCCTGCTCGGTATTCATTGGCGTTTGTGTCGTACTCAACTTAAATTCACCTGCAGCAAATTAGGGTTTAAACAAATAGGTGTATTGTAACAATATGCTTTCCAGCTGCAGCTCGTTATTTAAAGGGTGGCTTGCAACACGTTTTGCATCACTCAACATTCGCTGGAACCGCATCAGTGACGACAAGTTTACGCTCTTACTCAAGCCTTGGAAAGCACTCCAGTAACCGGGAAAATAATGCAAGGTTTGGGTCAACCTGCATCGTTGCAAATCATAGATCCACTTTTGCAAGATTTGCAAGGTTGGCTCCATTCCAAGCGATAAAAATTCGGATGCCGTCGTAAACGGATTCATTGCCCCACCCTGCGCCAAATGGTTAAGCAGCATACTGCTTACAACACTCTGCTCACTCATGGATATCGCCAGCAATGGCGCCCCGCCGGCTTCCGCGAGCCATTTCTCCGGTTCGCCTATCCCTTGCATTTTTAGCCAGTTCGACGCTGCGTGCATGTCCGGCATAGGAAGAGAAATGGCAAGGCAACGGCTGATAATGGTTGGCAGCAATCGCTGTGGCTGGCTGCTTACCAGCACAAACAACGTGCCTGATGGCGGCTCTTCCAGCATTTTGAGCAATGCGTTGGCTGAGGCGGTGTTAAGCGCTTCTGCCGGCGATAATACGATCACCTTCAAGCCGGACTGGTGGCTGGTCAGACTGACAAAATCCGTCAATTGGCGTATCTGTGCTACCGAAACAATAGTACGCTTGGCGCTTTTTTTGCCAGTTTCCTCATTTGGCTCATCGTTTTCAGGGGTCAGCCATTTGTAATCAGGATGCGCGCCCTCCTTGAACCAGTTGCAGCTCTGGCAATGCCCACAAGCAGACCCTTCTGCAGTTGGGTTGTGGCACAACAGCGCTTTGGCAAAGGCTAGCGCAAAATCATGCTTGCCGATACCTGCACGCCCTTTCAGCAGAATCGCATGCGGCAAACGCGCGCGCTGCTGCATCAATTGTTGCCAAGTTGAATTCAACCAAGGATACTGCATTATTGTGCCTGTAAGAATTCCGTCATCACCTTGTGCACATCCGACTGCACTACTTCAAGCGACTGGTGACTGTTGATGACCCTGAAACGCCTAGGATTATCCTGCGCCCGCAACAGATATGCCTTGCGCAGCCGCTCGAAAAACACCGCACTCTCCCGCTCGAACTTGTCTGGCACGCGAGCGGATGCCAGCCGCGCGACGCTGACTTCCGTCGGCACATCAAACAGCAAAGTCAAATCCGGCTGCAAATCCCCTTGCACCCAAGACTCCAGCGCTAGCACTTTCTCTTCCGCCACCCCTTTTGCCCCGCTCTGGTAAGCGTAAGTAGCATCGGTGAAACGATCCGAAACCACATAAGCCCCGCGTTGCAACGCGGGCAAAATCACTTGGGCGATATGTTCACGCCTGGCGGCAAACATAAGCAAAGTCTCGGTCTCCGGGTGCATTTCCTCGTGCAGCAAAAGGGCACGCAACTGCTCGCCAAGCGGTGTGCCACCTGGCTCGCGCGTGGATACCACTTCCCTACCCTGTGCTTGCAGAATCGTCAGAATCGCTGGAATATGCGTGCTTTTCCCCGCACCATCCATGCCTTCCAGCGTGATGAATTTGCCTATAGCCACTATTTCCTCGCCTGCCTTTTAAGCTGATATTTTGTAACGGCGCGATTATGCTGTGCCAGATTGTCCGAGAATGCATGGCTACCATCACCGCGGCCAACAAAGTACAGGGCTTTGGTCTTGGCCGGATGCAAAGCCGCCTCTATCGAAGCCAGACCTGGCATGGCAATAGGCGTAGGCGGCAGGCCATCGCGCGTGTAGGTGTTGTATGGTGTATCCTTCATCAAATCCTTCTTGCGGATATTGCCATCGAAATTTTCACCCATGCCGTAAATCACTGTCGGATCAGTTTGCAGGCGCATGCCGATTCTCAGCCGATTCAAAAATACCCCTGCAATCATCGGGCGCTCACTGGCCTGCCCGGTTTCCTTTTCGATGATGCTGGCCATGATCAAAACCTCATACTTGTTTTTGTAAGGCAGGCCGCCAGAACGCCTGTCCCATGCGGTCTCCAGCCTATCCTGCATCATGCCGTAAGCGCGTTTCAACAATACCACATCTTCCGTGCCACGGTCGAAATAAAAGGTTTCCGGGAAGAATAAACCCTCCGGGTGCAGTTCTTTCGCGCCAATTAATTGCAAGACTTCCCTGTCTGTCATGCCGGAAGTAGTGTGCCGGATCGCGTCATTACGCGCGAGCTTTTCACGCATCTGCCGGAAAGTTTTACCTTCAATCCAGGTAATGCTGCCTTGTGTAGCTTTGCCGTGGTTTAGCGACAACAGCAATTGGTAAGGTGTAACATTCTTGTTGAGTGTGTAATCGCCTGCCTGCAATTCGGCTTCCTTATGCAACAACTTGGCCAGAACGATAAACGGCCAACCCTGCTGGATGACCTTTTGTTCCTCAAGTTGATTGGCAATGCTGCGCAAGCCACTCCCCTGCTTGATGGTAACTTCTTGCGCGCCCGGGCTCAGATTCAACGGGGTTCGCGCATAATGCGCCAGCCAGACTGATGCGCCTGCTACAAGCAGCACCAGCAATAACAAGCCTGTTTTCAATAGTCGCTTCATGCGGACAAGGCGCCCCGAATCAAATGGGCAAGTTGCGTCACTTTGATGGCCGTGCCCTGAATCTCGCGCACCGGCAAAGCACCATACACGCTGTTGCAGATCAATACTTCATCTGCCTGCAGCAATTTTTCCAGCGTAATATGCTCTACTTTTGTCTGCAACCCCAAAGTATGCGCAAACTGCAGAATACGCTGGCGTGCAACCCCGGCCACGCCACATTTTGCCAGCGATGGCGTCACTAAGGTATTGCCAAATCGCGCAAAAATATTGGCTGCCGTGCACTCAATCACATGATGCTGCGTATCCAGCAAAATCCCATCCATAATCGAGGGATCATGCCACTCCATGCGTGCCAGCACGTTTTCCAGCCGATTCAAATGCTTGACGCCCGCAAGCTTAGGCTGGTGCGACAAGCGTGTTTCACACAGAGTCAACTTCACACCTTCGCTGTAACTGGTATCTGAAATTTGCGGCATGGCAGACTTGATAACGACCCGCATTGGAGTGGTTACCGCGGGTAAGGAGTATCCACGCTCGCTTTCGCCGCGTGTGATAATGATTTTAACCACCGCCGTTTCGTCGGCAAGAAACATCTGCTGAATATCCGCCATCAAGACTTCTGCGCCGGGACAAACAATGCCGATAGCACCGCAATCCGCCACCAGTTTCTGGTAATGCAGCGGCCAGCACTCCGGCAGGCCATCTACCACTTTCATGGTGCGGAATACACCATCCCCATAGGCCAGACCACGATCCAGCGGGCTGATTGTACCGTGCGAAGAACCATTAACAAGATAAGCATGAGCATGCATGGCGGTATTGTATTATAAACCGGACAATAAAAAAGCCTGCGAGCAGGCGCAGGCTTTTGTCTTCAATGGTCGTCACACTTTTTTGAAAAGCAGGCTACCATTCGTTCCACCGAAGCCGAAGTTGTTTTTAAGCGCGTATTCGATCTTCATGTCACGTGCAGTATTAGCACAATAATCCAGATCACACTCCGGATCCTGATTAAAGATATTGATAGTCGGCGGTGATTTCTGGTGATACACCGAGAGCACGGTAAATACCGATTCCAGCCCACCAGCACCACCCAGCAAGTGGCCTGTCATGGACTTGGTAGAATTTACGACCAGTCTTTTGGCATGATCGCCAAACGTTGACTTGATCGCATTGGTCTCGTTAGTGTCGCCCAGCGGGGTAGATGTGCCGTGTGCGTTCACAAACTGTACTTGGTCAGCATTCACACCCGCGTTCTTAATTGCATTCACCATAGAGCGGCGCGGGCCATCCATGTTTGGGGCGGTCATGTGATAAGCATCCGCGCTCATACCATAACCCACTACTTCGGCGTAAATCCTGGCGCCACGTTTTTTGGCATGCTCATATTCTTCCAGCACCATTACGCCTGCACCCTCACCGATCACGAAGCCATCACGGTCTTTATCCCAGGGGCGGCTGGCTGTGGCCGGATCATCATTGCGGCTGGATAAAGCGCGTGCACTGGCAAAACCGCCGACAGAAAGCTCTGTAATCGCCGCTTCAGCGCCACCAGCGACCATCACATCCGCATCGCCGTACTCAATCATGCGGAACGCGTCGCCAATACAATGTGTGCCTGTGGTACAAGCGGTTACGATAGCAACGTTCGGCCCTTTCAGACCCAGCATGATACTGAGATTGCCCGAAATCATATTGATGATCGTGCCAGGAATGAAGAAAGGTGAAATCTTGCGTGGACCACCTTCGTCATAAGTATCGTTGGTACTTTCAATCAAGCCCAACCCGCCAATACCGGAGCCAATGGCCACGCCGATGCGTTCGGCATTGGCTTCCGTCACCTCGACGCCACAATCCTTGAACGCCTCGATCCCCGCCGCCAAACCATACTGAATAAAAGTATCCATACGGCGCGCATCTTTGGCGGGAATATAATCCTCGGCGTTAAATCCTTTGACCTCTCCGGCAATCTGGCTAGCAAAGGGTGTGGGGTCAAACTTGGTGATGCGGGTAATGCCGGATTGACCAGCGATCAAATTAGCCCAAGCGGTATCCGTGCCTATCCCAACGGGTGACACGACGCCCAAGCCAGTTACAACAACTCTGCGCTTTGACATAATTAACCTATTAGAAATAGATTGCGATGATGATAGAAAGCCATCACGGGTACAGCTTGACCCGTGATGAAAATGTTAGAATTATTTGAGGTTTGCGTTGACGTAATCAATCGCTTGTTGCACGGTGGTGATTTTTTCTGCTTCTTCGTCTGGAATTTCGCAGTCAAATTCTTCTTCTAATGCCATTACCAACTCTACGGTATCGAGTGAATCCGCTCCCAAATCATCCACAAATGATGACGAGTTTTTCACGTCAGCCTCGTTGGCGCCCAGTTGCTCACTCACGATTTTTTTTACACGTTGTTCGATGTCAGACATCTTAAGTTACCTCTCTGATTTAAAAAATAGCCCTGCGGCTAAGGACGTATTCTAGCAAAATTGCAGAATAATACAAAAAAGTGTGTTTCTACAGCATATACATACCGCCGTTAACATGGATGGTCTCGCCGGTGATGTAGGCTGCGGGTGGCGAAGCCAGAAACGCTACGGTTGCAGCAATCTCGTCCACATTGCCTAGACGCCCTGCCGGTATGCGTGCCAGCATCTGTTGTTTGATCTCTTCTGGCAGCTCGGCAGTCATATCGGTTTCAATAAAGCCTGGCGCCACGCAATTGACGGTGATACCGCGGCTGCCCACCTCTGCGGCCAGCGACTTGGTAAAGCCGGTCATGCCAGCCTTGGCGGCTGCATAATTGGTCTGGCCTGCATTGCCCATGTGCCCAACCACGCTGGAAATGCTGATGATGCGACCTGTACGCGCTTTCATCATCGGGCGCAGCACCGCCTGACTCATGCGGTAGACCGATTTCAAGTTGGTGGAAATCACCGCATCCCAATCTTCGTCTTTCATGCGCATCAACAATGTGTCTCGCGTAATCCCGGCGTTATTGACCAAGATGCTCACGTCGCCAAACTTCTCTGAAATGGTTTTCAGTACGCTTTCTACCTGCGCGGCGTCATTCACATCCAGCGCCAAACCCATGCCTTTAATCCCTGCAGCCTTCAAAGCGGCCTCAATGTTCTCAGCACCGCCTTGACTGGTGGCAGTTCCAATGACTGTCGCGCCTTGTTTACCCAAGGTTTGCGCAATCGCTGCACCAATCCCGCGGCTGGCGCCGGTCACCAACGCAATTTGATTATTCAACATAAGGTTTCCTTTTCAATCTATTGATTTAAAATAGAATTAATCTCATGAATCGCCTCCACGCCAGTCAATGCCGTACAAGGCAAATCCTCCACAATACGCTTGGTCAGCCCTGCCAATACTTTGCCAGGCCCGCATTCTGCAGCCAACTCAACACCTTGTGCACGCACCTTCTGCACCGTATCCACCCAGCGTACCGGCGAATAGAGCTGTTTAACCAAGGCTGCTTTAATCTGCCCGGCATCGCTATAGCTCATCACATCCGCGTTATGCAGCACTGGTATTGCGGGAGCTTGTACCGTAATGCCTTCAAGATATTGGCCCAGCTTTTCGGCAGCAGGCTTCATCAAAGCGCAATGCGACGGCACGCTGACTGGCAGCATAATCGCACGCTTGGCGCCTTTTGCCTTGGCGATTTCCATCCCGCGCTCTACTGCTGATTTGTTGCCTGCAATCACCACCTGGCCGGGAGAGTTCAGATTCACCGCCTCACACACTTCGCCTTTAGCTGCTTCAATACATACTGCACGCACTGTTTCATCGTCCAGCCCGAGGATGGCTGCCATTGCACCAACCCCTTCCGGCACGGCTTGTTGCATCACTTCAGCGCGATATCTCACCAAAGGCAAAGCATCCGCAAATGAAATCGCACTTGCCGCAACCAATGCTGTATATTCACCCAAGCTGTGACCCGCATAGATGCTGGCTTGCAGGCCGGTCTCCTGAACAAGCAGGCGCCAGGTTGCAATACCAGCCGTCAACATCAGCGGCTGCGTGTTCTCAGTCAAGTTGAGCAGTTCATTGTTTTCCGTCGCCATCTTCCAGAAATCTGTTTTTAGAATATCAGACGCCTCGGCAAAAGTGTTTTTAATCACAGCGTGATCACCAAAACCTGCCATCATACCAACCGACTGAGAACCTTGCCCTGGGAAAAAGAGTGCTATTTTTTTCATAAAATACTTTAAATAAATTAAATATCTAATTGTTTAATCAAAATTTAATCAGGGCAGAGCCCCAGGTAAAGCCGCCACCAAAAGCTTCCATCAGCAGGATGTCACCTCGCTTGATTCGACCATCGCGAACCGCTACATCCAATGCCAGCGGAATGGATGCTGCGGAAGTATTGCCATGTTTGTCTACGGTCACCACAACGCGACCCATATCCATATCCAGCTTTTTTGCCGTCGCCTGCAGAATGCGGATATTCGCTTGGTGCGGGACTAGCCAATCCACATCGGACTTCTGCATGCCGTTTGCTTCCAGCGTCTCGTCCACAATCTGATCCAGCGTATTTACTGCCATCTTGAATACCGCATTCCCCTGCATCTCCACTGTATTCCGTGTCCGCGGCACATGCAACATGGCCTCATAGTTGCCATCGGCATGCAGATGCGTGGAAATTACACCCAAATCTTCCGATGCCTGCAAGATAACCGCGCCTGCGCCATCGCCCCACAGGATGCAATTACTGCGATCAGTGTAATCTGTGATACGGGACATGCTGTCGGCGCCAATAACTAAGGCACATTTAGCCGCGCCCGCCTTAATGAAATTATCGGCAGTCGCCAGTGCATAAACAAAACCGCTACAAACTGCCTGTACATCGAACGCAGGACAACCACCCAACCCCAGTTTGCGCTGCACCATCACCGCAGCGCTCGGGAAAATCTTGTCCGGCGTAGTCGTCGCAACGATGATCAAGTCGATATTGGCAACCGGTATTCCCGCGCTGTCAATCGCCTGCATTGCAGCCCGAGTCGCCATATCACTGGTCGTTTCATCGTCCGCGACAATATGCCGCTCACGGATACCTGTACGCGCAAAAATCCACTCATCCGTGGTATCTACCATCTTTTCCAGATCAGCGTTGCTCAGGATTTTTTCAGGCAGGTAACTGCCTGTCGAAAGAATTTTTGAATG
The DNA here is from genome assembly GCA_044222155.1 of Methylophilus sp. Lineage (GTDB taxonomy): Bacteria > Pseudomonadota > Gammaproteobacteria > Burkholderiales > Methylophilaceae > Methylophilus. The sequence goes on from JBGANT010000025.1 coordinate 11,872, forward strand.
CATCATATGTTAATGTGCGCCTATCACGCACTACAAATTTCTAGGTATTCTCGATTTCAGCCGGCACTTCTAAGCGACCGCTCAAATGTTCCACCTCAAGCTGCTCAGTAATGCGGCGCAACACACCGCTGCGCGCTTCTTCTACGGCCACATGGACTGCGTTATTAAATGCTAGACTGTCTGCGCCACCATGACTTTTTACAACAATACCACGCAAACCCAAAAAGCTGGCACCGTTGTACCGGCGCGGATCCAAGCGGCGTTTGAATGCTTTCAATACCGGCATTGCACCCAGCGCCATCATCTTGGTCAGCCAGTTGCGCTTAAATTCTTGCGTCAGGAACTTGCCCATCATATGTGCAAGCCCTTCAGTTGTCTTTAGCGAAACATTGCCCACAAAACCGTCACACACCACCAAGTCCACGGTACCCTTAAAAATATCATCGCCTTCAATGTTGCCATAGAAGTTCAAATGGCTGTTACGCAGCAACTCCCCAGCTTGCTTGACGACTTCGTTACCTTTTATTTCTTCTGAACCAATATTGAGTAGACCCACTGTAGGGTTTGGCTTATGTTCCACGCAACTTACCAGCATGGCACCCATCACTGCAAACTGGAACAGATGCTCGGCCGTACAGTCGGCATTGGCTCCCAGATCCAGCATATAAGTATTGCCCTTCTCGCTCGGCAATGTGGAGGCAATCGCTGGCCTATCTATACCTGGCAAGGTTTTCAGCACAAAACGCGCAGTCGCCATCAGGGCGCCCGTATTGCCTGCGCTGACGCACGCATGCGCCTCGCCGGATTTCACTAGGTTGATTGCCACACGCATAGAAGAATCTTTTTTATTTTTCAGTGCGCTTTGCGGGGATTCGTCCATCAACACCACTTCGGATGCGGGATGTATACGCAAACGCGGATTGGTCGCAGCCTTGCATGCTTTTAACTCCGCCTCTATCGCAACCGGCAAACCTACCAGCACGATATTGAGCGACGCGTCCTCTTGCAGAGCCCGCAATGCTGCCGGCACCGTCACATGCGGCCCGTGGTCTCCTCCCATGGCGTCAATGGCTAAGGTTATGTCCATTTGGCTTTATAAATTCTGTACGCTTTTGCGCACTTGTTTTAGATGTGCAAACGCCGCAATTGTAACCAATTGCGGCGTCATTTAAAACCTGATTATGGCAAAACAGGGATTATTCGCCCTTGGCTGGCATAACTTTGCGACCACGGTAGTATCCGCTTGGGCTTACGTGGTGGCGCAAATGAGTTTCGCCTGTTGTTGGCTCAACGGCCAATGGCGGGTTGGTCAAAAAGTCGTGCGAACGGTGCATACCGCGCTTGGACGGGGTTTTCTTGTTCTGTTGAACGGCCATGTTTATACTCCAAATAACTACATCATCAATGTCATCGCGGCCTCTGTCAAAACACCAGATTTACCCTTAAAACAAACTTACCGGTAAATTCAAGAAAGCACGCTAAATATTTAATCTAACATTATATGCCGTTTTGAATTCCCATGCAAAGCTTATTGTTACTTGGCCTGAGCCTGGTTACTCTGCTTTGTCAGTTTTCAAACCCTTCAATATGGCAAAAGGGTTAGGCTTTTCACCGCTTGCCATGGCATGCTGATTGCAAGGAAAGTCATGTACCGGGGCGATAGGCAGCGCCAGCAACAGTTCATCTTCGATCAGCGCCGTCAGATCGAAATTCTGTTCGGCTTCCAGCCAATCCAATTCATCCATGTCGTCCAGTTCGGCCGGCGCATCTTTGCTTACCACATAACCAAGCTCCAGCTGCAACTGGAGCAACACCTCTCCCAAGCAGCGCTGGCATACCATCTGCAGGGCTGCATCCAGTTGTAGACGAATGCCCGGCAAACCCAATGCACTCGTTTCCCCTTCCAATCTATAATGCAGAAGGCTGCCGGAAGAAGTATCCAATGCGACCCCCTGCAGGCGAGGTAAATCGCACACCAGCAGTTCGCCCTGCATGGTATGCCTCTTTTGAGCAAAATCCAGCGTATTGATATGCAATTTTTTCGTTTCCATCCATGCATTTTACCGCGCAACGTCTTTTGCAGGTAGCGTGCACATGCTACAATCGATTGTTTTTTGTGAGTGAAAGTCGGCAAGTGTTCAAGAAAATTCTAGTGGCGAATCGGGGCGAAATTGCAGTACGCATTGTGCGCGCGTGCTCCGAAATGGGCATCAAATCTGTTGCGATATACGCAGATGCCGATCGCCATGCCTTGCACGTAAAAAAAGCGGATGAGGCCTATAACATTGGCTCCGACCCGGTAGCCGGCTACCTGAATGCGCACAACATCGTCAACGTGGCAGTTGCCGCGGGTTGCGATGCCCTGCACCCAGGCTACGGTTTCCTGTCTGAAAATCCGGAATTAGCCGAGATTTGCGCTCGCCGCGGCATCAAATTCATTGGGCCGGAATCGCATGTTATCCGCCAGATGGGTGACAAGATTCAAGCACGCAACGCCATGATCGCTGCAGGCATCCCTTGCGTACCCGGCAGCGACGGTAACCTAGAGAACGTGGAGGCCGCCATCAAGCTGGCGAAAGAAATTGGCTACCCAATCATGCTGAAAGCCACTAATGGCGGCGGCGGACGCGGCATTCGCCGATGCGACAGTGAGAAAGATCTGATTTCTAATTATGATCGCGTCATTTCCGAAGCCAGCAAGGCATTTGGCAAGCCGGAAGTTTTCCTGGAGAAATGCGTCGTCAACCCGCGTCATATCGAGGTGCAAGTGCTGGGAGACAGCCATGGCAATGCGATCCATCTGTTTGAACGCGACTGTTCGATTCAGCGTCGCAACCAAAAACTGATCGAGATCGCGCCTTCCCCACAATTAACCCAAGCTCAGCGCGATTACATCGGCGGCCTGGGCGTTAAGGCCGCCAAAGCTGTAGGTTACGAGAATGCGGGTACCGTAGAGTTCCTGCTCGACAGCGACAATAACTTCTACTTTATGGAGATGAATACCCGCCTGCAGGTAGAACACACTGTAACCGAAACGATTACCGGCGTGGACATCGTGCAAGAACAAGTTCGCATCGCGTATGGCCTGCCGCTACAATACAAGCAAAACGAAATCGGCTTCCGCGGCTTCGCGATGGAATACCGCATCAACGCAGAAGACCCGCAGAACGACTTTTTGCCCAGCTTTGGCAAAATCACGCGCTATTACGCACCCGGCGGTCCAGGTGTGCGCATGGATGCGGCAATTTACAGTGGCTACGTTATCCCGCCTTATTATGATTCTATGTGTGCCAAGCTCACCGTTTGGGCGCTGGACTGGGAAAGCGTGATCGAACGCGGCCGCCGCGCATTAAACGATATGGTAGTTTATGGTGTCAAAACTACGATCCCGTATTATCAGGAAATCATGAAGCACCCGGATTTCCGCAACGCGGACTTCAATACCAGCTTTGTGGAAAAACACCCGGAACTGACGAATTATGCAACCCAGTTCCCGCCAGAATTGATGGCAGCGGCGATTGCCGCAGCTATTGCGGCGCATGAAGGAATTTAATTAACAAAATCACATTATAAATTATGGCAAAAGTACACATTACCGAATTAGTTCTACGCGATGGCCATCAGTCCATGATTGCGACACGTATGCGCACAGAAGACATGCTGCCGATCTGCAGGCAGTTAGATGCCATCGGCTTCTGGTCGCTGGAAGCTTGGGGTGGCGCGACATTCGACGCCTGTGTGCGCTACCTGAAGGAAGATCCATGGGAACGCCTGACCAAGCTGCGTAAAGCCTTGCCCAACAGCCGTATCAATATGCTGCTGCGCGGCCAGAACTTGCTGGGGTATCGCCACTACTCCGACGACGTTGTGCACGCTTTTGTGCAAAAGTCTGCCGACAATGGTATCGATGTCTTCCGTATCTTTGACGCGATGAACGATGTGCGTAACATGCGAGAAGCCATCAAGGCCGTTAAAAAAGTTAAAAAACATGCCATTGGCACCATCTCCTTCACCACCAGCCCCGTGCATGATGTCGCCTACTTCACCAATATCGCGGTTGAGCTGGCGAACATGGGCGCCGATAGCATTGGCATTAAAGACATGGCAGGCATTCTGCCGCCATACACTGCTGGCGAGCTGGTAAAATCTATCAAGGCAAAAGTCAATCTGCCGGTACATATGCACACGCATTCTACCTCTGGCTTTGCTTATATCACCCATATGAAAGCGATAGAAAACGGGGTAGATATCATCGACACTTGCAACTCATCTTTTGCTGATGGTTCTAGTCACCCGGCGACTGAGAGTATGGTAGCGGCGCTTCAAAGCACCCCCTACGACACAGGGTTGGACTTAGTCAAATTACAAGAAATCACTTCTTATTTCCGCGAAGTGCGCAAAAAATACTGGCAGTTCGAAAGCGAATTCACTGGCGTGGATACCCGCGTACTGGTAAATCAGGTACCGGGTGGCATGATCTCCAACCTGAGCAATCAGCTGAAAGACCAGGGCGCTTTAAACCGCATGGATGAAGTGCTTGCCGAAATCCCTCGTGTGCGCGAAGATTTGGGCTACCCGCCGCTGGTGACACCGACCTCGCAAATCGTGGGCACACAAGCCGTGCTGAACGTGATGACCGGCACACGCTATAAATCCATCACCAACGAAGTCAAGAATTACCTGATGGGTCAATACGGTACTGCGCCGGGCAAAGTGAATGAAGAAGTGCGCAAACTGGCAGTAGGTGATGCCGAAGTCATTACCTGCCGCCCGGCTGACTTGCTGGAACCGGAAATGGTCAAACTGCAGGCCGAAGCAGAACGTATCGCACAGTGTGATGAGGACGTGCTAACCTACGCCATGTTTCCGGACATTGGCAAAACTTTCTTGCAGGAGCGCAATGCCGGGTCACTCAAGCCAGAACCCCTGCTGACTAAAGAAGCAGCCCATACAGGTGCCGCCCGCTATGCGCCTAACGAGTTCAACATCACGCTGCACGGTGAAACTTTCCACATCAAGCTCACCGGCAGCGGCCATGCGGGCGAGGAGCAGCGTCCATTCTATGTTTCTGTTGACGGTATTGCCGAAGAGGTGATCGTTGAAACCTTGAGCGAGGTCGAAGTGTCTGGCGGCGGAAAATCTGGGGGCAAGAAAAAGGCTGAGTCCAAAACCGCATCCGGTCGCCCTCGCCCGACCCATGCCGGATGCGTCACCACTGCGATGCCAGGCACCATCGTCGCGGTCAAAGTCAATGTGGGTGACAAGGTTAAAGCTGGCGATGGCGTACTGGTGATCGAAGCCATGAAGATGGAAAATGAGATCCAGGCCTCGCAAACCGGCACCGTGGTTGCCGTGCACGTCAGCAAGGGCGATAGCGTCACGCCGGATGAGTCGCTACTCGAAATTCAGCCGGATTGATAAATTCCAGTCAAACGAGAAACCGACAGAAGCCATGCACTGTCGGTTTTTTCATTTAAACTAAGCACATATGAAACAAACCTTAATTCTGGCCTCCTCATCCATCTATCGCCGTGAGCTGCTGCAAAAGCTGCAGATCCCGTTCAGTTGCGTATCGCCGCATGTAGATGAAACGCCGCAGGAAGGCGAGAAACCGCACGAAACCGCCCTGCGTCTGTGCAAGGAAAAAGCACAAAAAGTCGGACAGGAATATCCTCACGCCCTGATTATCGGCTGCGACCAAGTCGCCACCCTGGATGGCGAACAGCTTGGCAAACCACTCAACCACAAGAACGCTACCAAACAGCTGCAGATGATGCGTGGACGCGAGGTTAAATTCTATAGCGCTTTATGCTTGTACAATGCCGCAACAGGCAGCATGCAGGCCGAGAACGTGCCCTATCTGGTCAAATTCCGGCAGCTGACCGACGCACAGATTGAAAGCTACCTGACCAAAGAACAGCCCTACCATTGCGCAGGTAGCGCAAAGTCAGAAGGCTTAGGTGTCGCACTGATAGAAAGAATGCTGGGTGAAGACCCAAACGCCTTGATTGGCCTGCCACTCATCAAGCTCATCACCATGCTGCAAAACGAAGGTGTTCATGTCATCTAAAAATTTTGTGACTCGTTAACCCCATGCATGCGTCTGGTGCGTGTAAGTAAGCAATGACGTGATTTTGGCGTCATCGTTTAGCAAAAAAGGAGAACCCTATGCAATTCAAACGCAAGCTGATTTCACTCGCAACACTTTCCGCCCTGACATTCACCACTATTACGCTAGGAGCCGCCATGCAACAGGACGAGACCCGCAGCACGCTTGGCGACCAGCAAGCCGTAGCCGTAACGATTTACAATCAGGATCTGGCGCTGGTCAAAGACACCCGCAAGGTGCAACTCAAATCCGGCCTCAACGCCCTGGCCTTGCGCGATGTGAGCGCGCAAATGCGCCCGGAAACTGCCCTGTTGCGCAGCCTCAGCAATCCGGGTAGCTTTAGCACATTGGAACAGAACTTCGATTTCGACCTGCTAACCCCGGAAAAAATGCTGGAGAAATATGTCGGCAAAACCGTCACCATCGTTAAAACTAACCCTCAAACCGGTGTAGAGACTTCTGAAAAAGCCACCGTGCTCTCTGCCAACAATGGCGTGGTGCTCAAGGTTGGCAACCGCATCGAGACTGGCATTCCTGGCCGCATCGTGTACGACGACGTGCCGGACAACCTGCGTGACCGCCCGACCTTGGTCACCCAGCTCAGTAACAAAACCGCGGGCGAACAGAAGGTGGAACTGAGCTACCTGACTGGCGGGCTGGGCTGGAAGGCCGATTATGTGGCAGAACTGAATGAAAAGGATGACAAGCTGGATTTGTCCGGCTGGGTCACGCTCACCAACACTAGCGGCACCAGTTACAACAACGCCAAACTGCAACTGGTGGCCGGTGATGTGAACCGCGTGCGCGACCAGATTCAGCCCATGGCAAAAGCCATGCGCGGTGACGTGATGATGGCCGAAGCCGCCGCACCCATGGCCGAAGAAGGCTTGCTGGAATACCATCTCTACACGCTCGACCGCCCCACCGACATCAAGGAAAGCCAGACCAAGCAAGTTGCGTTACTTTCCGCTTCTGGCGTGCCAGTCACCAAAGAGCTGGTGTTAAAAGGCGCAGAATACTACTACGGCGGCCAATATGGCGAGCTGGGCACCAAAATGAAAGTTAGCGTGTTCGTGCAGTTTGAAAACAAAGAAACCAGCCGACTCGGCCTGCCGATGCCAAAAGGCGTCATCCGCGTCTACAAAAAAGATAGTAAAGGCAACGCGCAATTCGTGGGCGAGGACAACATCGACCACACACCCAAGAACGAGAGCGTGCGCCTGAAGCTGGGTGAGGCATTCGACGTGACCGCAGACAAAAAACAGACCGATTTCAAAGCCTTGCCTAATCCATCCAAAGGTCGCAGTGCATTTGAAAGCGCGTATGAAATCGTGTTGAAAAATGCCAAGAAAGAGAAAGTCACTGTCACAGTGCAAGAGCCGATTGGCGGCGACTGGAAAATCATGTCCCAAAGCCATCCGCACACCAAAGCCAACAGCCATATGGCGGTTTGGAAGATTGACATACCAGCGGAAGGCAGCACCACACTCACTTACCGCGCCTACGTTAAATACTAAGCCTTAAAACACCTGCTCCCCGACAAAACCATTCGGGGACATGCCCTGCAAGCCAATCCCCATGCGGCTCCCAGGGCACCGTTTTTTCTAGGCATTTTACTAAGAATGTTTGGATACGTTTTAGCAAACGCGATCTGAAACATTTTGCGTTAAAATGCCCCGATGGCAAACGGAACCCTCTACCTCATCCCCGTCACGCTGGGTGGCGACAATATCAACCAGGTGTTGCCACCCGATGTCGTCAGCCTCGCGCAGAAGCTGGAGCATTTTGTGGTGGAGAACGAAAAATCCGCACGCCAGTTCCTCGGCCTCATCAAACACAGCAAGCCGATACGCGAGCTGCAGTTCAGCACGCTTAACGAACATACCGACGACAAAACCCTGCCCGATTTGCTCAAACCCTTGTTGGCTGGCCACAATGTTGGGCTGATGTCCGAGGCGGGTTGCCCGGCAGTGGCTGACCCGGGCGCCAAGCTGGTCGCCCTCGCCCATCAAAAAGGCATCCACGTTGCGCCGCTGGTAGGCCCTAGCGCGATTTTAATGGCGCTCATGGCCTCTGGCCTTAACGGACAGCAATTTGCGTTTCTGGGCTATTTGCCGGTGGATAAAGCCGAGCGCAGCCAAAAGCTCAAGGAAATCGAAAAGCGCGCGCAAACGCACAAGGAAACGCAGATTTTTATCGAAACACCTTATCGTAATATGCAAATGCTGGAAGCCATTTTAAGCACCTGCCACGCCAATACACGCTTGTGCATTGCCTCGCAGGTCAGTCTGCCGGATGAGATGATGGTAACGAAAACGATTAACGGCTGGAAACAAGGCACACTGCCGGATTTGAATAAAAAGCCAACAGTGTTTTTGTTGTTAGCTTAACAATGTACACTTTGATATAAAGTTAAGTCTATGTACCCTATAAGTATTGTAACTATCTGAAATGTGCGCCTTATTAACCAAAATATCTGCAGATGCTCTTGCAAATGGTTTTTCAACGCTGGTCGGTGCGCTTCTTGGTGCAATGTTAGCCTATGTACTTCAGCGTAAATTTCAAAAATCTATCGAACACAAGAATGATTTGAGTTCAGCACACCGTTTAATGTTCGCGCTTCTACAACAGATTAATACTATCGTCTTAATTCAACGCGATTATGTCTACAAAGAAATCACAAATCCTGGTCGATTCCTTTCTATACCCGCCACGCCGCCTTATGACACAGCAAAGAATACTCTCCAACTGCCTGATCTTGCCTTTCTATTAAACTCGAAGGAAGGACGAAGCATTCTTTACGATTTTTATCTCGCTCAAGAAAACTACATTGAGGCACTAAATCAGTGGAATATTCGCTCTAACCTACATGTAGATAAAGTTCAACCATCTCTTGCTGCTTCTGGAATTGCAAACGGGTCTACAATCACTCCAGAAACCCTACAAAACACTCTTGGCATACACTTATTTGGCTCTATTGTTAATTCTACAAATAACTGCATTGAAACGTTACCACGGGCATTCCAGAAACTTGCCGCCGTCAAAGTCAAGGCTCGCGCATATCTTGTTGCCAGGTTCAAGACAAACGACTTTACTGACTTCGACTTTCCTGATACCTATGGTTTGGCTGAAGCAGAGCCAAGCAAATTAGGTCAATAAAACTTTTACCGGCCCATAACTCAGCCGATGTTCCGGGCAAATGCCATGTG
>JBGANT010000004.1:0-122861 GCA_044222155.1 Methylophilus sp.
AGTGCTCAACAGCAAAACCAGCATTCCGCCGCTGCGAAAATTGACATTGGCGGTAAAAACTTACTTCAAATATGCCTGACGTAGCGATCATCGGTGCCGGAATGGCAGGCCTGGCAGCCGCATCCAGATTGGCTTCCAGAAGCGTCACCGCCACTGTTTTCGAATCCGCAAAACTGCTGGGCGGTCGCGCCCGCGGCGTCGACTACAAAGGTGTGATGCTGGATAACGGCCAGCACATCATGCTCGGCGCTTATCGCGAAACCTTGCGTTTACTCAAACAGGCCGGAATTGATGAATCGCAGGCTTTCTTGCGCCTGCCATTGCAGCTGCACATGCAAGACATCAAACACAATCCAACAATCTCGTTGTATGCAAACGCTACTTTACCCGCACCATTACACATACTGACAGCTTTTCTGTTTGCGCGCGGCCTAACAAAAAACAGCAGATTCGCCGCACTGCGGCTCATGTTGTGGGCACAGCTGCATCGCTTTCAACTAGTGCAAGATACGCCGTTAAGCGACTTTCTCACGCAACGAAAACAAACGCAGCAACTCATTACCGCTATCTGGGAGCCCTTATGTCTGGCCGCGCTCAATACGCCACTGCACGAGGCCAGCGCACAAGTGTTTTTGAACGTATTACGCGACAGCTTTGCACGCAAAAAAGGCGATTCGGACTTATTATTGCCGCGCGCCGACCTAAGTGCCCTGCTCGCCCAGCCGCTTGCAGACTGGCTTTCCGGACAAGGGACAAAGTTCGTCCGTCAAAGTGTCAAAAAAATCGAAACATCTACATCCGGCTTCAATGTGTTCACCGATACACAGATGCTTTCATTTAGCCATGTCATTCTGGCTTGCGGCCCGCATCAGCTCAAGCATATCGAATTGCCAGACACGCTCGCAAACGCACTGCCGGCTTTTGAATACCAACCCATCACCACCGTGTATTTGCAGTTTGATGCAAACTTACAGCTACCCCGCCCAATGACTGGCATGGTCAATAGCATCACGCAATGGGTGTTGGATCGAGGCCTGATGTATGGCCAGAAAGGCCTGCTGGCGGTCGTCATCAGCGCGGACAACGCCGCATCTGGCATGCCCAATGATGCGCTGGCAGAAAAAGTGCTTGCGGAACTGCAGCTGGCTTTCCTGGATTTGGGCAAGCCATTGTGGCATAAAGTCATCACGGAAAAATTCGCCACGTTTGCCTGCAAGGCTAGTTTGAAACGGCCGGACAGCCAGACATGCATCAAAAACCTTTACCTGGCCGGAGACTACGTGGCAGGAGATTACCCCGCCACCATCGAAGGCGCTGTGCGCAGTGGCATTGCGGCGGCAGACTATATTTTAAAACTTGGCCATTGATAGAAAGCACACACATGACCGACTTCCTCATCCACTGGGCGATTATGAGCCTCTCATTATGGGTTGCCAGCTACGTTTTCAACGGCATCAAGTTCTCCAACCAATCTTCCCTGCTCATTTCGGCACTCATGCTGGGCTTTGTGAATGCGGTGATTCGTCCTGTTCTGCTCATTCTCACCTTCCCGCTCACGCTCGTCACACTGGGGCTGTTTGTTTTAGTGGTGAATGCACTGATGATCATGCTGGTCGCCAAACTGGTCAATGGCTTCAAGCTTTCCGGCTTTTGGACAGCCTTTTTTGTCGGTATTTTTATCGCCCTCTTCAGTCTGTTTATCGAATACTTCCTGCCTAGCCAAGGCGTGGTGATTATCAATCCGGCGAATACGATTTCGGTTTAAGCATGTCTTGCTTGGTTGAGCGCCTGTTCCAAGCGCTCAACTGCAATGATTTCCATGCCTTCGACTTTGCCTTTGGGCGCATTCGCCTTGGGGATAATGGCTTTGGTAAAGCCCAGTTTCGCGGCTTCTTTCAAGCGCATTTGCCCGCCCTGCACCGGGCGCACTTCACCCGCCAATCCAACTTCACCAAACACAATAAGTTTATGTTCTAATGGTTTGTTTTTAAATGAAGAAACAATGGATAGAAGTACTGCCAAATCGGTCGCGGGTTCGCTGATTTTCACGCCGCCAACCGCATTGATGAACACATCCTGATCAAAACATGCCACCCCCGCATGGCGGTGCAATACAGCGAGCAGCATGGCGATGCGATTTTGCTCCAAGCCGACCGACAACCTTTTCGGGCTGGGCGCATGACTTGCATCTACCAATGCCTGGATTTCAATCAATAAGGGTCGCGTACCTTCCATGGTGACGGTGATGCAACTGCCCGCGACTTGTGTTTCGTGATGCGATAAAAACAGTGCGGACGGATTCGACACCTCACGCAAGCCTTTCTCGGTCATGGCGAACACGCCCAACTCGTTGACTGCGCCAAAGCGGTTTTTAAAGGCGCGAATCAGGCGGAAAGATGAGTTCTGGTCGCCCTCAAAATACAACACGGTATCCACAATATGTTCCAGCACGCGCGGCCCTGCCAGCGAGCCTTCTTTCGTCACGTGCCCAACCAGAATCACGGTGATGCCAAGCTGTTTAGCCAATCTTGTGAGCTGCGCCGAGCACTCGCGCACCTGCGCCACGGAGCCTGGCGCAGATTGCAGTACCTCGGAATACACGGTCTGGATCGAATCGATCACTGCGATCTTGGGTTTGTGCGTTTGCAAAGTGGCGAGAATTTTCTCAAGGTTGATTTCTGCCAGCAGTTGAATCTCGCTGGCATCCAGCCCCAAACGCTTGGCACGCAGCGCAATCTGCTGCGGCGATTCCTCCCCGCTTACGTAGATTGCAGCGCTGTCTTTGCCAAGATGGCACAAGGTCTGCAACAACAAGGTGGATTTGCCAATGCCCGGATCGCCGCCAATCAGCACCACACCGCCTTCCACCAGGCCGCCACCCAGCACGCGGTCAAACTCGGCGATTCCCGTAGGCTGGCGCGACACATCGGCCGCTTGCACAGTATTCAGCTTTTGCAATTGCCCGCTTGCAGTCAAACCTTCGAACTTGCTGGCGTAACGATTCGCGCCTGCTGTCTCAGCCACAGTTTCCATCAGCGCGTTCCATGCTCCACAGCTAGGGCACTGGCCTTGCCATTTCGGCTCGCTGGCACCACATTCGGTGCAGGTGTAGACTGTTTTTGCCTTAGCCATCAATCCGCCGCTTGCATCGGTACTCGCGGAGTCACGGCACATAGCAACTCGTAGCCTACAGTGCCTGCTTTTTCGGCCACGGCATCTACCGGCACTTGATTGCCCCATAGCTCGACAGGCGCGCCGATACCGGCTTGCGGGATATCGGTCAAATCGCAGTAAAGCATGTCCATGGAAACGCGGCCGATGGTTTGGGTGAGCTTTCCAGCAACGACAATAGGCGTTGCATTCGGCGCATGCCGTGGATAGCCATCCGCATAGCCGCAAGCGACGATGCCGACGCGCGTCGGCCTGGTAGCAGTGAAACGATTGCCATAGCCCACACTTTCGCCAGGCTTTAGCTCCTGCACGGCGATGATTTCACTGGTGAGTTGCATCACGGGTTTTAACCCGAAATCAGCCGCTAGCGTACCGCTCACGGGCGTGGCGCCGTACAGCATAATGCCGGGCCGCACCCAATCGGCATGCGCTTCGGGATAACGCAAAATGGCGGCAGAATTTGCCATTGAAATCGGTTGCTTCAAACCTTTAGTCACCGCTTGAAACGTTGCCAGTTGCGTGGCAACGCCTGTTTCTTCATCTGCCGTGGCAAAGTGTGTCATAAGCGTAATCAGGCTCACATTTTTACAGGAATGAAGCCGCTGGAAGGCGCTTGTGTATTGGCTTGCAGGGATACCCAAGCGGTTCATGCCACTATTCATCTTCAGATGAACACTGATGGGACGTGCGAGTTTTATACGTTCCAGCATCTCGATTTGCGGCGCGCAATGCACCACCATATCGACGCCAAAGCTGGCGGCAATTTGCAGTTCTTGCGCTTGAAACACGCCTTCCAGCAGTAAAATCGTTTGGCTGAATCCGGCTTCGCGCAGGTCTATCGCCTCACTCAGACGCAACACCGCAAAGCCATCTGCCGCATTCAGACCGTGTGCCGCATCGATCAAACCGTGGCCGTAGGCATTGGCCTTGACCACCGCCATGATTTTTGATTCTGGCGCGTGTTTTTTGGCAACAGCGAGATTATGCGCAAGCGCACTGTGCGAAATGGTCGCCTGAATCGGTCTCATTAGTACTCGTCAGCCATGTATCCGGCATTGGCGTAGTTTTCGAAGCGCGTATTGGCGCCAATAAACGTGAGGCGCACACGGCCAATCGGGCCGTTACGCTGCTTGCCGATGATGATTTCTGCCGTGCCTTTATCCGGACTATCCGGGTTATACACTTCGTCACGATAGATAAACAGTATCAAGTCAGCATCCTGCTCGATCGCACCGGACTCACGCAAATCGCTCATCACGGGGCGTTTGTCCGGGCGCTGTTCCACGCCGCGGTTCAACTGAGAAAGCGCGATCACAGGACAATCCAGCTCTTTAGCCAGCGCTTTTAACGAACGTGAAATTTCGGAAATTTCAGTTGCGCGATTCTCGCCCTGCTTGCCCGCTGGAGCCGCCATCAATTGCAAATAATCCACCACAATCAGACCTAGCTTACCCGCTTGACGATGCAGACGGCGCGCCCTAGCGCGCACATCAAAGCTGCTCAAGCCCGCGCCCTCATCAATGAAAATCGGCGCTTCGTTCAGCTTACCCAGCGCGGTAGTCAGCTTTTCCCAATCGTCATCTTCCAGCCGTCCGGTACGCATCTTATGCTGATCTAGCCGCCCTACCGAGCCAATCATACGCATGGCAAGCTGTGTAGAGGCCATCTCCATGGAAAACACCGCTACCGGCAATTTGGTATCTAGTGCCACGTTTTCTGCAATATTGAGCGAAAAGGCGGTTTTCCCCATGGATGGACGCCCGGCCACAATAACTAAATCGCCCGGCTGCAAGCCAGAGGTCATGCTATCCAAATCGTTGAAGCCGCTGGGGATACCCGTCACATCGGATTGGTTGTCGCGCGAGAACAGCATGTCGATGCGCTCAGCGACTTGTGGCAGCAAGGTTTGAATATCCTGAAAGCCTTGGCTGCTGCGCTTGCCGCCCTCGGCAATCTGAAAGATCTTCGCCTCCGCCTCATCCAGCAACTGCTGCGCATCACGACCATTGGGCTGGTAAGCGCTCTCGGCAATATCACTGCCAACCGTTACTAGTTTGCGCATGATTGCGCGTTCGCGGACAATCTCAGCATATCGGCGTATATTCGCTGCTGTTGGCGTATTTTGTGCCAAAGCACCCAGATACGCCACGCCGCCGATTTGCGATAATTCACTGCTGCTTTCAAGCGATTCGGCCACTGTGACAATGTCCGCCGGACGGTTCTTTTCAATCAGTTTAGCGATATGTTCGTAAATCAATTTATGGTCGAACTGGTAGAAATCCTGCGGATTCAGAATGTCCGCAATCTTGTCCAGCGCTTCATTTTCCAGCAGCAAGCCGCCCAGCACCGATTGCTCGGCCTCGACGGAATGTGGAGGGAGTTTCAGGATGTCAAGTTGATCGTCTGCCATGCCTGAATTATAACCTTATGCCTGCATAACCAAAAGAAAAAGGCTGCCAAGGCAGCCTTTTTGATATTGCACAAGAAAACTTATGCTTCTGGCGTCACTGTAACAGTGATGTCCACCACCACATCGTGATGCAATGCGATGCTGATCGGGTATTCACCAATCGCTTTCAGTGGGCCGGTAGGCATGCGCACTTCGGATTTGGCTACTTGATGACCTTCAGCTACCAAACCTTCAGCAATATCGTGGTTAGTCACGGAACCAAACAGGCGGCCATCCACGCCCGCTTTTTGCGCAACGGTCAGCACAAAGCCAGCCAGTTTCTCGCCACGTGCTTTTGCAACAGCCAAAATATCTGCCTGTTGTTTTTCCAGCTCGGCACGACGTGCGGCGAACTCGGCCTTGTTGGCCTCGGTTGCGCGTTTTGCTTTGCCTTGTGGAATCAGGAAGTTACGGCCGTAACCATCTTTTACTTTAACAACGTCGCCTAACACGCCCAGGTTGGCCACTTTTTCCAATAAAATTACTTGCATTGTGATCTCCTAACCCTTTGATTAACCTGGGTGCTTGTCAGTGTATGGCAACAGTGCCAGATAGCGCGCGCGTTTCACCGCAGCTGTCAATTGACGCTGATACTTGGCTTTAGTGCCTGTCATACGTGCTGGAATGATTTTAAAGTTCTCGCTCAGAAAATCCTTGAGCAAATCCACATCTTTGTAATCGACTTCTTTGATGCCTTCTGCGCTAAAACGGCAATAGCGGCGGCGTTTGTACATATCTCTTGCCATGTTATAACTCCTTACAATTTTTTAAATTCCAATTTTTTAAATTCAATGATGTGCAATATCAACTGGGTGCTTTTTGCACTGCGATTTGCCAAGAATCCACTTACCTGAATTTGATCGCCTATGGACAAAGGACTATTTGCCAACTTCCCCATCATTACTGCGGTCACTTCACATTCTGCCCTGCGCTTCATGCCGGCTTCCATCACTTCGGAAACATGCTTCAGCGTCAGACTTAACAGCGGAATTCCTGCCGGTGTGTGTCGTATCGGCTCAAGCGCCACGACCACGCCGCTTAACGCAACTTTATTCAGCAGTTGCCCCGGTTGGTGCAGCAGCAGGCGTCTCGCTCATCATGGATTTGGATTTCTCCTCTTTCATCATCGGGCTAGGTGCTGTTACTGCAGTTTTGGTCGCCATGGTCAAGTGACGCAATACCGCATCGTTGAATTTGAAGCCATGTTCCAGTTCATCCAAAGTTTCTTGATTGCATTCGATGTTCATGCAAACGTAGTGTGCTTTGTGTACTTTCTGAATCGGATATGCCAATTGGCGACGGCCCCAGTCTTCCAGGCGATGGATTGCTCCACCGTTGCCGGTGATTTGTGTGCGGTAACGCTCAATCATCGCGGACACTTGCTCGCTTTGATCGGGATGCACGATGAATACGATTTCGTAATGTCGCATGTAATCTCCTTGTGGTTTATAGCTACCCGCTATGCGATGCGGTGCAGCAAGGTTGAAAAGCCGAAAATTATAGCTGAGAAAGTGAGTTAAATCAAACGGTTTCTAGCCGGGCTGGCCGTCTATTCTGGGTTTAACCAGCATGGGCGCGTAATTAAGCACAAAAATGCCAAAACCAAGCACCCAGCATGCCGCACCGAGCATCAGCCCGTATTGGTACAACGATGCGCTCAGCATCGGCATAATGGCACGAAACAGCATGCCCGCCAGCAGCAATACAAAAGCCGCTGCAATCCACTTGGGCGGCTGATGGATATTGCGCCCGGTGTGTCCCAGACTGACACGCGACATCATCGCAACCGTAATCAGGCCGATACCGCCAATGGTAAAGACATGCAAAGGCAAGGTCACGGTGATTGCGAGCGCATCCCGCAACCCATACAGCAAAAAGCCCAGATTGATGCACCAGATGGACAGGTAAAGGCTCCACAGCAGAGGCACTTTCCAGAGGGCACGGTGGTGCCAGTTTGCCAACCGGAAGCCGTTCAGCAAAAACAGGCCAATACAGCTCCATTGCGAAACCACGCCAGAGCGCAGCACCACTTCATCTGCCAGCCAAACAAGAAACAGCACCATAATGCTGATGTCCAGCCATTTATACTGCGTCAGCGGCTGGGTTAGCCCCAAACCGCGCTCAATGAAAAACGGGATGACGCGCCGCCCAATGACCAAAATCAGGCTCAACACCAGCAGCAAAGCCAAGCTTTGGGAAATCACCACACCATCGGCCAGTACACCAAAAACACCCAAATAGAACAACACGTTACCCGCCCCCAGCAGCAACACCTTGGAAATCACCGCGATTTGCCGCCATTGCTTGGCTTTGATGATGGGCATTGAAACAGAAACCACCAATCCAAGATTGAACAGCACATCCAGCCAGGCCGCCAGTTGCCAGTACGCATCAGGCAAAGCCATGCACAGCCGCGCCGCGCCCCACAAGCCAAACAAGGCCGCCAACGTCTTGCCATGCGCAGTTGGCACATTTGTCCAGTTGCGCACCGCCGTCAGCAAAAAACCCGCAATGATGGCCAGCACATAGCCATAGAACATCTCGTGCGCATGCCACTGACTAGGCGTAACGTGCAGCGAAACTTGCATGCCACCCGCAAAAAAACGGTGTATCCACAACAGAATGGAAACGATGGCGAACAGCGCACCGCCCAGAAAGAATGGCCTGAAACCAAGGTTGAACAACGCACAATCTTGTGCTGAGGCCTGTTTGCGCGATGGCGGCTGGATAGTGATTAGTGTCATGATGTTCGCATCATAACAACAATTCGCACACATCGTATACGCGTGTACATTCATTATCAAAACCGATGCGCTGGAAGCCAATCAGGATGCGGCTTCCAGCGCAGTGCTTAATACAATGAAACACCCCATGCCACTTGCCAAACTTATGTTTGCCGATTAAAGTTCAGCTACCCATCATCGCGAGCCGCCTATGCAAGCCCTAGCCTCATTTGCCAAACGTTACCCGTATGCCTGCCTGCTGGCGGTGCAGCTTGCGAGCGTGCTGTTTTACGGCACGATGACCGACTCCACACTGAGCCACATCGTGTTCCATTGCTTTGGCTTGGGCGTACCTTTGCTGGCGGTGTGGGTGGTGTACCGCAGCCCTGCACTCAACTGGGTGGGGTTTGCGCTAGCCGGATTGGCCATTTGCCTCACGCTACTCAGCAACCTACCGCAACTTTCAGGTTGGTTGGTTTGGGCGCAAATTTTCGAGAGCCTGCTATATTTTTACGCCGCTATCAGTTTGGTGATGTATATGTTCGAGGATAACGTGGTGACTCGCGATGAGCTGTATGCTGCGGGCGCCACATTCACATTGCTGGTGTGGGGGTTTGCGCTGGCTTATTCCGTCTGCCAGCAACTTTATCCCGGCAGCATCGGCGGAGCGGTCAACCCGGAAGCACCGCGCAGCTGGATGGAGCTGCTATTCATGAGCTTCTCGATACAATCCGGCACGGGCATCGGTGATATTATTCCGCTCTCCAAACCGGCGCGCGCTTTGAGTGCTATCCAGATGTTTACCGCGCTGATGTACATCACCATCGTGGTATCGCATTTGGTGGGCTTGGCGGCCAGTATACGCGTCAAGGACGAAAGCTAGGGCTTATCCGCGAGCTTGTACACCAATACTGCGTCGCCCTGCTTGTAGCCGAAGATCGAGTTGCCGCCGCTGACTACAGCGATGTATTGTTCGCCGTTAATCGTGTAGGAAATCGGTGGTGCATTCACCCCAAAGTCAGATTTATCCTGCCATAGCAGCTCGCCAGTCTGGCTGTTGTAGGCGTTGAAATTGCCGTTACCCTCTCCAACAAACAGCAAACCGCCCGACGTTGCCAGCACGCCGCCCACCAAAGGTTGCGGTAGTTTGTTCTGCCAGGCAATATTGCCGGTTTTCAGGTCAATCGCAGACAACAGCCCCCAGCGCGCGTCATTGGTCGGCTCACTGGCGGCATAGCGGATCGCTGGCTGGCCATCCCTAGCGGGCGTTTCATGCAAGGTGTATTTGATGGGTGCGTGGATACCCGACACGAACACACGCTGTTGCGCTTCATCCACACTGACAGGCGACCAGTTGGAGCCGCCCAGGATACCCGGATACACCATGGTGCCTTCAAAAGTGGCCTTGGCGAACATGTTATGTTGCGGTACGAAAGGCTGGGATTTTTTCAGCAGCTTGCCCGTGGCACGGTCGTGGATATAGAACCAGCCGGTCTTGCTGGCCTGCCCGACCGCCGCAATGTGCTTGCCGGCTAGCACATAATCGAACAGCACCGGCGGACTAGCCAAATCGTAACCCCACAAATCATGCGGCACTTGCTGATAATGCCATTTGCGCTTGCCGGTGTTGGCATCCAGCGCGACCAGTGAAACGGTGTACAAGTTGTCGCCGGGGCGCGAAATATCGTTCATCTGCGGCGATGGATTGCCGGTGCCGAAATACAAAGTATCGGTCGCCGTATCGATGGCTGGCGTTGTCCAAGCCGAGCCCCCGCCAAAGCGTGCCGCATCGGGATACTTGCTTAAACTGGTTTTTTCGCTGGCAATGTCGCGATCCAGCTTAACTTCCCCATCTACCGTTTCAGTAAAGTTTCCTTCCCAACCGGTCGCTGGTATCGTGTCGAACTGCCAGACACGCTTGCCGTCATTGATATCGAAAGCTGCCAGAAAACCCGGCCGACCATAGCGCCCGGTCACGCCAATCACCGCCCCCAGCGGCGCATCTGTGCGTGGGTTATCAATATGCAAACCATAACCCACACCCGTGATGCCGACAATCACCTTGCCTTTGTATACCACCGGCGCCATCGCGATGCCGATGCCCGTACCCCCGGTGACTTTGCGCGCGGCATTCGGATCATCCTTGTTCAAAGTATCCTGGCCTTCAGTAGCGACTGCAGCCTCGACCACGTCTATATCCCACAGTTTCTTGCCGGTAGCAGCATCCAATGCCATCAAGCGTGCATCCACCGTACCAATGAACACTTTGCCGCCGCTCACCGCCACGCCGCGATTGGCCGGACCGCAGCACATCGCCCAGTCTTTACGCCTGTCATGCTGATAACGCCAGAGCTCCTGTCCGGTCGCGGCATTCAGGGCCACGACATGATTAAGCGGCAGCGAGACATACATCACCCCGCCCACCACGATGGGCGTGGCCTGAAAACTGGCCGCCACGCCGGAATTGAATTTCCACGCGCGGACGAGCTGTTTGACGTTACCGGTGTTAATCTGCGTGGCCTCGGCAAAACGTTGCCCGGCATAGTTTTGCCCGTAACTTGGCCAATCCTGGTTCTGCGCCTGTTTAACGCCCTGACTGCAACCCGCCAGCAGCAACACTGCGCCCAAAAGTTTCAGATAATGTTTCTTCATCTGCTTTATATCTCCAGAGAGTTTTCATAGTATGCGATTCCATCATGCTTGCCAATGCGCATCATGCGTATGTTACCCTAAGGGTTTTACGCGGTTTGACCTTATTTGTATGCAATTTGCCACGCTGGAATGGAAAGACGGCCAGCCTTACGCACCCGGTTTCGGTGACATTTATTTCTCCAGCGACAATGGCCTGCAGGAGACCGAGCATGTATTTGTGCAAGGCAATAGGCTGAGAACCCGCTTCCCACAAGCTTTTCAGGGTATGACGATTATCGAGACCGGCTTTGGCACCGGCCTGAATTTCTTTGTCTTGGCAGAAAAATGGCAGCAACTCGCGCCTGCCGGCGCGCAGCTCAACTATATCAGCATGGAAAAATTCCCTTTAACCACTGCCGACATGCAGCAAGCATGCGCCTGCTGGCCGATGTTTTCCGAAATGCAGCAGCAATTTCTGCCGCATTATGCGCAGCTAAAAACGGGCGAAAACACTTGGCAAATCACGCCGCGCATCACATTGCAATTATGGATAGGCGATGTGCTGGACACGCTACCGCAACTCACCGAGAAAGCCGATGCCTGGCTGCTGGACGGCTTTGCGCCCGCCAAAAATCCGGATATGTGGAACGCGCAGCTATTCTCGCAGATGGCGCGCCTTTCCAAGCTGGAAAGCACTACCCTGGCCACTTTCACTAGCGCAGGCCAGGTGCGACGCGGCTTGCAAGCTGCCGGTTTTGACGTGCGCAAGGTGCCGGGCTTTGGCAAAAAGCGCGAGATGACTTGCGGCGTTTTCAAGGGGCTAACATAAGCATGACTTCAGTCATCGTCATCGGTGGCGGCATTGCCGGATGCAGCACGGCCTATGCGCTGGCGAAACGTGGCGTGTCGGTCGCGCTGATTGAGCGACAGTCAGATGTCGCGCAAGCGGGCTCCGGCAATCCAGTGGCCATGCTCTATCCCAAGCTATCTGCCAAGCCGGATGCCGCGTGCTTGCTGGGGATTGCGGCATTCCGCTTTACGCTGGATTTGCTGCATGAACTCGATGCAGAAGATCGGTTTCACACATGCTGCGGCCAGTTGCAACTGGCTTTCGATACCAAAAGCCAAACCCAGCACAACACCATGGCGCAGCAGCCTTATTTTCAGGAACTGCCTTTTGCCGCGCGCTTTGTGGATGCGGAAGAAGCCAGCCACATTGCGGGCTTACACATTGCGCACGGCGGTTTGTATCTGCCGGATGGCGGCTGGGTGAAGCCGCACGACTGGTGCAAAGCGCTGCTTGCACATCCCAATATACGCGCCCTTACCGACACCGCCGCCCTGCGCATTGAGCAGACAGAAAGCGGCTGGCGCGTACATGGCGCGACGCAGATTTTTGCCGCGCAGCACGTGATTTTGTGCAATGCGTTTGATGCCGCCACGCTGCTGCCAGTGCTCGCGCCACATTTGACACCTGTGCGCGGCCAAATCAATTTTGCCCTGCCTACAGCGGCCAGCCAGCATATCCGCGCAGTCGTCTGCGCGCAGCACTTCATTAGCCCCGCCGTGGATGGCCGACACACGCTGGGCACGACTTACGCCAACCACGACATGACACCGGATTGCACCGCGCAAGATACCGCCGCCATATTACACGGCTTGCGCCAAATCAGCGCCGATTTGCCGGAATCGTTAACTGTGAACCCGCAGCAGGGTCGAGTGGGCTGGCGATGCGCCACCGAGGACTATTTGCCCTTGCTTGGGCCAATGCTGAATTTATCTGCGCTGCAAGCCAAGCCACCACGCCCTTACGCCAAGCCCGACACCTTGCCCTGGTTACATGGCTTGCACGTGAATATCGGTCATGGCTCCAAAGGCATGATTACCGCGCCTTTGTGCGCGGATTGGCTGGCAGATGCAATAAACGGCAATACGCCTGCAAGCCCCTTGTTTAGCCGCTTGCAGCCTAACCGCTTCGTGATGCGGGAATTGGGGCTTAAACATCTGTCCGCACATATTTACGGTTAAAATCGCAATATGGCAAACGATCTGAACCAGACCCTGCAACGCGCCCAAGCCGCCCAAAATGCGGGCAAGCCAGCCGAGGCGCTGGCGCTGTACCAGCAAGTGCTGGCGGCAGTGCCGGAGCATATCGAGCTGCAAATCGCATGCGGTAATTTATGCGTGGAAACCGGCCGGTTCACACAGGCGGCAAGTCATTTCCGCAATGTATTTACGCGCCTGCAACAGCAGCGTGATGCGCGCGCCAACCATGCGCGTGAAGCCTTATGCTATGCGCTTTCTGCCCAAGGCAATGCCGCACATGCGCAAGGCGATTATAAAACCGCTGTTACCTTCCATGCCGAGGCGACGCGGCTGAACCCGCAGAACGCCGCTTATTGGTACAACCTGGGCAACGCACAACGCGAGCTGGGCGAAAACGAAACCGCCTTGCGCAGCTACCAAACCGCGCTCAAGCTTGACCCAGGCGATGCGGACGCGCACAACAACCTGGGTAATGTGCTGCGTGCGCTGGGACGGCTGGATGAAGCGATTGCTGCCTACGAAACAGCACTGAATTTGAAGCCGGATTTGTACCACGCGCTGGCGCACCTCATACACCAGAGGCAGCACATGTGCGATTGGCATGGCTTAGATATGCAGATCGCCACGCTCCGCCACGCGGTGCAAAACGCGTCCGCGCGCATCTCGCCTTTTGCCTTTCTAGCCATGCCGGGCACCACTGCGGCCGAGCAATTGCAATGCGCCAACCAGTGGAACGCGCATTTTGCATCGGCCTGCGAGCCAGTATCCATGCGGCTTCCAGGGCATGCCAAAAAGCGCATCCATGTGGCTTACCTATCCGCCGATTTCCGCCAGCACCCGCTAGCGTATCTGGTGACCGATTTGCTGGCGGCACACGACCGCACGCATTTCACCATCAGCGCCTATGTTGCCAACCGGCCAGATGGCAGCGCGGCAGAAGCCGCATTTAAGCAAGCTGTGGATAATTGGGTGGATATTTCGCAGATGAGCGATACGCAAGCCGCGCAAGAGATGGCGGATGACGGCGTAGATATTCTGGTGGATTTGACCGGATTCACGCAAAATAGTCGCAGCATGATCGCCGCGCACCGCCCGGCCAAAGTACACATCAACTGGCTGGGCTACCCCGGGACGATGGGTAATATTGGCGGGGGCATGCTCAACAGAGCGCCGCTGTTCGATTACCTCATCGCCGATGCAACACTGATTACCCCGGAGGATGAGCAACACTACGCAGAAAAAATTATCCGCCTGCCCTGCTACCAACCCAACAACAGCACCCGGCTTGTGGCCAAGACTGGAAGCCGCGCCACACATGGCTTGCCGCAGGATGCCTTTGTGTTTTGCTGTTTCAACCAGACGTTCAAAATTACCCCTGACATGTTTGCCATATGGATGCAATTGCTGAAAAGCGTACCCCACAGCGTGCTGTGGCTAATGGATTGCAACCGCTGGGCACGCGCCAATCTGCAAGCCGCCGCCCAAGCTACAGGCGTGGATAGCACACGGTTAATATTCGCCCCTAGAGCCAATATAGACGCGCACCTTGATCGCCATGCGCATGCGGATTTGTTTCTGGACACCCTGCCCTACAACGCCCACACCACCGCCAGCGACGCACTTTACATGGGTTTGCCCATAGTCACCTGTAAGGGCGACACCTTTCCGGCGCGCGTAGCCGCCAGCCTGCTACATAACTTTGGGCTTGACGAACTGGTTACGAACTCACTGGAAAGTTACACAAGGCTCGCTATGGAATTAGCGACACAGCCCGCGCAACTGCATATGCTAAAGCAAAAACTGGTGCAGAATGCGCAGTCATCCAATCTATTTAAGCCGGAATTTTTCGTACGTCGACTAGAACCAGAATATCAGCGTATTATGCGAGAATAACCACTTTATGGTTTGCTTGTGATACAGTTTTGCGAAATTAGAACAAGGACGTGTAATGGCTGCGATTGACATTTCCCCCATACTTAAATTCATGGTCGAAAAAGGCGGCTCCGACCTCTTTTTCAGCACCGGCGCACCTATCCATATGGAAATCGAAGGCGAAACCATCCCGATCAACAACCAGGCAATGGCGCCAGGTATGATCAAAGAGATCGCCTATGCCATCATGAGTCCGGCACAGACCCAGGAATTCGAGAACACGCTAGAATGCAACTTTGCCATCAGCCAATCTGGCTTGGGCCGCTTCCGCGTCAACGTGTTCCGCCAGCGCGGTGAAGTCGGCCTAGTGGTTCGCCACATCAAAACCGACATTCCTGAGATTGAAGCGCTAGGGTTGCCTCCTATTTTGCGCGATATGATCATGCGCAAACGTGGCCTGATTCTAGTGGTGGGTGCCACCGGTTCCGGCAAATCCACCACGCTCGCTTCCATGATTGATTACCGCAATGCCAACGAGCATGGTCACATCGTCACTATTGAAGACCCTATCGAGTTTGTCTATCAGCATAAAAAATCCGTGGTGGATCAGCGTGAAGTCGGTATTGACACGCTGAGCTTTGAGAATGCCTTGAAAAACGCCATGCGCCAGGCGCCGGATGTGATCCTAATTGGCGAAGTGCGCGATATGGAAGGTATGAAGCAAGCGCTCGCGTACGCCGAAACCGGCCATTTGTGCCTGGCTACCTTGCACGCCAACAATGCCAACCAGGCACTGGAGCGCATCGTATCCTTCTTCCCGCCTGAGGCCAAGCACGGTCTATTGCTTGGACTTTCGATGAACCTGGTATGCATCATTTCCCAGCGCCTGATCCCCGGCAAAGTACAAAAACGCGTCGTCGCCAGCGAGGTAATGATCAATACGCCTTATATTGCCGAACTGATCCAGAAACAGAAACTGAGCGAGATCAAGGAAATCATGGCTGACAACAATGACATCGGCATGAATACGTTTGACCAGTCACTGTTCCGCCTGTTTGCCAATGGCAAGATCGATGAGGATAACGCGCTGTCCTATGCCGACTCGCGCAATGACCTGTCACTCAAGATCCGTTTCGCAGCGCAAGGTGCCACCGGCGAGGTTCCAACCTTCTAGAATATGGCTTTTTTAATGTGGCAATAATGCAGCCATCAAGGCCGCAGCCACAATCAGGGTGCCGCCCAGCCACTCGTTCCAGGTCATCATCTCGTGCGCCAGAAAGTATGAGGCGATAGCAGCTACCACCAGTTCAAACAAGAATAGCACCGAGGCACGTACCGCCGTCAACTGCGTAACGCCATACTGCACGAACAAGGTCGCCGTCAACAGCAGCAAAGCAATCAGCGTCATCAAACCCCAATCTCTCAGCAAGAAACTATCTGGCGCAGGAAACGGCTTCCCGGCCAACGGCAGCATCAGCAATGCAACACCGGCAACCCCTACCCACACCAGCATAGACTTGGCGGCGATGCTCAGGTGTGCCGACTTGCGTGTGATAACATTGGTCAGCGAGAATCCCATGCCGGAACTCAAGGCCAGCCATTCGGCAGATGTTTGCGGCAGCGGCCATTGCCATCCAGGCTGATCGAAACGATGCAGCATGATGAAAGCGCCCAGCAACGATATCGATATCGTCAACACACCGCTGCGATGGATCGGCTCCTTGAGCCAGAAACACGCCAGCAGTAGCGTCCACAGCGGGGAAAGGTAAAACAGCAACATCACGCGCATCACCTCGCCACTGATCACCGCCAGCACGTAGCTCAGATTAGTCCAGCCAGCCGCCAGCGCAAGCCAGAAGACACTTTTCGGTAACTGGCGCACGCGGTTCCAGCGTTTGCAGAACATGAGTGCGCCAACCAGCAAGGCAATGGTATAGGTATAAAAGCTGGAAGCGACGCCTGAAACGCCTGCTGCATCCATCAGCCGATAGGGATACCAGATCAAGCCCCAGCACAGAGCGCCATAAAGCAGGCCAAACACGGCAAAAAGGTTTTTATTCTGCGCTTCGCCCACTATAATATGTCTTTATGAATCCTAATTTGCATAAACTCCAGCCCTATCCGTTCCAACGCTTGCGAGACTTGTTTGCGGGCATTACCCCCAATCCGGATTTCAGCCCGATCAACCTGTCGATTGGCGAACCCAAGCATGAGACACCGCAACTAATCAAAGATGCGCTAAGCGCCAACTTATCCGGTTTGTCGAATTATCCCACAACCGTGGGCAGCCTGGAGCTTCGGCAAGCGATCGCCAACTGGATTACCCGCCGTTACCAGATTGCAGCTCCCAGCGCCGAAAAAGCGATTTTACCCGTCAACGGCAGTCGTGAGGCCTTATTTGCATTCGCCCAGGTGATAATCGACCACGGTAAACTCAACCCCATCGTGATTTCACCCAACCCGTTTTATCAAATCTACGAGGGCGCTGCCTTTCTAGCAGGCGCTACGCCCTACTTCCTCAACACATTGCCGGAAAACGATTATGCGATGGATTTTGAAAGTGTGCCTGGCGATGTGCTGAACCGCACCCAGCTTGTGTATGTGTGCAGTCCCGGCAACCCTTCCGGCAAAGTCATGTCACTGGCACAATGGAAAAGCCTGTTCGAACTGGCCGAACAGTATGGCTTTGTCATTGCCTCGGACGAGTGCTATTCCGAAATCTATTTTGACGAAAACAACCCGCCATTAGGTGCCCTGCAAGCCGCGTCCCTATTGGGTCGCAGCCATGCCAATCTGGTCGTGTTCAGCTCGCTTTCCAAGCGCTCCAACGTGCCCGGCATGCGCTCCGGCTTTGTCGCAGGTGATGAAGCGATTATCGAGAAATTTGCGCTCTACCGCACTTATCATGGCTGTGCGATGAACCCCGCCGTGCAAGCCGCCAGCGTGGCCGCGTGGAACGACGATGCCCATGTCATCGAGAATCGGCGGCTGTATGCGGAAAAATTTGCAGCCGTTACACCTTTGCTGCAAACGGTGCTGGATGTGCAAATGCCCGACGCAGCTTTCTATTTATGGGCAAAAAGCAATGAAAGCGATACCGACCTTGCCGTAAAGTTGTACCGGGACTTGAATATCACCGTGCTGCCGGGCAGTTTTCTGGCGCGAGAGGCGCATGGCATCAACCCGGGTAAACACTTTATCCGCATGGCGCTGGTGGCCACACCGAATGAATGCCTGGAAGCGGCGAACCGCATCAAAGCGTTCGGGGGAATCTAGGCGTTTCTCAGCGACCGGGCTGCATGCCTGCTGTCAGTGCGGCCCGCATGTCCTGCGGCAAACTGGCAACCCCTTTCATCACCCCCGGCCCGCCATGCCGCCAATGTATCGAGAAGTTCCTTGGTGTCGAGCTGGGAAGCTTGTATTCGGCAACATCCAGTACTACTTCTGTCCCACCATCCACCAGCGCCACAGATGACCCTATCTTGAGAATGGGACCCAATTCGCGCACAGTAAGAACTACCAGCCTATCATAGAGCGCATCAGCTCCGGCAACTGTCGTTATGTCCAAGGATAAGGACGATTGAGGCACATGCCGAACGTGTGCAGAGGCAAAACAGCCAGACTGGCTAAAGAATTGCGTTATTCCCTCCGAAGCTGCAGCCTCTCTCGCCAAGACATCTTTCTGATCCGCCCGCCAATTCGTTGTCCAAAGCACCATTGCATGCGCTGTATGATGACAAACAGGCGACTGAGGCGAAGGATCCAATTGTGTAGACGTGGAAGCACAGCCGGCAAGTACCAACAAAGCTTCCACCAAAACCAAGCCGGACTTTTTACTCAAAAACACGCCAATAGTATTCCTATAATACAGAATATTGTACTTAAGCATTTTCCATTTGGTCTAACACGCTAGCTTTAACAACCGTGCCTGCCTATATCTGAAAGGCAAGACTTTCTTTGAAGGGGCAACCAATACAGCATCGCTCATCCTCTGAACGATGGCGGGAAAGTCGCGATCAACCTTGAATGCCAACAAAGGCAATATAAATGGAGCTAACAATTGGTTTTTTAAAGTCAACTCCCACCATATTGTCACTCGCGACCCTTTTTCTGACGATGCAAGCTCCCACCCACCATGCATTGTTTTTGCTGGAAATGGGAAATCAGGCGCTTCTGATAAAAACCGCATACTGAAACTATGACCAGAATCGAAATCGATGCATTCTTCTGACCACCGCCTGCCATCATAATCTTCGCAAAACCTGATTGCCCCGATTCCAGGCTCTTTTCCGCCAAGAATCGTGGAATATTTCAATGAAGGCACATATCGCATGATGTCGCCGAGATTTTCAATTGCCTTCCATGTTAACTCAGCTGGACTCGAAGTTTCAATCACAAGGCAATGACGGTAAATACCTTCTTCTTTATGATGTGCGTAACCTATCGCCCACAACTGCGCAATTGCAAAGACAAGCACGACACAAGCCACGCTTAGAACTAGAAAGTAACCACCCTGGGAAAACAAGCCAGGAAACAAGAGCAATAATATTGCCGACCCGACGACCCAGGCAAAATCTGCCAAGCTAGCTAACAATGCTCGCCATGTGGCCATCCGATTTCGCGTTGCCTGATAAATAAGCTCAACTGAGAAAATACACAGACATACGCCTATCACCTGAAGCGTCAAATCGGCATGACTGATTCCCAGCCAAGCCGCCACCCTCATTGAATCAGCGAGCACTATCACCCCTGATATGAGTGAAAATATAGCATTTGCAATCAAGAATAAGCGCAATAATCGCACGATATCACTCCTAGTCAACGTGGCGGTCGTCAGTAACTACCCCTTTAAATTACCTCTTCTTCACAAACAACTTCTCCACCCACCCCTCACCCTTATTGGCCGTCACCACCGAATAAAACCCGTTGGCTTCTGTGCCGGTATAAACCATCTCATCCGACTTGGTTAAACTGCCCGCGCTATCAGCTTTCTTTGATGGCTCCTTGAATAGCTTGATATTGCCAATCTTACCTATCAAAATATCGCCTTCATTGATCCCAGATGCAGATGCGTTGCTTTTTGCTGCATTCTGCTCGGGCACTTCCCCACCACCGGTGAGGCTGCTTAACTCTTTGCCGGTTTTTGCAGTTTCCGAGATCGTGCTGCGTAGCTGACGCAAATCGCTTGCCAAATCTGCATGCGCCCACTGAACCATAAATAATGCAATCGCAGCTAAACCTAACCGTTTCATATTCATATCCAAAATCCCCAATAGCCATATTTTATCTACTAGCATTTTCCGGCTTTTTTAAGCAGCGCATTACAAGGAGCACCACTTGCCCCCTTGCCCATTTCGCTACACACCGCATCAGAAGCATCTGTATTTGGCGTTAGAATAGAAGTAAATCCTGCAGCTACATAACAGTTAAATTTTTTCCCAGATTTAGTGGTAACCAAATAATAAACTTCTGAACTTTTATTTGGCTCTTGCCGATTTGAAATAGTAAATTCACTTTTATCTAAGCCAAGCGCAAATCCAGTTCTCTGAATTAAAACATCATCAGAAAGTTTGTTGGTTTGCACCAATGCACACCCTGAAGCTAGCATCGCCAGCAATAAAATAAGAAAGTGTCTTTTTTTACTCATCATTTAACCCTTAAGAATTTGTTGTTGATTTAGATTGCTTGCGACGATTTGAGGCAAACGCAAAAATACCTAAGCCCGACAAGAATAATGGGATGGATGCAGGCACTGGTACCTGGGAGGGCGCTTGTACGTAGGTCAGATTGTCAATGGCAAACCCCTCTCCGCCGCCTCTGAAAAAGATTCTGTCCACCAATCCTGCATACCCAGAAGCTATCCACTCCAGCCCCAAAGGCGCACGCGGATCCAGCAAGCTATGTACCAGGGTGCCTTGATAAAACAGCTCAATCCCTGTGATTGGCGGCGCATCAGGGTCAGTTGCATACGCTTTATAATAGCCACCTTGGAATATCACCGGCGCATTGTCAAACCGGATCTCGCCTTCCATACCATAAAACAAATAATCGCCGACCCCTTCCCCAGTGCCTGGCTGTATACTCCCGGCAGCATTCCAGCCAGAAATCCCACCGTACCCATCAGCCAGGCTAGATGGATCAATATCCTCAAAAGTCACTACTGTCGCATAGCTTGGCACGGTAAATGCAAGTGCCAACAATGCACCACCGACCAATTGGCTATATTTTTTGCTGAATGATTTCATGCTATCTCTCATTTCATTTGGTTTTTGATGGCTGAATTATGTAAGAATGTCATGTCCTATAGAACCCTACCTTAGTAGGGTGCATTTCAAGATTGCACTTTGATATATTCTTAACAATAAGAATCACAATGAAAATTGAAGTGGACACCACCAAAACTGCAGTTGTAATAGACGATCACCCGTTGGTAGCGCGGGGGATTGCGGATTTCTTGAAATCGCATTGCGGCTTTACTTGTGTATACACCATATCCAGCACTGCTGACTTCTGGACAATCATCGGTAACATTGGCCCGGTAGCAATGATTGTGCTGGATTTCTGGCTGCCAGACGGAGCCTCTTTAGCATTGCTTGGTCAAATCAGAGCTCGCCACCCTTCTCTACCTGTGCTTATAATGAGCGCAGACGATGATTTGGCAGTGCAAGACAAGGTGCAAGCTGCGGGCGCGCATGGCTTCATCAACAAGCAAGAACCGCCGGAGATTGTTGTGCAAGCGGTAATGGCCTTATTGAATAATCAACTCTGGTTTAAAAAAGCAACCTATCCTCATATAGTAAAAGAGCTGGTCATCTCAGCTGCAGAACTTGGCCTTACAGCCCGGCAAGGTGAAATATTGGCGATGATCATGCAAGGATTGCCTAACAAACGTATTGCGCAAGCACTCAATGTTTCTGAGCAAACCGTCAAAGAGCATGTCAGCAGCATTCTTGAACGTATGGGCGTACGCAATCGTATAGAAGCCATTACTAAATTACGTGGCAGAAAATTAACCAGTTAATGGTCAGTCAATCTAAACACGCCCTTACTTTAGATAGCATTAGTATTGCCGGACAAATGCGCCTGCTTGAAATGGCTTATTCCAGGCTACGCTTTGGCCTGATTGCCATGCCAGTCATCACGGTTATTTTTTGCTTTTATTACCGGCAATATAGCAACGATTACAGCGTCATAATATGGTCTGCTCTGGATTGGCTTCTCTATTTTGCATCGCAGGCTTTTTATCACTATTACAAACTGGACAAAAAAACACTATCTGATAAAGCCATGTATGCGCGGTGGCTACCGCGTATCCATGTGCTTGTCATTGTGCATGGGCTAATTATTGCCACGCTGCTTCCTATCGTGCACAACACAACTCCAGTCGAATTCAAGCTCGTCTATGCCACCACAATTATGGCTATGGTTGCAGGTAACGCCACACACCAATCCCCCATCATTAGCGTGTTCCGCCGCTTTTTAGCCAGTAGCTGGCATCTGACCGTTTTGCTTATGCCTTGGACGATGGGGCAAGATTGGATGTTTATCACGCTGCTTGCCATTTTTTACAGTATAGGAATGTACTACTACTCATTAGCCTCCCATAAATTTTTCTTACAGTTGGTATGGTTAGAGGAAGAAGGTGCACGCCTTGCTGAACGCTACAAAGCAGCAAAAGAAGAAGCTGAGGCCGCGTTAAATGCCAAAAACCAGTTTCTTACTACCGCCAGTCATGATTTAAGACAGCCGGTACATGCCATGGGCTTCCTAATAGAATCCATCTCCAGAAAAAACAGGGATGCGGCATTAATCCCTGCACTCAACGATTTGAAACAAAGCGTGCGCTCCATCAACCAGATGTTCAACTCACTGCTCGATTTGTCCAAAATCGAATCTGGCGTTGTGCAATTGCGTACCGGGACTATTTTCCTCGACGAATTGATAAGAGATGTTGCAACCGTATATTTGGAAGAAGCCACCGCAAGGGGCCTGGAACTTCGCACACGCACCAGTGGTGGAAGAGCTATTGTAAAAGCGGACGGCATGTTGCTGCGACAATCGCTCATGAATCTGGTGCATAATGCTTTACGCTACACCAAGCATGGTGGTGTGCTGATTGCTTGCCGCCGCCGTGGCGATGATTGGCAACTGGAAGTGTGGGATACCGGTGTCGGTGTTGCGATAGAAGACCAGAATAAAATATTTTCCCCCTTTTTTCGTAACGAATATGCCTGGAGAATCGACAGTGCCGGTCACGGCCTTGGGCTTGCTGTGGTTGCCCGTTGCTGCAACCTGATGGGTAGCCAGTACGGCCTAACTTCGAAACTAGATAGCGGATCCCGTTTCTGGTTTAGAGTTCCCGCCATTACAAATCAGATGCAATCCATTCGCATTATCAATGTAACCCGGAATGCGGCATCACTTTCCAACATGGGCGAAAGTTTATCCGGAACTTGCCTGATTGTGGACGATGACCCACAAGTCACCTCGGCATGGGAGCTTCTACTAAACACTTGGGGGTTGCAGGCCCGTTGCGCGTCCTCGGCTGCAGAGGCTTTTGCCTGGCTTGACAACGGCTTCCAGCCTCAAGCCATTCTATGCGACCAGCGCCTACGCGCCGGTGAAAGCGGTTTTGATGTGTTGTGCGCATTGCTGGAACGCTGCCCGGACGCGCATGGTGCAATGATTAGCGGTGAATTCAATTCGCCGGAACTGATAGAGGCCGAGCAAGAAGGATACCTTGTGCTGCACAAGCCTTTGGAGCCAGAGACTCTTTACGCCCTGTTGTTGCGCTGGCTACCCATAAAAAATCAATAAAATACATTAAATATATATTTTAAATATTTGATTTAATGTATTTATTATTCAGTCTTACTGCCAGCGTACTGACGCCTATCAAAGCGACGCCTATCACGACCAACGCAATCGGCCAACCCAAAGTGTTGGCAAAGTGCTTGGCAGTAAAATAGCCGATATACAGCAGCATGGCCAACGTGCCGACCAGTAGCAATGTACGGCTACGCACGTAGGTGCTGAGAAAAATAATGCCAGCAGTCACACCAAGATAAGCCAATTCCAGAGGCGTATTCTTGACTGCATCAAACACGGCGCATAGCAAAACAACCGCACCGACAAAATACCAGAATGGCGCGATAGCCAGATAACGCGAGCGTTGCAAGGCGTAGGCTATGCAAATCAGCGAGATGCCAATGACTATGCCAATCAAGTCTTCATCAAAGCCCCAGATATCAAACAGGTAAGCAAAGAAAATCATGCCGAACAGAATCGCGCTAAAAGCCAGCACGGCACGCCCTTTCGCCCAGAACGTAGCACCCTGCTGGATAAGCATATACGCGGCCATAAACAGAATGCCGTGGCGCACATCGCCGCCATTGGAATATTCTTGCAGCATGACCATGATGCCGGTCGGCTGTAATAACGCGGCAATCAAAAACAGCGGCGTTGCGGCCTTTTCGTAACGCTTGTCGTACAGGCACACCAGCCCCATGACAAACGTCACAAAGCCCGTGCCCAAGGTAACCAGCACGCGAGCCGCCGAGCCAAAGTCATCCCAATACATGGAGATAAATACACCAATGCCGGCAAACACAAAAATACCGCCGATATAACTGAATAGCTTAGACAGTACGCCGGAAGATTGCTGTTTGGTTTGCTCGCTTTGCGGCATGCTGAGTGCCCGAGCGATTTCCTCCGCCGTTATCTGATTGTGTCGCGCTAGCGCAACTATATCTTGCAAGGCATCTTCTTTCGACATGACGCGCTCCTAATCCGTTTTCACCGGCTTATTTCACTACCCAGCCCAGAAACTGCACGTTGTAATAGTAATAATCCGGCTGTAATCCTGGCACCTTGTAACCTACCGCACCTTTTTTCAGCCGATACTCGTTACGGTAGCCGCCGCCAAACAAGCCACCAAGCAGCCCGCTGCCGCCATTGTAGTTCGGCCCTTCCAGGCTATATCCGTCCGGTGAAACCGGGTTGGTGTCAATCACCATTTCTTTGGTCTCCTCCAGCACAATCTCGCCATTGCTGGCCGCTGCGCCAGTTTTGGCATTATCCAGCGTTATTTCGCGTACCGTTTCTGTTTTGCCGTTATACGCCATCAATCTTACCGAATTACCGTTGTTGTTCTTATCATCCAGTTTTTTGGCTGACACCATCAGTTTCTTGTCTTTTACTTTAAAATCAATTACATAATCCGGTGATTTCTGATATTCATATTTAGTTGCGCTAAACAGCATCTCATATTGCGGCGGTGTGCCCAGCGCCTTGGGAATCACTGACGCTACAAAAAACAGTACAATCAGCAGCAGCGGCAAGGTCAGCCCCACCACCAGTACCAGATTCTCTTTGATCCAATTCTTCATAAAGACTCCCGCATAAAATCCGTGATGCAATGCAATACTATCTCATGCATGTTTGGGTTCAGGCAATCCACCTGCACCACATGCTCCATACCTCTCAACCAGGTCAATTGGCGCTTCGCCAGTTGCCGCGTCGCGTAGATACCGCGGTTCAGCAATTCGCCGGCATCGTACTCGCCGCGCAGATGCTCCCACACCTGCCGATAGCCCACACACCGCATGGCAGTGCTTTCCGGCGTCAAGGCAGGATATTTCGCCAACAGCCCTTTCATTTCTTCTATCAAGCCTTGCTTCAGCATAGTCGCAAAACGCTCGGCGATACGCGTATGCAGCACTTTCCTGTCGCCAGGCACCAAAGCGATCTTCAACACATCGTAAGGCAAGGTCTCGGTATGCTGCTTTGCCAGCAAGGCCGACATGGGCTGGCCGGTGATTTGATAAATCTCCAGCGCACGCTGAATGCGCTGGGAATCGTTCACCTTCAAGCGGGACGCGGTTTCCAGGTCGATCTGCGCAAGCTTGTCATGCATGCCCGGCCAGCCGATTTGCGCGGCTTCCGCATCCAACTTTGCACGTACATCCGCATCCGCCTGCGGCAAGTCGCTCAAACCCTCCTCCAGCGCCTTGAAATATAGCATCGTACCGCCCACCAGCAAGGGAGTCTTGCCGCGCGCAGTGATTTCCGCCATCAGGCGCAGCGCATCCGCGCGAAACTGCGCGGCAGAATAAGGCACCAGGGGAGATGTCACGTCAATTAAATGATGGGGCGCTTGTTTGCGCGTCTCAGCATCCGGCTTGGCGGTGCCGATGTCCATATCCTGAAACACCAGCGCAGAATCCACACTGATGATTTCCACCGGCAGCCTGGAATATAAATAAACCGCTGCACCGGTCTTGCCGGACGCGGTGGGACCCATCAGAAAAATGGCTTTAGGAAATGATTGATTTAACATTGTTAGTTAAATTTAGCCACGCAAGCACACGCGCAGCATTTTCATTGGGTGGGAAAACCGGGTAAAACACTTTACAAATCTTCCTGTCTTTAATAACAAGCGTTAGTCGTTTAATCAACTGTAAGTCGTTATATTCGAAAGTCGGCAACCTTAACGCTTGTGCAAAAGCCAGCGATGCATCGTTTAGTAATTCAAACGGCAAATGCAGGCGCGCAACAGCCTCAATCTGGTCATCATAGACTTGTGCGCTCAGCCCATAAACTTTAACGTCCAAGGCCTGAAAATCTGCATGTATATCTCGAAATGCACATGACTGCGGCGTGCAGCCACGTGCGCCGGGAATTTCATTCCAGCCTGTCATTGGCGGCGCATCCGGTCTTCCAATCATTGGGTAGATATAAATAACGGCGATACCTTGCACCTTACTCAAATCAACCTGAAGTCCGGAAGTGCTTAAAAGTA
The DNA here is from genome assembly GCA_044222155.1 of Methylophilus sp. Lineage (GTDB taxonomy): Bacteria > Pseudomonadota > Gammaproteobacteria > Burkholderiales > Methylophilaceae > Methylophilus. Next base: position 26,693 of record JBGANT010000004.1, read on the forward strand.
CCATTGAGGGCAAGTCGCATCCTTCAAGATGGTCGCAAGCACCATCGTCCACAGGCACAGGCAAATTCGGCGGCAATTCTAGCAAATGCTTCACAGGCTATTTCCCGCGCATAAACATTTTATCGAGGTCTTGTATTGAAACCTGAAACCACGTCGGGCGGCCATGATTGCATTGCCCGCTGCGCTCGGTGGCTTCCATGTCGCGCAGCAGCGCGTTCATTTCGGGGATGGTGAGGCTGCGATTGGCGCGCACGGCAGCGTGGCAGGCCATGGTGCCTAGCATTTCGTTGCGTCGCTCAGTCAGCACACGGCTGCCGCCGAATTCGCGCACATCGCGCAGCACAGCGCGTGCAAGCTCGACCACATCAGCGTTTTGCAACATCACCGGCACCGCGCGCACCGCCAGCGTGGTGGGCGAAAGCACGGCAAACTCAAAACCTAGTTGATTAAGTACGGTATCTTTGGATTCGTTTACAGTGGCGATTTCCAGCTTGTCCGCCTGAAAACTCACCGGAATCAGCAAAGGCTGCGTGGGTATACGCTCAGCATCCAACGCAGTCTTTAACCGCTCGTACATGATGCGCTCGTGCGCGGCATGCATATCCACCACGACCAGGCCCTGCGCGTTCTGCGCCAGCACATACACCCCATGCAGCTGCGCGACGGCATAGCCCAAAGGATGTGCGATTTCGGCAGCATGCGCTTCCGAGGGCGTATCGGCATCGCTGGGATCCGCATGGATATTGGCTTGCAGGGCAGGCGTTTTGATGTCTGCAAACATCGTCTCATAAAACGATGCATTTTGGCGTGCCTGAAACGGCATCTGCACTTGATCGCGCGGATAATTCCATTGCGGTGCAGTTGGTGTCTGTGTTTCTGTGTACGCTACCGCTTGCCCCACCGGCGCGCTCAAAACTTTATGCAGTGCGTGAAAAATAAAGCGATGCACAGCCTGCCCATCCCTGAATCTCACCTCGGTCTTGCTGGGGTGCACATTCACATCCACCATACTGGGGTCACACTCAAAAAACAATACATAGGCCGGATGACGTTCATGATGCAGGACATCCTGATAGGCTTGGCGAATCGCGTGGCTGATCAGTTTATCGCGCACAAAACGGCCGTTGACGTACACATACTGCGTGTCGCGCGCGCTGCGGTTGTAGGTGGGCTTGGCCGCCCTGCCCCATAGCCGCAAACCGCCTGCGGATTCATCCACCGCGACACTCTCCGATTGAAACTCCGCTCCCAGCAAGGCTGCAAAACGTTTATCGGCCTCGCCGGCACTTAAACGATGTTGCGCTTTGCCATTGTGCAGCAGCGTGAACGTGACCTCCGGGCGCGAGAGCGCGATACGGGTAAAGGCTTCTTCGCAATGGCCGAATTCTGTCGCCTCGGTTTTGAGGAATTTTCGGCGCGCGGGCGTGTTGAAGTACAGGTCATGCACTTCCACCACCGTGCCTGCATCCAAAGCAGCAGGCTCCGGTGGGGCGATCTGGTTGCCTTCGGAGGCGATGCGCCATCCATGCGGCGCATCCGGCGATTTTGACGTAAGCAAGGTACGCGAAACCGAAGCGATGCTGGCCAAAGCCTCGCCGCGAAACCCAAGGCTGGCGACATTTTCTAAATCTTCCAATGTGGAGATTTTGCTGGTGGCGTGACGGGAAAGCGCAAGCGGCATATCGCCCTGCGCAATGCCGCTACCGTTATCGGCAATGCGAATCTGTTTGACGCCACCTTGCAAAAGCGAAACCTGAATATCGCTGGCCCCCGCATCCAGGCTGTTTTCCAGCAATTCCTTAAGCGCTGAGGCCGGACGTTCGACCACCTCGCCGGCTGCAATCTGGTTGATCAGCTGATCAGGTAAAAGCCGGATGCGCATCAATCTTGCAACAAGGTTTCAATGCGGTTGCGCCCCGCATTCTTGGCCTTGAACAAAGCTTTGTCCGCGCGATCTATCATCTGCTCGGCATTGTCATGTGGCGCCATTGCGGTGAGGCCAAACGAGGCGGTAATGGAAATAAGCTCATTCTCAAACATGAACTTCTGGTTCTCAATTAATTGGCGCAAACGTTCCACCAGATATTGCGCAGCGTGGATATCCGTCATAGGTAGCAAAATCAGGAACTCCTCGCCTCCGTAGCGCGCCACGATGTCGTCTTGACGTAATTCATTCTTGACCACGAAAGCAACCGTACGCAACACGTCATCACCTGCCGCGTGACCATAAGTGTCGTTGACTTTCTTGAAATAATCTACATCCATAACGACCAGACAGCAGCTGAGGTGATGTCTTTTGGCACCCGGCAACATGCTCTTGATGCGCTGGATGATATAACGGCGTGTATATAGCCCTGTCAATTCATCGTGCATCGCAAGCTCTTTGAACTTGGTCTGCAGATCCAGCAGTTCCTGGTTTCTCATCACCAAATTAAAATTCGTTTCCTCGATCCGTTTGTTCAGCGCCTCAAGCTCTTTGGTATAGTCAATGTTAAGGTAGCGGTTCTCAATCTGACCCACAATGTAGCGATGCGTCATCCAGGCAAAATAGATACAGGAGCCCACTAGGCCTATGAGGCCGAAGGCCCACCAGGCATACTTGTCAAAATTGGCAATAAAATATGCCAGGGTCAATATGCTGGCGGGGATGATAAAACAGAGCAAGCCGTTCAGGGAGGCCGACATGGTGGAGGATGCAAACGCCATGACAATGGCAATGCATACCGCCACGCGGTAATCATCCGCTGCCGGCATTCGGGCATCTAGCAATAAAGTAAACGATAAACCCCAGGCCACACCAACCAGCATATGGAGCAATTGCTGGCGGTTCTTAAAGAAATCCACCTCTTTAGGTGTCATGTCCACCTTAAACTGATACGAGGTATAGACGATATAAGCATCTATCAGCAACACCATCAACATCCAGACAACAATACGATATAGGCTGACGTTCCCGTAAAAACTCAGCGCCAGGTAAGGTACCAGAGCCGCGGCACAGAATACCCCCACCCGGGATTGGCTCAAGTATGTCCCGACCAATTCGGCGCGTACTCGCTCTTGTACTGTATGATGTTGCATCATCTTCCTGTCAGGGTTTTGCCGCTAAAGCCGGGTTGCCGGCAAAGTATTGTTTGATGCCTGCGACAATCGCATCCACCAGTTTATCCTGATACGCATCATCATTCAGGTTACGTTCTTCTTCCGGATTACTGATAAAAGCCGTCTCCACCAAAATGGATGGGATGTCAGGAGATTTGAGCACGGCAAATCCTGCCTGCTCCACACGGGTTTTATGCAGCTTATTCACCTGCCCGATATGTTTTAATACTGCCTTGCCCAATTTCAGGCTGTCGTTGATAGTAGCTGTTTGCGACAAATCCAGCAAAGTTTTGGCCAACAAAGGATCCTTATCGTCCAAACTCACCCCGCCTATCAGGTCAGACTCATTCTCTTTCTTGGCAAGATAACGCGCGCTGGCACTCGTAGCCCCACGCTCCGAAAGCGCAAACACTGAAGACCCGCGTGCAGAAGTATTGGTAAATGCGTCTGCATGAATCGAAATAAACAGATCGGCCTTCAATTTGCGCGCTTTCACGACACGGCCGTGTAAAGGGATAAAGTAGTCCCTATCGCGAGTTAATATCGCCCGATACTGTGATTCCGCGTCCAGTTTCGCTTTAAGTTTCTTTGCCACCATCAGAGTAATATCCTTTTCATAACTGCCGTTGGCTCCTCTGGCTCCCGGATCTTCCCCACCGTGCCCGGCATCCACTGCGATAGTAATAAAGCGCCCTTCCTTGTTCGCCATCCCCTCATCAATGACAGGCTGCTGCTCCGAGACTGTAGACGGAGCCGGCTGTACCGACGTTTCCTGTGTAGGCTTGAGCTCCGGCTTATTCACAGGCTCTGCGGCTGGCTCGACTTCACCAGTACCAGGTGGCAAAGGCTCTACGATAGGCTTGGGCTGATCGGTATCTGCTTTATTGCCATCCGTTGCTTCCAAGCGTTTATCCAGCATCGCCATCAGCGGGTCCTGCAATGGGTAAATATCCAGTACCAGCCGATGTTTATAATCCCCCGCCGGTGGAAGCATGAACACATTGGGCTTTACTTCTGACTTCAGATCCACCACCAACCGCACGACGTCGGCTTTGTACTTGGCTACCCGCACTTGCTGTATGTATGGATCGCTGGACAAAATCTTGTCAGAAAGCGATTTGACAACATTATTGAGTTCAACACCTTCCAGATCAAGCACCAGCCGATCCGGATTCTTGAGCACCAACACCTGGTAACGAATAGGCGCAACAGCCTCCAGTGCAATGCGAGTGTAATCCTGTGCGGGCCAGACGCGCGCTGCCGAGATGGTATTGCCTGCCAACGCCCCGCCGGACAAGAAAAACAAAACCGCAGTCAAAAAAAACCTAAATAAAAATGTACTTCTATTGCGCATCCGTTTGTGTTCATTCAGCGGGCATTAAGTGCCCATTATCTGATTTATACATGATTCTGCTGCAGCCGTCCTTGCCGACAACTGCAATTGGCGCCCCGCTCTCGTTGTCATCAGTGCTATTTTAATCTCAAAATCCGGTTCCGGTAACATGTGTGGCGCCCTTTCCGGCCACTCTACCACGCATACGCTAGCGTCATTGAAATAATCACGGAAGCCTGCCGCCTCCCACTCGTTTTCATCTGTAAATCTATATAAATCAAAATGATATAGATTAAATCTAGAAAAAACATAAGGTTCTACTAAAGTATAGGTCGGGCTTTTTACCTTCCCTTGCAAACCCAAGCCTTGCAGCATGCCACGCACCATGGTGGTTTTCCCTGCACCTAAATCCCCATGCATGAACACCACGCACCCCGGCTGCAAGCAAGATGCGATTTTGCTCCCCGCCTTCAGCGTTGCCGCTTCATCCGGCAATTCAAGTGTAAAATCCTCACTCATGAATCACACCAACGATTACAGTCAGTTTGCCGCCGACATCAAACAACTTGGCGTAGCACTTGGCTTTACGGAGATCGGCATTAGCGACACCGATTTGACCGAGGCGGAACTCAGGCATCAAGCTTGGATAAAAAAAGGCTTTCATGGTGACATGGATTATATGGCAAAACATGGCACCAAGCGCACCCGCCCTGCCGAATTAGTGCCAAATACCTTGCGCGTAATTTCGGCGCGTCTGGATTATTTACCACCCAAAACTGCCGACAGTTGGCAGGTGATGAAAAATGGCGAGAAAGCGTTTATTTCACGCTATTCATTGGGGCGCGATTATCACAAAGTGATGCGGCAAAAACTGCAAAAACTCTGCGATAAAATCGCTGAAATTTCACCCGAATTTACATATCGCGTATTCACCGATAGCGCGCCAGTACTAGAGGTGGCGCTTGCCGAGAAAGCCGGGCTGGGTTGGCGCGGTAAACATACGTTGCTGATTAACAAGGCGCGTGGCTCCTGGTTCTTTTTAGGCGAAATTTACACCAACCTGCCACTGCCGATTGACGCCAAAACCAGCAACCACTGCGGCACGTGTTCGGCATGTATCGACATCTGTCCCACCAAAGCCATCGTCGCGCCTTACGAAGTGGATGCAAGGCGCTGCATTTCTTACCTCACCATCGAGCTGAAAGGCTCGATTCCATTGGCTTTCAGGTCGATGATTGGCAACCGCGTGTATGGCTGCGACGATTGCCAATTGGTGTGTCCGTGGAACAAATTTGCGGAAGTCGCGCAAACACCGGATTTCAAGGTGCGCAACGGTTTGGATGACATTAGCTTGGTGGAATGTTTTGGCTGGAGCGAGGCGGAATTTAAGCAGAAAATGGCGGGCAGCGCGATTTACAGAATCGGCTACACGCAATGGCTACGCAACATTGCCGTTGGATTAGGCAATGCACCTACTAGCATTGCAATAATCCAAGCTTTAGAAAACCGAAAAGATGATCCCAGCCCGCTAATCAGAGAACATGTTGCGTGGGCGCTCGGCCAGCATCAAGCCGATGCCAGCAAAGCCGCACCTAGCATGCCAGCCTGATCACCACAGCGCGATATTTCAACGCACACTTTTCCGCGTAGCACGGGAATCAAATCCGCATCCAGCCTGGTATCGAAAGCTGGCTTCATCAAATCCCAGGCCTGCGCCATACCGCCGCCAATCACCACATTAGGAATATCCACTACTTTCAGCACATGTGCCAAGCCGGTGGCAAGTGACTCTGCAGCCATATTGTAGGCCTTAATGGCCGCTTGGTCACCCACATGAGCCAAATCGGCAATCTCATGTGCGGTATGTTTCTTTCCGGTTTGATGGAAATAACTTTCTGCAACACCGTTGGCAGAAGCGTATTGCTCAAGGCAGCCCTGGTTGCCGCATCCACATTGCCTTCCAGCCGGGTGTGTGATGATATGCCCCACTTCCATCGCGCATCCGTGCTGGCCAACAAAAGGTTTGCCATCCCAAATCAGGCCACCGCCCACACCAGTGCCCAAACCGAAGTAAATTAAACCGGTATCCGGATTGCCCAGCAGGCAATACTCGCCGTATGCCGCCGCATTGGCGTCGTTCTCTACAATCACCTTACGCTGCAACACCTGTTCCAGATCGCAGGCCAGATTGATATTGCGTAGCCCAGGGAAATTAGGCGATTGGGCAATTGTCTGCGTCCGTGGATCAATAAAGCCAGGGAAGCCTATGCCTATCGCCCGGATATCAGAATATTGGTCGATGGCATGGATCGCGTCGACAATCGTCTTGAGAATCAACTGCCATGCGGTTTCAGGTGGGTTTTGGTGACAGATGCCGGAGAAATCTGCGTGGAAACGCTGTTCATGTACCAGCCTCAATCCATCAAACACGCCAAGACGCAGATTGGTGCCGCCAATATCGATACCAACGGCTTTCATTTGGCTGCTTGCGCGCGTCCGCTGTAAACCACTGCCTGCTTGAACCAGGCTTTGCGCTCATCGCTCAGTTGCGCCCAATTAAATTGCCAAGTCCAGTTGTTGGCGATGGTACCGGGTGTATTCATGCGGTGCGTACCATCCAGCGCCAAAATGTCTTGCATGGGGATAATAGCAAGATTCGCCCGGCTATCCAGCGCCACTTGAACCAGCGCGTCCGGCATCTTCGGCGCGTCGGTCCCGATATATGCATGAAAGTGCTGCCGAACATGGCCTTCGGCATGCTGGTACCAGCCCAGTGTGGTATCGTTATCATGCGTGCCAGTATATATCACGCTCTCGGGCCCGATGTGGTGCGGTAAATAAGCGTTGTCGTCCCCACCACCAAATGCGAACTGCAAAATCTTCATGCCGGGCAAGTGATGTTTCTCGCGCAAGGCGTTTACCTCAGGCGTGATGATGCCCAAATCTTCGGCTATCAGGCGCATCTTGGGAAAGCGCTGACGAATCGCTGCCAGTAAAGCATCCCCAGGGGCGAGCGCCCATTTACCGTTGATGGCGGTTTCTTCACGTGCAGGGATTTCCCATGCTGCCTGCAAGCCACGGAAATGGTCTATCCGCACCATGTCGAACATCTCGTTCTGCGTAGCCATCCTGTCCAGCCACCATTTGAAACCATCTCGTTTCATGGCATGCCAGTTGTAATGGGGATTGCCCCAGCGCTGCCCGGTGGCAGAGAAATAATCAGGCGGCACACCCGCCACCACCGTCATGTTGCAGTACTTATCCAGCTTAAATAAATGCGGATCTGCCCAGACGTCAGCACTGTCATATGCCACAAAAATCGGCACGTCGCCAAACATCTGCACACCTTTTGCGTTGGCATAGCGCTTTAACTCCAGCCACTGCTCAAAGAAGACGAACTGAATGAACTTAATCAACCCCAGTTCATTCGCATGCTGCTTCCCTGCTTGCGTCAACGTCTCACTGTCACGGTTTTTATATTCCTTAGGCCATTGATTCCAGCATTGCTGATCAAACACATTGCGTAGCACCAGGAACATGGCAAAATCGTCCAGCCAGCCAGCGTGCTTATGGCAAAACCTTTTGAACGCCGCATGTAACGCGGCATCGCCACCCTCATTGAAGGTATTGTAGGCCTTGACGAGTAACTTTTGCTTATGCGCTGGTGAGAAGTTGGAGAAATAACTGATCAAATCAGTTGGCGTCACCAAGCCTTTTTCTGCAAGCCTCTGGATGCTGATAAAATCCGGGTTCCCGGCGTGTGCGCTTAGGCATTGGTATGGGGAGCCGCCTTCGTGCGGCATGTTGAGCGGTAGTGTTTGCCATATTAATACCCCAACCTCTTCCAGGAAATCGACAAACTGATAAGCATTCTGTCCAAGCACGCCAAGCGGCAGAGAACTGATATGCAACAAAACACCTGCTTGGCGTGATTGTGTAGCTTTCTTCATAAAACCCGCAATTGATTAAATTTAGTATTCCTGCCCTCTACGCATCGTACCGCTGTTTTCATCGTTGGCTGCGCGACTACCTAGGCTGACAGGTGTACTTAATGCTTTAGGGACAGGTAACCTGAGCAATTGATAAAGGTTGGTCAGGTTGCGTCTGTATAGCTGATCAAAACTGCTAACACTCATCGCGTTGTTATAATCCCCGAACCACCAGAACCAATCAGAGCCTTCACACACGGACAATTGCAATTCACATTGCTTCTTTTCCTCTGCGCTTAAGGTGCCGGCTTTCATTACCCTGTCGTATGCTGCCTTCGCGTCACAAAGCAGATCCCACCCCAGATTCTTATCCGCACTGCCTATCCAAGTACTGAAACTGCCATAGACCCAGCTTCCAGCCGATACTTCTGGCAGAATCTCAGCCGCAATTTTATACGAGCTCTTATCTGGCGATTTGACCGCTTTTACCACTTCGGATGGCGTTACCATTTCAATAAAAGGGTGATTAGCTAATGCCTGATACAGTTCGGTCAGGAAATAATAGCCGTTATATGGGTAATACTCCCACGCATTCTCCCCATCGAGAATCACACTCACCACAGGGTTCTCTTCGCGCTGGTAGGTGTGGTAAATATGTTCCAGATTCTGCACAAAATCATTCACAGCATCAGTGCTGTGCATTTTGGAATACTCGAACCCTATTTTGTCCGACAATCTGTCATCGCGAAAAAAACAAAAAATCTGATTTTCCCCATCAGTAACTACATGTGGTTTGTACAGATAGTCATGGCGAGAAACTAACGCACGCCCCGGATTGGATTTACGCAGGCTATTTGCCAGCACCCCTTCACCGGAAGCAGCCCACTGCACGCCTTCTTCCGCCATTAACAATAGGCTTTCCTTTGACACCGCCCCTTCTGATGGCCACATCCCTACCGGCGCCGCGCCAAAACGCTCCTTGTGGGAAAGCGTCGCATCATTCAAATGGTCGCGCGCGCGCACTTTCCCACCAGGATACTGGGTCGCTTTGGGTAGCTTTGCATTTGGCATTGCATCGCGCGCTGTATGAAAATCTATCAGCAATGGCAATATCGGGTGGTAATGCGGGGTAGCCGTGATTTCTATCTGGCCTTTGTGTTGCAAAGCTTTATAACGTGGGATTAGGTCAGCCATGGTTTCACCAACCAGATTGAATAAATCTCGGCGGTTCTGGAATGTAAAATGACTGCCTTTACCCATGAGGAATTGCACCAGCCTGTTATTGCGCTTGATGCTTTCCCCCATCCAGGCCAGATGGTACCAAACAAGCAAATCTGCCTTGTATTGAGCAGAAAAATATTCCAGATTCTGATTGCTGCTGGCCTGGCTTGCGGTCAGGTAAAGATTGTATAGCCGCTGATACTCGGCAAAGGGGGCCAGCATTTTCTCGTGATGGCTCTTGAAGCAGCTCTCGATAATATGCTGGCATTGCTCCTTAGTTGCGAACTCAAGATGCTCCTCTCCCAGCATAGCTAACACAGGATCCCTGATTTCTCCGGAAGCAAATTGCGCCACATAATCTTCAAGTTGATCCAGCAGCACCGGCACATAATTGAAACTAACGCGTGCTTTAGGATTGGCTTCAAGATGATAGGCCATGTCACTGTAATCTTTAATAGCGTGCAGATATGTCCACGGCAACACATACTCACCGGTCATGGAATCACGATAATCCGGCTGATGCATATGCCAATAGAGTGCAATCAATAGCTTAGGTGGTTGCATTTGATGCCCACTCGCTCCCTGTTTTATTTATACTTTTATTGTTTGATGCTTAGGTTTAAAGGTCTTCCAGCATTTCTGCCGTGACAAGCACTGTACCTTTTTCCGACACGTAAAAACGTTTTTTATCTACCTTCGCATCATAGCCGATCTGCATTCCTTCCGGAATTTTCACGCCTTTATCCACTACTACGTTCCTGAGTTTACAATGACGGCTAACCACTACATTCGGCAATAATACCGCGCCGTCCACCTCAGAGTAGCTATGCACACGCACATTGGAAAAGAGTACAGAGCTGGTAACGCACGCACCACTGATGATACAACCGCCAGACACGATGGAGTCCGTTGCTTTACCGGTTCTGCCTTCATCCTGAAACACAAATTTGGCAGGTGGCAGCTGCTCCTGATATGTCCAGATAGGCCACTGATTATCGTACATATTTAGTTCTGGTGTCACACGGGTCAACTCCATATTGGCCTCCCAATAGGCATCTATGGTCCCGACATCACGCCAATAATAAAACCCGTTCTTCGCCCCGACACAACTATCCGCAAAACGATGCGCATATACTTTGGCGCGTGAAATCAGATACGGAATGATGTCACCCCCAAAATCGTTGGATGAATTCGGATCGGCGGCATCTCGTGTTAATTGTTCATACAAGAACTCAGCGTTAAATACATAAATCCCCATACTCGCCAACGCCTGAGTGGTATCGCCTGGCATGTGCTTGGGATTGGCCGGTTTTTCTGCAAACTCAACAATGCGATCGTCGTCGTCCACAGCCATTACACCAAAACCTTTAGCTTCTTCCAACGGAACATTCAGACAGCCCACCGTCATATCTGCATTTTTTCTCACATGAGTCGCCAGCATTTGGCCATAATCCATCTTGTAAATATGGTCGCCAGCCAGAATCACCACGTATTCAGCATTAGTCTCTTTCAAGATGTTCAGATTTTGAAACACCGCATCCGCTGTACCCTTATACCACTCTTCATTATCGTTTTGCTGTGAGGCCGGCAACAACTCGACGTATTCGTTGAACTCACCTTTCAGAAAGCTCCAACCGCGCTGGATATGCCGAATTAGACTATGCGATTTGTATTGCGTCACAACGCCAACTCGGCGAATACCCGAGTTAATACAATTCGACAAAGGGAAATCAATGATACGAAACTTACCTCCAAACGGCACAGCTGGCTTAGCACGCTTGTCTGTCAAGTTTTTCAGCCTGCTACCTCGCCCGCCCGCCAAAATCAAGGCGATAGTATTTTTGGTGATTGCACTTACAAACCTGGGTGAATTGACATCTAGCGGCACGATAAGCCCTCCTCGAAAATAATAAGCATTTATAATCACACCATCGCCTGACACATACGGGCAAATTATGTGTCCAGACGAGTACCATTATAGGCGCGATACGAGGTATAATCCAGTACGTCAAACACTTTTTGAATGCAATTATCTTGAAAACCTCACTCCCTCCTGCACTTCAGTTGACCCTCAATGCACGCCACCATGATCCGTTTGCGTTTTTGGGTTTACATCAGGAAGGTAAAAATTATGTTTTCCGCACGTTCCAGCCGTTCGCAACTCAGATTAGCCTGAAGACAAAATCCGGCTGGACTGTACTCGAACGCACGCACCATCATGGCTTATACGAATGGCGCGGCACCGAAGCACTTATCTGCCCGTGCCAATTATTGATCCAATACGACCAGCACACTGTCGAAACATACGAGACTTACAGCTTTCAACCATTGCTGTCCGATGTAGACCTGCATCTATTTGGCGAGGGGCAACTCAACGAAGCCTATAACAGCTTTGGCGGACGCCTGATGGAACATCAGGGCGTCAAAGGTACGCGTTTCTGCGTATGGGCGCCCAATGCGGAACGCGTCAGCGTCATCGGCAACTTCAACCGGTGGGACGGTCGTGTTAACCAGATGCGGATTCGAGGATCATCCGGCGTATGGGAACTCTTCATCCCCAACCTAGGTGAAGGTGAGCTCTATAAGTTCGAAATCCGCAATCGCCATACGGGTGCCATCATGGTTAAAACCGACCCTTATGCGCAAGCCTATGAAACTAGGCCCGGTAATGCGGCAAAAATCATCCCCGCAAGCCTGTACCAGTGGCAAGACACATCGTGGCTAGAGCAACGTGCGCGCTATGACTGGATACACGCCCCGTTTAATTGCTATGAGATACATCCCGGCTCATGGAAGCGCAACGCCAATGGAGAATTCCTCAGCTATCGTGAACTCGCGGAGCAACTGGTCCCATACTTGAGTGAAATGGGATACACCCATGTCGAACTGCTGCCGATTACCGAGCACCCGCTGAACGAATCCTGGGGCTATCAAACTACGGGTTATTTTGCAGCCACCAACCGTTTCGGCACTCCGGATGACTTGCGCTATTTTATCGACACCTGTCATCAGGCTGACATCGGTGTGATCCTGGACTGGGTGCCCGGACATTTTCCCAAAGACGATTGGGCATTGGCCCGCTTTGATGGCACCGCCTTGTACGAACACGAAGACCCTCGCTTGGGCGAGCACCAGGATTGGGGCACCTATATCTTCAATTATGGCCGTAACGAAGTCCGCAACTTTTTGGTATCTAGCGCCTATTACTGGCTAAGAGAGTTTCATATTGACGGTTTACGTGTGGATGCAGTAGCTTCCATGCTGTATCTGGATTACTCCCGTAAAGAAGGTGAATGGATCCCCAATAAGTACGGTGGTCGCGAGAATCTGGAAGTCATCGATTTCATCAAGCATCTCAACACTCTGGTGCATCAGGATTTCCCGGGGGCACTCACCATTGCTGAGGAATCCACCGCATGGCCGGCTGTATCACGTCCGATATACCTTGGTGGATTGGGTTTCAGCATGAAGTGGAACATGGGCTGGATGAATGACACTTTAAGCTACATGCAAAATGACCCTGTACACCGCCGCTACCACCACGACAAGCTGACTTTCGGGCAGCTGTATGCCTACAGCGAGAACTTTGTACTACCGTTCTCGCATGACGAGGTGGTGCATGGCAAAAAATCCTTGCTGGACAAAATGCCAGGGGATGCTTGGCAAAAATTCGCCAATCTACGCCTATTATTAACCTTGCAGATGACTCATCCGGGCAAAAAACTCAATTTTATGGGTAACGAATTTGCCCAAGGCCGAGAATGGAACGTCAACCAAAGTCTCGATTGGCATCTGCTGGAAAACGAATGGCACCAAGGCGTCCACCGCGCCATGCAGGAACTAAACAAACTCTATAAATCGTCTCCTGCCCTATATGACCTGGATTTCGACCATTCCGGTTTCCAGTGGATTGACTGCCATGATAGCGAACAATCCATTGTCAGCTATATTCGCCGGGCACGAGACGGGAAGTTTCTTGTGATAGTACTTAACTTTACGCCTGTGCTGCGTACTGGCTATCGCGTAGGCGTACCGCAAAGCGGCTTTTACCACGAAATCTTCAACAGTGACGCCGCTTGCTACGGAGGAAGTAATCAAGGTAATGGTCAAGGTCTGTACTCGGGCAATGTGGCATGGATGAGTCAACCGGACTCCGTGCTACTGAACATTCCGCCACTTGCAGGAGTTATTCTTAGTATTTAACATTAAAATTCAACCATAATTGATTGTTTTATAAATAAAATGGCACACCTAACTCAATACCCTGTATGGGAAAAACTGTGTAAACATGAACAAAATATCGCTAATTTGCATATGCGTGATATGTTTGCAAAAGACCCTAAGCGCTTCGAAAAATTCAGCCTGAAGTTTTCCGACATCCTCTTGGATTACTCCAAACATCGCATCACGGATGAAACTATGCCGCTACTCTTCCAGATGGCGCGTGAAGCAAAAATTGAGGAATGGCGTGACCGCATGTTTGCCGGTGAAAAGATCAACATTACCGAAGACCGAGCAGTACTGCACACAGCACTGCGCAACCGCGCCAACACCCCTGTATTTGTGGACGGCAAGGATGTTATGCCGGAAATTAATGCAGTATTGGTACAAATGCGCGCTTTCAGCGACAAAGTAAGAGATGGTAGCTGGGTCGGCTATACGGGCAAGCGTATTACGGACATAGTCAACATCGGTATCGGCGGCTCTGATCTGGGCCCGGTGATGGTGTGCGACGCGCTGACACCCTATGCTCGCCCTGATATCCGCATGCATTTTGTTTCCAATATCGACGGTGCGCATCTGATGCGCGCGCTAAACAAATGCAATCCTGAAACCACCTTGTTTATCGTCGCCTCTAAAACCTTTACCACGCAGGAAACCATGACCAATGCGCGTTCCGCGCGTGACTGGTTTCTGCAAACCGCTAAAGACCAAGCGCATGTTGCCAAACACTTTGTAGCGCTTTCAACCAATACAAAAGCCGTATCTGACTTCGGCATTGATACGGCGAATATGTTTGCATTCTGGGACTGGGTTGGCGGGCGCTATTCTTTATGGTCCGCTATCGGCCTGAGCATTGCTATCAGCGTCGGTATGGACAATTTCGAGGCATTGCTCACCGGTGGTCACGAGATGGACGTCCATTTCAGAACTGCGCCGCTAGAACGCAACATGCCTGTCATCATGGCCATGATCGGCATCTGGTATAACAACTTCTTCCATGTGGATACCCACGCCATCCTGCCCTACGACCAAGGAATGGCACGCTTCCCAGCCTATCTGCAGCAAGCGGACATGGAAAGCAACGGCAAGTTCATTTGCCGCGACGGTAACCGGGTCAAATACAAAACCGGGCCAGTCGTGTGGGGTGAAGCCGGCACGAATGGCCAACATGCTTTCTATCAGCTCATCCATCAGGGGACACAAATAGTACCGGCTGATTTCCTGATGCCCGTGCACTCCCATTACCAAATCGGAAGCCATGGTGACGAACACCACCATATCCTGTTTGCAAATTTCCTGGCGCAGACACAAGCCATGTTACTAGGGAAAACCCGAGAAGAAGCACGCGCCGAACTGGAAAAACAAGGCATGTCAGGCGAGGCGCTTGAACAGTTGCTCCCGCACAAAGTATTTGAAGGCAACCGCCCGACCTCTTCTATCCTATTCGACAAGCTGACCCCAAACACGCTAGGCAAGCTGATTGCCTTGTACGAACATAAAATCTTTGTTCAGGGCATTATCTGGAATATCAACAGCTTTGACCAGTGGGGCGTGGAGTATGGCAAGCAAATTGCGCAACAAATCCTGCCTCAATTACAAAAAGGTGACATGGTCAAAGGGTTTGACAGCTCGACCAACGGCTTGATTAACCATGCCAAGAAGCTACGGTAACTTCTAAATCACTTACTCAAAAAGGCCTAGCGTAACTGCAGGCCTTTTTTTATGGACTCAAACCCAAGCGACTGCGCCATACCAGCACCCAGACGTTTGGCAAAACGGTCTGTGAAAGACTCCTGATAAGTGAAATCAACAACATTTTCCTCTTTAATCACCTCACGAGCCACGTAATCCGCGCTACCAAGCGCATCTGCCAGACCCAGCTTAATACCCTCCTCGCCGCTCCAGAACAGGCCGCTGAACACTTCCGGCGCCTCCTTCAGGCGGTTGCCACGGCCTTTGCGCACTGTACTCTTAAACTGCTCATGCACTTCATTCAACATGGCTTGTGCATAAGCCTCATGCTTAGGATTCACCGGCGAAAACGGATCCAGCATAGCCTTATTCTCCCCAGCCGTCATCAGGCGCCGCTCCACACCTAGCTTTTTCATCGCTTCGGTAAAGCCGTAACCATCCATCAGCACACCGATGGAGCCAATAATACTCGCCTTATCCACATAAATCTTATCTGCCGCCACGGCAATGTAATAACCGCCAGAAGCGCAAATATCCTCGACCACCGCATATACCGGGATTTTCGGGTGCAACTTTCTTAGGCGACCGATTTCATCGTTGATAATGCCAGCCTGTACCGGGCTGCCGCCAGGGCTGTTGATACGCAAGATAATGCCTTGCGTACCTTTATCTTCGTATGCGTCCCGCAAGCTACCCATCACAGAATCCGCATTGACTTCACCGCCCGGCTCGATTACGCCGGCAATATCGATCAGTGCCGTGTGCTTTCCTGCCCTCCCTTTTCCATCACCCATCCAACCGAGCATATAAAACAGCAACATGAACAAATACAAGAACATCAGCACCTTGAAAAAGATATTCCAGCGGCGCGCAGTTTTCTGTTCTTTCAAGCCGGCGCTGGCGAGCCGTTCCAGTGCATCTTGCGCCCAGTTGCTATTCTGGCTTGGTGTTTTATTTTCTTCTGCCATGACCGTGTAGACCTTCCAAATGTATCGTAATTTGTTGATTCATCTCCGTCACCGGGATCGCTTGCAAGCGCTTGCCTTGGCATGGCCCATAAACGCAATGCCCTGTATCTGGCTCATATTGCGCGCCATGTGTCGCGCAAATCAGGTAATCCTTGCTCACCGTAAAAAACTCGCCCTCTTTCCAATCCAGCTCCGTCGGCAAGTGCGCGCACTGGTTCACATAAGCGTAGGCCTTGCCTTCATAACGGATAACAAAGCCGGTGGCATATTCACCAAGCTGCGGCAGTTCGAAGCGCAAGCCTAGACCCTTTTCCTCCAGCGCGTGACTGTCAAACTGTAGCTGATGCGTGCTCATGTTCCAGTAACCATTGTTTCAATTCACCAAACTGGTTAAATATCCGTAAAGGATTATAACTCAGTAATTTATCATGCGCGTGCGCACCATAAGCCACTGCCACCGCAGGCACACCTGCATTTTGCGCCATCTGCAGATCAAAACCGGTATCGCCTATCATCAAGGTGCGCTCTGGCGCCACCATAAACATCTCCATCAACTCTTCCAGCATCTGCGGATGCGGCTTGGAGAAGCACTCATCCACCGTACGCGTACCATGAAAATAGTTGGTCAGGCCGTTGCGATCCAGCGCCAAATTCAAGCCGCGACGGCCTTTGCCGGTGGCCACGGCAACCTTGATGCCGCGGCGATGCAGCTCGACAATGGTTTCTTTTGCACCTTCGAACAAAGGAATCGCGTGCTCTTCCGCATAATAATTGGCGTTGTAGTGTTTGGCCAATGCCTGTGCCTGCTCCGGCGGCAAATCGCCAAACAACGTGTAAATGGATTCACGCAAGCCCAGCCCGATGATGCTGGTCGCTCTCTCTGGCGCGACGGATAATCCTACCTGCTCAGCCGCTTTGACAACCGCACGGGTAATCATCCCCGTAGAATCAGCCAATGTGCCGTCCCAATCCCAAACAACCAAATCAAAATCCCTCATGCTTTTTTCGATGGCTCCAATGTGTTTAAAAAATTGATCAATTCTTGTGGCAACGCGGCCTCCAGATGCAGCTTCTCACCTGTGACAGGATGCCGTAGGTTTGTTTCAGCAGAATGTAAAAACATGCGCTTCATTCCGCGTTTCTGCAGTTGCTTGTTCAATGCGAAGTCGCCATATTTGTCATCACCGACGATCGGGAAGCCCAGATGCGCCAGCTGCACGCGCAACTGGTGCGTGCGACCTGTCACCAAGCGCGCTTCCAGCAGGCTAAAACCTTGAAAACTTTGCTTAAGGTAAAACATGGTTTCCGACACCTGCGCATCGGCATGTACGGCTTGAGGTGTGTCCTTGCCTACCACATTCACACGGCGCTCCCCGCTGGACAGTACATACTTCTGCAAATTCAGCACCACGCGCTTTTTGGCCTCCTGCCATTCGCCCGCCACCAAAACCAGATAACGTTTGTCCGTCTGGTTGTTACGTATCGCCTCATGCAGACTAACCAGCGCCTGCCTTTTCTTGGCCAGCAGTAACACCCCCGAGGTCTCCCTGTCCAAGCGATGTACCAGCTCCAGAAACTTAGCCTTCGGCCGCTCCAGCCGCAACTGCTCGATCACGCCGCGACTGATACCGCTGCCACCATGTACCGCCAGCCCAGCCGGTTTATTGAGCACCAACAAAGCATCGTCCTCGAAGATGGTATATGGCTCCAGCTTCTTTCCTGCTGGCGCAGCCGCCACAGCGGCCTTTTCGGCCACTTTGACCGGTGGAACACGCACCACATCGCCTGCTGCCAGCTTGTAGCTGGCATCAATACGCCCTTTGTTCACTCGCACCTCGCCACTACGCAAAATGCGGTAAATATGGCTTTTTGGCACGCCTTTCAGGATTTTTAGCAGAAAATTGTCGATGCGTTGCCCGGCATTGTTCTCATCGATTTCCTGAAAACTGACGACCGGGCTAACTGACGGCGCTTGAGATATAGGTGACATGCGTTCGCTTAAAAATTTATAGAGTTTTTTTGCTTAAATTCGTGATAACGCCTATACTGTGCAAGTCGTTGGTTTTTTTGGTTAAAGGCCGTGCCAACACACCCGAAAAGTGACAAAAAATACGTGGCTAACATTGCTCGCCATTACAAAGTAGCGATATTTAAAAAATAATGCGCTCTAGTTGCGGCAGATAAACAAGTTCTAGCACGACTAAAGTTGACTGAAGACTGAATTTTAACGAAATTTGTGCCCAAATTAACAAACTGGCATAAATTTTTTGGAGAGAAGTACATTTCCATCTGCGTATCAAGCTCTGGCTTGCACGCGGTCTTGTAGCTTCTATAACTGTTTCTGGCGCCTTGCGCCGATGTTTTGCAGACTTGCCTGCCTCCCTTATACATCGCCTGGCCAGCCAGGCGACACCTTCGGTGCTTTATCTCGTATAGCACATCTGCCCGTCTTGACGCGGGAGAAAAAATGAAACGCATGTTATTCAATGCGACGCAGGAAGAAGAACTTCGCGTCGCCATCGTCGATGGACAAAAACTGATTGATCTGGACATCGAACACGCCGGTAAAGAACAACGCAAAAGCAATATCTACAAAGGGGTCATCACCCGCATAGAACCATCGCTGGAAGCCGCGTTCGTGGATTACGGCACCGATAGACACGGCTTCCTGCCGTTTAAGGAAATATCACGCATCTACTTCCAGGACCCTTCCGAAGGCGGCCGCGGCAAGATTCAAGGCCAGCTCAAGGAAGGCATGGAACTGATCGTCCAGGTGGACAAGGATGAACGGGGAAGCAAAGGCGCTGCACTTACCACTTACATCTCCCTGGCAGGCCGCTACCTCGTGCTGATGCCTAACAATCCACGCGGAGGCGGTGTTTCCCGTCGCGTAGAGGGTGAAGACCGTAACGAGTTGCGCGACGTGATGGAACAACTGGACGTACCCAAAGGCATGAGCATCATCGCCCGCACCGCTGGCATAGGCCGCACGGCTGAAGAATTGCAATGGGACTTAAACTATCTAACCCAGTTGTGGACTGCCATCGAGGACGCCTCCACCATCCAGTCCGGCGCCTTTCTGATCTATCAGGAAGGCAGCCTGGTAATTCGCGCGATCCGCGATTACTTCAGTGCTGACATTGGCGAAATCCTGATTGACACGCCAGACATCTACGAACAAGCCGTTCAGTTCATGAATCATGTGATGCCTGGCAACGTACCTCGCGTAAAACTGTATCAGGACGAGATTCCCCTTTTCTCCCGTTTCCAGATCGAGCACCAGATCGAAAGCGCGTTCTCGCGTGAAGTGCGCCTGCCATCCGGTGGCGCAATCGTGATCGACCATACCGAAGCGCTAGTGTCCATTGACGTCAACTCCGGCCGCTCCATCAAAGGTGCAGATATTGAACAAACCGCCTTCAACACCAATCTGGAAGCTGCCGAGGAAGTCGCACGCCAGTTGCGCCTGCGTGACTTGGGTGGCCTGGTAGTGATTGACTTTATCGACATGGAAAACCAGCGTAACCAGCGTGAAGTAGAAAATGCCCTGCGTGACGCGCTGCATATTGACCGTGCACGCATCCAGACTGGCAAGATCTCTCGCTTTGGTCTGCTGGAGCTGTCACGCCAGCGCTTGCGCCCAAGCCTGGGTGAAACGCACCATGAAACCTGCCCGCGCTGCAACGGCACCGGTCATATCCGCGGCATCGAATCGACCGCTTTGCATATCCTGCGCATCACACAGGAAGAAGCGATGAAAGAGAACAGTGCGATGGTACAGGTTCAGTTGCCAGTGGAAGCCGCAACTTTTCTGCTGAACGAGAAGCGCGCCGACATCCACAAAATCGAGCAACGCACCGGTTGTGAAGTCGTGCTGATCCCGAATATTCACATGGAAACGCCAAACTATCGTGTCACCCGTATCAAAGCGGACGACCTGAGCGATGAAACCAACCGCGCCAGCTACAAGCTGGTCGAAATTCCACCGGAAACCGCCTACGAACGCGCTTTGCAGCAGGAAGCAAAACCGCAGACACCTGAAGCGCTAGTCAAAGGCATTACGCCTGCAACCGCCGCGCCGATTGTGGAAGAGAAGCCTGTTGAAGCTGCTAAAACCTCGTTTTTCAGCAAAATCAAGAAATGGCTTGGCGGTGTGGGCGCAGTAGAAGCCGGCGGGAAACAACCCGAAGCGAAAACCGCGCCACAACGCGGGAAACAACGTGACAGTCGTGGCCGTGACCGGGACAGAAATCGCAACCGTAGCCGCGATCGCGATCGTCAGGCCAACCGCCAGGAAACACAGACCGACAAACTGACGCACGAGCGCCCGGCACAAGCCAAACCGCAACCAGCGCAACGTAACGAGCAGCCTACGGAGCAGCAAGCACGTCCTGAAGCGGCCATTGAAGGCACTAACCCAGAGCGTAACGGCAAACGCCGCCGCCGTGGCGGACGCAACCGCAACCGCGGCGAACGCAATAACGAGAACCTATTGCAAAAACCGGTAGAAGCCTTGGCGGAAGTCACACCACAAGCCGAGCAGCCACCCGTGAAAGCCGCTCCGGCAGCGCCAGTCGCAGCCGAAACAGCGCCACAAGCGGTCACCAGCGCAGCGCCTGCCGACAACGCAGAAAAACCAACCGCACCTAAAGGCAAAGGCCGCACGCCACGCAAGCCAAAAGCGGCATCTGCAGAAACTGAAGCCCCTGCCACAGAAGCAGCCGTTGCCGCACCTGCTGCAGAAGCTGCTGTAGAAAGCACCAAGAGCAAACCGGAGAAGAAATCCAAACCGATTCGCAAGCCCAAAACGCCTAAGCCTGTGGATTTGGCTGATAGCGGCCTGCAACTGGTGGAAACCAAGGTAGAAACCAAAGCTGCGAAAACTCCGGAGCCATCCAAGCCACGCGGACCGCGCAAAGCGGCCACCTGGCAGAAAAAATCAGAACAGTTCGGTGGCGACGAGCCTATGGTAATGATAGAAACACAGAAGTAATCTGCATCCGTACAAAAGCCCGCTATGCGGGCTTTTTTTATTTCCGTGCGTGCCTTTAGCGCCGCAGCCCTTGCACAAGCGCAAATCCCAAAGCCGCCATTGCCAGCGCGCCAAACACATGACTTAAGGTATGCACGCCCGCCAGCCAGTATTGGCCGCGTTGCAGCATCAGTAAACTTTCGGCCGAAAACGCGGAGAAAGTGGTGAAGCCGCCAAGAAATCCAGTCATCACGAACAGTCTGGAAGTATCTTGCGGATCCAGCGCAGCGAAATAGGCTACCACCATGCCCATCAGCAAGCCGCCCAACAGATTGACACATAATGTTCCAAATGGGAAAGTAGCCGTATTGAGCATTAAGGCCAAGCCCCAGCGCAGCCATGCCCCCAATACCGCCCCTGCGGCCACTGCTGTCAACTGTATCAACACATGTTTCTCCCTGCCAAAAACGAATCAAAACTACTATAATAGGGGAGATTATTACAATTACTAAGGTACGTCACCTTGAACATCCTATTCGTCACATCCGAGGCTTTTCCTTTAATCAAAACCGGCGGCTTGGCGGATGTCAGTGGCGCGCTACCCAAAGCCCTTCAGAGCAGCCCGCAATTCAGTGGCTCCATCCGCGTTCTAATCCCCGGCTACAGTGCTGTCATGTCAAAATTAAGAGACACTCAAACGGTGGCGCATATTGCGGCTCTTGGTCAGTATTGTACCTTAGTCGCCGGCAGAATGCCTGACAGTGATTTGGAAGTGATCGCCGTACAAAATGCCACACTGTATGAGAGAGGCGGCGGGCCATACAATGACGAGCTTGGCAACGATTGGATTGACAATCCGCTTCGGTTCGCCGTGCTGTCGCGCATTGCCAGCCTGCTGGCCAGCGGCAACAGCCCCTTACCAGACTGGAAACCTGACTTGGTACATTGCAATGACTGGCAGACTGGCCTTATCCCTGCCTATATGAAGCTGGTGGATCATGCCCCGGCAAAATCCATTTTGAGCATCCACAACCTGGCATTCCAGGGCACTTGCCATGCGGGATGGCTACATGCTTTGGAGTTGCCGGCCAGAAGCTTTCAAATCAACGGGGTGGAATACTACAAACAAATCTCTTTCATGAAAGCGGGCGTGTTCTATGCAGATATGCTGAGCACGGTCAGCCCGACCTACGCCAAAGAAATCCAGACAGAAGCGTATGGATCCGGCATGCATGGCCTGCTTAAATCCCGCGCGCACGATCTGGTCGGCATCTTGAACGGCATTGATGCCAATGAATGGAGCCCGGGGAAAGATACGCACCTGATCAAGCATTACAGCCACAGCCGATTGGCAAACAAAGCCTTGATCAAGGCGCATCTTCAAGAACAACTTGGACTCCAAATTGATGCAAACGCACCAGTTTTGGGCGTCGTTAGCCGCATGACTCACCAGAAAGGGCTGGATTTGCTGCCTGCAATCATGCCGGAACTGGTGGAATCCGGCTGTCAATTCGCCATTTTGGGGAGCGGCGAAAAAGAGCTGGAAGCGGCTTTCAATGACATGGCAACACGTTATCCTACATGCGTCAGCGTCACCAACGGCTACAACGAGCACCTGTCGCACAATATCATGGCAGGGGCGGATATGTTCATCATGCCCTCTCGTTTTGAGCCATGCGGCTTGAACCAGCTTTATGGCCTTGCATATGGCACCCCACCTCTGGTAACCCATACTGGCGGCCTTGCCGACTCTGTCCATGACACTAACGAACTCAACCTGCAGCACAACACTGCTACCGGATTTGTGCTGGAAAATGTCAGCAGCCTGTCACTCTTGGTCACCATTCGACGCGCATTGTCGGTCTGGCATGATAAAAAAACCTGGAAAAAAATCCAGATTAATGGCATGAAGCAGGATTTAAGCTGGGAATCCCGCGCAATTAGCTATTTAGCGCTGTACAACAAGACACTTGGTAGAGTTGGCACGGTTGATGCTTATATAAAATCAGCTTCTCCAAAGCTAACTTCTCCTCCCTGAGGGCGTAACTGCGAAATGCGTTACGCCCTTTTTTATGACCGTTCAGGCACGCGCGCATTCATTGTCAAAATCACCCCTCTGAAAGCCAATCCGGGGGCGGCTCCCAGGGCGATGCTATCACCAATGAACAATTATTTGACAATAAAATGCTCGCGGTAGTATTTCAGCTCGTCAATAGATTCGTAAATATCAGCCAGCGCCTCGTGCTTGCTGGCTTTCTTGAAGCCGTTGTATATTTCCGGCTTCCAACGGCGCGCCAGTTCCTTGAACACACTGACATCCAGATTGCGATAATGAAAATAAGCCTCAAGTTCTGGCATGTAGCGCGCCATAAAACGCCTGTCCTGGCAAATGGAGTTGCCACACATCGGCGATTTGTTAGCCGATACATATTGCTTGAGGAAATCTAGCATTTGCGCACTTGCCGCGGCCTCGTCCAGCGTGGAAGCTTTTACCTTGTCGATCAAGCCGCTTCTGCCGTGCGTGCCCTTGTTCCACGCGTCCATGCCATCCAGTACGGCATCGCTTTGATGCACCACCAGCACCGGAGATTCAGCCAGCACGTTCAATTCCGCATCCGTCACCACGGCTGCGAGCTCCAGAATACGGTCGCTGTCGGGCAGCAAGCCACTCATTTCCATGTCCAACCAAATCAAATTATTGTCGTTTTTACTATCTGCCATCATGATTTCCATTAAAATAACACCCGAGGCTGCAAACATGTGAACAAAAGCCGCATATATGCCTCAGAATAAAACAACAGTTTAACTTTTATATACGAGATGGCACATACTTTTACACTTATTTTCATTGTTCTTTTGATTAGCACCAGCCTGATTCGCCTGTGGCTGGGCAGCCGACAGATCGCTCATGTGCAAGCCAAGCGCGGCCAGGTGCCAGAAGCGTTCGCCAAAAAAATCAGCCTGGATGCGCATCAGAAAGCCGCGGATTATTCCACCGCAAAAACCAGCCTCGCGCTTAAGGAAATTGGCGTGAATGCCCTGCTGCTGCTAGCTTTCACGCTGGGTGGCGGCTTGCAATGGCTGGATACCACCTGGGCGAACCTGCTGCCTGACCAGGAAATCCTGCGTGGCGCTTGCGTGATTGCCAGCGCCCTACTCATCAGCGCAGTCGTGGACATCCCGTTCGAGTATTACCTCACATTCACGATAGACGAAAAATTTGGCTTCAACAAAATGTCACGCCAGATATTCTGGCAAGACTTGGTCAAGCACACCCTCGTGGCAGTTGCCTTGGGCGCTCCTATCCTGTTCGCCGCCCTCTGGCTAATGCACAGTGCGGGCCAATACTGGTGGCTCTATCTGTGGCTGGTCTGGAGCATATTCAACTTGCTGGTATTGGCGATTTACCCGACTTTTATTGCGCCACTGTTCAACAAGTTCACACCCATGACAGACGACACCTTGAAGACGCGCATTGAAGCATTGCTGCAAAAATGCGGTTTCAAATCGCAAGGTCTGTTCGTGATGGATGGCTCGACCCGTTCCGGTCACGGCAATGCCTACTTCACCGGATTTGGTAACAGCAAGCGCGTAGTATTTTTTGACACATTGCTGGAGCGCTTAGATACTGATGAAATTGAAGCCGTGCTGGCACACGAACTTGGACATTTCAAGCATAATCATGTCATTAAGCGCATCATCCTGATGTTCGTTATCAGCTTTCTCAGCTTGGCCTTGCTCGGCTGGTTGGCGGAACAGGCCTGGTTCTATCAGGGCCTGGGTGTGGCAGAAAAGAGCAGCCACATGGCTTTGCTACTATTCATGCTGGTATCACCATTGTTTCTGTTCATCCTGCGCCCGTTACTGGCGAGCTATTCGCGCAAAAACGAATTTGAAGCGGATGACTATGCAGCTAGGCATGCCAGCGCGCAACATTTAGTGCATGCCTTGGTAAAGCTGTACCGTGACAATGCTTCCACGCTGACTCCGGATCCTATTCACTCAAGATTCTATGACTCGCATCCGCCAGCCAGCGTTCGCATTGCCAAACTCGCGCCCTACCTAAAGACATAAGGAGTAGAAATGAAAGCGCTCGCATTACTGTTAACCATGTGCTGGAGCCTGACAGGGAATACGCAAGACCTGTTCGCCAATGCCGACACCAAAGCAGGGAAAGCCTTGCTGGAAAAACATTGCATCAGCTGCCATGCCAGCAGCTTCGGTGGCGATGGTTCCGGCATATACATCCGCGAAGACCGCAAGGTGAAAAGTGCCAAGGGACTGGTTGCTCAAGTCCGCAACTGCAACACTATGCTGGGACTCAAGTGGTTTGACGAAGATGAGCTGAACGTGGCCGCCTACCTAAATCAAACCTATTATAAGCTCCAGTGACAAGCGATGACCATGCAAGGCTTGGTGGTGGCAGCTTATGGCAAACGCTACCTCGTTGAACTGGCTGATAACACAAGATTAAGCTGCGTCACGCGTGGCAAAAAAACCGACCTGGCTTGTGGCGACATCGTGCAGGTCACGCCTACCGCCACTGATGAGGGCGTGGTGGAAAAGTACCTTCCCCGCAATAGCCTGCTTTACCGCAGCAGCGCGTCCAAAAGCAAGATGCTAGCCGCCAATGTCACGCAAGTCACCATTGTGCTGGCGACGCAGCCCAGCTTTTACGAAGCACTACTCAATCGTTGCCTGGTGGCCGCAGAGGCGGCGGGCATCCGCCCAGTGATTATCCTGAACAAGTGCGACCTGCCCGATGCGCAGGATGCGCAAAACCGCCTGAAAGCCTATCAACAACTAGGATACACCGTGGTGAAACTGGCCGCGACGCAAGATATCAGCCCGCTAATGCCTTATCTGCACGGACAAAGCAGTGTGCTGGTCGGACAATCCGGCATGGGTAAATCCACCATCATCAATGCGCTTGTGCCGCAGGCTGCCGCGCGGACACAAGCCATCAGCGATGTGCTGGATAGCGGTAAACACACCACAACCGCCGCGCAGCTTTACCATTTGGATGAATATAGCACCTTGATTGATTCGCCCGGCCTGCAGGAATTTGGCGTGCATCACCTTTCCCAAACCGGGCTGGAGCTGGCCTTTCCGGAGTTCAAACCCTACCTGGGACATTGCCGTTTCAACAATTGTCGCCATTTGCACGAGCCGGATTGCGCCATCCTGAGTGCCGCCCATGCCGACAAGATAAGCGAGCAGCGCTTGCAGATATACCAGCAACTGACGCAGGAGATTGGGGGATAGTATGACCCGCACCGCTTTCATCACGCACCCGGATACCCTGCTCCACGTGATGGATGGACAACATCCTGAGTCCCCTGCCCGCATCACCGCCATCCGCAATGCCGTTGCAAAATCAGACATCCACGACATGCTGGACTATTACGAAGCGCCAGCCGCCAGCCAAGAGCAGTTAAAGCGCGTACATAGCGCGGCTTATGTGGATTACATATTCGAAATCGCCCCCAAAGCCGGCATGGTACGACTGGATGGCGATACCGCAATGGGGCCGATGAGCCTATCCGCCGCCCTGCACGCCAGCGGCGCGGCGGTTTTAGCCACAGATTTAGTGATGCAAGGCAAAGCACGTACCGTGTTCAATTGCGTTCGCCCGCCCGGCCACCACGCGGGGCATGCCAACAGCGCGGGATTCTGTATCTTCAATAATATCGCCGTAGGTGTGGCGCATGCGATAAAGCAATACGGCTTAAAACGCGTTGCTATCGTTGATTTTGACGTGCATCATGGCGATGGCACCGAAGATATTTTCAAAACCAATCCGAAAGTGATGCTGTGTTCCACCTTTCAACACCCGTTTTATCCACATCGCGGTGCCGATACTCGTAGCGACCGCATGATTAATATCCCTTTGGCTGCCAAAAGCAATGGAAAATCTATGCGCAAGGCCTTTGAAGAGGAATTCAAACCTGCCGTTGATGCTTTCAAACCGGAGTTATTTTTTATCTCGGCAGGCTTTGATGCGCACGTGCAAGACCCACTGGCCGACCTGGCACTGGAAACGGATGATTATCGCTGGATGTCAGAAATAATTTGCGCCTGGTCAATCAAACACAAATCTCATGGCATTATCTCTTCACTTGAGGGTGGTTATCATCTATCATCGTTGGCAGAAAGTGCGTTAACACACATTGCAACATTAGCAAGATTTAATGCTTAATGGATATCAAACACGAGAAACTAGGAGCAAACCAACTAGCGTTGGGCATGTACGTGGCTGAGCTTGACAGGCCATGGGAAGGCACACCGTTTATGTTGCAAGGATTTGTGCTTGAGGATGAGGCTGATATTGAAGTCCTGAAGTCGCTTTGCCAGTTTGTCTATATCGACAGAACCAAATCTATTGGCGCCCATTTTGCTACCGGTCCGAAAATTAATGTTGCCATCAAGCGCGAAGGCAGTGTAATTCGTGCCAAGGCACCAACCAGTTCTACAGAGGCAAAAAGCTCGACAGCACCCAAAAAGGTATTAGGTGCCGGGAAGCAAAGAATCTCCTTTCTGGATATTCTCAAAGACCTGAAAGGCCAAAACAACGACGTAGCCGGAAAGCACGCTGCTGTGCCACAAAACCAGCAAGAAGGGGTGGCTTACAACGTGCGCCATGCAGCCGATGGGATTACATCTCCACCAACTGCTAAGGCTGGCCAAACTCCGTTGCCACAACCGCAGACCCAGTCATTGTTCGGAGGAATAAGTAACTTTTTGGGCGGACTCTTCCACCGGGACAAAGTCAAAAGCACAGTGGATGGAGCCCCCGATCGCGAAAAAAACAATTCAGCGGATGACACAGATACAGCTTATAAACTTGCGATTTACGAAGAAGAATTCCCGGTAGAGCAAGAAATTGCCCAGATATACCCCGTCTACGAACAATCCCAGATTGCTACCCGCAATATTTTTGACGCCATCGCACATGAAAGAGAATTAGATTTAAGTGCAGTCAGCGATATTCTGGACAATATGGTAGACAGTATTGGACGCTCTCCGGATGCGCTATTATGGCTGGCAAAACTCAAACAGACCGACAGTCACGCCTACAACCATGCCTTAAATGTCTCGATTACCATGATGGCTTTTGGCAATTTTCTTGCTCTCTCCAAACCGCAAGTCAAAGAGCTAGGGCTGGCTGGATTATTGCAGGATATAGGGAAAGCTAAATTATCTCCCGATATCTTGCTGAAAGAAGGAAAACTCACACGGGAAGAATATGAGTATGCCAAAAAACATGTGGATGAAGGACTGAAGATTCTTGAAAAAACACCGGATATTCCCATGACTACAACGCTGATCGTTGCGCAACACCATGAACGGGCTGACGGCAGTGGTTACCCTAAGGGCTTAATTGAAAATGAGATTACCTTACCTGCGCAAATAGCCGGGTTGATAGACGCATATTGCGCTATTACCAGCAACAAAAGCTACGCCAAAGCGATATATCACCAAAAGGCGCTAGATGAGATCTACAACCTAGGCGGTAGCCAGTTCCGTAAGGAGCTCATTGACCAGCTTGTACAATTCATGGGTATATATCCGGTTAGTTCACTGGTGGAGTTGAACACTGGCGAAGTCGCGCTGGTGGTGCAACAAAATCAGGTGCGACGTTTGTTACCTAGACTGATGATCCTGCTGGCACCTGACAAAACCCGTTACCAGGCGCCCATCATGCTCAATCTGCTGCTACAACCCAGCACGCCTTCGGGTGAACCATATAAAATCGTCAGAGGCATCCCTCCTGACAGCTATGGCCTGAATCCTGAGGATTTCTACATTTAACTGTGGCGATTACCTGAATGCAATATGAAGCAGCAACAAGCGTTGAAGCACAAGAAGTTGACTTCAGCTACCTGCCGGACCAGCTTGCAGAAAGGATATTGCAACACGGACTAACCCCGGAAGCGCTTTGCAGGAAAATAAAAATAAATCAGCCCCAGTTGCAAAGGGTATACGAGCAATTGCCCCAAGCGCAGAAAGTAACGTCAAGCGCACTGTTTCAGGAATTGCATAACTGGCATCAAAGCCTCACGCTGGAGGAGTTCACTGATAACATCAATCGCCTGATCTATCTCTGGCTGAATGCTATTCAGCATGGGGTGTCGCTACTGACTATTGAAAAATTGCTAAGCTCACTTCACCTGAGCGGGTGGTTTAATGCCAACATCACACAACTGCGTCTTTTTCTGTTCAGCCTCCTTTACGAGACAAATCATGCCCTTCAACGTAGCCAACTGGATTGGGTAATCAACTTTGACACGAACACGCAGCTACCCCGCTCTGCCCAACTTTCTGCCATTCTAACCGCTAAAGCCGCCAACTCTGCACCAACAGGTCAGCTGGCAGTTTTGTCGGTTCAATTCCATCCATTCAAACACAATCTGATATTCTCCAACCAGGAGCATGTTCGACTCAACCAAAGCATAAAAGAAACTTTGGTAAAGCACTTACCTGACAACGCCCAACTCTTCTATAACGCCAACCTGCAATTTGAAATCCTGCTGACCGGAATAGAAAACACATTAAAAATAAACCTATTAGCTGCAAAACTGTTTCGCGCATTCGAAGAGATGATGCAAGGCGAACACCAGTCCGTACTCGTAGTGCCTTTTATCGGTGCTGCGCAGAGCGATCATCCGGCGCAAATTGTAACGCTGCTGGAAAATGCCAGGCTGGCTTTGGAAAGCGCTGTTCAAACCACGCAATATCTGGTCATCTACACGGAAAATCTACGCCAGCAGATTGCAGAAAAAATCCACCTGGAAAACGAGGTGCTGAATGCATACTCGTCCGACTCACTCGAGCTTTACTTGCAGCCGATCGTGGATAGCAAAACCCGCAAATGCAAAGGTGCTGAACTGCTTCTGCGCTGCCAGAAACTGGCGCAATACCATATTTATCCAAGCCATACGATTGATATCCTTAACAAAGTTGGCAAGGGCAAGCTGTTCACGCGCTGGCTAGCTAACTCTGCGTGCAGAATGGCCAGTGAGCTGACACAAAACCACGCACATGATATCTACCTGACATTTAACCTGCGTGCCGAAGATTTGTATGATGCCGAATTACCACACTTACTCAGTCAAGCGCTAGACCTGTGGAAACTCGATAGCAAAAACATCGTGCTGGAGATTACCGAAGAAGGTATTCTGGAGTTGAACGAAACCTCTAATTCCGTAATAAACAACCTTAGCCAGCTAGGCTTTAAGCTAGCCCTAGATGATTTTGGTACCGGATTTTCTTCTTTATCCAGGTTAAGAACCATGCCGATAGATCTTATTAAAATTGACCAATCATTTATCAGAAACATCGCGCGTTCCAAGGATGACTTTAAAATCGTCGAATCCATCGCATCACTCGCCCACAGTTTAGGGAAAGAAGTGTTAGCTGAAGGTATCGAGGATGAGGAAAGTTTTGCATTGATCAAGAAAATCAGCATACATAAATGCCAAGGCTACCTGTTTGCCAAACCTATGGCATATGATGACTTCATCACTTGGCTGCAATCACAAGCATAAGCCTGCTGTTATAATAGCGGCATGCAAATCACGACCCGACTGGAATTCGATGCCGGACATCGCATTCCGCACCACAAAAGCCAGTGCCGCAACCTGCACGGTCATCGCTATGCGATGGAAATCACCCTAAGCGGCGACATCATCGCACTGGAATCCGCATCTGAGAACGGCATGGTGATGGATTTTGCCGATGTGAAGCGCATCGCCCGTGAAAGCGTGGTGGATGTGTGGGATCACGCTTTTCTGGTTTACGAAAAAGATACTGAAGTTCTTGATTTTTTGAACAGCCTGCCCAATCATAAAACCGTGATTTTCCCGACTGTGCCGACCGCGGAGAACATGGCGGCAGAAGCGTTCCGTATCCTGAAAAACGAATATCACGACACGTTTGGCAACCACCTCAATCTCGAGCGTGTGCGGCTTTACGAAACGCCCAATAGTTGGGCGGATGCAATCGGCTAAAATCTTTTTAAGGTAATTGGCGCATCACCTGCCGCAGTGCAGCGCGCCAATCCGGCAAGGCAATATCGAAGGTACTTTTAAGTTTGCTGTTATCCAGCCTGGAATTCTCCGGACGGACGGCAGGTGTCGGATAATCCGCCGTGCCAATTGGTTGAATATCCGTTTGCTTCGCTTTCAATGCGGGCCAGTTCTTCTCGCCCTGCAGCGCCTCATATTCCGCCACGATAGCCGTTGCAAAGCCATGCCAAGTCGTCTCGCCCGCGTTAGTGAAATGATAAACGCCGGTTTGCGCCGCATTTTCAATATTCCACGCCTTGATTAGTTTGGTCACCGCATCGGCAATGCTTTCACTGCTGGTGGGCGCGCCCCACTGATCTGCCACGATACGCAAACTATCGCGCTCCGCAGCCAGTCGCAGAATGGTTTTCAGGAAATTCTTGCCGTACGCACCATACACCCAACTGGTGCGCAGAATCAGATGTGGCAAACCTACAGCACGTATCGCCTCCTCGCCCGCCAGCTTGCTTCTGCCATACACGCTGATGGGGTTAACGGCATCACTTTCCACATACTTGCCCTGCTTGTTGCCATCATAGACGTAATCCGTCGAGAAATGGATTAGCGCCGCACCAATGCGCGCCGCCTCTTCCGCCAGTACCTGCGGCGCAGTGGCGTTGATGGCATATGCCAGTTCCGGCTCGCTTTCTGCCTTGTCCACCGCGGTATAAGCCGCGGGATTGACGACCAGGTCTGGCTTGCTTTCACGCACCACGCGGCGAATCGCATCCGCATCGCTCAAGTCCAACTCGGTGCGCGACAATGCAATCACATCATGCAAAACATCTGGCCTGCGAGCCGCATCCAGATTGGCTTGCAGGGCATGTCCCACTTGACCGTTGACGCCTGTGAGCAGAATTTTCACGGGATTTTCTTCTGAAACCTTAAGCAAATTTCCTGGCATTGGCAAAACTCAAACCCGCCTGATCTTTGACAGACAGCAGCGGCGCGTCCTGCAATGGCCATTCGATGCCAATAGACGGATCATCCCAGCGAATGCAGCACTCGTGCTGCGGCGCATAGAAATCAGTGGTTTTGTACAGAAACTCTGCGGATTCACTCAGCACCAAAAATCCATGTGCGAAACCAGGTGGGACCCACAACTGGCGCTTGTTTTCCGCCGAGAGATGCACACCGACCCACTGACCAAAAGTCGCGGCACTTTGACGCATATCTACCGCAACATCAAATACCTCGCCCGCCGTTACGCGCACCAGTTTTCCTTGCGCTTGTTCGATCTGGTAATGTAGGCCGCGAAGTACGCCCTGTGCGGACTTGGAATGATTGTCCTGCACAAACTGCACATCAAGACCGGTCGCTTCCTGAAACACCTTGGCATTGAAACTCTCGAAGAAGAACCCGCGCGCATCGCCGAATACTTTGGGTTCAAAAATCAGCACTTCGGGAATCTGTGTTTTGACGACGTTCATTTAAAAAATCTTTTCGTTCAGAATCTGTTTCAGATATTGGCCATAACCATTTTTGGCGTATTTCGCTGCCATAACTTCCACTTGCGCCGCGTCAATGAAACCCTTGCGATAGGCAATCTCTTCGGGACAGGCAATCTTCAAACCTTGGCGCTTCTCGATGGTTTCGATAAACGTGCCCGCTTCCAGCAGGGATTCGTGCGTGCCCGTGTCTAACCAAGCCATGCCGCGCCCCATCACTTCCACATGCAACTCGTTCCAGGCCAGATATTGCTTGTTCACGTCCGTGATTTCCAGCTCGCCTCGCGCCGATGGTTTCATGTTTTTAGCGACATCCACCACACGGTTGTCATAAAAATACAGGCCAGTTACCGCATAGCGCGATTTAGGTGCTTTGGGCTTCTCCTCCAGGCTGATAGCTTGTCCGCTGGCATCAAATTCGACTACGCCGTAACGCTCCGGGTCGTGCACCGGGTACGCGAACACCGTAGCCCCTTTTTCCCGTGTTGCCGCCTTCTCGGCCATTTCACTCAGCTCGTGGCCATAGAAAATGTTGTCGCCCAACACCAGCGCACATGGATCCTGACCTATGAACTGTTCACCAATGATAAAAGCCTGCGCCAAACCATCCGGGGAAGGCTGTACTGCGTACTGGATATGCATGCCCCACTGGCTGCCGTCTTGCAGCAGCTCGGCAAAACGCGGTGTATCCTGTGGCGTGGAAATCACCAACACATCGCGAATGCCGCCCAGCATCAAGGCCGACAGCGGATAGTAGATCATGGGTTTGTCATACACAGGTAACAACTGCTTGGAAACGACTTGTGTCACCGGATACAAGCGCGTACCGGAGCCGCCTGCCAGCACGATACCTTTCATAGATGTCTTGTTGGGGTTCATCAGGCCATCTCCTCGCCGCGGTCCGCATAATTTTTGCTGACCCAGTTCTTGTACTCGCCGCTGGTGACATGCTGCACCCACTCCTGGTTGGCAAGATACCAATCCACGGTTTTCTGAATACCGGTTTCAAAGGTTTCTGCAGGTTTCCAGCCGAGCTCTTGCTCAATCTTGGTCGCGTCAATCGCATAACGTTGGTCATGCCCTGGCCTATCTTGCACAAAGGTAATCTGGTCACGGTAGCTGCCTTGTGCTTTGGAGGCTTTCTTGTCCAGAATATCGCACAAGGTATGCACGACTTCCAGGTTGGTTTTCTCGTTCCAGCCACCTATGTTGTAAGTTTCACCTAGCTTGCCTGCTTCCAGCACGCGGCGAATCGCACTGCAATGGTCGCCGACATATAGCCAGTCGCGCACATTGCTGCCATTGCCATAAATCGGCAACGGCTTGCCTGCCAACGCATTGTGAATCACCAAGGGAATCAATTTTTCCGGAAAGTGATACGGGCCGTAGTTATTCGAGCAGTTCGTGGTTAATGTTGGTAAGCCATAGGTATGGTGGTAGGCGCGCACCAAATGGTCAGAAGCCGCCTTGGACGCGGAATATGGACTATTTGGCTCGTAGCGGTTCGTTTCCTTGAATGCCGGATCGCTCGGCCCCAGTGAGCCATACACCTCATCGGTAGAAACATGCAGGAAGCGGAAGTTGGCTTTATCTGCTTCACCCAGGTCACCCCAGTAGGCGCGCACCTCTTCCAGCAAGTTAAAGGTACCTACCACGTTAGTCTGGATAAACTCGCCAGGGCCATGGATAGAGCGATCCACGTGGCTTTCCGCGGCAAAATTGACTACTGCGCGCGGCTGGTGTGTACGCAGCAACTCGCTTACAACATCGCGGTCGCCAATGTCTGCATGCACAAAAACGTGTGCAGAATCATGCTCGATCTCTGACAGGTTTTCCATGTTACCGGCATAAGTCAGCTTATCAAGGTTGATGACTTTACCTAGCCCCAGTTTCACCCAAGCGTTTACAAAGTTGCTACCGATAAACCCGGCGCCGCCTGTCACAATAATACAATTATTCATATTACCTTTCTTCGAATTCTTGCCTAAATATTACCAAGGTTTTGCACCAGATTTCGCCAGCGACTGGATATAGGCTTCATGCACTAGTAATTCATCTCTATCCGCATGCAAGACTTTCACTTTGCCAACTGCTTCCATCTGCAACTCCACTCCTTGCGCGACTTCATGCTGCACCAGATCCATCATCAGGCTATCCTGGCCGCGTGTCATGGCAAAGTACACCTCTGCCAGCAACTCCGCATCCAGCAAGGCACCGTGCAAAGTGCGCCTCGTGTTGTCAATGCCAAAATGTTTGCAAAGCGCGTCCAGATTATTGCGCTGACCGGGGCGTGCATCCTTCGCCATCTTCAGCGTATCAGTGATTTTAGCCGAAATCTCGCTCACTGACTGTAGCCCGATTCGGCCAAACTCGGCATTCAAGAACCCGACATCAAATGGTGCATTGTGAATAATTAACTCGGCATCTTGAATAAAGCTGCAAAAATCCCCGGCCTTTTCGGCAAACAACGGCTTATCCTGCAAGAACTCCAGCGTGATGCCATGCACTTCTTGTGCGGCAGCATCAATCTCGCGCTCAGGATTCAAATACACATGGAAATTCTGGCCGGTCAGACGACGATTGACAGACTCCACCGCACCGATCTCAATCACGCGATGCCCTTGATCCGGGTACAAGCCTGTCGTTTCGGTATCCAGAAAAATCTGCCGTATCATTATCCCACTGCTCCTAAAATCTGTGCCACGCCTTGATTCGCAAGACTATCAGCACGCTCGTTACCATCGTTCCCTGCATGGCCGCGCACCCAAATCCACTCCATTTGATGTTGCTGTGCCAGTTTATCGAGCTGTGTCCATAAATCTGCATTCTTCACCGGCTTTTTATCCGCTGTACGCCAGCCCTTGGCTTTCCAGCCAGCCAGCCATTCGGTCATGCCTTTTTGTACATAGGAAGAATCCGTATACAAACGCACACTGCTTGGCCTGTTCAGCGTTTCCAAAGCGCGTATCACTGCCATTAGCTCCATGCGATTATTAGTTGTATCCAGTTCGCCACCATAGATTGTTTTCTCGCGCCCTTCATATTGCAGCAGAGCCCCCCAGCCCCCTATGCCGGGATTGCCCTTGCAAGCACCATCTGCGTAAATTTCCACCCATTTTTGCATATCATTCATTGGTGTTTGGTTTTCTGACTTGATTTGGTTTTTTTGTGGCTGCCGACTACCAACCCGGATTTTATAGCAGCCTTTTTCCAATTTGGTTTTAAGAGAGTCATATTGACTACGCGTTTTTTTGCCACGATACAATACGCGCCGCCCAGCATCGGGTAACAACGCTGCCCGACCTTTTCCATACAAGCCAGTCGATGAAACCAGCGCTCGCTACTCACCGGTGGCATAAAGCCGAATATCCGGCTATCCACCAGTTCCAGCCCCAACAACGCCAGCCAGTCACGAATCCGCGTCTGGCCGAAAAATGGACTTTGCCAAGGATATTCTTGCTTACCAGAAAGCACCTTGCGCAGCCCCCACAAACTGACCGGATTGAACCCGGTCAGTATCAGATGTCCTTCTGGCACCAGTACCCGTTCCGCCTCACGCAAAGCCTGATGGGGGTTCTCACTCACATCAAGCGTATGCGGCATACAAATCAAATCTATCGTGCTTTCAGCGAATGGTAAATAGCCGCTATCACAGCACATATGGCTCTGCTCCCCATTCACCTGGAATATGTGGGGAATACGGGAGCTTTTCAAAGCCTGCAGCGGCGCCATACCCAATTGCACCGCATAAAAACCGAAAATATCGCTAACCGAATCGTCAAATATCTGCTGTTCCTGTTGCAGCAGATATCGGCCTAACGTTGTTTCCAGCCAAAAATCTTGAAGTGTTTTTTGCATTGAGTGATGAAAATAACTGGTGTTTAATTGTACTATCTCATCATCCTAACGCATCGGTCTTTCCGCATGTTGCAAATTGTTCCTATTCCCGCATTTCGCGACAATTATATCTGGCTTTTGCACGATACGCGGCATGCAATCGTCATTGACCCCGGAGACGCGGTACCGGTGCAGGAAAAACTGGATAGCCTGAACCTGCGTTTGACCGATATACTCATCACTCACCATCATGATGACCATATCGGCGGCGTAGCAAACTTGTTGAAGCGCCATCAGCCCAATGTCTATGCGCCCCAATATGGACGCTACATATTCCAGCATCATGCGGTTGGAGAAGGCGATACCGTATCCATCCCATTGATTGGATTGGAGTTTATAGTAATGCATTTGCCCGGGCATACGCAGGATCATATCGCATACCTGGGTGACAACCTGCTGTTTTGCGGCGATGTGCTGTTTGGCGCAGGCTGTGGCCGCTTGCTAGACGGCACACCAGCCCAGATGCTGCAATCCTTGAACAGGCTTAAAGAACTGCCTCCGGAAACCATGGTCTATTGTGCACATGAATATACCCAGCAGAACATCGAATTCGCATTGACGCTTGAACCTAACAACCCCGATCTGATCAAACGGCGGAGTGAAGTCAGATATTTACGAGATCAAAACTTACCTACCCTACCCAGCACCATAAATATCGAGCTAAAAACCAACCCCTTTCTGCGCTGCCAACAAGCTGGAATTACCCTAAATTCACAAGCAATAAACTCAAGCGAACTTTCAGTTTTTACTGCCATAAGAACACTTAAAAACAATTACTAATCATAAAGATAATGTAAGAATATTAAGTGAAACTTTACTTGACACCACGCCAAGTCTACATTTAAGATGCGCTGACCTGTACAAACAATCCGATGATGAAGGCATTTCACATTTTGATGACCCGACCAACCGCCATTTTGATGCAATTCAGTCGCCGCCTCGGGCTAGCGTTTTTATTGGCCTCCAGCGCCTACGTTCACTCTGCACTGGCCGAAACCAATGCCGCTGGCATCCAGATAGAAATCATCGATGACAGCCAACACCAAACCAGCAACTTGTCGAGCGACCCCTTGCTAGGTTTGGTCGAAAACCTGAATGCCGACGAGCCCGAGAACGCCGAAGAAGATTTGTGGGCACGCATCAAGGGCGGCTATGCGATGCCTGATATCGAGTCCGAATACACATCCGCACATGAATCCTGGTATGCCTCACGCCCAGATTACGTGAAGCGCATGATGGAGCGTAGCCAGAAATATCTGTTTTACATCGTACAGGAAGTGGAAAAGCGCGGCATGCCCAGCGAAATCGCTCTACTACCGATGATTGAAAGTGCCTACAATCCGCAAGCCTACTCTCGCAGCCGCGCATCCGGCATCTGGCAGTTCGTGCCGGCCACCGGCAAAGATTTTGGCCTGAAACAAAACTGGTGGGTAGACAACCGCCGAGACGTGACCGCTGCAACCAATGCTGCACTTACCTACCTTCAGAAGCTGCATGGTATGTTCGGCGCGTGGGATCTCGCACTGGCCGCTTATAATGCTGGTGAGGGCACGGTGCAGCGCGCTATTGAGCGCAATCGCCGCAAAGGATTGCCCACAGACTACCAAAGTTTAGATTTGCCTGCCGAGACCAAGAACTATGTACCCAAACTCCAGGCCATCAAGAATATCGTGACTGAACCGGCAAAATACGGCCTCGAACTACAAGGCATTCCAAACCGCGCATATTTTACCCGCGTCAATGCGCCAGACCAGATTGATGCCAGGCTGGCTGCTAAATTGGCCGAGATTTCCTATGATGAATTCATCGCACTCAACCCCGGCTATAACCGCCCGGTCATTACTGCCAACGGCACCGTACACCATCTACTGCTACCAACCTGGGCGGCCGATCGTTTTGCCGAAAACCTGGCGAATTACGATAAGCCACTGACCAACTGGCAGACCTATTATGCCAAGCGGGGTGAACGTATGGACAACATCGCCAGGAAGTTTGGCATTCATGTTTCCGAATTAAGAAACGTCAACGATCTGCCCGTACGTAACAAGTTCCGTCATTCGCAAACCTTGCTGGTTCCGGTCAAATACGATCTCGCCTCCAATAAACGGCTGGGAAGCGATTTTGCCAGTGTGCAGGATAATTTTGACAGTAAGCCCTTGGTAAAAACCAACGCCAGAAAACGTGGCGCTTACAGCGCTACCAAATCAACCCGTCATGCCCGCGCTAGTGGCAAAAGCATTAAGGCTAAATCCAGACACATCTCCCACAAAGCCAAAAAAACATCTTCTGCGCGCCTTAGGGCTCATGTTGGCAAAAAA
Organism: Methylophilus sp.; assembly: GCA_044222155.1. Lineage (GTDB taxonomy): Bacteria > Pseudomonadota > Gammaproteobacteria > Burkholderiales > Methylophilaceae > Methylophilus. The sequence goes on from JBGANT010000004.1 coordinate 65,861, forward strand.
ATAAAATAATCCCCGGTCATTCAGCGATGTATTACAGCAGAACACCTTTGCATTTTTCTCTGCTGCCGGGTCTATTACTCATCGTAAGCTTGTCCGGGTGCGGTCAGAAAACCGTAGAAACCGACAATAAGGACTTTTTGCAAAAATATCCCCCTGTCGAAGGAGGAACCCTGATCGGCGCCTCCATTGGCGAACCCAGTACATTGATTACCATGGTAGCGGGGGAAGCTTCCGCTAGTGCAATTGCCTCCAATATTTTTAACACCCTGCTCAAATATAACGCCAATCTTGACCTAGAAGGCGAACTTGCAGAAAACTGGACAGTTTCAGAAGACAAGAAAACCATTACTTTCAAGCTCAAACCCAATCTCAAGTGGGCAGATGGCAAACCACTTACCAGCACGGATGTACTGTTTACCTGGCAGGCCGTCATCAAGCCGAAAACTGCCAGTCCCTATGCCTCGGATTTCTCGTTGGTCAAATACGCCCAGACTCCAGATCCGCTCACTTTTCAGGTCACATACGCACAACCATTTTCCCCCGCGCTGGATAGTTGGGCAGGCTTACAGGTGCTACCCAAGCATCTGTTGGAGGGTCAGGATTTACACAGCACCGCCTTTGCACGCAACCCGGTCGGCAGCAGCTACTACAGGCTGGGTAAATGGGCCCATGGCGAGCATATCACGCTCACCCGAAATCCCTCATCAGCATTAGGTCCTGCGCAGATTGACCAGTTGGTAACGCGCATGATTCCCGATACCGCCGCACAATTTCTGGAGCTGATGGCCGACAATATCGACACTATGGGGCTAACCCCGATCACCTACGCACGCATCATTCCCGCGCGCCCTGAGCTCCAGCAAAAGCTCAACTTATACAAAGAGCTGGGCAACAGTTACACTTATCTTGGTTTTAACCTCAAGCGCAAGCCGTTTGACGATGTACGCGTGCGCAAAGCTATCAATTACGCGATCGACAAGCAGGAAATTATTGATGGCGTGTATCTAGGACTGGGCATCAATATCGCCTCACCCTACAAACCTGGCACACGCTGGAGCAACCCGGATTTAAAACCCTATTCTTACGATCCAGCCAAAGCGCGCGAACTTCTTAAGGAAGCAGGCTTTGTAGACAGCAATGGTGACGGTATTGTGGAACGAGATGGCAAGCCACTCCGCTTTGAACTCATCACCAACAATGGCAACAAGGAGCGCGAGAAAACCGCTGTTTTCATTCAGCGCAGACTAAAAGAAGTCGGCATCGACATCAGCATACGCGAGTATGAATGGGCCACTTTCCTGACAAACTTTATCAAACCCGGTAATTTTGATGCTGTAATCCTGGGCTGGAGCCTGGGTCTCGACCCCGACCAGTACAATATCTGGCATTCCAGCCAGCAGGCACCCGGCCAGTTCAATTTTATCGGCTATAACAACCCGCAAGTGGACAAATTGCTAGAGCAAGGCCGCACCGAATTTGATTTGGAACAACGCAAGAAGATTTACCACGAGTTCTCCAGAATACTGCTCGAGGATTCACCCATGGTCTATCTCTCCGCAGGCTACGGCCTGAGTGCCATTCACAAGCGCGTACAAGGTATTGTCGACCCCATCCCGCCTGCCGGCGTGGGCTACGATTCGCATAAATGGTACATTCCAGCCCAGTTGCGCCGGAATGAGATTGCAGGAAACTAATGCTGAAATACCTGATTAAGCGCGTGTTATGGATGATTCCGATGCTGGTCGGCATCAGCCTGATTTCGTTCTTCATCATGCATTTGGCGCCGGGCGACATCACCAGTAATGAGGCTGCATTCAACCCGAAAGCCAGCGAGGAATCGCGCCAGAAACTGCGCGAAATGTACAACCTGGACAAGCCTGTCATCGTGCAATATGGGCTGTGGCTGAAACGCATGGCAACACTGGACTTCGGCAACTCTTTCGCCAGCCACCAGAAACCGGTGTTCTGGGAAAAGACCGACAAAGACGGCAATGTCACCAAAGGCATGATACAGGAAGCGCTGCCGATCACCTTACTCATCAACGTGCTAGGACTGGCTATTACGCTCAGCTTTGCTATTCCGCTTGGCGTGATCGCCGCGCGCAAATATAGGGGTTGGCAGGATAAAAGCATCACTCTGTTCAATTTTGTCGGCTTCTCCGTTCCTGGCTTTTGGCTCTCTCTGCTATTGATGTATTGGTTGGGCGTGGTCAACAACTGGCTGCCAATTTCCGGCATTCATAGCCTAAATTACGAAACACTTAGTACTTGGGGAAAAATCAAGGATACTTTGAGTCACTTGATGATGCCTGTCATCATCCCTTCTATAACCGGCTTGGCGGGCATCACGCTGTTCATCAAGAATGGCATGCTGGACGTACTACAGCAGGATTACATCACCACGGCGCGCGCCAAGGGTTTGAACGAGCAGCGCGTGGTCTATACACATGCCTTGCGCAACGCGTTGCTACCGCTTATCACTATCATTGGTCTTTCAATACCTGGCTTGATTGGCGGCTCGGTCATCGCTGAAACCATTTTTGCCATCCCGGGCATGGGTAAACTGTTCTATGATGCCGTGCTGATGCGCGATTTCCCGGTGGTAATGGGCATACTGACCATCGGCGCAACATTGACCTTGATTGGCAACCTGCTGGCAGACATTGCCTATGCCTGGGCAGACCCGCGTGTACGGCGAGGAGTTGCACGCTAATGAACGGCCTGCTCAAAAAAACTCTCTCCAACCCACTGGCATTGGCAGGCTTCGTCATCATCCTTGCGGTGCTGGTACTCGCGCTGCTGGCGCCCGTCATTGCCCCATACGACCCTGATGAAATCAACGTGAAATCTATCCTGCTGGCACCCTCCGTTACGCACTGGATGGGTACGGATGGCCTGGGACGCGACGTATTCAGCCGCATGCTTTACGGCGGGCGCGTTTCCTTGCTGGTAGGCCTTGTGGCCGTTGGCATCTCTACAGCCATTGGTATCGTGCTAGGCGCTTTGGCTGGCTATTATCGCGGCTGGGTAGATACCGTCATCATGCGCTTGGTGGACATCATGCTGTCGATTCCCAGCTTCTTCCTGATACTGGCCGTGATTGCTTTCCTGACCCCTTCCATCATCAACATCATGATCGTCATCGGCCTTACCTCATGGATGGGCGTAACACGACTGGTGCGCGCAGAATTCCTAAGTCTGAGCGAGCGCGAATTTGTCATGGCTTCCCGCACACTTGGTGCCAAGGATTTTAGGCTGATATTCACCCACTTGTTGCCAAATAGCCTGACACCCATCATTGTCAGCTCGGTGCTAGGCGTCGCAAGCGCGGTATTACTGGAATCCGGCCTGAGTTTCCTTGGGCTTGGTGTCCAGCCGCCGCAAGCCTCCTGGGGCAACATCCTGACCGATGGGAAAGAGTATATCCAGTTTGCCTGGTGGCTGTCGCTCTTTCCCGGTTTGGCCATTCTGGTCACTGTATTGGGGTATAATCTGCTTGGCGAGGGGTTGAGAGATGCATTGGACCCCCGAAGCAACTCTAACAAGTAAGGATGAATCATGGGATTTCTAGCCGGAAAAAAAGTATTGATTGCAGGACTGCTGAGCAACCGCTCCATCGCCTACGGCATTGCGGCCGCAATGAAACGCGAAGGTGCTGAATTAGCCTTCACCTATCAAATCGAGAAGCATGCACAGCGCGTGGCTGATTTGGCAGCGGATTTCGACTCGAAGATCGTACTGCCTTGCGATGCCGCATCCGATGAGCAGATTGCGGCATTATTCGACTCTCTTGCCAAACACTGGGATGGCTTAGACAGTGTAGTGCATTCGATTGCCTTTGTACCAAAAACGGCTTTGGCTGGCGATTATCTGGACACGATTAGTCTGGATGGCATCAGCCGTGAAAACTTCCGCATCGCGCATGACATCAGCTCCTACAGCTTCTCCGCTATGGCCAAAGCCGCTTATCCGATGATGCAGGGCCGCAATGGCAGCCTGCTCACCTTGAGCTATCTGGGCGCAGAACGCACCATGCCAAACTATAACGTGATGGGCGTGGCAAAGGCCAGCCTGGAAGCCAATGTGCGCTACCTGGCGCAAAGCCTGGGGCCGCGCGGCATTCGTGTCAACGCGGTGTCTGCAGGCCCTATCAAGACACTGGCCGCTTCTGGTATTGCGGATTTCGATAAAATGACGAGTTTTAACGAGCGCCATGCGGCACTGCGCCGCAATGTGACGATTGAGGAAGTTGGCAACGTCTCTGCCTTCCTGTGTAGCGATCTGGCTTCCGGCGTGACTGGTGAGATTACTTATGTGGACGGCGGCATGAACATTACCGCGGCCGGGCAAATAGAATAGTTAAAAACATATGCTCTGGAAGGCGCATCAATACTGGCTTCCAGAGCATCGTTTAAAATAGAAAAGCGGACAAAATGTCCGCTTTTTCATGCCTGCGTTATCGCCATATCTTACTGGCTATTGCTTTCCAGCAACTTTTTGTTTACGGAAACATCCGCTTTCGCTTTCAGGGATCGCAAATAAGCCCCGACATACTCCGCTTCTACAGCGCGTTGCAAATCGCTTTCAGCGGCAGTTCTGGCAGTAGCATCGCCCGCCAATTGATTGTCCAGATGGCTCACTTCTACCAGCACATAAGCACGCTTATCGTCCATAAAGCCTGCATATGCGGGTAGTTTGTTCGTGCTGATTTTGAACACCTGGTTCATCACGCCATCCGTCAAACCTTGGGCGTTCTTGCGATCCACTGTCACAGGCGGGATCCATTCCAGTTCGCCATCTTTCTGGCCGTTCTTCAATTTGGCCAATACAGTCTCACCCTTCTCTTTTGCCAGCTTCATCGCCTGTTCGAGTTTCAGCACAGCCTCAATGCCACCCTTCACCTCATCAAAGCTACGTGGTGCACTTGGCTTGTATTCCAGCACACGGGCGGAAATCAGGTTATTGGGTGACACTTCAATGGCCTCCGTATTGCGCTTCTCCTTCAACACCTCATCGGAGAACACCTGTGCCATAATCTTCTCATTCTTGAAGAACTTCGCGCCATCTTCACGGCTCATCCAGCCGCTGGTCTGCAACTGCAAGTTAAACTTCTTGGCGACCGGCTGCAAGCTACCGGACTGCTCATAGACTGTGTTGCCAAAGTCTTCGCTCAATTCAGCATATTTAGCTTGCGCCTTCTGGAACATCAATTCACCCTTGATTTGCGGCTTCATGCTCTCGAACGAGGACGAAGCGCCAGAGATACCCGTCAATTTGATGATGTGATAACCAAATTCGGACTCAACGATGTCACTGACCTCATTTACTTTCATCGAAAACACCGCGTCCTCGAACGGCTTCACCATCGCGCCGCGGCCAAAGCTGCCCAAATCGCCGCCTTTGGTGGCAGAGCCCGGGTCTTGCGAATATTTGGTCGCCAGCTCTTCAAAGCGTTTCGGGCTTTTGCGCACCTGAGCAAGAATATCTTCCGCCTTCGCTTTGGCCGCCGCCTTGTCGGCATCTGCAGCACCAACACCAAAAGCAATCAGGATATGGCTAGCCTGGCGCTGCTCGTTACCTTGAAATTTGGGGGCATTCTCATCATAAAATGCTTTGACTTCCCCTTCCGTCACAGAAGTCTGCGTCAACAACTGCGCAACGGAAAGCAAGGCGAATTCCAGCTTCACCTGTTCCGGCGATTTGAATTTATCCTTGTGCTGCTCGTAATAAGATTTTACCTCTTCCGGCGTAACCTTTACCTGAGACAAAAACGACGCTGTCTTGATTTCGGCTGTGCTGACATCACGTTGCTGATGCAGATAAGTCAGCGTCTGGCTTGCCGCCACAGGCGTCACAAATGCAAGCCTGCTCACGCCTTCACGCGCTTGTTGTGCAATCATGTCAGTGCGGATGCTGGCCTCAAATTTGGTTGCGGTCAGCTTGTTTTGCGCCAATGTCTTGTGGTAGAGCTCTTCGGAGAACTTGCCATTTTCCTGAAACTCCGGCATCGTAAAAATGTGCTGGCTCAGTTGATCGTCCGTGACCGTAAAGCGCAACGTCTTGACTGCATTCCCTACCAGACGTCTTGAGATCAGGCCATCCAGGACAGATTGTTTGAATGCGGGGCTTTCCAGCATCTGAGCGTCCACTTTCTGCCCTTCCGCTTGCAAACGGTTCCTGACATTTTCCATTGCGATACCATATTCCTGCAGGGAAATCTTGCTACCATCCACTTTGGCAACGGCCACACCGCTGCCTGCGTTATTCAAATAGGAATCTATACCGAACAATGCAAACGGAATAACAATCAGCGCCAGAATCAGTTTGGCCAGCCAGCCTTGGGTGTGTTTACGAATTGCGTCTAACATAAGAACTCAAGCGGAAAAAGAAAATTAAATAAACGCGACAATATACCACAAGCATGCCTGCAACGCATGTATTGCCCGTTAGCAGAAAGATATGGAAATAAAAAAGCGAGCCTCAAGGCTCGCTTTTTGTGTTGGCGGAGCGGCCAGTCTCTAGCTAAATCGTCTCAGTTACCTGCTTTCAGAGAATTTTACAGGGAATCTGATTAATAGTGCTGCCACTAAGCTGTGGGTTGTGACCCTTCTTTGCCCCACCGAAGGCTGCATAAGTAGCGCATGCTCCAAAAATATCAGGGAATAACAGCGAATTCTTTAATTCGGCACTTGATGAGGGTCTGCTGGATTTCGCTGAAATCAGTACTAGCTCATAGCTTGCGGTGCACACTTTTCTTGCCCCAGGCCGCTGTGAAGTAGGTGCTTAAAATGTTCAAAACGGGTGCTCTGGAAGGCGCATGGGGATTGGGTTTCAGAGCATATCATTTCAGGAAATCGTGGTCTGTCCCCTATTGTTTTTTTACCCGCCTAGTGCGTTTACAATTACAATTTTACGCAGTAAAAATCAAAGGAAGCAGTGTAGTGATAATAAGGTTTACTGCCGTTATCCAGAAATCGTGGTACGTCGCCTATTAACGCGTCCTATTGATTTGCGTGGGTTAATCGTTATGTAACTGTTTCAAAGCATCAACTGCACCATCAATATTTTCATTAGCTGCCTGCTTGATTAAACTCAAGCCAAACTCTTTATCTTTCGGCATGCCATGAGAGCCATAAAATAAGTTTAAACCATGGCTAAGTTTTGCCTTAGCGTATCCTGCTTCTGCAGCTTTCTTATAAAGCCCTCCAGCTATTGTATGATCTTGCTCAACAAGGTCTCCCAAGTCATAACAAACAGCAAGCTCATAGATAGCAGGTAAATAGCCACTCTCCGCAGACTTATTTAGTAATTCCATTCTTCGAATATCAAACTCATCATCGGTCTCCATACCTGCAACACTAAAAGTTGAATACAAAAACAACGCAGCCGGATTATTTTTAATCAATAATGGCTTTATTAACTCATAAACTACTGAGCAATCTCCTAAAGTATTAAGTGCAGTTTCAGCATCTTGAAGGATTTTTTGTTCATCATTATTTTCCATAAATTACCTCGTTGGAATAATTCGGTCACCTTTTGGACTTGTACAGCGGCATTGTACGTGATGAACTGATTTTGAGCCCAGTTTGTCTTTAGCATCCTTTTCTGCTGCGCGTTTAGCCTCGGTCAAAGTTGATCCTTCACCGTAGCCCATGGCAAAATCTTGGTCATCAATTGAGCAATTATCAGGACTTCTCCCATTTGCATCTGCTCTACAAACGCATGTATATTTCCCACGTTTTCTGTCAGGATAGGGTACAGCCCTTTCCTTCTTAGCAGATGAATCACCTGGAATTGAAGCCGCAACAGCCAAAGTTGCACCAATCCCTATGTTGGCAAGTGTTGCACTACCTAAGGCATCTGCGATAGCCGCTCCAACAGGATAAAGCAAAGGTAAAGCAAACAGTCCCTCAGGGTCGCTATAACTGAGCGGATTCCCATTCACGTAACTGTAGGTATTAATCCCGCCCTCTAGCCCTATCGGATCACTCTCAATGTATCTGCCCGTGCGCGGGTTGTAATCCCGGTAGTAATTATAGCTCAGTTGGCTTTGTGGGTCGTAAAGCTGCCCGGGGAACCTGAGGTTGTAGGTGAAGACGCCGAGGGTGGCCGGGTTCTCGTTGGGCAGGTTGGCCCCAAAGGCTTCACTGTTCTCAGGGTACCACGTCCAGCGCTTCTGGTTGCTGTAGCTGGTAATCAGGCGCGGGGTGTCCAGGTGGTCGGTGTGCACGAAGTAGGTGTTGTTCTGCGTTTGCGTCGCCGTGTCCGGCACGATGCGGATGGCATCGGCCATGACGATGCCGTTGCCCTGCCCGCTTAAGGTGACAGTAAGCGGGTTGGCGGTATCTATGCCGTAGGCGTAGTTGTTGGCGCCGATGGTGAGGTTGGTACGGTTGTGGCTCAGGTCGTATTGGTAGCCGGTGTTGCTGCTGGACTTTAGCAAATAAAGAGCGAGGACTGCCAAAATGGGCAACTGAGAAAAAAGATAAATTCCGAAGAAAGAGGCAGTTTATGGACTGCAGAGAATCTGGAAAAGCAAAAGCCCCGCTATTGGCGGGGCTTCTACACTAAGCTGCATCAAAACTGGTACAACTCAGACTTGTTGGCGGAGCGGACGGGGCTCGAACCCGCGACCCCCGGCGTGACAGGCCGGTATTCTAACCAACTGAACTACCGCTCCAGCTATACTGCTCGCTTATAAGGGCGCCATTATAAGCGTTTTTGCTCTCTACAAAACCAAAGAGTGCCTAAGCACTCTTTGTTAAATCAAGGCAAATGTTTATTTGGTGGGTGCTAACGGGGTCGAACCGCTGACATTCGCCTTGTAAGGGCGACGCTCTACCAACTGAGCTAAGCACCCTGCATTCATTTAATACTTAAAATAACTTGCAGTGCTTGTTGGTTAATCTCCGTTAACCAACAAAGTCCGCTAGTTTACAGCATCTTTAAGCGCTTTACCAGCCCTAAATTTAGGAGAATTTGCTGCGCTGATTTTAATTGTTGCGCCAGTACGAGGATTACGGCCACTACGTGCGCTACGTTTACCTACATAAAATGTACCAAAACCAATTAAAGTCACCATATCGCCTTTTTTCAAAGCCTTGGTGATCGCAGCTGTTGCCGCGTCGAGAGAACGGCCTGCGGCAGCTTTAGAAATACCAGCTGCTTTAGCAATTTGGTCAATCAATTCAGACTTGTTCACGTGTAATCCCCTTTAGGTTAATAAAATGACAGGAATTTCCTGCGTTTGCTTTTATATCAAGTCGCCAAAGCCCGTGTCAAGGCTTTAGTTGCAATTTCAATGAATATTTTCTTACTTTAACCCAATAATCAGTGAGTAACTGAGGCGTTCGTCTCGGAACCCACTTCGGACTGTACTGTTGTTGCATCAGCCATGCCGTCTTCTATGGATGTAGGCATATGCTCCAAAGCCAACTCCAGCACTTGGTCTATCCACTTCACAGGGTGAATATTAAGATGGTTCTTGATATTCTCTGGGATCTCGGCCAAGTCTTTAACGTTAGACTCCGGAATTAGCACGGTTTTGATCCCACCTCGATGGGCTGCAAGCAGCTTTTCTTTGAGCCCACCAATAGCAAGCACCTCGCCACGCAAGGTAATCTCACCGGTCATTGCCACATCAGCACGCGCAGGAATGCCCGTCAACACGGAAATAATCGCCGTAGTTAATGCAATACCTGCACTTGGGCCATCTTTAGGAGTGGCGCCTTCCGGTAAATGGATGTGAATATCTTTTTTCTCGTAGAAATCATCTGGTATACCCAAACGCCTGGAGCGGCTACGCACTACACTCATGGCCGCCTGTACAGACTCTTGCATCACATCACCCAGCTTGCCCGTGGTAATTGTTTTGCCTTTACCCGGTAATTGCACTGCCTCAATTGTCAGCAATTCGCCTCCTACCGATGTCCATGCTAAACCAGTCACCTGACCGACTTGATTTTCTTTAGCTGCGACACCATAGTCATAACGATAAATCCCAAGATATTTCTCCAGATTCTTGGATGTCACATTAATCTTTCTAATCGCCCTGGCTGATTCACCCGTATCCTGAAGTTTTTTGCGAGACTTCATGATCAACAGTTCCTTAACTACCTTGCGGCATATCTTAGCGATTTCTTGCTCTAGCCTACGGACACCGGCTTCACGCGTATACTTGCGGACAACGTCACGCAATGCGCTCTCGGCAACATCTATCTCGGAGTTCTTCAGACCATGTGCCTTATACTGTTTAGGCAGCAGGTATTTTTTGGCAATATTGATTTTCTCGTCCTCGGTGTAACCGGCAAGGCGGATAATCTCCATACGATCCAGCAATGGCGCGGGGATGTTCATACTGTTGGCTGTTGCCACAAACATCACATCGGACAAATCATATTCCACTTCCACATAATGATCGGCGAAAGTATGGTTTTGCTCGGGATCGAGCACCTCCAACAATGCAGAGGATGGGTCGCCACGCATGTCCTGACCCATTTTATCCACCTCATCCAACAGAAACAGCGGGTTCTTCACGCCAGCTTTGCTCATGCTTTGCAGAATCTTGCCCGGCATGGAGCCAATGTAAGTGCGGCGGTGACCACGAATCTCAGCCTCGTCGCGCACGCCGCCTAATGCCATACGCACGAATTTACGGTTAACCGCTTTGGCGATGCTTTGCCCCAGCGAAGTTTTACCAACACCCGGTGGGCCTACTAGGCACAGGATGGGCGCTTTCACCTTACCTACGCGCTGCTGTACGGCAAGATATTCGATAATACGCTCCTTGACCTTCTCCAGCCCATAGTGATCTGCCTCCAGCACAGCTTCTGCTGCCACCAGGTCTTTGCTGATTTTGGTTTTTTTCTTCCACGGCAGGCCCACAAGAGTATCAATATAGTTACGCACTACAGCAGCTTCGGCTGACATCGGCGACATCAGCTTGAGTTTCTTGAATTCCGAGTTCACTTTGGACAGAGCTTCTTTAGGCATTCCTGCGCCCTGGATACGTCTTTCCAACTCCTCCATCTCAGCGCTTTCATCCTGCTCGCCCAGCTCTTTCTGAATAGCTTTTACCTGCTCATTCAAATAGTATTCCCGCTGACTTTTTTCCATCTGCCGTTTTACACGACCACGGATGCGTTTTTCCACCTGCAGAATGTCAATCTCGGACTCCATCAATTGCAGCAGATGCTCAAGCCTATCCACTGGATCCAACTTTTCCAGCACAATCTGCTTTTCTTCTAGCTTCAATGTCAGATGCGCAGCAATAGTATCTGCCAAACGACTTGCTGTATGAATTGAAGATAGTGATGGCAAAATCTCCGGAGGGATCTTTTTATTCAGCTTTACATACTGATCAAATTGCGCCAATACGGTGCGCATCAGCGCCTCGACCTCGCTATCTGCGTGCTCGACAGTTTCTATCTTTTCCGCATGCGCCATGAAACAATCTGCTGTTTCAATAAAATCTGAAACGCGCACACGCTGAATCCCCTCCACCAGCACTTTCACAGTGCCATCTGGCAACTTAAGCATCTGCAAGACAGTCGCCAAGGTACCGATTTCATACAGATCTTCGACAGTAGGGTCATCTTTCGTCGCAGACTTTTGTGCTACCAATAGAATCTGCTTGTCAGCATCAGATGCTATCTCCAACGCTCGCACGGATTTTGTCCTGCCAACAAACAATGGAATTACCAGGTGCGGGTACACCACCACATCCCTTAGCGGCAACAAAGGCACCCTCCGCGGTTCAGCGGACGATAATGATTCAATATTGGACAATACTTCTTCTGACATACAATACTTTCAGGTTCCTGTAGATAGCTTGAACAACATCTAGATTGGGTCAAAAGAGCGTTATTCAAGCGCTATGCAGCATAAGACTACTATAAACCTCTCAGGTTTAATTGCAATAGTTCAAACGAGTGCAAACTGATTAGCCGACGTTTTCAGCTAGCTTGGGAGCGTCCTGATAAATAAGGATAGGTGGTGTTTCATCATTAACTACCCCCTCATCAATCACAACTTTGGATAAATTCTCAATAGACGGAATATCATACATAATGTCTAGCAGCGCATGCTCCATGATGGAGCGAAGCCCGCGAGCGCCTGTCTTGCGCTCCAGCGCTTTTTTAGCAATCAGGAGCAAAGCAGTTTCTCTGAACTCCAGATCGACGCCTTCCATTTTAAATAACTTGATATATTGCTTGGTAAGTGCATTTTTTGGATCTGTCAGAATACTCATCAAAGCAACTTCATCCAGCGATTCCAGCGTTGCCACTACAGGCAAGCGGCCAATAAACTCCGGAATAAGGCCGAATTTGATCAAATCTTCCGGCTCTACATCGCGCAATACCTCACCTACGGCACGCATATCGTCCTTGCTTTTTACCTCTGCACCAAAACCAATACCGCCTTTTTCGGAGCGTAGGCGAATGATTTTTTCCAGGCCGTCAAATGCGCCGCCACAAATGAAGAGAATGTTAGTGGTATCTAGCTGTACAAACTCCTGGTTTGGATGTTTACGTCCACCTTGCGGCGGCACAGAAGCCACTGTGCCTTCGATCAGTTTCAGCAAAGCTTGCTGTACGCCCTCGCCAGACACATCGCGTGTAATAGAAGGATTCTCTGACTTGCGTGAAATCTTATCCACTTCGTCGATATAGACAATGCCACGCTGTGCTTTTTCGACATCGTAATCGCATTTCTGCAACAGCTTTTGCATGATATTCTCGACATCTTCACCCACATAACCCGCTTCGGTCAGTGTGGTTGCATCTGCCATCACGAAAGGCACATCCAGCAAACGTGCCAAGGTCTGCGCCAGCAAGGTCTTACCGGAGCCTGTTGGCCCAATCAGCAGGATGTTGCTTTTCTGGATTTCAATATCATCTTTAGTAGCATTTTGGCCCAAATGATTGTGACCCAACCGCTTGTAGTGATTATAAACAGCCACGGACAGACTTTTCTTGGCCTGCATTTGACCAATCACGTATTGGTCCAGTATTTTGCAGATTTCCTGTGGACTGGGGAGAGACTTGTCAGTAGGCTTAATATCGCTCTGGCTCTGGACTTCTTCTTTTATGATGTCATTACAGAGATCAACGCACTCATCACAAATGAAGACCGAAGGCCCTGCAATGAGCTTTTTGACCTCATGCTGGCTTTTGCCGCAAAATGAGCAATACAGTAATTTTTCGCCTTCGCCTTTAGTGGTGGCCATGTACTCTTCCTTGCTAACGTACCCTACTCAACTAGCAGCTATCTTAAGCTGCATCGCTGCGCGATGCAATCATCTTGTCCACCAACCCATAGGCAACCGCTTGATCGGCACTCATAAAGTTGTCACGGTCGGTATCATTGGCAATCGCGTCCACAGGTTGCCCGGTATGATGCGCCATGATGTTATTCAATTTGTCTTTAAGATACAAAATCTCTTTGGCATGAATTTCAATGTCAGACGCCTGACCTTGGAACCCGCCCAACGGCTGATGAATCATCACACGAGAGTTCGGCAAACAGAAACGCTTGCCCTTGGCTCCGGCCGTCAGCAACAACGCGCCCATGCTGGCCGCCTGCCCGATACACAAAGTACTGACATCTGGCTTAATGAACTGCATGGTGTCGTAAATCGCCATACCAGCTGTGACAGAGCCGCCTGGGGAGTTGATGTACAGGAAAATGTCCTTGTCAGGATTTTCCGCCTCCAGAAACAACATCTGCGCCACAATCAGGTTGGCTGACATGTCATTTACCGGCCCTACCAGAAAAATCACGCGCTCACGCAGCAAGCGGGAGTAAATGTCGTACGAACGCTCACCTCGGCCGCTCTGCTCAATTACGATAGGCACATAGCCAAGGCCTTGTGTTTCGTACGAGTGGGACATTTCGTGTGTCTTCGCCTGCATTCTGGTCTGCATATTACTCTTTCCTAAGCATTCGCCATCAAATCGTCAAATTTAATCTTTTTATTGCTTACCTTGGCTTTTTCCAGCACCCAGCTAACTACGTTCTCTTCAGTAGCCAGCGCAGCAGGCTCATCCAGACGTTTAACATCCGCGTAATACCATTTAACCAGCTCTTCCGGCTGTTCAAAACTTTGCGCGAATGTATCCACCATTGCACGTACCTGATCAGCATTGGCCTGCAGATTGTTTTTATTAACCACCTCACTAAGAACCAAACGCAGAGTTGTACTACGCTTCGCCTGCTCCTCAAACATTGATGGATCCAGTTTCAAGGAAGCCGGATCCACGCCACGCTGCTGCAGATTTTGGGCAGCAGCCTGCATCATGCGATTAATTTCTGCACTCACAAGCGCTTTAGGTAACTCTATATCGGCAATATCGACCAAACCTTGAAACACCTGCTCTTTGACACGCGCTTTAACACGCTTTTCCACTTCCTGATCCAGGCTGCTCTTGATTTCCGCGCGCATCTTGCCTACGTCTCCATCCTCCACACCCAAGTTTCTGGCGAACTCGGCGTCTACTTCAGGCAACACAGGCTCAGAGACACTGTTGAAAGTCACCTCGTAAGCGACCGTTTTACCGGCCACTTGTGGTGAGTTGTGATCTTCCGGATAGGTAATTTCAAACTTTTTGGTCTGATCAGCTTTACCGCCAATGATTGCATCGTCGAATGCTGGCAAGCGGCCAGGCTCGCCCAGTACCATATCAAGACCCTTATTCCCCGTGCCTTCTACCTGCTGACCCTCTAGGCTAGCTGTCAGGGTCACATTTACTCGATCACCCTTTTTGGCACCACGCTTCACAGGAGTATAGCTCACACGCTGCTTCACCAGCACATCCAGCGTTTTCTCAACGTCCGCATCCGCTACTTCCAATGTGGGCTTTTCCACTTTGATTTTACCCAAATCGCCCAGCTTGATTTCCGGAAACACCTCGAATGTCGCCGTGTATTCAAACTCGGAAGCAGTCTCGGCAAAAGGCTTGTGTTGAATATCTGGGAACCCTGCAACACGCAACTTGTGCTCTTGCACGGCCTCACCAAAACTAGTTTCCACCGCCTTCGAATATACTTCATCACGCACCTGATCACCGTAATGCTGATTAACCAGGCCGATAGGCGCTTTACCTGGACGAAAACCTGCAAACTTAGCGGTACGGGAAATTTGCGTCAAACGTTGGCGAATCTGGTTTTCCAGCGGCGCCAAAGGCAATGTCACGGTCATGCGACGCTCGAGGTTGCTGATAGTTTCAACTGATGCTGCCATACTGCTGTCCTATTTAAGTTAATAATTAAAAAGTCTGGTGCGAAAGGAGAGACTCGAACTCTCACGCCTCGCGGCGCTGGAACCTAAATCCAGTGCGTCTACCAATTCCGCCACTTTCGCAAAACCCACATAACTAGATGTAAATTAATCTGGTATTGTAACCGAAAATCTCATGACTATGAAAACATCTTGCTTGTGTAAAACACAATATGGACCTTATTCCAGCCAATACAGAAGTGCCCAATTGTGCGATTTGATTGACAGCACAAAGCAAGCCTAGCAAGATATTACCTATCCGTAACCAACTTAGACATTACAATGCAAAACACTCATCAACAGGCCGAAGACAGTATGTTGCGTAGCGAATTGGAGCTGCTCATGAAAGAGCGCGAGAAATTACTGATTATCGCTGGCGCAGCGGCTGGACTCATTGCAGAACTCAACACCGAGGATCTGCCTATCCGCACTGTAGAAGCTGCAGATTTGCTGGCCACCAATATCAACAAACTACCGGAAGAAACGCTGCAAGACGCGCTGAGTGCGGTTCACGCCAGCATTGACGAATAAATGACCGGGATAAACAGCCGATGGCCTGCCCGCTTGTGCTGCCAATAAAACGACACTCCATGCTGCTCATGGCCATGATGCTCGGCCTAAGTGGCTGCGCTTATTTGCCTTATGTCGCCAAGCCGATAGAGCCGCAGCAAGTCACACAAAAGATTCTTGAAAAAGACCCTTTGAGTGCCGAATTCAAAGCATTCTGCATTACACAAGGATACCCTCAGGACAAGCTACCCTTTTCCAGTTGGGGCATCATAGAGCTGACGCTCAGTGCACAATACCACCATGCCAGCCTGGATACCGCCAAAGCCCAACTGGGGACAGCCAAGGCGGCTATTGAGAGTGCCGGCATCAAAACCTACCCCACGCTGGGCGGACAGGTAGCGCGTAGCAATCGCGCCAATGGCGATATCCGGCCTTTTGCCTACGGTTTAAATGTTGAAATTCCGATTGAAACAACCAATAAGCGCGCACTCCGTATCGAAGAGGCGCAACACTTGGCTGAGGCAGCGCGATTAGACGTCGCGGAAATTGCATGGGGACTACGCAACCAACTTAAACACGATTGGTTGAATTATCACGAGCAACAAGCACAAAGCACCTTCTTGCGACAAATATCCCAGATCCATGACAAGCAGGTCGAACTTGTTTCGAAACGTGTCAGCCTAGGTCTGGCATCCAACACAGACCTTGCACTGACAAAGACACAAAGAGCCAAAATCCAATCACAACTCGCCCAGGTAACATATAAGAAAGATGCGCTGGTCGCCGCAATGGCGGCAGATGCCGGCCTGAGTAAAGAAAAATTTGAGCAAATTCCTGTGGCTGCTTTAAACATGGATGAAGCTGTACGCGAAGCCCATGACTACTTCAGCAATCCGGTCCGCGCCCCGGAAATTCAAAGCGAAGCATTACTCAACCGCATTGACATCCGTCGTAGTTTGGCCAAATATGCCGCAGCAGAAAGCAAAATCCGGCTGGAAGTCGCCAGACAGACACCCGACATCTCCCTTTCGCCTGGTTTTATATTTGAATTCGGCGACAAAGTATGGTCCTTGGGATTTACCAGCCTGCTGAACATGCTGCAGAAAAATTCTGCGCCTATCCATGAGGCCGAACAATTGCGCGCTGTCGAAGGGGCTCAGTTCGAGGCTTTGCAAGCACAGATTATTGCCGAGGTTGCATTGACCAAAGCTCAGATAGATGCATCAATACAACAATTGCAGCATGCGAATCTACAAAAAAGCCAGCAGCTAACTACCTTGCAAAAACTGCAACAGCAACTGGATGCTGGACTGATAGACAGGCTGGAGCTAACGCAGGCCCAGATACTGTATAACAGTTACACTGAGGAATTATTGAATGCCCAATTTTGGTTGCTGCGGAACGCAACACGCTTTGAAAATGTGATGCAACGCACTATAGACGTGAAAACTCCCATGGAAACGATAAGCCCATGAACAAAAAAACAACGATGATTATTGGCCTCCAAGCCATTCTGATTGTCACCCTCTTCTGGATGCTGGTATTTTACGGCAAGGATGAGTTTGATATTGCGTTGCAAACAGAGAAGGAAGAGGAAATCGAGAGCCTGAACCGTGTCACGGAAAAACAAGGCATCAGCATCGTGACTATCTCACCAGCGGTGCAAACCAACAGTGGCATCAAGACGACAAGGGTCCATGCGGCAACCTACAGCGGTGAAATCAAAAGCTTTGGTAATGTCGTAGCAATTGATAGCTTGATTGATGCCAAAACGCAATACACAAACCTGCGCACCGAAAGCACCGTCATACAAAGTACCAGCGAAAATAACATAAAACAGTATCAGCGACTCAAAGCATTGAATGCAGATGACAAGAATGTATCAGATAAGGCTGTTCAAGAAGCGCTTGCTTTGGTAAACGCTGACAATGCGAAAATCCAGGCCTATGATCAGCAGGTAAAAAATCTCCTTGCCAGCATGAAACTAAAATGGGGTGAGGCGCTTGCCAGCCTGATTAACGGTGACAATCTTCCGGTGCATTTGCAAAGTTTATTGAATCGACGCAACGTGCTTGTGCAAGTGAGTTTGCCCATTAACACCCCGAGCCCGGAACCGGGCTCCACAGTCCGAATATCCCCTATCAATGAAAATGTCCAGCCGATCACTGCTATTTACATCTCCCCTGCCAGCCAGGGCGACGCCAGCGGCTTGGGGAAAACCTATTATTTCAGCGCCCCAGCGGATTTGCTGCGCATTGGTATGCGCGTGAATGTAGAAGCTGCTTCCAAAGCCCCTTCCAGCAATGGCATTGTCGTACCAAACAATGCTGTTGTATGGTATGCCGGGACACCATGGATATACTTAAAACAAGGAAGCGACCACTTTGTGCGCAAACCGATTTCCACTGATACGGAAGTTGATGCCGGTTGGTTCAATCAAAACATCAAAGCTGAAAGCGAAGTTGTGATTATGGGTGCGCAGTTGCTGCTTTCCGAAGAGTTTAAATACCAAATCAAGAATGAGAATGAAGACTAAGAACTTGTTTTTAGTCTTCATTCCGGCGAAGGCTATCCTTCAAATGAAGCGAAGTGGTCGGGCCACAATGAAAATCAAGCCAGCATGACAAATTTAACTTTTTCCCCTCGTGCGCACGTTCATTATCAAAACCATTGCCCTGAAAGGCGCATGGATACTAGCTTGCAGGCCGACGGTTTTGATAATGAAATTTTAACGCACAATTACAAGCGCCTCCCCGCCTGGGCACAACAGCCATGATGTCCGCACTCGTTAGATTTTCGATACGTTTCTATGGTGTCATTATTGGTTTGGCAATGCTTGTTGTCGTATATGGCATTTACAGCCTGACCCGTAGCAATCTGGATGTATTTCCAGAGTTTTCACCCACCCAGATCATCATCCAAACCGAGTCGCCAGGACTATCTTCCGATCTGGTCGAAACTTTGGTAACACAACCAATAGAAACCGCGATCGCTGGTAGCGTAGGCATAGACAGCATGCGCTCGCAATCTATCCCAGGACTATCAGTCGTCACCGTGATTTTTGACGAAGAAAGCGACATCTATCGCAACCGACAAATCGTGGCTGAACGATTAAGCACTCTCTCCAACCGACTACCAAGTGGTATCACTCCCAACATTACCCCCCTCACATCCAGCGCCAGTACCGTGCTTGGTTTTGGTGTCACCAGCAAAAAGCGCAACTTGATGGAGTTGCGCACAATCGTAGATTGGACCATTACACCGCACCTGTTAGCGATCCCCGGAGTGGCGGATGTCAATGTATTTGGCGGAGAAGTGCGGCAATTCCAGGTGCAAATTGACCCCGATAAACTGCTGCGCTTTCAATTGAATATCAATGACGTGGTAACGGCGGCACGAAACGCTACGGGTGTTACAGGAGCGGGCTATATCGAAAATGCCAACCAGCGCATCATCCTGAATATCCAGGGACAAGCAAATACCCCCGATGCGCTGGCAAAAGCTACGTTAGTTCACAAAAATAGCCATACTATCCGACTAGGCGACATTGGCCAGGTTGTGGAAGCTGCCGCACCGTCCATCAGCGCGGCTGCCATTAACCAGGAAGAAGGCATTTATTTATCTGTCCAGGGACAACTCGGCGCCAATACCCATGCGGTGACCCAAGCGATCGAGGCAGCACTGCAAGAGTTGAAACCTCAACTTGAGAGCGAACAAGTCACTCTGCATGAAGGGCTGTTCCGTCCTGCAAACTTTATCGAAACAGCGATCAAAGGCGTACAAAAAGACATCCTGATCGGCTCAATTCTGGTTATCACCATCCTGTTCCTGTTTTTGTTCAATGGACGTACCGCATTTATTTCAGCTACCGCCATACCGCTCTCACTGCTGACCGCCATTGTTGTGCTGGGTTACTTCGATATGGGCCTGAATATTATGGTATTGGGCGGTTTGGCAATTGCACTGGGGGAAGTAGTAGATGATGCCATCATTGACACCGAAAACATTTTTAGACGCTTGCGGGAAAACCGCCTGCTTCCAACCTCCTTGCCCGTTTCGCAAGTCGTGTTTAACGCTTCAATGGAGGTTAGAAGCTCAGTCGTTTATGCCACCATCATTGTCGCGCTTGTGTTCCTGCCATTACTTACTTTAAGCGGCGTGGCAGGCAAGCTGTTTGCACCGCTAGGTTTAGCCTACATCGCTGCAATTATGGCATCACTTGTGGTGGCGCTCACTCTGACACCCGCGTTGTGTTACCTGCTACTTGGCAAAACGAACCTTGTGGCGGAAGACCCGCCTGTCATCAAGTCCATCAAGCGTCGCTATGTACTGCTTTTACAATGGATTGAACAACATTATAAAACCGTCATCGCAACTAGCTTTGTGCTGATAGGCCTGGGGCTGGGGATTTTGCCACTATTTAAAAGCCAATTCATCCCTGCCCTGCACGAAGGGCACTTCATTATGCACATGACCGCTGTGCCGGGCACTTCAGAAAAAGAATCGCTGCGCCTTGGCAAACATGTCGCCAATGTCATCTCCAAAATCAAAGGAGTGAAATCCGTCACACAATGGGTTGGCCGTGCGCCCAACGGCGCTGACACTTTCGGCACCCATTACAGCGAATTCGAAATAGAAATCGGAACATTATCGGGAGAAGAACAAAATCGTATCCTCGAAGACATACGTGAAGAACTAGCCGGGGAAATTGAGGATAGGGACAAAGATGGCGTAGCAGAACTCGGGTTTGTGGGCGTCAATTTTGCTATCAATACTTTTTTGACCGAACGCATTGAAGAAACCATTTCTGGTTATGCCGCCAGTACTGTCATCAACATCTACGGCCATAACCTGGATGCAATGGACCGTGATGCCCAAAAAATTGCCTCGCTGGTATCTGGCATTCAAGGTGCTCAGGATGTGCTTTTGCAGTCCCCCCCGGGCACACCGGAAGTTACCATACGCCTGCGCCCAGACAAACTAGCTGTCTGGGGCTTGCAGCCCGTTGAGGTACTGAATACCATCCGCGCCGCTCATGAAGGTGTACCTGTCGCGCAAATCTATATGGGCAGCCATGTGGTTGGATTGAGCGTAGTATTGAATGAAGAAGCACGTGACGATATTGGTGACATTGGGAATATTCCGCTATTCAATGGCGAAGGACGCCTGCTGCACCTCAAAGACATTGCTTTTATCAATCAGGAAAACGGCCGTTCCAAGATATTGCATTCTGGCGCTAAGCGCATCCAGACCATCACTGCCAATGTAGAAGGTCGCGATGTAGAATCGTTCAACGATGAGCTTAAAAAGCGTATTCGGCAAGAAATCAAGCTGAATACCGGCAACTACCTTGAATTTACAGGGGAGGCCGAAGCCAGTGCCAAATCCCGCGAAGATTTGATTGTGCATTCTCTGCTGGCTGGCGTAGCGATCTTCCTGATGCTGTATATCGCATTTGGCCGTCTACGCAATCTGTTGCTGACCTTCGCAAACCTGCCGTTTGCCTTGATTGGTGGCGTATTGGCCGCACTTTTCTCCGGCGGCTGGATATCCCTGGGGTCGTTGGTCGGCTTCGTTACCTTGTTCGGCATCACCTTGCGCAATTCCATCATGCTGGTGTCACATTACCAGCACCTGGTAGACGAAGAAAACTGCGTGTGGAATCTGGACACCTGCATCCGCGGCGCATCCGAACGGCTGCCTTCTATCCTGATGACCGCACTGGTGACCGCACTAGGCTTGCTGCCATTAGCTGCCGGTAGCGGTCAGCCGGGGCGGGAAATCGAAGGTCCGATGGCCACGATTATTGTCGGTGGCTTAGTGACTTCCACCATCCTGAACCTGTTAATTCTGCCAACAATCATGCTGCATTTCGGCAAGTTCGAGAAACAGTCAGAAGTGTAGTTCGGCCTGAATCGGAGCGGAAATTTAGTCGTATTTGATGTACTTGAAGCGCTGATCGTCGTTTGGGGTGCCTTCCAAGGCACCGCCTTCTTTACTGGGCTGCCAGCAAATGACTTCTTCAATTTTTCTGGCCAACTCAAAATCCTTATCAGTAATGCCCTTAGCATCATGCGTCATGAGTTTTACGATGACAAAGGCATACGAAACCGTCAGATCAGGATGGTGCCAAGCAGCCTCCGCCAAATGCCCAACGGTATTCACCACCATCAATGTGGCTTTCCATCCACTAGTTTTATACTTGCGGCGAATCCAGCCGTTTTCAAAAATCCAGTGCGGTAATTCGGCATCCAGCCTGGCTTTGATTTGCTCGTCGGTGTAGGTGGCTGCCATTTTTAGGATTAATGCAATTTAAGGGATGAGCCGATTCTTTGCAATGTATGCGTGCTCAAGCCATCCTTGAAATGTTCAAAATCGGCTTTCTTCAGCATCCAGCGGCCAAAGGTTTTATTAATGACAAAATCGCTGAATGCCTGATCCACCATCCCTGTTTTGGTCATCATACGCAGACATAGCTCCGACTCGTCTGGCTTGTCTGATTTTACCAGCACGAGATGCTGTGCACCCAGTTTCTCTGCCAGCCACGCGGCAATACTATCAGAAGTCACATCCCAGCTTTGCGGAATCGTATCATCCGCCAGCACCATCTGGCTGGGCAGCCAGACGATACCGCGATGTTGCCAGGTACGCTCGTCTATTTCCATTTCAGTTCTGGCTGTAGCCAGCATAGGGTTCATGCTCGCCATCAAAAGACCATATTGATCCATCGCTAATACTGCAAGCCGATGTGCCGAAGCGTCGCTCATTTTTGACAGTTTTTGCGCAGCACGCACGGCATCTGCAAATAGACCGCCACCGGGCACTATCACGATATTGCCATCACTGAACCTTGCAAAAATATCTAGCCATTTCTCCAGCTCCGGCGACCCTAGCAGGCTTCCCCCAATCTTGACCACCCAAATTGCACGTTCCCAAGCCATATACCCCCCCTATCAATTGAAATGTTACTTTGTAAAAGCTGCCAGGCATCTTTCCATACTAACGGCTTTATTGAGTGTTTCTTGATATTCGTTTTCCGCGTTTGAGTCTATCACAACGCCGCCGCCAGCGTAATATGTAAATTGTTGACTTTGCACCACGGCAGTACGTATGGCGATATTGGTATCCATCTTACCGTCAAAACCGATATAACCGATCACACCGCAATAAATACCGCGCGTATTCGGCTCAAGCTCGTCGATAATTTGCATGGCGCGTAATTTGGGCGCACCAGTAATCGAACCACCCGGGAAACACGCCCGCAACAGGCTAACCGCGGTGGCATCCGGCTTCAATTTTCCGGTAACAATACTCACCAAATGGTGAACATTGGCAAAGCTTTGCAACTCAAACAATGTATCCGCCCTGATGCTACCTGTGCGGCAGACCTTACCAATATCATTCCTCAGTAAATCCACAATCATCAAGTTTTCCGCACGGTCTTTCGGGCTTTGTTGCAATTCTGCCGCATTAGCCGCATCGCGCATCGGATCGGCATCGCGCGGACGTGTGCCCTTGATAGGACGCGTTTCCACATGCTCATCATCGGTCTGCAGAAAACGTTCTGGCGAGTTAGATAGCACTTGAAATTGTGCGTCCGTGGCATCCGGCAACTGCATGAACGCCATGAATGGCGCGGGGCTGATTTCGCGCAGCTTGAGGTATGCCATCCAAGCGTCACCTTCCACTGGTACCTTAAAGCGCTGCGCCAGATTGACCTGATAGCAATCCCCGGCGCGGATATATTGGTGGATTTTATGAATCGCCGCGTGATATTCGGCACGCGTGAAGTTGGCCACAGGCTTGCCAAACACGTAAAATTTCTCGCTTACACCCGGGCTGGGAGCCGCATCCAGCCTGGCTTGCAGGGCATGCCAATTTTCACGTGTTTGCGACAGCAAACCGTGCGACACTAGCCTGCAGGTTTGGGCGCGGTGATCCACCACGATTGCCCAGTCGTACAAGCCCACCATCATGTCCGGAATTGTCCGTTCGCGGTCAGGCAGATGCGCCTCGGCACGCGCCAAATCGTAGCCCCAATAACCTAGCGCGCCGCCTGCAAAAATCGTGTCGTTTTTCGCGGTGGGGTATTTTGCCAGAAACGCTTTCAGCAATGCAAACGGACTTTCTCTGGAAACCTGCGTCTCGCCCAAATGCGTCACGGTGGTTTCGCCATCGCGACTCACCAGAGTCGCGAACGGCTCCGCCACGATGATGTCGTAACGGCCGTACTGGCTGCCCGGCTTTCCGGTTTGCGGGTTGATGGCTTGGCCGCTGTCGAGCAACATCGCCCAATTGTCATGCGCCAGCGGCGCAAACAAACAGGCACTGTCGTGATGATAAGGTAAATGGTGTTCAAGCATGTTGTTCTGCCAATTTTGCTACTGCGTAGGCCGGCAGGCAAGGTCCATAATCGGCATGGGCTGGAAGCCGCATGGATATTGGCTCGCAGGCATGCCCTATCTCCCGCGCCACGGCTTGCACCAGAAACGCCCCAGCGCCCGCCGCCAGTATCGGCGCGCCAGGTTGTAAATGCTTCAGCATGGCGGCCTTAATGCGTCGCACCTGCTCTTGCTTGCAAGCCGCCGCCAAATCACGCCAGACGTGCATAGGCTTATCTGCCAAATCATGCCCAACCATGCGCGCCAGCCGCTGTGCGCTTTCCGGCAAGGTTTTACCTTTGCCATCGGCCGTGTCCGCCATGTCATAGCGCGCATCCAGCTCGCCCAGCAAGCGGTAAACATCGGCTGTGGTAGCGAAATACTCCGCCGCCACGTTGACCTCGCCGCCCTCAAACGGCAACTTGCCCGCCAAAGCCATCACCGGTGTGCGCACCACACCGGTATAAAGCAAAGTATCCTCGCGCATACGCTCGGCATCGCTGATGCCTTGCAACGCAACCTTGCCACTGACGACGGGAATAAAATCGGTCGTGGTACTACCGATGTCTACCAGCAGCGCATCCGGCACATACCGTGCCAGCCATGTGGCGCTGGCATGCCAATTGGTGGAGGCCACAAGGTGCGCTAGCGCCTGAACCTGTCCGGCTTGCACCCAACCCTCACCCGCTGCGTAAAAACGCGCATCTGCGCCCAGAATGCCGCTAGTGGCCTGTGCGATTTGCTGCACGCCTTGCGCGCGGTTGTCGAACAAATCCACCAGTTCGCCGGTCATCGTGGCAAAATGCCGCGCGGATTGCAGATTGAAATCGCGCACAGCCTGATGCATTGCGGCTTGCAACACATCCAGCCCGCGCCACAGGGCGCATGGCCGCTGCTCGATGGCAAGCAAATCACCATGTGCGTTCAGTGCGGCGAACTTGAGGTGCGCGCCGCCGATGTCCCATCCGACAATTACCGCTTCAGACATGAATCTCCACAGGCTTTCTGGTCAATTCTTCCGGCACAAAATCCGGATTTTCCAATATGTGTAAAATCAACTCCGCGGGATTGCACCCAATAGACGCGCGTAGCCCAGCATAACTGGTGGTCAGGCGTGGATTGATTTCCAGCACCAGCAATTCGCCATCCTGCACGATCACATCAATGCCCACGTAGCCGCGCAAATCTGGCATGGTTTTGGCGATTTGTTGTACCAATTTTTCTGCCGCTTGCCACAATTCCGGCAGCGCATTCACGCTGACGCCTTTAAAAATCAATGCATTTTCTTGCCGCTCGACGCGCTGGCGGTTCACACTCAGCAACACTGCCTTGCCCGCCATGATGCACGACAAACTCGCCGCAATGCCTGCCAGATAAGGCTGAATCACATAATTTCGTTCCAGTTTCCCATTCAACCAGCGCTCCAAATCGGCTACATTTTCAAACAACCATGTGTCTTCGCAACCTGCACCATCGTCCGGCTTTGCCAAATAAATCGTGTCGGGCAATCGCGGCCAGTTTTCGGGCGTATAGCTTGGCACGCAAGCCACGCCCGCTTTGGATAAATGCGAATATGTCTGGTATTTGCTGCTGCATATTTCAATTTCCGTTGGCCTGCAGCCCAATAGCCATGCGCCTTCCAGGGCAGCCATTTGCGCAAGCTTTGACAGGATCCCGCCGGTTTCCGGTGCAATCAGCCAAACGGCATCCGCTTGCTGCATGCAGCTTTGCCAAGCCTGCCACGCGTCATCAGCCATAGCAATCGGCCTGGAAAGCGCATGGCTATTGGGCTGTAGCCGTGCATCCGTTGTAGTGATAATTTCCATGCCCAGCTCGCTCAAATCGCGCAGCAGCGCATCGCGCATCAACAGGCCTTCTTGCAGCAGTTTTTCCGGCAAATCCTGCCCCGCAAAACCACCGGCTGTGATAAATTCGCACACAAAGATTTTTTTTATATTTTTCTGCAAACTATTCAGTGCAAATCATTCCTGTCATTGATCTTAAAAGCGGCCTGGTCGTGCATGCCAAGCACGGCCAGCGGGCGCAGTACCAGCCAATACAATCGTGCCTGTGTCCGGGCAGCCAGGCGCATGATGTAGTGGCAGGTCTGCTGGCATTATACCCATTTCAAACGTTTTATATCGCAGATATAGATGCCATCCAGGGCATCGGTTCGCACGCCAGATTGATTGATGTACTGTGCCAGACACACCCGCACATCATCTGGTGGGTGGATAACGGAAATCACCCACAAAGCAGCATGCCCAATCGCCGCATGGTGATTGGCTCAGAAAGCATCCATCAAATACGGGATTACAATGACTTGTACAAAAAACTGGATGGGGATTTTGTACTCTCGCTGGACTATCTCAATGAAACTCCGCTAGGCACGATAGATTTACACGGGAACGCCGAGTATTGGCCCAAGGAAGTCATTTGCATGACACTACATGCCGTGGGAAGCAATCAGGGTGCGGATTGGCAGCATATTAGCGCCTTAAAGAAACTCCATGCGAAAACTTCTCTCTATGCCGCAGGTGGTGTGTGTGATGCCAATGATTTACTGCAGCTACGAGCGCAAGGTATTGCAGGTGCACTGATAGCCACCGCACTGCATCATGGCAAAATCTCCACGCAGGACATTATCCGCCTGAATCAATAGCAACTACCCCCAATAAAGAACCCGGCTAAAGCCGGGTTCTTTATTACGGAATATGGAATTATTCCAAGTTTGCGTGAATCGCACGCATCCCTTCCTCGGTCAAACCTTTTTCGTGGATCAGCTGGGAAATCGCGCCTTCCAAGAAAATTAGAGTGGAAAGCTCGAATTGAGAGCCCATCGGCATCCCTTTTACCAGCGGGAAGCTGTCATCCTGACCGACCTGCACCACCAAATCAGCAACATCTGCCATGGCAGATGATTTTTTCATGGAAATCACAGCCAGTTTAGCGCCTACTTCTTTGGCTTTCTTCACAAAAGGCAACAAGGTTGCTGTGCCGCCAGAGCCGGAAACCAGAATCAACAAATCGCCAGCCTTGATTGCCGGGGTAACCACTTCACCCACCATATATACGCTGTATCCAGAGTGAACCAAACGCATGGCGAAAAAGCGTGAAACCAGCAAAGAGCGACCTGCGCCACCGATAAACGTACTGCCAGCGCCTTGTACCAATTTCAGTAAATCAGTCGCTTTGTTTTTGTCAGTTACATCTAAAATACGTTTTAAGTTATCTAAAATAAATTGTTGATGGTCCATCATGATTCCTTCAAATTTTCATCTAAAAATAAAAATCCCGACGCATTGCTGGGTCGGGATTTTAGATTGCTCAATAAATTCTAGCCTTTCAGCCCGAATTTACAGTCAATTAACCGTGAGCGATTTTGGTGATTTCTGCAGCAGCAGCAGCTGGGTCAGCAGCACCGTAGATTGCAGCACCAGCAACGATGATAGTAGCACCAGCGTCACGCACTTGAGCAGCGGTTGCAGCTTTCACGCCACCAGCTACTGAGATTTCTGTACCCAGGTTCAAACCTGAGATAGCAGCCAAGTCAGCAAAAGGTGTTTGACCAGCAGCTTGTTGATCCAAACCAGTGTGGATACCGATGATGTGCGCACCAGCAGCAGCAACTTCTTTAGCTTTTGCAACTTTGTCAGCAACACTGATCATGTCAACTTGTGCTTTTTTGCCGTATTTGTTAGCAGCTTTGATCACGCCTTTGATTGTACCGATATCGGATACGCCCAATACTACGCAAATATCAGCACCAGCTTTGTAGAATGGCTCAGATTCGTATTCGCCTGCGTCCATGGTTTTCAGATCAACCAAGATTTTGTTGTTTGGGAATTTAGCGCGCAGAGTTTCCAGCAATTTGATACCGTTGTGCTTGATGCATGGTGTACCGATTTCCAGAATGTCAACGTGTGGAGCAACTTTAGTTGCCAATGCAACGGTTGCGTCAAAGTCCAATGAGTCTAATGCCATTTGTGTTAATGCCATGGTTTTCTCCGTGTGATAAAAATTTAATGCGCCTGTGAATTAAACGCATCGATTGTTAAAAGCTAACTTCTTATTAAAGTTGGGAATCAAATCTTAATGTGTCATGCCCGACCGTGTCAATGCTAAAGTCAAAAAATGACTTCGCATTGACTTAAGTCAGATGACCAAGAATTACAGTTTCGCTGCCAGCGCATCTTCCAGTTTCTTCTGGTCAGCCACAAAACCGCGAATACCTTCGGCCAGTTTCTCAGTTGCCATCGCATCCTGATTCAATGCAAAACGGAATTCTTCTTCGGTCATTTTAGTTGGTGGATTTTTGGTCTTTCCGCCATCTTTCAATACTTGCGCCAAAGTACCCTCTGTTGCGGCCAATTCTTGCAACAGGTTTGGAGACACGGTCAGACGGTCACAACCGGCCAAAGCGATCAACTCACCAGTGTTACGGAAGCTCGCGCCCATCACGACGGTTTTGTAGCCGTGTTCTTTATAATATTGGTAAATGGCACGTACAGAAACAACGCCCGGGTCAGTTTCTTGAGTGTAGTTTTCGGTTGGGTTTTTCGCTTTGTACCAGTCCAGGATACGGCCAACGAATGGGGAAATCAAGAATACGCCAGCTTCAGCACAGGCACGCGCTTGACCGAAGCCAAACAGCAATGTCAGGTTACACTGGATGCCTTCTTTTTCCAGAATCTCGCCGGCTTTAATGCCTTCCCAAGTAGAAGCCAGTTTAATCAGCACGCGATCTTTGGAAATGCCGGATTCGCCATACAATTTGATCAGTTTGCGACCTTTGGCTACCATCGCATCTACATTAAAGGACAAACGTGCATCCACTTCGGTAGAAATACGGCCAGGAACCACTTTGGTGATTTCCGCACCGATCAACACCGCTAACTTGTCAGCCGCGTTTTCGATTTGTGCTGCCTTGTCGCCGCCTTGAGCCTTAGCATAGGCAATCGCAGTCTCAATCAAAGGTGCGTATTCTGGGATCGTGCTGGCTTTAAGAACCAAAGACGGGTTGGTTGTCGCATCTACTGGTTTTACGCTTTTAATCGCTTCTACATCACCGGTATCTGCCACAATCGTGGTCATGCTTTTCAGTTGATCTAATAAATTTGCCATTGCATCCTCCTCAATTTGGGCCATCTAGAAAAATTTTAGACACACATTATAGCGCAAATTTTGTGCAATGCATGGTGCATACGCACCAAAATGTAAGGCTTTTAGGTTATTCGTAAGATTAGGCTATGAGCATGGCAGTGAATATTGCTGCCACGGTTAAATCTGCGCTGGTGCCAGGATTGATTCCCCGTCCCTTAAGCGCTTTATCCCAGGCGAGCAATGATTTCTGTGCTAACTTGGGGTTATCCAACGCTAATAGCTGCGCCAGCTGCTGTGCAGCCTCGGCCTGCACCTCTAGCGCCAATGCCTGTCCTTGCTTACGTATGATATGACTATCCGGCCATTGGCTCAGAATATCCAAATACAATGCGGTGGCCGACCACGCGTCGTTGTGTGTCAGGCGCATCTGTTGATAGAACTTTGCGCCCTCTATCACTACAGCAAAATCGGTGGCATATTGCCGCGCGATCAAGTCTCTGTCTTGTGCGGCGCGCATGGCTTCCAACAGCGTTACTTTTGCTGGCTCACGCACATCATGCTGAGCACTTTCGCCCAACCCGCCAGGATTGGCCAAGCGAATGGCCGCAAAACACGCCTCCGCATCTGACAAATCCGATGCTTGAATCACCGCATGGATATTGGCCCGCAGGGCATCGTTATTTTGCATTAAACCCGCCTGAACGACAGGCGCGCAGAGCAAGACAATGCCCAGATTCGTGTTACAAGCCACCACGCTTTGTGTGGCTTGCACGCTTTGCAAGATGCGCTGCCCCAAGCTCAAACCAGGCTGCGCAATCACTTGGCTCGACGCATCGGCGCTACGAATAAAATCTTGCACCGTCATGCCATGCCCATCAGCAAAAGTATGCACGTTACCGGGCTTGAGTGCTTGCAGCTCCAGCAGACATGCTTCGAGATAAGCTTGCGCAACGGCTTGCGGCATTGCATTCATGATGCAGCCTGTTCCAACGCATAATCTGCCAATTTTTGTGCAATATTGAAATTCGTGACACTTTGCAAGCCGCGCCAGGCTGGAATGCTGTTCACTTCCAACACATGCAACCGGCCGTGCACATCGCGGATGACATCCACGCCACAATAGTCAATTTCCAAGGCCTGCGCCGCCTTCACCGCCAAGCCCAGAATATCCTTGTCATCCATCCGTGAGCATTGCGCGCCTTGCGCCACGTTGTTCAACCAGCTCTGTCCGTTCCGCCGCATCGCAGCCACTGGCTCACTCCCTACCACCAGCACACGATAATCATGGGATAGCGATCCAGTCTCGATAAAGCGCTGCAGATAGAACACGCCATCCACTAACGCATCCATCGGCAATGGCAAATCGCTTTGCGAATCCAGAAGCCGAATACCGCGGCCTTGTGAACCAAACAAGGGCTTAATGAGCAATTTGTGATGTGAGTCCAGCTGATCCTGGATGATTTCATGCGCTTGACGGCGCGACTCGCATACCCAGGTCGCGGGAGTGGGAATATTGTGCTGCTTAAGCAGGAACGTCGTCATGGCTTTATCCACCGTCCGCTCGACCGCCTTACCGGCGTTGACGACACAAACGCCTTGCATCGCCAGCATATGCAGCACGTTCAGGCGCGTAGTGATCTGCTGCAAAGTTCCACCGGCAATGCCGCGCACGAAGGCTAATTCCGGATTGCCAACGTAATCCGGAAGTTGTATTTCTGATGCCTCTACGGAAAAATCCAGCACGCAATCTGCCAAAGATACGAAATGTGCCTTCACGTCGCGCTTCACAAAAGCAGCCTCTAACTGCTTGCCATGCCAGCCACCGCCTATGTCAGGTTCATCGGTAAAGATAATGACCGATTTCATTTAAACCAATACTTTTAATATATTACTTAAATGATTGATTTATAATATTTTCATCTAGATATCCAGCGGCAAATGTATGGCCAGTATCCAGATTGCTCACTGTGACTTTTGCGGGCGAAAACAATAATGGGTCAATCTTGTAGAAATCCATATTCACCGCCTTGAATGTATCGGCAAATGGCTTGCCGTAATCTTTGCTGGTGTTGCTTGGCATAGTTTCTGCCAATTTTTTTGCAGCCTCGTCACCACCCTTTACAAAGAAGTGTACTTGACCTCCATAGAGAATCGCATCATTGGTGCGTCCCATTCCGGTAATAAAGTTCGGCGAAGGTGGCGGCAATGGTGCTGAAGCGATGCCATCTACAATATTTTCTAATGGAAAATGTAGCGTATGCGCCTTATGCAGCGCCACTTCCAGCACGCGCCCGACGATTTGCACTACTCCAGCCAAACTACGGGTAGGTGTCAGAATGAACGTCAGATGTTTGGCCGCAACCCCGGTATCACGCGAGACCTTTTCGATCACTTCGTTTGGCGGAATCTGATCCGTTTCCAGCACCAGCACCGTTTTACCTTTATCTGCATTATCCTTATAAGCCAGCTCCTTAAACAGTTCCTCACGTTGAGCCACTGCACGCGCAGGCCCACTGCCTAGCGAGAAGAATTTTTCGTGGCTCAGGCTCCAACCGGCATATTGGCTGCCCAGGCACGCCAGCACGGGATTGTTGGCATGCACCTGAATGTGTGCTTGCCAATTGGCAAAGGTATTATTTTGGGTAAAGCTGACATTACCCAGCCCGCCCAAGCAGATTTCCGCAATCAGCCTCCCCGCCTCCAGACTACCGGGCACTTCGATACCCGCATCCACGATTGTAGAGCCAATCGGCAACTGTTTGACTGCGATTCGCAAGGCATCTGCATTCGCAATCAATCGTTCCACCAAGGGATTGGTCATTTGATTCACACTGGGCCAACTGGAAGTATTCAATACACTCATCATCAAAGCTCTAAACTGGTTTTTAATTGGTCAAAACGCTCTATTAACAAGCCATATGCCGCCTCATGTGTGGCTGCTTGAGCTTGCACACTACATACGGGATTATGCTTGGGGATGGTTTGCCCTGCAACGGGAATATCAGCTACCCACTCCGGAAAACTTACCTTCTCGAGAATCACGATATCTTTGTCGGCAAAAACGATCATTTCTGAACAGGATAGCTGATCACCAAAATCCCTCAAGAAAAAATCATCGGTCTGCAGGCCAAGCTGCATGCGGATGAGCGGCATGGTCGAATAAAGATTAGCGCTTGCGCTCAGCCTGGGATTAAGTTCCAGCACCATAACGCCATCATTCATCAGAATCGCGTCCAGGCTATTGATACCTTCTAGGCGGTAATAATTTGTGAGTTTTTGCGCTGCGTCCAGCAAAATATTCACAGCGTGATTTGGCATAGGGAACCGGCTCACCGCGCCAGCATACTGGAATGGATATTCGATGCAATCTCGCGTCAGCAAGCGGTTAAAGCCGATTTTTCGTACCGCTTTGTCATTTGCACAAAACAGCAGTGAAACCGGTAATCCCTGCATTTTTTGCTGCAAATACTCGTGCGCATCAAGCGCTTCGCCATGCCATATCCGCACATGCGCACCACCGCTGGCTTGCGGCCGCTTGATCAACCATTCAGCATCTGCTGAAACCGAACCTGCGCGATAAACAGTCTGCGGGAAAGGGATCTCGAGCTGTTGCAACAATCTGAAAAATGCAGGCTTATCCTGGATAGCAATCAAAGTATCCGCGCAATTGCCTCTGACGGGAGCCTGCCGCTCAAGCCAGTGCAAGCAATCGGGCGCAGCATCAAAGATACTTCCATACAACACCGCATCAAACCGGGAAGGATTCAACCCCACGAGTTGAGACTTAAAAGCCTCTTCGTCTATCGCATCGCCACGCAGTTTCAGCAAATGTGCCGCTTGCGCCACTGCACGTGTATCAACATCCGCAAAGACATCCAGCGTGGTCACTTGAAAACCCTCGCGCACCGCCATCTGCGCATAAGCACGCGCAGAATAAGCAATGATAAGGATATGCCGGAGCAAAAATCAGACTGCCAACGTCTTGGCTTTTTCGTAAGCAGACAAGAAGTCCAGATACACCGGCTTTTCCGTTACCAGCATGGATTTTAGCAACGCATGCTGTGTAGCATATTTGACGTTACCAATCGCCAATGCGCCGATTCCCGTGACATTCGTACCCGCAATCAACACACCATCATCATGCACGCCTACACCTTCCGCTCCCAAGGGTGCCACTGCATTCACATCGGCTACAACTTGCAATGACGGGCTTGCCTGCAATTGTGCTTTCGAAAGCACCTGGACCCCCGCCGGGCCGCAGCAGAGCACCACTTGCGTACTGGAAACCAACGCGCTCTTGGCCGCGCCGGTACTTGCATCCATCACGCCTAGCATGACGCCATAACGCTTAAACAGCTTCTCGGCATGCGGCACCATCTCCTCCACGCCATGATGTGCTGCAAGTGTTACATTGGCACCCTCTTTGGCAGCAATCACAGCTGCGCAACTGCCCACCGGTCCGCTGGCGCCAATAATGACTAAACTTGCGCCCTTCAGTCTGCTGCCAAGCTTTTCCAGTGCGGTATTTACCTTGGCTACCATAGCAGCCGCAGTAGTAAACGCACCAGACGGATCGGCCATCACTGACATTTGGAACGGCGGAAACATGCAACCTTGAGCTGCTTTGAGCATATCCATTGCCACATCAATGTCACGTCCGCCGACAAAAATCGACTCGAGCTTGACCCCACTGGGCGAGCGCGAAAACATCGCGTCCTGCGTGAGCACCACCACCTCGTTCGGCAGCACATTGGTGTACGGCATAATCTTGTCAAATCCGGCATCATAAGCCATGTTGACATCAAACGGGCTGGCATTTTTTGCCGCCGTGAACAAATGCAGAATGGAGACTTTTCCCATAAATTACCTTGCTTGAATAACTGCGCCATGGTTGCGCCCACGGCAAATACTAAAACCAATATTCGATTTATTCTTAAATAACTGTTGCGCCTGTTTGCACAAATCCGCCGCAATTACATCATTTTCCACGACTGCAAATCCCGTCGGCCCCCATGAGCTCTGCCCCACACAGGCGGCACCCAAGGATTGCAATTCTCGTAAAACTTGTTCTACTTCTTTGCTGGCATACTGTCCGCCTTGTACCGGCGAAAAATAAGCACCATTGTAAGCCTGCAACTCAGCCATACAAATACCAAAAGCCGACAAGTCTTGTCGTCTAAATGCCGGCAACATTCGTGAGAATATCATCTCGCGCAAATTGCCAATTGCCGGATTAAGTGTCTGGAACACCTGCTTTTCTGCCACCCCATGCACACCAATATGTGCGCTATCCGTTACCAACACAACGCGCCACTGCCCCGGAAAATCCAATCTCTCCATCACTAACGGAGCCACATCATCTGCGCCTCTTCCAGCATCGACCAGAAAACCACCTTGTACAAACGCCGCAACACCAATACCAGAGCGCCTGCCACGCTCAGCAGCTTGGACCATTTCATGCATCGTCAATCCCAAATTCAACAACGCGTTCAACCCGGCAACAATTGCCATCGCCAACTGCGTACCGGATCCCAAACCCACATGGCGCGGTATAGCACGGTGCACAGTGACCTGCAAGGGAACATTAACGTGAAGCGCCTCGCAAATTCGGACCAATATCGCATCAGCCTCCTGGTCATTTCCAAGGGCATCATTAAAAGCCAACACCAATTGTGTGTCTGGCGCATCCAATGCCAAGCCAACACTACCAAAACGCCCATTTGACTGCAAGTCATAAAAACCCATATGCAAACGTGCGGAAGTTTGCACTTCGACTTGCTGGAAGGCTGGGAAAGACATAGGGTAAGTTGAGTTAATTTCCTAAATTTAAGCGTGATATTTTAACTTATCTAAGCGAGTTAATTTCTTGCAGGAAAAATTTTGCCGGCTTTTACACAAAAATCCTTATCAGAGGCCGTGACACAGCTATACTTGTTTGGCATAATGGAGTTGCGAGCTGTAACAAAGAACGTATGACAAAAAAGTTTATCACCCGCGCTGTAAAAACAATTTCAGTTAAGCAAAAGATAATGTTAAGGAACTCCGTATGTCCAGCCTAGTCATTCCATTCGAACAACTTCGTAACACAGATGTCGGCTCTGTCGGCGGCAAAAATGCTTCTCTTGGCGAAATGATTTCTCAACTCTCTGCCAAGGGTGTGCGCGTGCCAACAGGCTTTGCAACCACAGCCCATGCCTTCCGAGAGTTTTTGGCCCAAGACGGCCTGGATAAGAAAATCAATGCGGAACTTGACGCACTGAACGTGGATGACACCAAGGCGCTGGAAGCCTCCGGTAAGAAAATCCGCGGCTGGATGATGGACACTCCTTTCCCGCCTGCATTGCAAAGTGCGATTGCGGAAAACTACGCAAAACTGATCGAGAAATCCGCTCCGGGCACTACTTTCGCAGTACGTTCATCCGCCACTGCAGAAGACTTGCCGGATGCATCTTTTGCCGGCCAGCAAGAATCTTTTTTGAACATTCACGGCTTGGACAATATCACGCACGCTATCAAAGAAGTGTTCGCTTCTCTCTACAACGACCGTGCGATTTCTTATCGCGTCCACAAAGGTTTTGTGCATGCAGACGTTGCGTTATCAGCTGGCGTGCAGCAAATGGTGCGCTCCGACATTGGCTGTGCAGGTGTGATGTTTACTATCGATACCGAATCCGGCTTTAAGGATGTTGCGTTCATCACCTCGTCCTATGGCTTGGGCGAAACCGTTGTGCAAGGCGCCGTAAACCCGGATGAGTTCTACGTACACAAGCCATTGCTCGCGCAAGGCAAGCCTGCCATCGTGCGACGCACGATGGGTTCCAAACTCATCAAAATGGTGTTTTCGGACGCGACACAAGCTGGTAAATCCACGCATACAGTCGATGTTGATCCTAAAGACAGTGACCGCTACTCCTTGACTGATGCCGACATTCTGGAACTGGCTGGCTATGCCATGACCATCGAGAAACACTACGGTTGCCCAATGGACATTGAATGGGGCAAAAATGGCCTAGACAATAAACTCTATATTCTTCAAGCACGCCCAGAGACAGTAAAATCACAAGAGGCGCAATCCAACGTCACTGAGACCTTCAAGCTGAAAAAGCACGCGGAGAAACCTGTTGTTGTTGGCCGTGCCGTGACACAAAAAGTGGGCGTGGGCCCGGTACGCATTGTACTGGACCCTTCCGAAATGCATGAAGTACAACCAGGTGACGTACTGGTGGCCGACATGACTGACCCGAACTGGGAACCAGTGATGAAACGTGCTTCCGCACTGGTGACCAATCGCGGTGGCCGTACCTGCCATGCGGCAATTATCGCCCGTGAACTGGGTATCCCTGCCATTGTAGGCGCAGTCAATGCCACGGACGTGTTGCGCGATGGTGAAGTAGTCACAGTATCGTGCGCTGAGGGCGAATCCGGCTTTGTCTACCATGGTGCAATGGAGTTCGAGGTCAGCAGCCAGACAAATAGCGAATTGGCCAAAGCCCCTTGCAAAATCATGATGAACGTGGGCAATCCAGACATGGCGTTCAGCTTTGCGCAAATCCCAAATGATGGTGTTGGCTTGGCTCGCCTGGAGTTTGTGATCAACAATATGATCGGCATCCACCCGAAAGCCATCTTGAACGTAGATGCCATGCCTGCTACCATCCAGGCAACCATCAAGAACCGTGCGCGCGGCTATGCCTCGCCTAAGCAGTTCTATATCGACAAACTGGCAGAAGGCGTTGCAACCATCGCTGCAGCTTTCTATCCAAAACCAGTAATCGTGCGTACATCCGACTTCAAGTCAAACGAGTACAAAAAACTGGTCGCCGGTGAGATTTACGAGCCAGACGAAGAAAACCCGATGATTGGTTTCCGTGGTGCCGCACGCTATATGGCAGAAGACTTTAAAGAGTGCTTTGCCATGGAATGCCAAGCCATGAAAAAAGTCCGCGACGAATTGGGCTTGACCAATGTAGAAATCATGATTCCTTTCGTACGGACTTTGGATGAAGCCAACAAAGTCATTGACATCCTGGCCGCCAATGGTCTGAAACGCGGTGAAAACGGCCTGCGCCTGATCATGATGTGCGAAGTGCCCTCTAACGCCCTGCTGGCCGAGCAGTTCTTGCAGATATTCGATGGTTTCTCCATCGGCTCCAACGATCTGACTCAGCTGACATTGGCGATGGACCGCGACTCCGGCATCCTGGCCGACGGCTTTGACGAACGTAACGATGCGGTAAAAGTGTTGCTGAGAAGGGCCATTGGCACTGCAATCAAAATGGATAAATATGTGGGCATCTGCGGCCAAGGCCCTTCCGACCATCCTGATTTTGCTGAATGGCTGGTGGCAGAAGGGATCAAGTCTATCTCGCTCAACCCCGACACGGTAGTGGCGACCTGGCAACGTTTGACGAAGAAATAAAGCTATTATGGAAGATCGTTCTGTATTTATTATTTCAGATGGCACTGGCATTACTGCCGGCGCACTTGGCAAGCTACTTGAGCACTTTCCAAATACGTCATTCACACAGATTCGCCTGCCGTTTGTGGATGATATGGAAAAAGTGCTCTCGGCAAAAGCTAGCATCCAAATGGCCTCTTCCCGGAACGGCATACACCGCCCTATTGTCATCATGTCGATAGGCGATACCAGCCGGCGCAACAAGTTAAAAGAAGCTAACGCCTATTATATTGATTTGTTTGAAACATTCATTAATCCGCTTGGTGTGGAACTGAATCAATCCCCCCTCACCGGTGCTGGTATTGCCCATAGCGCGATGGGTAGCAAGTATGATGTCCGTATGGAAGCGGTGAACTTTACACTGAACCATGATGACGGCATGACCAACTCCGGACTGGAAGAAGCAGAAGTGATTTTAGTGGGGGTTTCACGCTGCGGGAAAACGCCCACCAGCGTTTATCTTGCCATGCAATTTGGAGTCAAGGCAGCTAACTACCCCTTGATTCCGGAAGATTTCGAACGTGGCAGTCTGCCTGAAGTATTGCTCAAACACACCCACAAGATTTTCGGGCTCACTATCAACGCAGAACGTTTGCATGCCGTGCGCAGCGAGCGACGTGCTGGCAGTTTTTATGCTTCGCTGGAAAACTGCAAAAAAGAAATCGCGACTGCAGAAAATCTGATGCGTAATGCAGGGATCAACTGGACAGACTCAACCAGTCGTTCTGTAGAAGAGCTTTCAGCAATTATCCTACAAAAAATCCGTAAAGAAGAACCCATCAAAAAGTCTGCATGACAGGCTTACGAAATAAAAAAGGCGCTTATGCGCCTTTTTTATTGGAGATATGTCCTGATTTTTCCCATAATCTCTTCCGAATCCGGCTTGGTAAAACTGCTGTAAGCATATATCTCCTTACCGCCCGGCAAAATCAGGTATTTATAAAAATTCCACTTAGGTGATGTACCGGTTCTATTGATAAGCGCCTGATATAGCGGGTTTGCCGCGTCACCACGCACCGAGCTTTTACGCATCATCGGGAATTCGACTTTATAGGTCAGCCGGCAAAAATCGCCGATCTCCTTGTTGCTCCCTGGATCCTGCTTGAAATCATTAGATGGAAAACCAATCACTAGCAAGCCTTTATCCTTGTACTTTTTGTGCATGGCCTCCAGCGCCTCGAATTGTGGCGTGAACCCGCATTTACTGGCCGTATTCACCACCAGAATCGGTTTGTCGCGATAAGTCGCCAAGTCAAAAGGCTGACCTTGCAGCGTAGTGAGCGGAATGCTGTAAATATCCATATCTGCCGCACTTGCAACCCCGTGCGCACCAAACAAAGTGCCCAGCATCAACAATTTTTGCAAAAGCTTCATGTTTAATCTCCGCCTGTTCACAATGCTAGACGGCCATTACCGTAAAACGTTCAACATCCAGCCAATGGCCGCAAACAGGCCAATCAACTTGATCATGTTGATGTTTTTGCGCACCAGTAGCCATAAGGCCAACGCAGCCAGCATAATCGCAGTCCAATTTAAATCTTGCTCGCGTAAAAATACATGCTGTGCGAAAAATACGCCCAAACTCACAATCACACCTACCACCGCAGCGGTAATCGCGGTCAGCGGTGCGTTCAGCCTGAGGTTCTGCTTGGTGGATTCGATTAAAGGCGCACCGGCAAAAATGAATACAAACGAAGGTAGAAAGGTAAAAAATGTCACCACGCATGCCGCCAGCAAGCCCGCTGCAAGCGGCGATACAAGCATCTCTTGGGGCATATGCTGGAAGCCCGCAACGAAGCCGACGAACGTCACCACCATAATCAGCGGTCCCGGCGTGGTTTCGCCCAGCGCCAGGCCATCCATCATCTGCTGCGTGCTCAGCCAGCCGTAGTGCGTCACCGCGCCTTGCGTCACATACGGCAGCACCGCATACGCACCGCCAAACGTCAACAAAGCCGCCTTACTGAAAAACCACGCCAGTTGCGTATAGAAGCCATGCCAGCCGCCCTGCAGCGCCAAAAGCGCGATGCCCGCCACGCCAATGCCCACGCCCACCATCAAGATGGTCATACTCTTGATAGGCTTGAACGCCGCATGTGGCGACGTAACCGTGTCGTCGTCAATCAGCGCCTTGCCATAACTTTTCTCAGCGCCACCATGTGCGCTTTTGCCATCAAATACTTGTGGAAAATAATGGTGTCCGAGCCAGCCAGCCAGCACGGCGAGGCCGACAATCAAAGGGAAAGGCACATGCAGAAAAGTAATCGCCAAAAACGCCGCTGCGGCGATGCCCCATAAGGCCGGGTGCCTGAGCGTACGCTTGCCAATGCGATACGCCGCAAACAGCACAATCGCCACCACCGCAGGCTTGATGCCCGCTAGCACTGCCATCATATGCGGCGAATGACCAAAGCGCATGTAGATATACGCCAGCGCCATCAAAATCAGCATGCTTGGTAACACGAACAGTACGCCCGCAACCAGCCCGCCGCGCTTGCCATGCATCAGCCAGCCGATATAAGTCGCCAGCTGCTGCGCCTCTGGCCCTGGCAGCAGCATGCAGTAATTCAGCGCGTGCAAAAAGCGCTTTTCGGAAATCCAATGTTTTTGCTCCACCAGATCGCGGTGCATGATGGCGATTTGTCCGGCTGGCCCGCCAAAGCTGATGAAACCGAGCTTGAGCCAATACCAGAAAGCTTGAGATAACGTAGGCATGTGTGCATTCTAGCCAAATTTATTCATTAGCAAAACCATCAGCCTGGAAGCCTTATCCAGACTGGCTTCCAGGGCATCCGTTTTAGTAATGAATAAGGCAGGATTTTCGGATTTTCAAGCCCTATCTTTCGCTTCACTTAAGACTGCTTCGTTGTACTCAGCATCCTGCGCCGCTACGTGGCTGGTCGAATCTAATTTTTCTTTTAGTCGCGGGGACTCACCATATCAACCCTTACAAAACAAAAAACGCCCGCTTGGGCGTTTGTTTATTCTGTGGCGGAGAGGGCGGGATTCGAACCCGCGACAGAGTTGCCCCTGTGCCACCTTTCCAGGGTGGTGACTTAAACCACTCATCCACCTCTCCTGCTTGGTCATTGCGGCGCGTTTGTTTCGCAGCCGCGCATTATAGCCGATGTATGGCATTGCGCCAAAGGCTTTTTGCAGTTTAGGCCTTCAAGCAGCGCCTTTGAGCAAGTACACCGGCATCTCGCCTTTGCCTTTGATCTCAATGCGACCACGCGCTTGCATTTTGAATCGATCTTTAAGCAAATGATAAGTGGATTCACTCACTTGGATGCCGCCCTTGGGCGCGGCTTGCTCCATCCTGGCAGCAACATTAACCGAATCACCCCACAAATCGTAAGCGAATTTACTGGTGCCGATCACGCCGGCCACCACCGGCCCGGTGCTAATGCCGATGCGCATTTCCAGCGCCCTGCCCGTCTGCTGGTTGAAATTCGCAAGCGCCCACTGCAATTCCAGCGCCAGTTGTGCAATTACAATTGCATGATCCGGACGTGCCTCTGGCGCACCACCCACCACCATGTAACCATCACCAATGGTTTTGATTTTTTCCAGGCCGTGCTGTGCTGCCAGCTGGTCAAAACGTGAAAATAGCTGGCTCAGCAAATCCACCAGCTCAGCTGGCGGCATGGTGCCACTAATCTTGGTGAAACCTGCGATATCGGCAAATAGGATAGTGACCTCATCATGGCTGTCGGCGATACGCATGTCGTTTTCCTTCAGGCGACTAGCGATGGATTTCGGCAACACGTTGAGCAGCAGCTTCTCCGAGCGTTCCTGCTCCAGTGCCAGCTCCTGCAAAGTGCGCTCTTTCTGGCTCTGGAAATAGCGCATCACGGCATACAGGATACATGCTGTGCCCACGATATTCATGAGAAAGAATGTATCCTTGATATGTGGCGGCACTGGCAAAGAGGTGCCCATCAGCTGATCATTCAACTTCCATGAAAGCGCTGCAAGCGCTGCAAACAGAAAGAACCAGGATGTCGACTGGCGCGTGCCCAAGATCATCAAGGCACCAATCGGCGACAGGATAGCCCAGATAGCAATGCCGCTGGATGCTTCATACCCGCCCAGCACCCATTGCATGAAAAACGGCATAACTAGTAACATCACCAGTTGGGTGAAAGTAATATAATCGAAGCGCCGGGTGCGATAGAAAACCAGCAAACTGACATAGGAAATAATAATGTATAGGTAAGGGGCAATAGCCATCATGGCGTAGCCCTCGCCCAAGCCAGAAAGTGTGTATATCCAGAACATGCACACTAGCGTTTCTGCAAATACCAGGAAAGTCAGGATAATCTTACCCAAACTCGCATCGGTGGGTCGGCTGATATTTTGCCAAAACTCGCGCGTTGTAACAAAAAAACCGGATCTCACGATTGCCATAATTAAAAAATAATAGATAAATGTTTCACGGGAAAACTATAACCTATAGCCAGCATCAGGGCTATTCATTTTAGTGAAAAACCCATGCTTATACGCTTGCATTTTATTGCGCTAAGGTATAGGGTATCGAAGCTATTTTAAGAACCAATGTGCGGCAATATCAAGCAAAAGCGTGCAATACGATTGTGCGTCAAAGCGTATGTATCATGTTGTGACAATAGCCCAAAATTCGTTTTTAAATCAATTAAAATGGAGATACAAATGGGGTTAGAACTATTACAGGGACTGGGCGTAAAGATTCCCTATAAAGCAAAATATGATAACTTTATCGGTGGCAAATGGGTTGCGCCGGTCAAGGGAGAATACTTCGACGTGATTTCGCCGATTACGGGTAAACCTTACACAAAAGCTGCGCGCTCCGGCGCAGAAGATGTCGAACTGGCATTGGATGCAGCACACGCCGCTGCGGAAAAATGGACACGCACTTCCGCCGCCGAACGTTCCAACATCTTGCTCAAGATCGCAGATCGCATCGAACAGAATCTTGAATTGATCGCAACTGCCGAGACTGTTGACAACGGCAAGCCGATCCGAGAAACCATGAACGCGGACATTCCTCTGTCTGCAGACCACTTCCGTTACTTTGCCGGCTGTTTGCGCGCGCAAGAAGGTAGCATCAGCGAAATCGATGAAAACACCGTGGCGTATCATTTTCATGAACCGCTCGGCGTTATTGGTCAAATCATCCCATGGAATTTCCCGATTCTGATGGCTGCATGGAAGCTGGCTCCAGCATTGGCTGCTGGCAACTGTATTGTCATGAAACCGGCCGAGTTCACGCCTGTGAGCATTCTGATTCTGATGGAAGTAATCGCTGATCTGTTGCCTCCCGGCGTAGTCAATATCGTGAACGGCTACGGCCGTGAAGTAGGCGCTCCCCTAGCCAACAGCAAACGCATCGCCAAGATTGCCTTTACCGGCTCAACCGTGACCGGACGTGTAATTGCGCAAGCCGCAGCTTCCAATCTGATTCCTGCAACCTTGGAGCTGGGCGGGAAGTCGCCCAATGTGTTCTTTGAAGACATCGCAGCCGCAGACGATGACTTTCTGGACAAAGCCGTGGAAGGCTTCGTACTGTTTGCCTTCAACCAGGGCGAAGTATGTACCTGCCCTTCTCGCGCGTTGATTCAGGAGTCTATCTACGACAAATTCATGGAGCGCGTGTTGAAGCGGATTGCCGCCATCAAGCAAGATAATCCGCTAGACCCGAGCACGATGATAGGCGCACAGGCTTCCCAAGACCAGGTCAATAAGATTATGTCCTACATGGACATCGGTCGTCAGGAAGGCGCGCAAGTGCTGTGTGGTGGCGAACGCAACATGCTGACTGGCGCGCTGGCAGATGGTTACTACATCAAGCCGACCGTCTTCAAAGGCCACAACAAAATGCGCGTCTTCCAGGAAGAAATCTTTGGGCCAGTTGTTTCTGTCACCACTTTCAAGGATGAGGCTGAAGCGTTGGCAATCGCCAACGACACCATCTTCGGCTTAGGTTCCGGTGTTTGGACCCGTGATGGTAGTCGCGCATACCGCATGGGTCGCGGCATCAAGGCCGGCCGCGTCTGGACAAACTGCTACCATGCTTACCCGGCGCACGCCGCGTTTGGTGGTTACAAAGAATCCGGTATCGGCCGCGAAACACACAAAATGATGCTGGATCACTACCAACAAACCAAAAACCTATTGGTAAGCTATAACCCGAAAAAATTAGGTTTCTTCTAATCGAATGTTGGACGAAATCAACATTATTTCTTAGCATGTAAGAGGCGAGTTCATCTCGCCTCTTTTTGTTTCAGGAGCAATCAAACCTATGGCAGCATCACGTGTTTCCGCTACACCCA
Organism: Methylophilus sp.; assembly: GCA_044222155.1. Classification (GTDB taxonomy): domain Bacteria; phylum Pseudomonadota; class Gammaproteobacteria; order Burkholderiales; family Methylophilaceae; genus Methylophilus. The sequence continues at coordinate 109,901 of JBGANT010000004.1, forward strand.
GCGCATTGGGGCTTATCGAAAAACTGGTCACAGAGCATGGCGACATCGTGTTCTTCCAATCCGGCGGCTGTTGCGAAGGCAGCGTGCCTTTGTGCCTGCCCGCCAACGAGTTCCGCCCCGGCGCTTCGGATGTCATAATCGGCCAAGTCACGCCGCATGCCATGTTCTATATGAGCGACAGCCACTTCAGCTTTGCCGAGAACATGCACACCATCATCGACGCCCTGCCCGGTTCCAGCGGCTCGTTCTCACTGGATTGTGGCACAGGCTTGGCATTCATTACTAAAGGCCGTTTGTACAGTGATGAGGAACTGACCGAATTGCCGCCCGCGCAAAGAGTCGGTTACTAGTTTTTCTGGAGTGAAAACCCTGATTTGGGGTACAATCTCGGTCGGCGGGCCTCCCCGCATTGTAAAGTAGCCAACCTGGTCAGGTGCGGAAGCAAGCAGCCACAACTATTGAGCAAGTGCCGGGGGCAAGGCTCGCCTCCTCTTTTAAACCTATTCCGCTCGGAATTGCGTTGTTGTGCAGTGCTCGCAAGCTCGCTGTACAACCCCGTACTAACTCGCTTGCTGTGTGTACGCCTCGCACTTTCTTCGCTCACAACGGCTTAAGATGGCCGCTTAGTTAATTTTGATTTAACAATGGAATGTATGCAAATTTCAGTTAAAATCTTGGCATGTCACACCTCGTCCTAGCCCGCAAATATCGCCCCAGAACCTTCGACGCGCTGGTCGGCCAAGACCATGTGGTGCGCGCGCTTTCCAACGCCTTGTCGCAAAACCGACTGCATCACGCCTACCTGTTCACCGGCACACGCGGCGTAGGCAAAACCACGCTAGCGCGTATTCTGGCGAAATCCCTGAACTGTGAAGCCGGCATCACCGCCACGCCTTGCGGGCAATGCAGCGCTTGTACCGAAATCGACAAAGGCCGATTTGTGGACATGCTGGAAGTGGATGCAGCCAGCAACACGCAAGTGGACGCGATGCGTGAGTTGCTGGACAACGCGCAGTACGCGCCCACGGTCGGCCGCTTCAAGGTGTATATCATCGACGAGGTGCATATGCTGTCCAAAAGCGCCTTCAATGCGATGCTGAAAACGCTGGAAGAGCCGCCCGCACACGTTAAATTCATTCTGGCGACGACAGACCCGCAAAAAGTGCCAGTGACCGTGCTTTCCCGCTGCTTGCAGTTTAACCTGCGCCAGATGTCCAGCCTGGCCGTAGCAGAGCACTTGAAAAACGTGCTGACGCAGGAAAACATCCCGTTTGAGCCTGCAGCGATTTCCCTGTTATCCAGAGCCGCTTCCGGCAGCATGCGCGATGCGCTCTCGCTCACCGACCAAGCCATCGCCTACGGCCAGCAATCTGTCCGGGAAGCCGATGTGCGCGACATGCTGGGCGCGATTGACCAAAGCTACCTGTTCGATGTTCTGCGCGCCTTGCAGACCGGTGACGGCGCAGCATTGCTGGACAAGGCCGGCCAGATGGAGGCGCGCAGCCTGTCTTTTGAGGCTGCGCTGACCGACTTGGCCAATCTGTTGCACCAGATTGCCATTGCGCAAACCGTACCGCAAACCATCGCTGATGACTTGCCAGAGCGCGCCTTGCTGCTGGATTTGGCCGCAAACCTGCCAGCCGAGACACTACAATTGTATTACCAAATTGCCTTGATCGGCCGCCGTGACATCGCACTGGCGCCGGACGAATACGCGGGCTTCACGATGACCTTGCTGCGCATGCTGGCTTTTGCCCCGCAGGATGGCGAAAAACAGCCTCGCCCAGCCCGACTAGCGCCCGCAATGGCCAAATCTGTAGAAGCACCTTCCGTCACAAATACCGTGCCTACCGAAAGTACACCGCCAGTTCAGGCAATTGCAAGCGCTGAGCCGGCCGAATCGAACCATTCAGGCACTGGCTTGAAAGCCAATACTGGCGAGCCTTCCAGCCCGGTGCTTTTTGATGGCAATTGGCGCAATCTGGTGGAAAATCATCTCAAGCTAGGACTGGCGCGTGCGCTGGCGCAACAGTGCGAGCTGGTTAGCTACGATGAAAGCAGCCTGAAACTGCGCGTAGCGGAATCGCAAAAACATCTGGTCAACGCCAACTATCAGGGCAAGCTGGCGGAAGCTATCCAGCAGCACTTTGGCCGGAGGATGCGCCTTGAGATTGAAGTGGGCAGCCACGCCAATACACCGGCACAACAAAACGCGCAGGAAAAAGCCGAGCTGATGCAGAATACCGAAAAGGCGATGCTGCAGGACGCTTTTGTACAAAATCTGATCAATGACTTTGGTGCAACCGTCATCAAAGACAGCATTAAACCTATCTAACCTGGAGAACAATATGATGAAAGGCGGAATGGGCAACCTGATGAAACAGGCCCAGATGATGCAAGCCAACATGCAAAAGGCACAGGCTGAACTGGCAAATATTGATGTGGAAGGCGTAGCCAGCAACGGCCTAGTAAAAGTCACCATGAGTTGCCGTAACGAGGTAAAGCGCATCACGATTGACGATGCCGCGATGGACGACAAGGAAACGCTAGAAGACTTGGTACTGATTGCCGTGAAAGACGCTATCGCCAAGGCTGAGGCGACATCGCAAGCAAGGCTTGGCAGCATGATGCCCGCAGGCATGAAGCTGCCCTTTTAAAAACGACTGCGCTTTTTCTATTTTCTGCCCATGAAAAACCCGCCCGCGCTGGAGCAGCTGATCGAGTCTTTGCGCTGCCTGCCCGGCGTAGGGCCAAAATCCGCGCTGCGCATGGCGTACTACCTGTTGCAGCGCGATCGCCAAGGCGCCAGCGCGCTGGCCAATTCTCTGCAAACCGCCCTGCAAAGCATCGGGCATTGCGAGCTGTGCAATAACTTTTCCGAACAGCCGGTTTGCCCGCTTTGCACTGCGGAAGGCCGCGAGACCAACCTGCTGTGCGTGGTGGAAATGCCCACCGACCTGATGATGCTGGAGCAAACGCAAAGCTACAACGGTATGTATTTTGTGTTGATGGGTCGATTGTCGCCGCTGGACGGAATCGGGCCGAAAGAAATCAACTTGGACAAACTGCTGAAGCGCGCACAGGACGGCGTGGTGAAGGAAGTGATTCTGGCGACCAATTACACGAACGAAGGCGAAGCTACCGCACATTACATCAGCGAATTGCTGAAATCGCGCAGCATCTCGGTTAGCCGCATCGCGCGCGGCCTGCCGATGGGCGGCGAAATCGAATACGTGGATAGCGGCACGTTGTCGTATGCGCTGCAAGGGCGCAGGCAATACTAAAGCAGTTCCAGCGCCTGTTGAGGGGTGCTAATCATCGCATCCGCGCCCCACTCTGCCGGTTTATCACTCACATCAATATAGCCGAACAAAGCGATTGCGGTTCTCATACCAGCCGCTTTACCCGCCTGAATGTCGCGTTCCGCATCGCCGATGTAGATGCAATCCTGCGGCAGGATGGCAAGCCGTTGGCAAGCCAATAACAGCGTAGCTGGAGATGGTTTGGGCTGTGACGCGTCATCGCCGCTTATCACGCAGGCGGCACGCCGGTGCAAACCCATGCTTTCAACCAGGCGATTGGTGAATCGGCGCGGTTTATTGGTGACAATCCCCCACTTTATTTCTTTTTTTTCAATGGCTTGCAGCAACGCTGCCATGCCATCAAACAGCTTGGGGCTGCGCGTAAACACCTCGTCATAAATATTCAGATATTCCTCGCGCATTTGCGCAAATGCCGCATCGTACGGCGTGATGCCAAAGCCCAAGCCCAGCAAGCCTTTGGAGCCGTGCGACGCGACCGGGCGGATGATAGCATCGCTCAAGGCGGGCTTGCCATGCCGCTGCCGCTGAAGATTAAGCGCGTAGCCTAAATCTGGTGCGGTATCCACCAAGGTGCCATCTAGGTCAAACAACACCGCTTTCGTCATGCTTTCACCATATGCGAAAAATAATTCACATCCAAGCCCGGCCCCAAGCTGTACTGCTGGCTGAGCGGGTTGTAGTGCATGCCGGCTTGCGAGACCAGGGACAAGCCTGCAGGCCGCGCCCAGCTTGCCAATTCGGAGGGTTTAATGAATTTTTCGTAGTCATGCGTGCCTTTGGGCAGCATATTGAGTATGTATTCCGCCCCGACAACCGCCAGCAGATATGCCTTAGGGCTGCGATTGATGGTGGAGAAAAACACATGCCCACCCGGTTTGACCAATTTGGCGCAGGCCGCAACCACACTAGCAGGATTCGGCACATGCTCCAGCATTTCCAGACACGTCACCACATCAAAACCATTCGCTTGTGTTTCTGCCAACTTTTCCACGGCAACCAATTGATAATCCACAACTACGCCACTTTCCAAGCTATGCAGTTTGGCGACATTAAGCGACTTTTCGGCCAAGTCTATTCCTGTTACCTGAGCGCCTTTCTGTGCCATCGCCTCGGAAAGAATGCCGCCGCCACAACCCACATCCAGCACGCGCTTGCCTTGTAGCGCAACTGCGTCATCCATCCACTTCAGGCGCAGTGGATTGATCTCATGCAAGGGCTTGAATTCACTGGTTTTATCCCACCATTTGTGTGCAAGTTCCGCAAACTTGTTCAACTCAGCCTGATCGACATTTTGCATATGCATTAACCTTTATATTGTTCAACCTGTGACTGCCACTTGGTGACAATCGCCTGCAGCTCTTGCGGCTCGATACCGCGATAAACGCCGTCCTGATATTGCAACGCACCATTTACCCACACATGACTCACATGCTCGCGCCCCGCCACATAGACTAAATGCGATATTGGGTCGAACACGGGCAGCGTTTCCAGCGCGTCCAGATGTAGCGCCGTTAAATCTGCAAACTTACCGATTTCGATGCTGCCAATTTTATCCTCCAGTCCCAGCGCCTTTGCACCATTGATGGTGGCCATTTCCAGCGCCTGATATGCAGGCAGAACTTCGGCATCGCCGCTACTGCCTTTTGCCAACAGCGCAGCAGTTCGCATTTCCGTGAACATATCCAGGCGGTTGTTACTCGCTGCACCATCTGTCCCCAAGCCAATATTGATGCGGTGTTCCAGGCATTGTTTGATAGGTGCGATGCCGCTGGCGAGCTTTAAATTGGAGCTTGGACAATGCGCGATATGGCAACTATTTTCAGCTAGTAATGCCATTTCCTGCGGCAACAGATGAACAGCATGGGCAAAGCTCACTTGTGGCCCCAGCAAGCCAAAATTGGCAAGACGCGCCAAAGGCCGCAGATGGTATTTCTGCTCGCTCTCAATTATTTCCGCAGTAGTTTCGTGCAGATGCGTATGGATGCCTATATTCAGTTGCGCCGCGTAGGTCATCACCCGCTCAAAGCTCGCATCCGATACAGTGTAGGGCGCATGCGGCGCAAAACTGCTGCTAATGAGCGGCTCTGTGCGCCAGCTATCGCGCGCATCCAGCCCTTTCTCGATATACTCCGCTGCGTGACTGGCGTAGCGTGTGGCAAATTCCAGCACCACTAAGCCGAGATTGGCGCGCATTCCGGCCTGCAGGCTGGCTTTCGCCGTTGCCTGCGGGAAGAAATACATATCATTAAAAGCGGTAATGCCGCCCTTCAACATCTCGGCACATGCCAGCAAGCTGCTATCCCGCACAAAATCTGGCGAAATCAGCGCTTGCTCCACAGGCCAGATATGCTGCTGCAACCAGGGCATCAGCGGTTTATCGTCGGCGAGGCCGCGCATCAAAACCATTGCCGCATGTGTATGCAGGTTAATCAATCCCGGAATCAGGATATGCGCGCCAAGATACACTTCTTCTTGCGCTTGGTAACGCGCGGCATCCGCTTGCGGGCATATATCTAAAATCTTTCCGGCCTGCAACACAACAGCGTGTTGATACAACAACACACCTTGTGGAACCACCGGCGCAACCCAGCGCGCGTGGATAATGGTATCAACCGGAACGATTTGCATCGCGCTATTATAAAAGAAAGGCAATAAAAAACCCCGCTGATGCGGGGTTTTTTATGCGAATTGCTGATTAGTTACAACCAGTCTCTTTTTGACCTTCCGCGCGGATTTCTACGCGACGGTTAGGTTGCAGACACTGAATCAGTTTTTTGGTTGCTTTGTTGCCTGCGCATTCAACCACTGGCTGAGTCTCGCCCTTGCCTTCTGCACTGATGATGGAAGAATCAACACCTTGCGCAACCAAGTAGTCTGCTACTTGTTTAGCACGGCGCTCAGACAGTTTCTGGTTGTATGCATCGGAACCGATACGGTCTGTATGACCAGTGACGATCACGGCCTTGATCTCTGGGCTGGCTTTGATTTTCGCAGCAGCTTCATCCAAAGCAGCTTTACCTTCGGCTTTCAGGTTAGCTTTATCAAAGCCAAACAGTTTCTCGGCGCTCACGGTGATCGTCTGCATATTTGGTTTACATGCAGGTGCCGGAGCTGGTTCTGGAGCTGGTTCTGGAGCTGGTGCCGGAGCTGGTTCAGCAGCAGCGATTGGTGCTGGCTCTGGAGCTGGCTCGGCCACTACTGGTGCCGGAGCGCCAAAGCGGAAGATACCGCCTAAATTGAACAATGTGTTGCCGATAGTTTCAGAATCATTGCTGTTGGTGTTTTTGTCAAACACATCTGCGCGACTCCATTGATGGCGCAAATCAGCTTGTAAACCAAATGTATCATTAAACAGGTATTGCGCACCCAAGCCCAAACCAGCCAACCAAGATGTTTTCTTGTCGCTTGCGTCAACCCCAGGTACGCGGTAATCCACGTTATTACGTGCTGCACCGATACCTGCCAACAGGAACGGACGGAATTTGTCGCGGCTAAACATGTACAACGCGTCCAAGCCCAATGTGGTTTGCTTGTATTTGCCACTAGCGCCAGCAATGTCCAAATCCTCATCAGCGCGGTTGTAACCCAAGCGACCTTGAATATCCCAGCTTTGGCTCAGTTCTTTACCAATCGCAATAAAACCGCCGCCGCCGTTATCTGCTTCCAGGTCACTGTCTGTATTCATGTAGCTCACACCAGGCACTGCATACCAAGCGCCACGGAACATATCCTCTGCGGTCGCTGTAAAAGATGCCATGCCCATAGCGGCAGCTACAGCCAAACCGATTAAATTCTTATTCATTCTCTAAAACTCCTATTCGATTGGATTCAAAAACAACTTCCACAAGTCATACCATACTATACGGAATTAAGGTGATGCACGCAATTCATAACCAACGCCTTGTTGCGACTTACAGCCATGCCTGTTGTGTTTGTGCAACATAATCTTAGCCGCCTCGACCCGCATCCGTGAAAGACTCTGGATTCTTGATGAATTTTCGCATACTCCGCCACGAAAACCAAGATATGTTGCGTTTATTTCTGCCAACTTATCAATATGTTGTGGTTGTAATGAGCCAGCCAATCCGGTTTCAAGTCCATATTGACCACATAGTGTAATGAAGTGTTGCAAATAACCTGATGTACGATTTTGCAGCAAATTTTTGTGTTTATTCCGGGTATCCAGCATTGCTCCCCAAAATCCGGCTTGATGCAACCTTGGCAACAAACCGAAATCCGGCTCCGAATCAGCAAAAAATATAGCGACAAATTTCGCCTGCCCGCAGGCAAGAGAGGATATTTCACTCATAAAATCATTTTGATAGAACAAACCGGAAACCGAAACCTTGATAATATCGACACCCAGTGCAATGCGCAGCCGAATGGGATCGAGCAATGCCTCTAAAGTAGGATGATCCTCCCCTACTGTAGCGCTCACAGGCACCCGTCCGTTAACCATCTGCAAAACTTGCCGCGTATCTCCTGCATTTAATGCTCCCAGCGCGCCCGAGTCCGGATCTTTCAAATCAATAATATCTGCACCGGCCGCAAGCGCAAGCGCGGCTTCGTCGGCATTTCTCACGCTAATCAGCAACTGCATCTTTTTTGTTCTTCCGCATAATATTTTCCATCAGCCAACCCCAGGCTTCCAGTTCATGCGCTCCTGCGGTTTTATCAATCGCGATTTGCAAATAACGCATCTCGGACTCAACCTTCTCCCTGGGCAGCATATGCAACCTGCTGGCCAGCACGGCCAGTTCCACCACAGCAGCCTGCGCGCGATTGAAGCCTTTGAACGATGCATGCGTTGTTTCATGCACCACTTCAAACAGTAGTTGCGGACGCACTTCATCCTCCTCTACTTTTACCAGCGCCAGCTCACGATGCGCCAAAGCGTTTTCCAGATAAAACCCTTTGATTTTATTAGACTCTTTTAAAGGCCAATCCAATCGACCCGTCAAAGCGCCTGCAAACACACGCACATCGTCGGTCATATTCAAGGTAGCCGTTTTTTGCGCCAGCAGGTTATCTAAACTACGCGAAGGCCTGAAGGGTGCAATCAGCACCAGCCCATCCCGCTCACGGATGCCAAACGGCGCGATATGCGGCATTCCTGCGGCATCAGTGGAAATCACGATGGTCTCATAAATAATTTCGGATGGCGGCGGAATTGCGCTCATTTCTTCGCCTTCATTTTCTCTTGCTTTTCCTTGATGCTCGCTTCACGGTGCGCTATTTTGGATGCCCTGGAAGCCGCATGGATATTGGCTCCCCAGGCAAGCTCTTCGTCCTGCACGTAGCGTTTCCCCAACTGGTGCGCGATTTGCGCACGCGCCAGCTCCACGCCCAAATAGAAGGCATGTGAAGCGTCGTTATCCACCTTCAAACCTGCATAAAACTTGAATGGATCGGCATTCAACTGGTGCCCATCACGATTGAACACATGTACACCAGATTCGCTGACCATGATGCGGAAACTCGGGTCTTTGATTTGCGCCGCCATCTCGCCAATTTCATCCGCCGAATAGGCAAACGGTTTGCGGTCATGCAGGCCGTTCAAGCCCGTCGTGTAGCCACGCGGCAGCCTGCTATCTGCCTTGGCGCGGAACATCACACGGCGTGCAATATCCGCCTCGGCAATCGCGTTCACCGCGTGCGGACTCACCGAAGTCGCCAGCACCGCATTGATATTCAGTTCGCTAATCATGCCAAACAGCAGCGCGTTGATACCCGTGGTATCCGCGTCTGTTAGCTCGGTCACATTGCCGATACCCATCATGATTTGAATGTTAGGATATTGCTTGCGCAGCTTGTGATAACGTACGATCGAATCACTCATACCGAAATGGATCGGGTCGAGAATCGGGTCGGCGATGAATTTTTTGCCTTTTTTCAGGCAGATTTCAATGGCGCGATACAGTGATGCCAAATTACCCGGCTTACCAGGAATCAATACTGGCATGCTTTCCACGGCATCGGCTATCCAAAGTGTTTTCTCAGTCAGAGACAGCAAATAATCCGCGCCGGATTTACCCGCTAATAAAAGCTCATCAGGATTCATGCTATCCACACTCACCTTGAACCCGGCTTCTTTCAGCGCTTTTATTGTATCTGCTAAATGCGCAAATGGCTTGTTTGGCAGACAACCCAAGTCAATCACATCTGCACCTTGTGCTTTGAATTTATTGGATTTTTCAATAATTTCATCCACGCTCAAATCTGGCGCATCGACAATTTCGGCAAAGATTTTCACGCTATACTGGCTCAAATCCGGTGCTTTGCCACCCTGCCCGAAATACTGCGGCAAATCTTTCAAGTCTTCCGGGCCACGCTCCACTGGAATACCGTATTGGCGATGCAGTTGGCTCAAATCGCCTTGACACAGCCCAGGTAGAATCATCTTGTTCGCATCGCCTGTATTTTTAAGACGGCGTGCAATCATCTCCGGCGTCATCAGCGCGGCGACGGAAACGCCAATTTGCTCGACGCGGTATTTGAACACGGGCGCTTTGGGGTCAGACTGAATTTGTGTGAGGGTTTGGTGCAGACTTTTTTCGGCTAATTTGCCGGTAACAAACAGTAGGTTATCTGCTTTGGCAGACTTGCTCATGTATTTTTAAGCGCCCTGAGACGCGCTTCAATACTGGCTTCTAGGCTTGCCATATCATCCACCACCTGCGTCGCTTCAAACATCGCCAGTTTCTGGCGATTCTCCAAATCGATACGGCGCGGATACACTTTGACGATATTCTCGCGCGGCGCTTCGGATTCCAGATGACCAACTTCCGGCTCCGGCTCAGTATCACACGCAAACACAATACTCGGCACGCCGCATTTTCCGGCCTGCGCATAAACATTGGTCACCAGCGTATCGGAAATGCCGCACACCATCTTGGCGACAGTATTAGAGGTGGCGGGCGCGATGACGACGGTGTGATACGCGCCGTAATAAAAGAACTCCACCGGCACGCTGCTTGCGGTCTTGTCGTGATAAACGCGCTCCACATTGTGGGAAAAGCCGTACTGCTTCAGGATTTCCGCCGCGGCTTTGCTTAGAAACAAATCCACGTCAGGCAGCGTATTGATGATCTCGATGCATTCGCGCAGATAGTGCCCAGAGCCGGTGAGCGCCCATGCGATGCGTTGTTTCCGTATATTTGAGTCAATGCCCATCTATCTTTACTCCAGAATGCAGCACGCGCAATTTCTTTTATTTCAGCTTATCATTACTTATGATTGCTTGCCGTAATTTGGTAATTAAATTTGTAGCAGCACGCTGCCCAGCCAATCCCGGGTCTTGTTTAAATTCAGAATACTCTGCATATCCGTCGCTTGAAACCTTGAAAGACTCAACAAGATTCCCACTTGTATCCAATACATCGCATGAAAGATCAATGTAAAAATGCGTAGGAGGCCACGTAAGCATAGACTCTGATTTGGACACGGTTGAGATTGAGGGAATAAATATTAACGATACCCCTCCCGATGCGTCGGAAGCTGAGTTTAAAGCATTGACCTCGGTATAAACCGAGGTCAATGCTTCTCTTATTGCTTTCTCAAGGTCTCTATAGGGATAATATGTTACCTTATCCCCTCCGCCGCCAGCAGTGGTAATCTGCCTGGCTTTATCAACACCCGAAATGACATAACCAACCTTCTTTGTGCTTGTTGGCTTTGTTTTCTCCGAATGTGACATCGGAGCAATATTAATAGGATGTGCACAACCAATAAATAATAAGGTAAGGGTTATTGTTAATAGTCTTTTAACCAGACGCTCTATCATTTTTTCAAAGCTTCCAAGAATGATCCATCCAAATAAATTTGCTGCAATAAAGCTTTTACCAGGTTTGAATATTCATTTTGTCCTTTTGGAATAGCAACAGCGCCTGCAAATGATGATTCGAAAGTAGTGTTCGCGCTATAATTTTTTTCAAACATCATACTTTCACTTTGCTTAACACTAAGTTTTATTTCTATCGAACCTGCACCCTTGCTAAATCCTGAAACATCAATATCATTCTTTAGCAAATCTACAAATATTTTAGTGTTTGAATTAGCATCATAAATTCCCATTTCCAATAGATCGGATCGCATAGAATTTTCAATATATTTTGAAAATGTGCCTTCCTTAGCCCTTAGGCTAGACCCTCTGAGGCCGATTTTATTGACAACAGCATTTGGATCAATTGGCTGAAAATCGCTCAAGCTGACCGCTTTTAAACCACGCTCTTTTTTGACTTTATCCAACGTAGCATAATCAGACGAATACGGTGGCGCAACAAGCGAGGCGCAACCTGTTAACAGTAATACTGAAATTGAGCATACAAGCAACTTAACCATTTTCAGAGCTTTCTTTTCACTTAATATTAAACAGTAATACTGAAATTGAGCATACAAGCAACTTAACCATTTTCAGAGCTTTCTTTTCACTTAATATTAAAATCTACTTTGCAGCTTCCTGAGCTTTCTTTGAAGCTTCTTCCGCCATCTTCTCTTCGCCAAGCTTTGCTTGTTCTATCTTTTTAATCTCATCATCTGAAGCTGGCTGACCTAACATCACCTCATTATCCTTACTGTTTTTGCGGTCAAACATCAAATTTTCGCCCATGATGACACGAATCCAGTCCGGATAGCTGTATGCAGATCCCCTGTTATGGTCAATAATTGCACCAATACCACCTCCAAACAGGATATTCCCAAACATACCACCGTTCGCTCGAGAAATTAATGTAGCCGAACCTGTTATACCATCTTTTTCGCAGTTAATTGACAAGTTGGCACCTGAGCGATGAAGCACGATATGGCCTGGGGTAACGACACTTGTTTCACCACGGTCATTCTTGGCCATGCATTTTGCGCCTTCCAGCATTTGGCCATCCACGTAGGTTTCAACTTTAATGGGTTGGTTGATATCTTTTGTAATTGATGCACAGCCAGAGAATAGCGTGCATGCGGCGACACAAACTGCTGTTTTGATTTTTTGCATTATTTTTCCTTTGATTTGTGAAGAAGAGAGATTGATCTATTGTTATTATTGAATTGACTTTTGTTTAGTTAAAGGGGTGCTGAATCACGATCGTCTCATCCCGCTCTGGCCCAGTCGAGACAATCGCAATCGGCACGCCACATAAGACTTCCAGACGATTCAGATAATGCTGCGCAGCTTTCGGTAAGGCATCCCATGTCTTAGCGCCAAAGGTAGTTTCCGACCAGCCCGGCACGGTTTCGAACACCGGTTTGCAGCGCTCTACGTCGTCCGCGCCAATCGGCAGCATGTCTATCGGTTTGCCATCCAGCGTGTAGCCGGTGCAGATATTGAGTTCTTTCAGACCGTCCAGCACGTCCAGTTTGGTGATGCACAAACCTGTGAGGCCGTTGATGCGCGCGGAGCGGCGCAGTGCGGCGGCATCGAACCAGCCACAGCGGCGTTTGCGGCGCGTCACAGTGCCGATTTCCTGCCCTTTGGTGGACATTTGGTAGCCCGGTGCGCCTTCGGTTTCAATATCGATCTCACTAGGGAACGGACCACCACCGACACGCGTGGTGTAAGCCTTAGTGATGCCCAGCACATAATGCAGCATATTGGCACCCACACCGGTGCCGCCACTGGCTTGACCCGCGATACAGTTGCTGGAAGT
>JBGANT010000005.1:0-122458 GCA_044222155.1 Methylophilus sp.
CGGTCAAGACCTTTGCTATTTGGGATGGGCTTTTATACTGACTAACCAAAGACAAATTCATTTGTAAATTCATAAATGCAAATCTCACTATTTTATTTGCCAGAGGCCAAGCAAGCGTAGGGCGGAATAATAAAATGTATTCCGCCGAATGTTGACCCTTCTTCTCGGATTAACATTACGCTCATGCGCCCTACATTGTAAAGCCCTCTCGTGCGCGCGCATTCATTATTAAAACACCTGCCCTGTAGCCCAATATCCATGCGGGTTTCAGGCCGATGATTTTGCTAATGAATCTTAAGCGAATCAATCAAAGAAAATAGCATGAAAAATAGGGGTCAGGCCCCAATTAACTGAAACTTAACACCCAAACCACCCCAATTTTCTGCCCTGTTGTTGAAGTTAAGTTTTAAGGAGGGGTTAGCTTATTCTTCAGCTTATTGGCGGCTTTTCAGCTTCTACAATGTCTCGATACACATGCCAAGTGGCATGGCCAACGATAGGCATGGTGATGACAAGCCCGACAAAATAGGTGGCAAATCCAAACACCACCAGCACAACGATGCAGAACCCCCAAAGCAGCATGGTAAGCGGGTTTTTTGCGCAGGTGATGATGCTGGCGATGGCAGCGGTGATGGCATCTGTTTTCCGCTCGGCCATGAGGGGGATGGCCACAACACTAATGGCAAACACAAGGCCGGCAAAGATGCCGCCAACCGCAAAATACACCATGGCGAACATAGGCTGTTTCAAGGTGAATACACTCTCTATGACCTCGGTAAGGCTTGGGAATGCGCTGTCTTGAAAATAGAGGGCAAAAGTTATCATGGAGGCACGCGCCCAGATGAGCAGGATAACGGTGAGCACGCCTGCAAAGATGCCTACATTGAGGATGTTTGCGCGCCAAGCGGTGAGGCTGGGCACAAGCGTGGGTTGTTGGCCGGATTCTATTTGCCGGCTTAGATCATAAAGCCCCATGGCAAGAAATGGCCCCACCAGCAGAAACCCGGTTACCAGGCCCGTAAACAATCCGTAGGCTTCATCGAATACAAATTTCATCACCCAGCCAGCCGCCGCAAAAAACGCTCCATAGAACAGGCTGGATAAACCAGCATGGCGTGTGTCCCGAATGCCTGCTTTTAGCCAGCCAAGAATGTGGCTTGGTTTAACGTGGCGAATAACAGGAAAGGTGCTTTGCGGGTTGGGTGCGGTTGGCGGTGGTTGATGGCTCATGGGTGGTTGCTCTCGTCTTTTACGGATAGTCAAATAAGCGAGGTTAATTATGCGGTAATTTTCGCTATTTTAGAACCCGTGGCTGATACGCCATTGTGTGGAAACAGCGTTAACGCATGCCCCATCCACCACATGCGCATTCATTATTAAAACACCTACCCTGCAAGCCAATATCCATGCGGGTTTCAGGCCGATGGTTTTGCTAATGAATCTTAATAGTGACAGGTCGCCCCGCCCTTAGCGAAGACGGACTTATTCCGCGTTTGCTAAAGTAGTTCTTCCACGTGTTTTTTGATATTAGCTGCCATTTTTTTGGTGGGCAGGTCGTTATCATCGCCGCCAAACGGGTCTTCAATTTCTTCGGCAATCAGCTCCAGGCTGGCAAGCACGTAAAAAATAAACACGACGATGGGGATAACGTAATAGCCCAGACTAAACACGTAGCCAAACGGCAAGGTCATGACATAGAAGAAGATGAATTTTTTGATAAAAGCGCTGTAAGAATAGGGTATGGGGGTGTTTTTGATACGTTCGCAGGCGCCGCAAATCTCGGTAAATGATTGCAGTTCGGCGTTGATGATAAAAAATTGGTCGCCGGTGATTTTGCCTGATGTGTAAAGCTGATTGGCTTTTTGAAACAATAACTTGGCTACTTGGTTGGGGTGGTGCTTGTGGTGATCTATTTCTAAATCCAGCCCTTCAAACAGCATTTGGCTGACTTCTTCATTGGCTAAATGTTTTGAAAGCACCGAGGCATAGGCCGGAATTAGCTTTTTAAAGAAGTCCCGGTCGCTTTCATTGACCAAATAAGCAGAGAGTTTTAGGGCGAGGTTGCGGCTGTTGTTAACCAAAGCGCCCCAGAGTTTTCTGCCTTCCCACCAGCGCTCGTAGGCAGTATTGGTGCGGTAAGCCAGTAAGAGCGACAATACAAAGCCCACGGTGGTGTGCATTAAGGGGATATTCTTCACATGACTTTTATCGGAAAGCTGCCAAAATTCCAATTCCAGATAGGCAATTCCGCCGGCATACAATCCAATGAATATCATCATGGGAATGAGCCGTCGAAAGGTATCCGACTCATGAAAACGAAAGATAAAAGTAATCCAGTCTTTGGGGTTGTATTGAATCATGTGCGCCTTTCAGGGCATATTATTTGAACAGATCATCCAGCGGGTTTTTGCCGCTGCCGGAAGATTTGGCAGAAACGCGTTTGGCGGTGAGTTCTTCTTCGATATTGTCGCGATAAAAGCTCCATTGCGCGCCGGAGGCTTTGAATCTGCGCCATAAATCCTCGCTCACGCCGGGGTATTCCAGCGCGCTGCCGTCATCCAGCTCCACCCGCAGCGTGCGGGTTTTGGCATCAAAACCGATTGCGCGCAGTTTGCCCGCGCTGATTTTGGTCATTTCCATGTTGTTCAATTAGTATGGTTGCAGCCTTGCGGCTTGTAGATACGCTGTGTTGAGGGTGGGTATTTTGCCAATTTGTTTGCTGGCCTGGCGGGGCGTTTTACAAGCTCGCCACCACAATTGGGGCATATGCCTGCCAGTTTTTCATGCGCGCAGGTGGCGCAGAAGGTGCATTCGAACGAGCAAATCATGGCCTCGCTAGAATCGGGCGGCAGGTCTTTGTTGCAGCATTCGCAATTTGGTCTAAGCGCTAGCATGTGTACCCCCAGCTATGGATAGGACATATTACACCAAATGCATGCGCAAAATAACCTGCCCTGGAAGCCAAGCAGGATGCGGCTTGCAAGGCATGCTTTACGCTAATGAAATGGGCTGCAGGTTATTTTTTATCTTTGCCTATTTGATTACCAATCACGCCACCCACCACGGCGCCACCCACTGTACCCATGGTGCTGCCGCCTGTTAGCACAGAGCCTGCTACGGCACCCACACCTGCACCTATGGCGGTGTTTTTATCCCGGGTAGACATGCTGCTGCATCCGCCAAGCGCTACTGCTGCAATGAGGATGGCTGCGCTTGTAATTTGCTTGTATGTGATTGATTTGTATAAATATACTTTCATGCTGTCTTCTCCTTTATCAAAGTGATGATTACCCATTCACCGGCAGAACAATAACGTACCGCACTCTGCACGCTTATATAAACGGGAAAATATCCCATTAAGTTGACAGCGTACACCTATAAATTTGAGATGTCCAGCTTGCAGGGGAACAGAAATTTTTGGAATGAAAAGGGTGGTTCCGATAAAGCAGGCTATTTTAAATCAAAGGCATTGCTTAGATCGTTTGCGTTGGCATCGCGTTCGGCAAGCGGCTTGAGGTTGAAACGTTTTTCGATAAATTTGAGTATCGATGTCGTATCGTATTCGGTGTGGTCTACAAAGCCTCGCTTGGCGAAAGGCGAAATAACCAAAGCCGGCACGCGGCTGCCCGGCCCCCAGCGGTCTTTTACCGGTGGGGCAACATGATCCCAAAAGCCGCCGTTCTCATCGTAGGTTACAATCACCGCGGTGTTTTTCCACTGCGGGCTGGCTTCGATACGCGCCAGCAAATCTGCGATATGCTGTTCGCCCGAGAGCAAATCGGCATAACCGGGGTGCTCGTTCAAATCGCCGATAGGCTTGTAAAACGCCACAGCGGGCAGAGTGCCGTTATCGATATCCTGAATAAAATCTGCCTCGTCCTTTAAGTGCTTGGTGCGTTCTGCCGTGCCGGCAGCATAACGGCTAAAGTAGCCAAATGGCTGGTGATGGTATTGAAAGTTACTGGCAGGCTTGCCGGCCAGCGCGCTATTCCAGCCACCGGCGTACCATGCCCAGCTGATGTTCTTCTCCGCAAGGCGATCGCCTATCGTAGGCATGGTCTGCAATGGCAATTGCCTGCGGGGTGATGTGCCGCGCTTGAATGGCGGCGTGCTGGGCTGCAAGGTGTTCACGGCATATCCGTCTATCACCTGGGCGTCTTTCCGCAGGTTTCCGTTGGCATCCAGTTTGATAATGACTTTGTCTGGCGCATTTTCATAACGCGGCGTACATGCGCAGATAAGCCAGAAATGGTTGAGAAAGGAGCCACCGAACGCAGCCTGAAAAAAATTATCTGCTAGCGTGTATTTTTGCGCGTATTTCCACAGCGGCAGGTTGTGGCCTTCGTAATAGCCCATCACCAGCCCGCCTGCGTCCGAGACAGCGGCAAAGCGGTCATTTAACCCGCCATTGATCTGCGCCTGATGCTGGTAAAAGCGATGCACCAGATCGCCGGTTTTCTGGTCTGGCGGCACATACTGATTAATGGCAAACGGCTGGTTGGGCAAATCTTCTGGAAAGCGCGTATCGGGTTTATTGTGTTTTACGTCCATCACCCGCGGCAGCGTGGTGTAGAGTTTGCCCTCCAGATTGGTTTGAGGTGCGGCTTGCCTGGCCTGCGCCAGACCGTTGGCCCCGGGAAATTGTCCATAGAGATTGTCAAAGCTGTGATTTTCCAGATAAATCACAATGATGTGCTGGATTTTTTCAGCTTTATGTTCGCCGGCCGTAGCAGAGGCTGCCAGCAAAAACATCAGTGCCAGTATAGTGAGTCGCATGGCGGAGCATCCTGAAAGATAAGGAGATTGTGTCATGCTTGCGCGACAGATTGATGACTGTGCTGAATAATCAGTCGCTGAAAAGTGGCTGAGTACTCAAGAACCTTCTCATCTACCACCCTTTTCCGCTGAGCGATCCACGTTTGAGTGCGTCATCGCCAATAGAGATGCAGCGGCCATAGCCAAAAAAGCTGGAGCGTGTGCCTTTGGGGCAGCCTTCGGTTTGGGCTTGGGCTTCCAGCTTGGCTTTAGTAACAGCAGCTTTTTTGGTGTCTACGTATTCCCAATAACCGTTGGAATGCAGTATCACTTCTTCACCGCCTGCAGTAGTGGCGCGCATATCCTGTTCTTCCGCCATTGCCATGGCGGGCAAGGCCAACAGCAGCGCGTTTAGTATCCAGTGTCGCATGGGTTTCCTTTGGCTGATTTTTATAGTGGGTTGATTGTATATGCAAGCTGGCGACGACTCAATCTGGTTTTGGCACGCGGCTTGCTAATCCATATGCATGATAAGTTCGATCAATGATATTCATGCGGTATCGGAGGCGATTCGCGATGCGGTGGCGCCTGTGTTTTTGCTGACGGGCATAGGCTCGATACTTGGCGTGCTGATTGGCCGCCTGGGGCGATCGATAGACCGGGCGCGGCTATTGAACGAGATACCGCAAGAGCGGCGCGCGCACTTTAAGGATGAGCTATACATTATCGTACGGCGCACCAAATGGCTGCGCCGTGCCATTGCATTTGCCACGCTGGCTGCACTAAGTGTGTGCATTTCCATCGCCACCATGTTTGTTTCGGTGGAATCCGGCTTCAAGACGCCGCATATCGTGGCCATCACGTTTATCTCGTCCATGGCCTCGCTCATTATTGCGCTGATGTGTTTTATGCGCGAAATCGTGCTGGCCTCGCGCGAGGTGATTGTGCCTTTCAAGCACGATGCCCCTTAGGCCTTGTGCATCAATCAGGGGATACCCAGCACCCTGAGATATTCTTCCAGCGTGAGGGTGAGCCGCTCGAGCGAGTTGCCAACTTCATCCAGATGCGTATCGGTATCCAGGTGCAGTTTTTCCAGCAGCTGTTTGTGCTGTTCCAGCGCATCAAGATGCTCGTCCAGTTTGGCGTCTTTTAAATCCTTGGCCATGTCATTCTCCTTCACAGGCTTTTACTATAGCAAACGTGCCGTGCGATGGCTTGATGTATGACAATAAAATTTTGCCTCGTGCGCGCGTTCATTAGGCCAAACGATGCCCTAGGAGCCAGCCTGTATGCGGTCTGCAGGCATATGGTTTGACTAATGAAGCGTCATTGCAGCGCTTGAAGGGTGCTCAGCACGTCGGCACGGGTATTGGCGATATGCGCGCTAATGCGCTGCTCGCTCTGCTGGTTGGTGGCAAGCTGCTCCCAATCTTGCTGCCACACGGTAAAAAGCGCCGCGCTTTGCTGCATGTTGTCTTGGGGTAGCAGGTGGCTTAAATCCCGCACCAGCAGCACGTATTTCCAGCCTTCTATCGGGCTGCCGCGCTCCTGATCGGCTTGGTAGTGCGCATAGTTCACGACCGTTTGCAATTCTCCCAGGTTCTTTAGCACCTCGAACGCGGCATTGCGCATGTTTTCGTTGACCTCGTTGCGATGATCGCGCCAGGTGTTGTAGCTGAGGCCGCTGAGTGCGGTCAGCAAGCTGATTATCGCCACCAGATTGGTTTTAAGCTGCTGAATGATATTGATTTTTGCAATAATGGCCATGATGTTCTCCTGATTTTGTTCATGCTATTGGCTTAGTCGTAGTAAACGGCGATTCTTAACAAGGTTGCCTGTGTGGCGCGCCGGGTGTAGCATGCATTAACAGGCAGGAGGTGAGCACCATGAAACGATTGTTCTATATTGATTATCCGCAAGAGCATTTTGAGGGGCAGGCGCACCGCTACCGCTGCGCGTTCTGCAAAGAGGAAACCACCAGGATCAACGGCCGACTGGAAGGGCATTTGCCAGACTGTGAATACCGTATCGCGCTGGAAAAGGCCGGCTTTGAAACCAGCAGTGCCAGAAGCCGACTGGAACTGGATACCTCGGACGAAGAGGACTAAACCACCCCAAAATCAGACAAGCGCACCTTAAGTGCGCTTTTTGTTGTAAAAAATGATCACGTTATAACTTAAATAACACGCTTAACTCATTGTTGTATTGATACTTTATTTTTTCAGGCGTAGACTAAACCAGAACTTTCCCGATTTCTCTCACTTATCGGATGTGCAGGCGCATGCTTCTTGCACTTGATTGGAGAATTAAAATTGCAAAATAACAATAATTTCTGGAGAAATACCTGTCGTTACCCCGCGCCAACCATTGTTTGGCGCGCCCCTACTTTTTAGCCCGATTTCCCACCATGGATCTTTTTGCCATCTACAGCAAAACACCTAAAGGTATCCGCAAACGCAACTCCATGCTGGGGAGCCTGCTTTCGCCCGTGCAGTCCAAAGTGCTGGCGCTGATTGATGGTAAGGCTACCGTCAAAATGGTGCTGAACAGACTCGATAATGTCAACATTGATGATTTTGAACGGGTAATCAACACACTACAGCAAAACGGCTATATCGAAACGACAAGGGTAGAACCAGCGGAATGGCTGCCCACTGCCAACTTCACCCCAATGATTATCGAAGAGCTTAGCAGCCTGGATGAAGTAGTCTCCAAAGAGCAGCAGTCCAAGCAAAAAGAGAATGATCAAAAAGTAGAAGCTGCGCGGGCGCGTGCCGAAGCCAAGGTGAAAGCCGAACTGGAAGCCGAGCGCAAAGCCCGTGAAGCAGAAAATGCGCTCCAGAAACAAGAAGCTGAACGCAAAGCCAGGGAGGCTGCGGAGCAAAAAGCGCGCATCGAGATGGAACAACGCGCTAAGGCTGAAGCGGAACGCCTTGCCGCCGAACAAAAAGCCAAACAAGCGGCGGCCGAGCGCAAAGCCAAAGAAGAAGCCGAGCTAAAAGCGAAACTGGAGGCCGAAGCCAAAGCAAAAGCGGCTGCAGAAGAAAAAGCCCGGCTGGCACGCGAGGCGGAAGAAGCCAGACTGCGTGAAGAAGCCGAAAGGAAAGCCAAAGCCGAGGCAGAAGAAAAAGCACGCCTGGAAGCAGAGAGACGCGCCAAGGAAGAAGCGGAACGCCAGGTTGCCGAACAAAAAGCGAAAGAAGAGGCAGAGCGTCTGGCCGCAGAACAGAAAGCCAAAGAAGAAGCCGAACTGAAAGCCCGGCAGGAGGCGGAAGCCAAAGCGAAGGCCGAAGCCGAGGAGCAGTCACGGCGTGAGGCAGAACGCCTCGCCCGAGAGGCCGAAGAAGCGCGCCTGAAAGCAGAAGCCGAACAAAAAGCCAAAGAAGAAGCCGAGCGGCAAGCGGAAGAAGCCAGGAAAAAAGCCAAAGAGGAAGCCGATGCCAAGGCGAAAGCAGCCGCAGAGGAAAAAGCCAGGCAGGAGATAGAGCGGATCACCCGTGAGGCGAAAGAAGCCAAGAAACGGGAAGAGGCCGAGAAAAAAGCGAAGGAAGAAGCAGAGCGTCTAGCCGCAAAACAAAAAGCCGAAGAAGAAGCCGAACTGAAAGACCGGCAGGAGGCGGAAGCCAAAGCGAAGGCCGAAGCCGAGGAGCAGGCACGGCTTGAGGCAGAGCGGCTGGCACGTGAGGCGGAAGAAACCAGACTGCGCGAGGAAGCGGAACAGAAAGCCAGAGAAGAGGCCGAACGCATTGCCGCAGAGCAAAAAGCCAAAGAAGAGGCCGAAGAAAAAGCGCGTCTGGAAGAGGCAATGGCTCGCATGGATGCCGAAGAGCGCGCCCGTGCCGAAGCCGAGGAAATGGCGCGCCGCGAAGTGGAGCGCATGGCGCAAGAACTGGAACAAGCCAAGCAAAAAGTAGAGTCTGACAAAAAAGCCAAAAAAGAAGCTGAGAGAAAAGCCAAGGAAGAAGCCAAACGCTTGGCCGCAGAGCAAAAAGCCCATGAAAAAGCCGAGGCCAAGGCAAAAGCCGAAGCAGAAAAAGCCCGCCTGGCGACAGAAAAAGCGGCGCGCGAGGCTGAAGAAGCCGAGAAGAAACGGCAAGCGGAAGAAAAAGCACTACAGGCAGAAAGGCTGCAAGCCTTGATTCGCGCAGAGCAAAGGCAGGAAGCTGTCCACCTGAGAAAAATGGATCTGGAGCGGGCCGAAAGGAACGCGCTGAAGGAAGAAGTCATCGTACTGGATGCTGCTTACGACGATTATGATGACGAAGATGACGAGCCGGCAGTAGACAGCATTATGCAGGAGATGGTGGAAGATGACGGGTTCGTGCCCACCGGCATGGATGAAGCGGAAGAACCGCCGCCCGAACCACCTGAAGATGACGAGCAACAAAGGCTACAGGCATTAAAACGGGTAGCAGCGGCTGAGCTGGAACAAAGGCAAAAACTCACCCTGCTGGAAAGAAAACAGGCGCTGTTGCGCAAGCTGAAGCAGCGGCTGGCGCGCCCGGCGAAGATGGTTAAGTCCACACTCATGACCGCCTCCCTGCTGGTGCTTCTGCTGCTATTCGTCGCGCTGGGCATGCTGCCCTATGTGCCGCTAAATACACTGGTGGAACCCGCCGAACGATTGGCGCGTGAGCAACTTGGAACCGAAGTAAAAATCCAGAAAGTCAGCGCTGCACTGGTACCAAGGCCGCACTTGATGTTGAAGGATGTAGAAGTCGGCACACAAAGACAGCGCATCGGGCAAGTGAATGTCTGGCCCGTGATTGGCAGCCTGAACGACGACCAGAAAGTCATGAAAATGCTGGAAATCCATGATGCCAACATTACCCACGAGAATTTTGGTCAGGCGCTGGGCTGGCTGAACGCGCTGGGGGATTCGCCCAAACTGAAAATCGAATCTATGCGGGTGAGCAACGTAGCGCTTTCCATACATGATATTGCAATAGGTGAGTTTGGGGGCGATGTGGTGCTATCCCCCGCCCATCGAGTGCAACACCTACAGCTACACAGCACAGATCAGAAACTGCACGTGCAGATAACGCCGCGCGATGACCATGCCGAGATTGTGCTGGATGCAGACCATTGGGCGTTGCCGTTACAACCCAGCATCAAGTTCCGCAAGCTGATGGCCAATGGCATTGCCCGCAGTGATAAATTGCAATTCAGCCAGATCAAGGCAGAACTGTATGACGGCGAATTGGAAGGGCAACTCACACTGGGCAGATCGAATCAGTGGGATTTGACCGGCAATCTGCGACTGAAGAACGCCAGCGCATCGGAGATCGCACAGGCCTTTGGTAGCCCAATCAAACTAAGCGGTCAGCTGGACGGACAAGCCGCCTTGAACAGTCATGCGGCTGAAGCAGTCAAGCTGGCCGCTAATACTAATATGTCGGCGGATTTCAACATCCGCCACGGTGAAATTGACCGACTGGATATGTCGCGGTTGGTGCTGGCAAAAAGAGGACAATCGCTGGCAGGCGACTCCACTCGGTTTGATAATCTGCAAGGCATGTTGCAGATCAGCCAGCAGCAATATCAATTGAGAAACCTGACCCTCAGCTCCAGGCAATTAAGTGCCAGAGGAGGTATGACGATCGCTGCTGACGGGGAAATCAGCGGCAACTTCAGTGCCAGCCTGGCAGCGCAATCACGCCGTTACGAGGCCGATGCGACCATTGGCGGGCGCGGCAGCGACATCAAGCTGCGTTAAAATTTTCTGCGCCACCACACTCTCTCGAACAAAATCCCATACAAGGGTGGCATAAAGAGTACGCGGCTTAACCTTCTTCTTCCAGATGTAGTTCTTTGACGTAGTAATAATGCTCGGCATGCCAGTACGTCAAATCTTCGGCATGGTGCAAAGCATAATCCAGGTCGCTATATTCGCCTACCGGGTAGTTCTCTTCGTCCAATACTTGATAAATCGGCATCATTTGTTCCTTTCATCAACCAACGGGTGCTTTTAGTATTCCATCCGAACCTCAAAAGCAAACAACAAAACAGCGGACAGTTTCTGTCCTATCTCACACAATCAAGCCTCGCGTACGCGTTCATTGCTAAAATACCTGCCTTGGGAACCAATCTGGATGCGGCTTCCAGGCATGCAGTCTGCTTAATGAAAACACATATGGCTGCGCGCATTTTCTTTAAGGTTCGGTTACGCCAGCAGCATGTCTGACCACATTGATGACCGCGGCCGAGATCATGATGTATTCCATCAATATCAGCGGTTGAAGATACACTGGCGGAATGCCGCCCAGCGTGACAAGTGATAGCGTCAGCGCGTTATGCACCACGCTGATCAGCAAAATCAATCCGATAAAATGATTCCTCAACCCGAACAGGTAGCACAACGTTACAAAAAGCAATCCGGCAATAGTTTGAATATCCGCCCCCCCTGCCATCTGCTTGTTGGCAAGCGTCAAACAGACATACAAGCTGGCAAGTAAAAATGCTGCCGGCAGCTTGCTTGGCAAGCCGTCACCGTGATGCCTCAGGCTAAACGCCAGCCATGCGTGTGTTAAAAGTGCGTTGATCAGTTTCATATGCTTTGCCTCGTACCTGCTTGCTTCTATTTCTGCAAAAAGGATGCCGATATCCAGACGCCATCGGCCAAATGCCGCATCAGGCGACAACGCCAGACCTGGCGCGCCATTTGGCGCCACTTTAAGTTTTACATCGGCACGAGCCGGGGAATCTTGAGGGGAAGTGCATCAGAAAAAGTGTGCTATTTCCAACAGATATGTGTAAATAGCAACAGCTGCAAGCAGTGCAGCGGACAAGCTAAATGTCGTGCGAAATACGGCGATTGGCTATGGATTGACGCGCACCTGTAGCCCCAGTGCACGAATATCTTGCACCAGATTATCCAGCCACGCTTGTGGTACGGCGCTGATGCGCGGTGCTTCCGGCTGATAGGATTGACGCACCACACCGTACACCAGCACACCCTTCACCACATCTGCTACTTGCTTAAGCATACCAAGATAAGCTTCCATCTCCTGCGGCGCAGGCGGCGCGCCATCGAGTGCAAACACACAGGTTTGCACCCAGGTATCACAGCGGCCGGCGCAGGCGCGCAAGCGTTTTGCCACGGCGGCAGGCCTCATGTGGATGGAATTGATGCGCTCGAAACCGGCTTCAGTGCCTGCATCCAGCTTGAACCACACCTCGCCGTTGCATCCACTCAAATGCGAAACCGCCTCCAGTACCTTGGTTTTATCCATCTGGCTACCGTTGGTGATGACGCGCATCTTGATGTTGCCCAGCAAACCAAAATCGCGCAGCACTTGTTCCACCAGTATTACTGCCTGCGAGAATTCAGGCGCGGCGGTCGGCTCACCATTGCCGGAGAATGCAACATCTTGCAGTTGGCGTGCACCTTCCGGCACGTAGCGCGTCATGAAATCATCCTGAGTGATTTGCTTTAGAAAAATGCGTAACTCCTGCTCTAGCAGCTTCAGGTCAATCGGCTCGGGTGAGCCACGCTTCAAGTCTGGGACCTGGCAATAAATGCAGCGCCAGTTACAGGCGCTATTGGTGTTAAGGTTGATACCAACCGACACACCGCCAGCCCGGCGCGAAACAACAGGGTAGACATAGCGCATGCCGGTTACATCGCGATTGTGGTCTTGCGGGGTCAGGTAATCTGTCATGCCAGTATTATATGCGGCTAACAACGTTTGCAGAAAGGCTGTCGACTAACTCCAGAAAAAAGCAGGTGTTTGATTTACATCAAGATACCAGGTTTGTCTGCAGATTTATCATGTCATTGTTACTTGAGGAGGGAAACATGTTTTTAGGCTGGCAAGGTATCTTCACTTTTGTGAGCGTTGCCGTAGTAATCGCTGCGATACTGGTGTTTTTCGCAAAAATCACCAAGTAAAGAAACAGGCTCACATCCAACGCCCTGCCCTATCCGGCGGGGCGTTCTTCGTTAGCAAGTTGCTGTCGGTATTCCTCCTGCTTTTGCGCAAACTTCACCGGCGCGCCAAACTCTATAAAATACGGATAGCGACGATGTGTGCCAATGATTTTTCTGGCATGCTTAATCGGACAGAAATATTGCTCGGTACGGGCAATGATTTCGGTAATATACGCCACTAACCCATTAGCATAGGCGCAATACTCACAGTGGAATTTCTCAATAAAATTGAGGTAACTCAAACTGTGTCTGTCAAACACGATATAATCGCCGCGCCGCACTTTCTTGATGCCATAGATCGGAAAACAGGTGGCCTGAAAAAAGCTGACGAAAATATCTGTAATCAAAAGCGGAATGATCATCGAATAGATAATCGGGCCGGTAATCAGGTTCTGTGGCCGATACGTGACCAGCCAGCGGAAAAAATTGGTTTTCAGTTTACGCTGTGTCTGCCTGATGGAGCGCTCGAATTCGACCTTTTTACCATTCACATGAAAAAGAATGCTGGATTGTTGCTGGCTGAGCGTAGTACGCAACTCGTCTTCCAATTGGTTGATCTCGTTTAACAACTCCCGAATACGGTCGTTCATACTAACTCCATTTTATTTGGCTCCACCACCCATCATACGCGAAACTACCTGCATACGTAGGTTTCAAATCTGCCCTGCGTCGAGAATCGGGATTATCAA
Organism: Methylophilus sp.; assembly: GCA_044222155.1. Lineage (GTDB taxonomy): Bacteria > Pseudomonadota > Gammaproteobacteria > Burkholderiales > Methylophilaceae > Methylophilus. The sequence continues at coordinate 13,375 of JBGANT010000005.1, forward strand.
ATAATGCAGGCCTGTATCCGGGTATTTTTGTATAAGATCCTCTATTAGTTGTTTTGCCACTTCCGCCCGGGTATGAATCATGAATTGGACGCGTTTCTGGCGCCCGGTCACCTGCTCCAGCAAACTGAGATGCGTGCTTCTTGAACCATGCCCATAAATTTCTGTTGAGCTGAATCCGCTGATCTCTTCCTGTGCCAGCAGCCAGTCAATCAGCGTTTCTTCCATACCTGGCGCTGAAATCAAAGTGAGTAAACAAGCGTCGGTCATGCGATGCTCCCGTTATTTGAACGACCATATTTTTGATAAAGAATCGGCAGCAACACCAGTGTCAGCGTAGTCGAACTGACCAACCCACCAATCACGACAATCGCCAGCGGCCGTTGTATCTCCGAGCCAGGGCCTGTTGCAAACAATAATGGCAACAAGCCAAATGCTGCGATATTAGCCGTCATCAGCACTGGACGCAGCCTGCGCTTGGCGCCTTCAATAACAACTTCCTCGAGGCGCATGCCATGCTCGGCCAACTGATTGAAATAACTTAACATCACCACACCATTGAGCACGGCGATACCCAACAAAGCAATAAACCCAACCGATGCCGGCACCGACAGATATTCACCGGAAACCCACAAAGCGAACACACCGCCAATCATCGCAAACGGGATATTGGAAAGGATCAATATCGATTGCCGTACCGACTTGAAGGTGGCAAACAGCAACAGGAAAATAAGCCCTATCGCCACTGGTACAACGACGCCGAGACGCGCCGCTGCACGCTGCTGGTTCTCGAACTGCCCGCCCCATTGCATGCTGTAACCTTCTGGCAATTTGACCTGACTGCCCACCTTGGCTTTAGCCTCATCAACAAAACCCACCAAATCACGTCCACGTACGTTGGCAATCACCACTACCATGCGCGCTCCGCGTTCGCGATCCACTTTGACCGGGCCTTCCACACGCTCGAGTTTGGCCACACTGGGTATTGGCACACTGACACCATTCGGTAAAGTCAGCATCAGATTGGTAAAATCCGCTGGGGATTTGCGCAACAGATCCGACCCTCGCAGAATAATCGGTGTGCGCTTTTGCCCTTCCTGCAAGATACCCATCTGCTTGCCTTCCAGCTGCGCACGCAGTATAGATTCTATCTGGCTGATATCGAATCCAAGACGACCAGCCGCCAGTCGGTCAATCTCGATTTTCAGATACTGCACCCCGCTGTTTTGCGGTGTGTAGACATCCTCGGCCCCAGGAATGGACTTGATGACTTCCACTGTCTTTTGTGCGGCCTGATCGAGCTGCGTCAAATCGTTACCGAAAATCTTGATGGCCAAGTCACCGCGAACGCCTAGAATCATCTCATTGACACGCATCTCGATAGGCTGGGTGAACGCATAGGCAAAGCCCGGCATATCCTCAACCACCTTGCGCAATTCATCCACCAGTTTGGTCTTGTCTGGTGAACGCCACTCGTCTCGCGGCTTTAACACTAAAAAATTGTCCGTCTGGTTCAACCCCATCGGGTCTAGCCCAAGCTCATCCGAACCAGCACGTGAGATTATGCCTTTGACTTCCGGCACTTTTTCCAGGACGGCACGCTGTACCGCCAGATCCAGCTCCACCGTCTTATCCAAATTAATAGACGGCGCCTTCTCGATCTGCATAATCAAGTCGCCTTCATCCATGGTCGGCATAAAAGTCTTGCCGATTTGCAGATAGATAATGACCGTTACCGCCAACCCAGCCAGAGCTCCCATAATGATCAGCTTGCTATGTACTAACGCCCATTTCAGGGCAGGTTCATAAATGGCTAACACTTTACGTACCAGCCATGGCTCTTCATGACTTACCTTACCCAACAAGAAAGATGCCAGCACCGGGATAATCGTCATGGACAGCAACAAAGAGCCTGACAGTGCGAATACGATCGTCAATGCCACCGGGCTGAACAGCTTGCCTTCCAGCCCCTGCAAAGTCAGCAATGGCAGGAACACCGTAATAATGATCAAAATACCGGAAGTGACTGGCACACTCACTTCTTTGACCGCACGATAAATCAAATGCAAACGCGGCAATTTAGAGCCTTCGCCATGTGCCAGATGCGATACGATGTTTTCGACCACCACTACCGCTGCATCCACCAGCATACCGATGGCAATGGAAAGCCCGCCCAGACTCATCAAGTTAGCCGACATCCCAAACTGGCGCATCAGGATAAAAGTGATGAGCACTGCCAATGGTAATGCCAAGGCTACCGTGAGTGCGGCGCGCAAATCACCTAGGAACAGAATCAGCAGAATCACCACCAGCACAATGGCTTCCATCAGCGCTTTTGTCACCGTGCCTACCGCTCTTTCGACCAGGTCGCCACGATTATAAAATACCTCAACCTTCACGCCCTTGGGCAAGCTGGGAGCAATCTCCGCCAGCTTGGCTTCGATACCTTGCACTACCTGCTGCGCATTGGCGCCACGCAAGCTCAGCACCAGCCCTTCCACTGCTTCGGCTTTACCATTTTTGGTCACGGCACCGTAGCGCGTCATTGCACCGATTTTCACATTCGCGACATCGCCCACGCGCACCGGCATGCCTTGCTCGGATTTAATCACCGTGTTGCGCACATCGCCCTCATTCTTAAAGCGGCCTTCGGCACGCACCAGCAGCGATTCCTCACCGTCACCCAAACGCCCGGCGCCATCATTCTTATTGTTTATCACCAATGCCTGCTGCAATTGATCCAGCGACACTCCGCGGGCATACATACGCGCGTTGTCAGGCACAATCTCGAAACTGCGCACGGCGCCACCCAACGCGTTGACATCGGCCACGCCAGGCACCGTACGCAACTGTGGACGAATGACCCAATCCAGCAAACTGCGGCGCTCCTGCAGGCTTAAATCGTCAGCCTCGATAGTAAACATGAACAATTCGCCCAATGGGGTTGTCATGGGTGCGATGCCCCCGGAAATATCTTCCGGCAAATTGCCCCAGATGCCATTCAGGCGCTCGGCAACCTGCTGGCGCGCCCAGTAAATATCAGTACCGTCCGCAAAATCCACTGTGATGTCAGTAAGCGCATACTTTGCCACCGAGCGAAGCATCGTCTGGTTTGGTAAGCCAAGCATTTCAACTTCGACAGGTGAGGTGATGCGCGCCTCGACTTCTTCAGGCGTCATGCCAGGCGCTTTGATGATAATTTTAACCTGCGTGGAGGACACATCCGGGAAGGCGTCAATAGGCAGATTTTTGTAGGCGAAAAAACCCGCCCCTAGCAATAACGCCGTCAATACCAGCGTCAATAAACGCTGGGTTAGCGCGAATTGAATCAACCGGTTCATCATTAGCCCCCGCCCGCGTTCCAGGCAGCTTTGATCGCTACCATTCCCGAAATGGCGACTCGAGCTTTTTCGGGAAAGTTACCTGCCACAATCGCTTTTTCGGTTTTCTCGGAAATCACCGTTACTTTAACCGGGGTAAATCCTTTAGCATTTTGCACAAAGACAAAGCTATCCTTGCCTTGACGTGTGATTGCTTGCTTAGGCAAAGCAAAATGTCCAGAAGCAGGCGTAGCCAAGTCCCGTGTCATCACATCCGCTTCTACAAACTGTCCCGGCGATAACTTCTCCGCATTTTGGGTGATTTCAGCTCGCACATGCACAGTCTGGTCGTTCTTGTTGATGGCGCGAATAATGGTGATGATTCTCCCTTCAGCATCGTGGCTGGGAATTCTCACTAGCGTGCCTTTACGCAGAATCGCAAGATGCTCCACAGGCGCATGGATTTCCAGCCACAACGGGGACAAGCGCCCGATGCGCAGCAGAGGCGTGGCCATATCTACCCGCTGCCCGATATTGACCATTTGCTCCAGCACCTGGCCTGCGATAGGCGCAACAAAACTCACACCATTAACATACTTCCCACTGCGCTCCAGTTGGGCGATACCGGCATCAGACATGCCGCCCAGCCGCAACGCCTGCTTTGACTGCGACAAGTTCACGCTGGCCTCTTCAAAATCACTTTTCGTCGCAATATAGCGCCGCTCAGCAATAATGCCGTCCTTGAATAGCTCGGCATCGCGATCCAGACTATTTTTGGCAAGCCGATAACGTGTCGCCGCTTGCAAGTAATCTCGCTGCTGGCTGACCAGTTCAGTACTGGTGATATGGCCTAGCATCTGACCTTTTTTGACTTCCATCCCCGCCGCAACATTCAATGCATCAATCAAACCGCCCTGCACCGCACTCACGATGCGTTCCTGGCTGGTAGGAATCACAATCTCTCCTGGCAAACGTAATGTGATTTCCGCACTGGTTTTGCTGATTGGTGCCACGACTATTCCCATGGTTTGCTGCTGCTTGGGCGTGATCACAATCGTGTTATCTGCCGCATAGACATTCACTGTACAGGCAATCGTCCACAGTAAAATGGATAATCTGACTAATCTCATGGTAATACTCCCACCGCCTGGTTGTAGCGGGCAATATCCCACTGTAATTGAATTTTTTTAATAGACAGCGCGCGTTCGGCCTCGAATGCTTGTGTCTCGCTTCTTAACAAGCTTACCAAATCGGTTTCACCCAGCTTGAAAGCCTTTCTGGCCAACTGCACATTTTCCTGCGTAACCTGGTTCTGCCTGGTCACAAGTTCCAGTTCCTTTCTTGTCACCAGAAAATTATGCTCTGCCTCGTGCAAAACGGTCTCCATACTCAAGCGCAATTTGTCACGCTCTGTCATTGCAGTCGCGATATTCGATTCCGCATTGGCAATCAATGGTGCATTACGCGTCTCACTGGCAAACGGGATACGCACTTTGAAACCAATGCCATCGTTATAAAAATTATCATTGGGGCCACGTTGGCTTCGTGCGGACAAAATGAATTGCGGCGTATCGCGTCGCTCTATGCCCGCCACTTGCCGCTCGTCTTTGGCGACTTCAATCTTGGCGTTGGCCTCTTCCAGCAACGGGTGCTGATCTGTCAACGCGTCCAGTTCGGACAACACCTCCTCGAAATTTCCGGGCATCTCGTTCAATCCAGTCAATGCGATATAGCGATGCTTGGCATGCTTGACCTCTGCTTGTGCGCGCACAAAAGCGGTTTCTGCCTGCAGCGTCTCGTTCTGCGCCAGCATCAAATCTGTCTTGGCAATCTCCCCAGCCCGATGACGCGCAGCCACATCCCGTTCCAGTTTCTGTGCGGTGTGCAGGCGCACTTCGTACAAAGCCTCGGCTTCCTGATTCATGCGAATGTCCCATAGCGCATCACGCAAGACGCCCGCTACTTGCAGCATCAGTCCTTTACGGCTTGCTCCCAGTCCTGATACCGTATCTTTTGCCAAACTTTCCCTGGCCGCACGCTGCCCCGGTAGCCATACCGGCATCTCCATTTCGGCTTCCCATTCGCGCTCTCCCCGGCCGCTACCCAAAGCATCGTTCTGATGCCGGAACGTCATGGCGGGCGCGGTGGGAAACAATCCTCTGGCATGCGTGTCACGCGCCTGCGCAATACCCGACATCGCATTCAGCAGATGTTGCTGCGGATTACGCTCGAAAGTCTTGTCCAGCACTTGCCGCAAGCTCAACTGGGCGTTGCTGCTTAAATTGTCTTCATGGCTATCTGCCGATACCGCAGGTGCTGCCTGCACTGCCCACGCGCCCACCATCAAGACACAACCCAGCATCCATCCTGTCCACTTCACTGCCACTCACACCACCGCCTTTTGTTTGGTCAGATGGTCGGGATAGTAAGGATGCAGGCGCGAAAAAACATCCGCCAAAAGACGGATACGCGGCAGATTTGCGGGAGAGGCTACTGAAAAATATCAAGTTGCCCGGAATGGGGCAGTGATTCGGCTGGCTCAACCGGTTTTGCATTGACCTGCGCCTGTGTCAGCCAATGTGCCAGCACGCGCAACACATAGGCCTGCTCGGCCTCGTTTAAAGCATGGCCTTTGTGTATCTTGTGCCATTTCTCCAGACAGCCACGGCAGCAAGTCGCTGTCGCATGCTGCGCCACAAACACCGGGTGGCCGCGCATGGGCGTCTGTTTGCCGTCATTGGCGATATGCGCAGGCGCCAGCCGCATAGCGATGAAATCAGCTGCATGCGCCAGCACCAGTGGCATGCCTTTTTCTTGCAGATACGCTAAATCCTTGCCTTGCAAACGAAACTTTCTGCGAAACGACGATTGGGCAAGCACTGCAAACAAATCTTCCAAATCGCACATGGTTGCCGCCTAATGCAATTGATGCAATTCGAGGTTTCTAAGCTTGGGCGCAAAGCGCGCGGTGATTGCCACCACGCCCAAAGTCATAACACCGCCAAACACGACAGATGGCACCAACCCGAGCAAGCGCGCAGCCACGCCGGATTCAAACGCGCCCAGTTCATTGGATGAGCCGATGAATACGCCATTGATGGCGGAAACACGACCGCGCATGTCATCCGGCGTTGCCAGCTGCATGATGGTAGAGCGTAGCACCACCGATACGCCATCGAACGCGCCGGAAACCAGCAGAAACAAGCCTGCCAGCCAGTATTGCGTAGTGAGGCCAAAGCAAATGATGCTCACGCCAAACCCAGCCACCGCCCACAATAAGTAGCGTCCGGCATGCAAATTGATAGGGTTTCTGGCCAGATACAAGGCCATCAGCATCGCGCCAATGGCGGGCATTGCCCGCATCAGACCCAGTATTTCCGGTCCGCGATGATAAACATCATGAATAAACGCGGGCAACATGGCCACCGCGCCGCCCAGCAGCACGGCAAACATATCCAGCATCTGCGCACTAAACAACACCTGGCTGTTCCAGACAAAACTTAGGCCTTGCGCGATGCTGGCAAACACCGGTGCGGTTTCCGCGGGTGGCGGCTCTTTAACGCGCAAAGTTGTGAGCGTAACTGCCGCGCTTAAACACAAGGCCACCGCAACGCCGTAAGCCACGGCCTTGCCCGCAAAGCCCACTAGTAAGCCGCCTAGCGCCGGCCCCACCACCAGACCAATCTGGAACATCGACGTGCCCACGCCAGCCGCGCGCACATAGGATTCCCGCGGCAAGATAATGGCCATGAGTGCGCTATAGCTAGGCGCGATGAAGGCGCGTGCTAGTCCGGTGAATGCGATGCTGGCGTAGATCCAGAACACGCTATTGGCCTGCAGATAGCCCGCAGCGATTGCCGTAAGCGTCAAACCATTGGCAAACAGCATCACCGCCGCCAGCACGGCAAACCAGCGCCGCGAATAATGATCGATGGCATAACCTGCAAACAACGCGCTGGCGAAGTAAGGAATCACTTCCGCCAGCCCTATCAAGCCCAGCGATAAGGTATCGTGCGTGATTTCATAGATATGCCAGCCCACCGCAACCGCCATGATTTGGTATGCCAATACCATCTGGATGCGGTACCCCAGCAGCTTGGCATAGGCATGTTGATTGACAGTCAGAATCTGGGTGATGGTTTGCGGTATGCTTGACGTGCTCATTCGTAAATTATACCGTACCACATACCTTGATAGCCTTTATCCGTTAGATGAGAACCGCGTATTTCACCTGCTGGCTTGCCGCAGTGCTGTGTGTTTGCTGCATTACCGCACAAGCGGAAGATACGCCTATTCCAGCCAAACACATTCGGCTTATGGTCACCGTGGATTGGGAAGGCTGGTCGCTGGATGAGGAAAATCTGGAAGCCATGCGGCAGTTCCGCAAGAAGTATCCGCACATTCCGATGGTGCAGTTTCTCAACCCGGTCTATCCGCTTAAGTTCGCCGATACCACACCCCGCATCGTGTCCACCCTGCTGCCGGAGGATGCACACGGCCTGCATATCCACGCGTGGAAAACGCTGGTTGAAGCGTGCCAGATTCCATACCAATCAAGCCCGGCATTCGACGACGACGCGAAACACTGCCAAATTGGCTTATGCGGTTATAGCGTCAGCCTGGAATATGCCTATGAAGAAGAAGCGCTCACCCAACTGGTGGCTTGCAGCGCGGATATGTTGGTAGCGCAGGGCTTTCAGCGCCCTGTGACATTTCGCGCAGGCGGCTGGCAACTTGGCCCCAAGCTTGCCAATGCGCTTAAGGCCAATGGCTTCACCATGGATAGCTCGCGCATGAGCGCCACTCATTTGCATGAACGCTGGGGTAAAGATAGCCAGATAGTAGCCTTGGTGCAACAGTTGCACCCCGATGCTGGCGTGCTGGACAGCCCATATGAATTACTGCCTGGCCTGATGGAATACCCCAACAACGCCAGCCTAGCGGATTACACCCGCACGGAACGCATCATGGAAATGTTCCGCCAGTTGCTGGAACAGGAAAACCCGCTCATGGTGCTGGGGTTCCACCAAGAAACCGCTGTGGATTTTCTGCAACGGCTGGAAGATGCAATTCCACAAATGCAAGCCATTGCCAAGCAAAGAGCCATGGACATCCTCTGGGTGACTTATCCTTAAACTGGCAAGCTTGAATTTATTTGGGCACGCGCCACAAATACCAACTGGCGATGCTGCGATAAGGCGCCCAGGCCTCACCAATTTTTGCCAGTTCTTTGGGTTTGGGTGGGTTTTCCAGTTTTTTCAGCCGTTGGTAGCCCAGTGCCAGGCCGTAATCGTCTGCCGCTAGCACGTCCATGCGCTCCAGCGTAAAAATCAGCATCATTTCCACTGTCCAGCGGCCGATGCCTTTTAGCCGGATAAGTTGCTGAATCAAGGCGTCATCAGACATCGAGGCCGCATCGGCATGACTGGGAACCGCACCAGATAAGGCTCCCAGGGCAATGCCTTGAATGGTCTCGATTTTACGTGCCGAAAATCCGCAAGCGCGCAGCGCGTCAAATTGCGTATCCAGCAATTGCTGCGGCTGCGGAAATTGACCTTGGTACAGCGCCAACAAGCGCGCCAGAATCGCATCGCCTGCCTTGGGGTGCAACTGTTGATAAGCCACGGCACGCACCAAGGCCTGGTATGGCTCGCGCTGCGGTTTTGGCTCAAGCTGGCAAGGCCCAACCACCTCTACCAGACGCGCCCAGTCTGCATCCAGCTTGCTTAAAAACTGTTCGGCTTGCGCATGATGTTGTGGTGCGGCCATGATTAAATTGCCTTGATTAAAATGCCTTAAAACACCTGCCCTGCAAACCAGTATCCATGCGGCTTCCAGAGCATGCCAGTTGAATAAGTTTAAGCCAAATCAATTAAATCCAAGTTATAGTTTTAACGCCGCTTTGATACGTTTTAGCGTTTGCGTAACGATATTGCCATCCAGCTGGTAGTGCTTATGCAGCGGCTTGATGACTTGCCAGCTTGCCGTGAGCCCAGCCGGAAAAGTGACCAGATCGCCTTTGCCAAAACTGACAGGTGCTCCGCCTGCGGGCGTAATCACACATTCCCCGTCCAGAATATAAGCCATCTCCTGCTCGTGAAAAGTCCATGGGAAAGTGGAGACTTCTTTCGACCAGGTAGGCCATTTGTTTACACTCAGCGTATCCAAACGGCTTTGTGCGGGGGATTTTTCAACGGTAATTTGGCTAACGGGCGTTTGTTTCATGATGTTCCTTATGCGATTAAGCCCGTATTTTAACGCATGGCGTACTTAAGTAGTAAAATGCGGCTTTCTCTCCAATCTTGAATATGCGCGTAGATTTACAACAGGCGATTGCCAAACTGAAAGCGGGCGAAGTGGTAGCGATACCGACTGAAACCGTGTATGGCTTGGCCGCAGATGCCAGCAACGATGCGGCTTTGCGGCAAATTTATGCGATCAAGCAACGCCCGGCGGATAACCCGTTGATTGTGCACATTGCCGATGCGACACAAGTACAAAACTGGGCGGCCGAATTTCCGCCGCTGGCACAAAAGCTGGCGCGGATTTTCTGGCCAGGGCCTTTTACGCTAGTGCTGCCTGCAAAGCCGAAAGTATCGTCCATATTGCGCGCCAACCAGCCTACAGTGGCGCTGCGCGTGCCGAATCACCCGCTGACACTACAGATCTTGCAGCAAAGCGGTTTGGCGCTGGCTGCGCCATCAGCCAATAAATTCACCCAGCTTAGCCCCACCACGGCGACGCACGTGCAGGCCGGGCTGGGCGATGCCGTGCCGGTGCTGGATGGCGGCAGTTGCGATGTTGGCATTGAATCCACCATCGTGGCCGTGCAAGGGAATGATTGGCAGTTGCTGCGCCCCGGCATGGTTCCGGCCAGCGAGATCGAAGCCATCGCAGGCAAGCCCGCCACCATTTTCACGCACGCTATTAAAGCGCCGGGGCAGCATGTGCTGCATTATTCACCTAAGACCAAAATGCAACTGGTTGCCAGCCGTGATGCGCTGATTGCACAAGCCGGAAGCGACACCGCTGCACTGCTGATTGGCCAGGGCGAGCTGCCAAACTGCACTTATTTTCAACTCAACAACCATGCGCCGGATGTCGCGCAGCTCCTTTACGGCACGCTGCACCAGATGGACGCGCTGGGCAAAGCGCTGCTGCTGGTAGAAGCGCCGCCGGATGCGCCGGAATGGGCGGCGATTCTGGATAGGATGACCCGCGCCGCAAGCTGAATTTCCGTGCTTGTAATTCCCGTCAAATGGGAGTAACGTAAAGCCCTGTTGTAAACAATTGCGAGGAACGCGATGGACAACAAATATGGATTAGGCAGCAGCAAAGTGGCGACGGAACATCACAACACGCACCACAAAGCAGCACCGTTGCACGCAACGCATTGCAAGCATTGCAGCAGCGCAGAATTGATGTTCAGCCCCAGCATGCAGGATCATCGTTGCAACACCTGTGGTGAATGGCAGAACGACGTGCCGCAAGGCTACTCCACCGGGCGCGCCACGGATTATTAAAGCCGTCTTTAGAGAGTTGACCGCAGATCTGTCATAAAACAAGGGGCATCAGCATCCTTGCGAATAGCTTTCTACGCTGCATCCATCCATATCTTTGGTCGCAAGCACTGAGCCCTTTCCCTTTGCAATCAATGCCTGTGCAATGCGTGTAGCTGGGTGGTTGGGGTGCAGTTTCAACACCATATCAAAATGCGTCATGGCTTCAGGCTGCTTGTTGAGATTATATTTTGCATATGCCAGATAATAATATGCCTCTGCATTGCCTGATTCACGATTGACCCATGCCTGGGAGATTTTTTCCAATGCTTGCCAATCCTGATTTAGATAAGGCCCCACCACTTGCATAAAATAAGGGCGTGTATCCTCTGGCGCATCCCAGAAAGGCGTTTGCTCCGTTCGCAACGAGGTTGTTTCTGGCGTACTCATCAGTGCCTTTACCCACTTTACCGGGACGTTATAGAAATACGCTAAGCGTCCAGGACTTTTAAATGTGCTCAGGGCAATCAAACGCCCTTGGGCGTCAAATACAGGGCTGCCGCTAGCACCCATCACAAACGCTGCATCCGTACGTATGATCATGCTGTCTTCGTACGGGTAAAGCGCTTTAACATTGCCGTAAATGACTTGGGGTTTTGGCGGCCCCCCTGGAAAACCGATAGAAAATATCTCCTGTTCATACTGCAAGTGCTCCGCATCACCCAACTCCACAGGATTCATGTCCAGATATTGAAAACGCAGCAAACAAATGTCATGTTTCCAGTCCGCACGCAAAGCCACTGGGGCAAAGCTTTCGCCGAACTTGGTAATGTTGACCCCTGTAGCGTTAGCCAGCACATGGCAATTGGTTGCAACAATATCCTTATCCACCACGACGCCAGACCCCACTCCATGACCACCGGATTTAGTCGTGACATGCACTTTGACCACAGAAGCCTTGAGCTTATAGGTCAGCTCATGGTTCGGCTCTGCCCGTATAGACAGACTGAACAGCATTAAAAAAATGCTCAGACATTTATCCATAATGAACACCTTTTTAACAAAAAAGTTAATAGGATTCCAGCTTATGTCAAAAGTTTATATAAATGTGTGCTTTTGATCACAGTTTGTCAAAAAATTTTGCGTGAAACTCTACAGAAAGCCTTGTAGAATATAGCTTTCGACCAACAACGGTTCACTATCATGCTTATTCAATCTCATATCGCAGACCTTGATACTCCAACCGGAGTGATGCGCACCTATATCCATCGCCCAAAAACCGACAAAAAGGTACCCGCGATCCTGTTCTATTCGGAAATCTTCCAGCAGACCGGGCCAATTGAACGCGCCGCGCGCTTTCTGGCAGGACACGGCTATGCGGTGCTGGTACCTGAAGTGTTTCATGAACTAAACCCCATAGGCACGGTACTGGGCTACGACGACGCAGGCCGCGATAAAGGCAATGCCGACAAAGCAGCCAAGGACGTACAAGACTATGACAGTGACAACCGTGCGATGATCGAATTCCTGAAAACGCAGGATTGGTATAACGGGAATCTGGGCGCTGCTGGTTTCTGCATTGGTGGTCATCTGGCCTTCCGTGCCGCACTACAGCCTGAAGTAAAAGCCACCGCCTGTTTCTATGCCACAGATCTACATACCAACGTCATCCCCAATAGGCCAGGACAGCACTCCATGGAGCGCATCTCTGAAATCAAAGGCGAGATGTTGATGGTTTGGGGCAAGCAGGATCCACATATCCCGACACCTGGGCGTGTGCTGGTCTACCACAAAATGCTGGATGCCAACCTGGACTTTACCTGGCATGAGTTCAACGGCCAGCATGCCTTCATGCGCGACGAAGGCGACCGCTATGACGCGCAACTGGAAGCGATCGGCTACCAGCTCACCTTGCAGATGTTTGGCCGGACGCTACCCTAAACTTTTCATATTTCAGGTCGTATATAGTATAGATTTCGTTGCAACAAGCTCCGAGCTTGCGCCACAAGCAAGAGCTCTTTTTTTAATTTAAATTACCCATTTAAGAGAAATAAATCATGACCACAAAAAATGCTGATATTGGCCTAGTTGGCTTGGCGGTGATGGGGCAAAACCTAGCCCTGAACATTGCGGATCACGGCTATACCATAGCTGTCTACAACCGCGACCCCAAGAAAATGCTCAACTTTGTTGAGGAGTGCAAAAAAAATGAGCCTTCTCACGAACGTGTTGTTGGCCATGCTGACTTGGCTTCCTTCGTATTGAGTATCAAACGTCCGCGTAAAATCGTCTTGCTGGTAAAAGCAGGCAGCGCAACAGACCTGACCATCAATGCACTGCTGCCTTTCCTTGAGCAAGGCGACATCATTATTGATGGCGGCAATTCTTTATGGACAGACACGATCCGTCGCGAGAAAGAACTCGCGGCCAAAGGCATCGATTTCATCGGCTCCGGTGTATCTGGTGGCGAGATCGGCGCACGCTTCGGCCCAAGCTTGATGCCATCTGGCAACCGCAAAGCATGGGCATCGCTAGAGCCAATCTGGCGTGACATCGCAGCCAAAGTGAATCCGGAAACCGGCGAACCTTTGGAAGGTGCTACCCCCGGCAAGCCCGTAGAAGGCGGCTTTGCCTGTACCGAATATATCGGCCCCGATGGTGCCGGTCACTACGTAAAAATGGTGCACAATGGCATCGAATACATCGACATGCAACTGATTTGTGAAGCCTACTGGCTCATGAAAAACCTGCTGGGCATGCAAGCCGACGAGATCGGCAAAGTATTTTCCGAGTGGAACAAGGGCGAGCTTTCCAGCTACCTGATTGAAATTACTGCGGACATTCTGCAACAGAAAGACCCAATGGGCCCTGGCTTCCTGGTAGACAAAGTGATGGACGCCGCTGGACAGAAAGGTACCGGCCAGTGGACAGCCGCCAATGCGCTTGAACTGGGCGCCCCGGCCAATGCGATTGCCGCTGCCGTGTACGCACGTGCGCTTTCCAGCGTGAAAGAAGAACGTGTGGAAGCCAGCAAAATCCTGAAAGGCCCAACACTTGTTCAGGAAAAAGACAAGGCTGCCACGATTGAAGCCATCAAGAACGCGCTGTATTGCTCCAAAATCTGCGCTTATGCCCAAGGTTTCCAGCTTATGGACAAAGCGCAAGTGCAATACAACTGGAAGCTCAATTTCGGCGAGATTGCGCAGATCTGGCGCGGCGGCTGTATCATCCGCGCACGCTTCTTGCAAAAAATCACCGATGCCTATGGCCGCAACTCACGCCTGAAAAACCTGATGCTGGACCCATACTTCACCACTGCACTGAATGAAGGCCAGGCGGGCTGGCGTAAAGTGATCGCGATGGCAGTCACTAACGGTGTACCTGCCCAAGGCTTTAGCGCCGCGCTAGCCTACTATGATGGTTACAGAAGTGCTGTATTGCCGGCAAACCTGCTGCAGGCACAACGTGACTACTTTGGCGCACACACCTATGAGCGTGTGGATCAGCCACGCGGACAGTTCTTCCACCTGGACTGGCCGGAAAAAGGTCGTCCGCAAATCGTGATCGAATAATCGGGAACAAATCAGAAAACTAAACTCTGGGGTGGCGCAAGCCGCCCCAGTTTTTTACTTGAAAACTTTCCCGGAGATGTTGGTAGCCTTGCTACCCGGCATCAAAGCCTATTAGACGCAGTCGCTAACGGATTCCAGAAAACGACTGAATTCTTTTTTTCTTTTCAGAACCTTGAGGTTTTCCTCTTGCTCTTTGACCTCGTCAGATTTTTCGATCAAAGATGGGACAAAAATTTCTTCATGCAATACATCGGTTTTTACTACATTTGCTTGTTGCAGTTTCATATCACTATCTTCCTTTTGGGATAAACATCTACAGGAATTTTGTTCCTGTAGCCTTGGGCAGCAATTTATCAAAAAAATTCATTTGATTCGCGTGATTGCCAGTTTTTTTTCATCAACATGACAATTTCTGTCATCAACGCATCAAAATCGTTGCGGATTACACACAAAATCACTTTATTTTGGCAAGAAAATATCTTGCAATAAAGTCGAAGCAATATTTGCGCCATAATTTACAAAATAAAATCGCGCCTGTCAGCCCAAAGCAAGTAAAACTTTCGTAAAATATCGTCATTGGAAACAGTACCGAAAACATGCAAATCTGGATTAACGGCAAACAGAACGATTTCGCACCTACCAGCATGACTATGGCAGACTTGGTAAGCGCGCTTAACTTGACGGGCAAACGCATCGCCATTGAGCAGAATGGCGAAATCGTGCCACGCGGCCTGTATGCTGAAACCACGCTAGAAGATGGCGACAGATTGGAAATTGTAGGCGCCGTAGGCGGCGGATAACGAATATATGACAGCTGATAATTTGATTGTTGCGGGCAAGCATTACCGCTCGCGCCTCTTGGTAGGTACTGGAAAATACAAGGATTTTACTGAAACGCGTGCGGCGATTGATGCCAGCGGCGCTGAGATTGTCACCGTGGCGATACGCCGCACCAATATCGGCCAAAAAGCAGGTGAACCTTCTTTACTGGATTACCTGCCACCCAATGAATTTACTTACTTGCCCAATACCGCAGGCTGCTACACCGCTGATGACGCAGTGCGCACCTTGCGCCTGGCTCGCGAGCTGCTGGATGGGCACAAGCTGGTGAAGCTGGAGGTGCTGGGCGACCCGCACACACTTTATCCGAACGTGATTGAGACCATCGCCGCTGCCAAAACCCTGATAAAAGAGGGATTTGATGTAATGGTTTACACTTCAGATGACCCGATTATCGCCAAGCAGTTGGAAGATGTGGGCTGCTGTGCCATCATGCCGCTGGCCTCTCTCATTGGTTCTGGCATGGGTATTTTAAACCCATGGAACTTGCAGATTATCATCGACACCGTTAAAGTGCCGGTATTGGTAGACGCAGGCGTAGGCACAGCGAGCGACGCGGCGATTGCAATGGAGTTGGGCTGTGCGGGTATCCTGATGAATACAGCCATTGCGGGTGCACAAAATCCGGTGCTAATGGCATCGGCCATGAAAAAAGCAGTGGAGGCTGGGCATGAAGCCTATCTGGCCGGCAGGATGCCGAAAAAACTCTACAGCGCCAGCCCCAGCTCACCCACCGGCGGCATGATCGAACGCATAGATTAATGGCCTCCGCACAAAAATACGCATTTTCCGTCACAGTCAACACCGCGTATTTGCCGGACCAATCCAGTCCGGAACAACAACAATATGCCTTTGCCTATACGATTACCATTACGAATATCGGCCTGATAGCTGCACAACTCATTAGCCGACACTGGATCATCACCGACGCACATGGTGACATCAAGGAAATCAGGGGACTGGGTGTCGTAGGCGCGCAGCCTTTACTGGAGCCGAGACAGCAACACGAATATACCAGCGGCTGTATGCTCAACACCCCGGCAGGCAGTATGCATGGCCGCTATTTCTGCGTCGCAGTAGATGGTGAAAATTTCGAAGTGGAAATTCCAGAATTCATCTTGTCTATGCCGCAGGTCTTGCACTGAATGAAACGGTTTGTTTTACTGCTTTTGTTGCTAACCATCTTCACCGGATGCGCGAAACGTAACATCAAACCGGTAGAGCCGCCCAAAGCGCCTGCTTGTACCTGCCCGCCAACATACCCTGTGCCGGAAGCCCCCAAGAACGGCGAAACCAAATCTTCAGAAGCGACGAAAATCCCCGATTATGGCTTGCTAAAACCCAGCCGCTGGGAGGAAATTGACGGCTTGCAGCAAGATGACCTGACCGGTGCTTGGAGCGCATGGCAATTCAGTTGCAATGGCTTGAAGAGCAAGCCGCAATGGCAGACTGCATGCGGCGCTGCGAGCAACCTGAGCAACCCGACACAGACACAAATACTGGCTTTCCTGGCCGAGCAGTTTGACGTGTATCAGGCCAACAACGCGGACAATACCGATGTGGGTCTGATTACTGGCTATTACGAACCCATGCTGAAAGCCAGCCGCACCAGAATCGGTGCGTACCAGCACCCTTTGTACCGCCAGCCAGACGACCTGATTACGGTGGATTTATCGGAAATTTACCCCGAACTCAAATACAAACGCCTACGTGGCAAACTGCAAGGCAACAAGCTGGTTCCCTACCTCACACGCGCCGAAATCGAATCCACGCAAACCCCGCTGGACGGCAAGGAGCTAGCTTGGGTGAGCGACCCGGTAGACGCATTCTTCCTGCAAATCCAGGGTTCTGGCTTATTGAAACTGGATGATGGCGAGCAAATCCACGTGGGCTATGCCGACCAGAACGGCCACCTGTACAACTCCATCGGCCGCGTACTGATTGAACGCGGCGAACTCACTGCCAACAAAGCCTCCATGCAAGGCATCAAACAATGGGCCGCCAACAACCCAAGCAAACTACGCGAGTTGCTCAACAACAACCCGAGCTATGTGTTCTTCAGGGAGATTCCTGGCGACCTGCCTGGCCCGCTGGGCGCGCTGGGCGTGCCCATCAGCGCAGAGCGCAGTGTGGCCATCGACCCGAAATTTATCCCGCTGGGCGCACCGGTATTTTTATCGACCACGCAGCCCAACTCCGACAAACCCTTGAAACGCCTAATGCTGGCTCAGGATACCGGCGGCGCCATTAAAGGCGGTGTGCGGGCGGATTTCTTTTGGGGCGCGGGTGAAAAAGCCGGGCAACAAGCCGGTGCCATGAAGCAAAAAGGAAAAATCTGGGTGCTACTACCCAAAGGCTTCTTCAGCACGCCTGCAAAAGAAAACCTGAACAAAGCACAATAAGCCCTCACGCGCGCGTTCATTGTGAAAACCGATGCCCTGAGAGGCAAGCAGGATGCGGCTTCCAGCGCCATGTTTGCACAATGAAACCGCTTTCATCTTGCAAAAAGAAAAGGGCACCCGTATGGATGCCCTTTGTGACGTAGCGTTTGAACTTATTTGTTCATTACATACATAGTCACTTCGAAACCGAAACGCATTTCAGTAGCAGCTGGTTTTGTCCACATAGTAGTTTCTCCTTTTCTTAAGATTCGTTAATGAAGCATTAACGTGATTGCTATATTACTGGTGGCGCGAAAAAGGAGGATGCCTAAACTGCTTAAATGGCCGTCATGAATTTCATGAGAAAAGGCTAGTGAGTTTTTGACGCAGTTTTTTAATACCTTTACGCCCCACGCGGCGTTTCAACCACACCTTAGTGTCGTACAAGTAGAACGGTATTTTGTGATGCGGCTGCAATTGCCTGCCGGATAGCCCCAGATAATGCCCCAAAAAGCGCCTGCGTGCTGGCCAGTCCAGCTTATGGCATGCCCGCGTCAAATCAGCCAAGCGCTGGTGCATGGGAATGCCGTAATCGCTAAAGCGCGCCCGTGCGGTGTCTATCAGACTAAATTCCAGATTGGTCTTATCGATGATTTTTACCAGAATGTTGCCGCCGGAAAGATCGCGGAAGTAGCAACCGTTGTGGTGCATTTTGTGGATGAATCGCGCCAGTTGGGCATAGACGGTCTCCCTTTCCAGCCCCATGAAGCTAGCTTCTCCCGCAGCGAACGCACCAAACACTTGCCCGATGTGGCAATCCACCTGTGCAAATTCGCAGATGTAATAGTTGCGTTTCAGGCTGTTGTCACCGATTTTCTCGAAGAACGCGATGGGGCGAGGTGATGCAATGCCACGACGCAGCAGCTCCATCGCGCCGTTCCAACTGCGGCGCGCCTTGCTGGGACGGTATCTGTCCAGCAGTACTTTGTGCCAGTACATCTTGACCGGTTTTTTCACAGTAATCTGCTCATCCACATTCAGCGGGTGCGGCACCATCCAGATGACGTTTCTGGCGTAGCGCAAACTGGACGCCTTATCCAGCGGCGCTAGTTGTTTCGGGTCGAGCGCTTGCATCAACTGCTCGGCCTCGGCCTGGTTGCGCACAGCCACCAGCCCACGCCATCCTTCCAAAGTAATAGCAAAATAGCGGGTTGCCGGCATATGGGCATCAATAGACAAAGGCAGCGTCAAGGCCGGTTTTTCCACCATTTCTACCTTGAAGCCCAGCGGCCAGGTCAGGTACATCGGCGTTTCACAAATCAGGTCGGGCGTTTCCTCCACAAAATCAGCGCCATCGCGATGCTGGAAGCTGGCCGCCGCCAAGGTCTCTTTGGTATACACATCGCCCAAAGGCACGGCTTTACCATTGATTGCCCAAGCCACATGCACGTGCAGGCCGCCTTGCAGAAAATCGTGAATCTCCAGCCCGCCCGTCGTGGCAATCGCGCCAATGTACTGCGCGCCAGATAGTTTCTGTACCACCGTTTGCATGGCCGCAAAACTCGGGTATGGTTGATAATTTTCCAACTCGCCGTCGGCACGCTGATAATGCGCGATGCGCTCCAATGCGGGGTACTCGGCATCTTCCAGCCCGTCATTGATAAGACCCTCGCGATGGCAAACGAGCGTGCCCCAGAACGCCTGCTTGAGCGTGCCACTGGCTGCCAGCAGGGTGAAATAGCGCGTCAGGTAATCCGCCTGTTTTTGCGCACCGTGCATCAATTTGCGTTCGATGCGGTAAATCGCCCAGAACGCGCCTGTGCTGACGGTATTATTTATACCAAAATCCCGCCCGATTTTTTGCAGCAACCTGGCTTTTTTGACCAGATTGAATTTGAACAAGATTGCCCAGCGGTATTTCAAAATGCGGTGATCGAAGCGCTCAGGTTCATCCGTGCGCTCGACAAACAAATTATTCGATTGCACATCCGGCAATTGCTGCTTGGCGCGAAGCGTTTTTAGCAGGTGTACATTGTATAAAGGCTCGAAATCCTGAATGTTAGCGGCCAGCAAGGGGATATTGCGTGGCGTGGCGGCTTCGTAAGCCATCTGCCAGGCCGCATAGTAGCCTGCCCAAGTATAGCCCGCCCAGCGTTTGCGGTTGAGCGTGTTACCGATTTCGATTTGCCGGACACGGGCACCAAACCTGGCTAGCACCGTGTTGATAAACGCCTGCCAATGCGCTTGTTCTTCTACCGTATGCATCTGGCGGGCAGACTCAAATGGCGGAATCAACCGTAGTGTGACGGCAAAACCCGCTTCCAGCAAGGCATCACAGAAGCGCCCCTGAAAACCGATCAAATCATCGTAGCTCAAATCCAGCCGTACTTGCCGAATACCCAATATACGCAATTGTGCAATGATATAGACATCGGTTGCTGGATCCACATTGCTGGCTACGCCTACGCCAAAAAAATCCTCTGGCACAGTATGGTGTGCCGGCGGCAGGTGTCCTTGTGGCAAACGCAAACCACCGCCCAGAATATACCGCAGGCCATCGCGAATGACCTGCAGCGTGAGCATGGAAGATTGTAAGGGCATCAGGGTAAACGATAACGCTGTTCTTGATACAACAATGCCGGCAGCAAGGAGTTTGCTAGCGCACGCCGCTCAAGTTCTTGGGCTTCTGCGGGTGGCGTAGACGCTTGCAGGCGCTTGCTCTTGGTGTCATACACCGCATGCGCAGGCGCTTTGCCTTCGCGCAGTACAACCACCTGATTGCTCTCTGGCGTGCCTTCCATCCAGGCAAAATTCTGGTTGTATTGCATCATGGCACGGCCATTCTCATGCGGCGTGGTCATGTCGCGCCCGGTCATCGGTGTCTCCGCATTAACGCCCATCAAAGAAAGCACCGTCACAGGTAAATCCAGCTGGCTGGTAATCGTATCCACCACCTTGGGCTGTATATCAGCGCCCAATATCAGGCCGGGAATATGGAAATGCTCCACCGGCACCAGCGAATCGCCACGCACACGAATATCATGATCGGCCACCACTAAAAATACAGTATCTTTCCAATATGGTGAAGCCTGCGCTTTTTTAAAGAACTCGCCTATTGCGTAATCCGCGTATTTCACCGCATTGTTATCGGTCGCCTTGGGTTGTTCATATAGCTCGATTCTGCCATCCGGGAACTCGAACGGCGCATGATTGCTGGAACTGAAAGCCAAAGTAAAAAACGGCTTGCCGCTGGCATGATGTGCCATCAATTGCTCGTGCGTCTTGTTGAGCAGGTCTTCATCCGAGGCACCCCAACTGCCGACGAATACCGGATTCTTGTAGTCTTTTTGGCCAAACACTTGCTTGAACCCATTGCCCATGAAGAAGCCTTGCATGTTGTCGAAATGCGTCTCACCGCCATAAATAAACTCGGTGGTGTAGCCCATACGCGAAAGCAAATCAGCCAGCGTAAAAAAACCCTTCTGGCTCAAATCCAGTTTCACCGTACTATCTGCCGGAGTTGGCGGAAAGCCCGTGACCACAGCCTCGATACCGCGCACCGAGCGCGTACCTGTGGCATATAGTTGCGTAAACCAAATGCCTTGCGACTTTAGTTCCTCCAGATTCGGTGTCACCGGCACCCCGCCCAGCGATTCCACAAAAGTCGCCCCCAAGCTCTCCTGCAGGATAATCACCAGATTCAACGGTTTTTCGCGCTTGACGCTGGGTTCCAGCATTTTCAACGTCGGGATTTCCTTGTCCTGCGAGCCGGTTAGCCGGAATATATCCGCCTTGGGCAGCTTGCCGTAAATCGCGCTGGATTTGGCCTCGTGTTGTAAACTGTACGCGGCATAGAACACGGAGTAGCCAGAGTTCAGCACAAGACTGTTCACCATACTATCCTGCGTGATGGCGAACAATGAAGGATTGGCAGGGCGATGCCCAAGTGAAGAGCGGATACCAAAGAGTGTGAGCACTAACACCAGAGGATACACCAGCCAGGTTTTTTTAGGTGTCCAGTGCAACTGTGTTACGCGCCAAGGCTGCATAAACCGCCACATCGCCCATATTGCCAACAGGGTGGCACCGACCCCGGCGAAGATATTCAGCTTGAACCCGCGCCATAACATACCGAACACCTCGTTGGGATATTTCAGGTATTCGATAAAGATACGGTTCGGACGCACGTCGTACTCGTTGATGAAGCCAGGTGTAGATGCTTCCAGAAATACCAGTAAGACAATAGCCGCTGTGGCCCACCAAAATGTGAGGCTACGCCAGAGTTTAAACAGCTTGCGATTCACCAGCACGGGGGCAAGCAATAACGGTATTAAAGCCAGCAGGCCAAGCTGGATGATGTCAACACGTATGCCCTGCAAAAACACCTGGAACAAATGTCCGGTCGGGCTAACCCGCTCAAACTTCCACAACACCAAGCCTATACGGGATACTGACAAAATCACGAGGCCAAGCAAGAACATCGCCATCAATGGCGCAAAGGGGCCAAGCTTATTGGCCGTCCGAAAGATAGCTGACTGAAAGTTCTGAAATAATCTATTAAAAAACAATGTAATACGCACTTTAAAAACTATCATGGCAAAGCGTGATTATACCTGCAAAGCTGCGCCAAATTATCGCCGCATTAACCACGATACAAAGTCACGATAAAACCGCGGCTGTCGCCAGCACAGGTAAGTTATCACAAGGAGATGAAGACAAGCTGTCACCATAAATAGTTGCGGAATATTGAAACCAAGACTAAATATCCAGATAGAAAACCCTGCCGAGACCACCATAAACAGCGAGTTCAGAATATTGTTGGCGGCAATCAGGCGTGACTGGTGACTCTTCAATCCACTGGCCTGTATAAAGGTATAAAGCGGCACGATGTAGAACCCGGCGAAGATGCCAATCAAGGCTATATCGGCCAGCAGTCTGTAATGCAGGAAACTGTCCAGAAAAGTACGGTAATCGTATGCCATACCGGCAGGCACGGAAAAGACAGTGCTGTTGTGTGCAAAGTCAAACCCGAATGTCGCCATGCCTATCGCGCCAAGCATGATTAGGCCCAGTTCCACCTTACCTTTGGCCAGCTTTTCACACATCAGTGAGCCGATGCCGATGCCCAGCGAAAAAATGCTCAATAACAAAATAAACACACTTTCATCACCATGCAGCACGTTCTTGGCAAACACGGGGAACTGCGTCAGCAAGACCGCGCCATAGAACCAGAACCAGGAAATCGCAATCAAAGTGATCCAGATCGCCTGATGGCTCCAGGCGAACTTCAGGTTATTCCAGGTTCCGGTAACCGAGTTCCAATTCACTCTCAGGCTTGCGTCAGATGGCGGTGAATGCGGCACACCACGGCTGTTGAGGTAGCCCAGTACCGCCAGGCCAATCACTATCAGACTGATCGCGAGACTACCTGCATTCGCCAGCCATGCGCCCAACACCTGCCCCAGCAAAATTGCCACAAAGCTACCCATCTCCAGCATACCATTACCACCAATCAACTCGTTTTCCTTGAGATGCTGCGGCAGATAAGAATATTTGACCGGGCCAAACAAGGCCGAATGCATCCCCATCATAAACAAGGCCATACTTAGCAGCCAGATGTTATGCAGAAAGAATCCCGCGCTGGCAAACAACATGATGCCAATCTCGAATACCTTGACGAATCGGATGATCTGCGACTTTTCAAATTTATCGGCAATTTGGCCTGCGGTTGCAGAAAAAATGAAGAACGGCAGAATAAACACCCCCGGCAATATTGTCGCCAACTTGGCACCGCTCATTTGCGTCAAAGTTGCCGTCTGAAATGTTGCCAATGTGATGAGCGCTGTTTTAAAGACATTGTCATTGAATGCGCCCAGAAACTGGGTGAAAAAAAACGGCCGAAAACGCTGTTCCTTCATCAAACCAAATTGACTCATGGGGGTAGTTGTCCTGTCGGCACGCTTATGATGATGATGTTTTTTCTCGTGAAGGAGGAATAGGGGAGAAATAGCTGGCAGCAATCACCAGCACGGATATCCCAATCAAGGAAGCTGTCCATGCCACGGTGCCTGCATTGGCTAAATCCACCAACAACAGCTTGGCACACACCATACCCAGAAGGGAGAATCCGGCATACCACCAGACACGGCTGCCTATTTTTCCCGCATATAGCATGGTTACAATGGCTATACAGGTCCAGATGAAAGAAAGCGTGGTTTGGAACATGCCAGAATGCCTGAGTGCATCTGCCATAAATGGTACACCACCCCAATGATGCGCGATACGTGCGGCCATGCTACTTAACCAGACAAAGAGTGGTAAAAGTACGGCTGCGAATTTCAACGCCGGGAATACGGATGTTTGCGCGTTACCAAACCGGCTGTGGCGATATAACGCGATTATTACCAACATCTGCACAATATCATAAAAGCTCAATATGGGCATGTAAGGCAAACCGGAGCCACCACCAGCATGTGAAATACTCGCTATCACAGACCAGGCTGCCGCCAGCAAAGCAACAGGCATGAGCAGCACGTCTGGCTGACCATGCGCATGAAATGGCCATTGCAACTGGCGAGATAAACGTATCGTACCTGCAACAGCGATTGCCAGAGTCACCCCCCAAGCCAGCCATGGCCACAGGGTGTTACCATGGCCGAGCTTATCGGCAAGCCAGCTTGCTTCATGTCCAACCAGCAATACCAACAACCAATAAAAGACGCTGTGAACCGGACTGTCACAACGGTCCAAATCATCGCGCTCTTGCCGATACAACAGACAGCCATACGCGACCACCGCCAGTGGAAATACCAACGCCATCAAATCATGCAACACATGGGGGAAGTGCATCCAGGCATAAACCGGTGTAATCATCGCTGCCAGAAAATGTACCCAAGCTGCACGGCGCAGATCCGGCCAAGCAATTATTCTGCCGATTAGCTCCCACACCATTGCCGTACCCGATATAAACAGCAAGCCAGCGGCATCCTGATACTGCTCTGGAACAAAGCGCTCTACCTCCATCAAGCCGGCAGCCAACCACCATAGGCCTCCCCAAAGCAACAGCAAACGGGATAAGCCAACTTCATTTTTCACACCGCTTAACTGACGCGCCGTAAATAACCCCGCATAGGCGACAATTGCCATACCAATAAACACGTCGTTCAGCACAACTAACCGATGTGACAATGTGTGCAGATGTGCCAGAAAATACAGGCCTGCAACCCCTTGTAAGGCGCTTCCTGCGTATCGCGCCAAAGGCCGACCCTGCCTGCTTCCCAGCCACGCCACCGCGCTGCCTTCTAGCGCCCACAGCGCAACTGTAAGCTGTGTCCCAAACGCGAGCGGAACCGCAATGGTCAAAAATGCAATTGCAATACCCAGATGACTTCTTTCCATCAACCGTAATTCGTCGCTGCTTTTTCGGTACAACATCCACCACAACCCCAAGTAATAGATGCCTGCTGCCAGCGCCCACCAGGCCAAAGCCATGTCATTACCCGCCAGCAACTTGTGCTGTATTGCTGCTGCACCAGTGGGTACGCCAAATACCAGCATCCCCTCTTGCCAGCCTTTTAAGCCGGGTGACTTGAATAATGCAGAGAGCACGGGAGTGAGTGAATACATCAAAAAGAAAATCACCAGAAACACTTCGACATTGGCAAAATGCTCCGGGCGGTAGCCACGCAAGGCCCAGCCCATGCCAATAATGAAAGTCATCAAGAATCCTGTCACGTTCAAGGCGCGCCAGGATTTAAACCAATTGACCGATAAAATAAAGACATTTAACAAGACAAAGTAACTGAATAAGGCCACATAATTGCCGGATCCGTCCGAGGCGAGAATAGGTGCCAAAAACGCGCCGGCCATGCCCAATACCGCTAGCGCAGCACCATTTTGGCGCGCGGCCAATATGGTGCAACCCACCCCCAGGGCGGCAAACACCAGGAAAGCGGCCGTATGGCCTATCAAGCCATAGCGGGTCAGCATAAAATTAACCAACAAATACAAAATGGCAAAGCCGCCGCCCTGCATGGCAAGCCCGAACATGCGGTATTGCGGCTGTTCGGTTCTGCTGTAGCCAAACACAATCATGCCAACTGCGCTTAATGCGCCCAACAGCAACCTGAGCTGGATGGGGAACAAACCATGCTCCGCAGCAAGTTTAAGCGCGGAAGCCACACCGAAAAACAGTAACACCGCGCCGATTTTTGCCAGGATATTGCCGTTAACGAGTTTTTGCCAGAGACTATTGGCAAATGTTGGCGTATCCGTTTCACCATACCTAGCTTCCGCTGCCTCGGAATTTTCAACTGCAACCTCAGCAGACACTGGAGCCGTGTCTTGTTGCAAAGTAGCATGCGGCATTTCGTTTGCAGCTAACGGAGCATGCACACCGCCCAAAACAGGCAGGCTGGAAGCCGCATCCAGCTTGGCTTCCAGAGGTGGCTTTTCAGACTCGATCTTGATTTGTCCAGCATGGTTTGTAGCCTCTGCCTTCTCAAGGCTGCGCTTCAAGTCGTTCAGCTCGGATTCAAGACGTTGAATTTTATCTTGCAAAGCACGTTGCGCCTGTTGTATCTGCCCGTCAATCAACATCCAGACAAAAAACCCCAACGCACCGCCTACCCATGCAGCAACAAAACCATCCGCAACTGCTCCGACAATCACGCCGATAATAATAAATGGCAACATTACACGTCCTAAGTCTTAGTGATTGGTAATGATGTAAAAAACATTCTGGTCTCGAATGCGCTTAGTGCAAAGCGCTTGCCTTGGTAGCGAATAAGCCGCTTTAGTGCAAAATCAAACATCAGCGGGTTGTAGCTTTTCAGTTCCTGTAAAAATGGTACGTGCGCTTCATCCAACAGATCGTTTCTTGCCAACTGTTCGGTATTTACCAATGGGAAAATACCCGGCAGCGGATAATCCGAGCCATTCAGCAACCGCGATTGCCAGTCGTCACGCGAAAGGATGTAAGGGATTGCCCATACATGATTTATCAGGGTTAACGCCGATATTTCACCATACACCAAGTGCTTGTAATCCGGGCTATCCATCAGGCGGGCAAATAATTCTATACTTTTGATACGCTTGTTTCCATTATCCAAATCTTCGTCATCGCCATCACTGGCGCAATGCGCCAATACTACACGCACGCCATGATCCAGCGCACGACGCATGCGTAGCGGATTACCATGCCGCTGGTCGCCGCCCTGAACGGCGCTTTCACGCCCGGTGTGGCTAATGATAGGGATATTGAGTTCGGCTGCCTTTTTATAGAATGCATCACATTTTGGCGATGCCGGGTCTATGCCCATGCCAGAGGGTAGCCACTTGATGGCGCGCGCGCCTTGTGATTTTGCAGCCTCCAGCACATCTACAGCATCCGGCCGGTATGGGTGGATGGAGGCGACCCACTCGAAATATTCCGGGTATTCGCGCGACACCTTTGCCGCATATTCATTGGAGATATGGAATATGGATTTATCTTCCAATGGCTCGCCGCGTTCGTCATGAAGCCAGTCAAACGCAAACAGCATACTTTTAAAACCTGGCGGCATTTCCGCAGCCAGCATTGCCAAGCGTTGCACATAGCTTATATCTACATTGTCCGGCACCGAGCAACTACCATTGATATAAAACACCTTCTGCACACGCAAAACGGGATGACGCCAGCTATTCATGGCCGGATTCATCCATACGCCGGCTTGACTATCGCCGGTCCCAGTCAAATGCACATGGCTATCCCAGACGTTCGACGGGTCAATTCCATCCCAGATTTGCGCCATCAAAGAATTGCGCCTTAAAGCTTCAGGCATGCCATTCAGGCAATCCGCGCCAAACCCGCGCTCTGGCCACACCCCGGACACAGCCACGCCGGCCAGACATGCTGCGGTCATGCCCTTCAGAAACAGACGCCTATTCACACCTAAGCACTTTCCGCCATTTGCTTCAAGGTCACATAATCCGTTTTGCCTGTGCCTAGTAACGGCAATTCTTCCAGCCGGATAATCTTGCGCGCAATCGCGATTTCAGGATGATTGAGGTTCTTGGCCACAATTTGCAAATCCTCGCGCTTAAGCGCCGGGTCTGTCGTGAATAAAACGATATTCTCGCCACGTTGTGTATCTGTTTGTGTGCTCGCAGCATGCTGATGCTCTGGTGCCGCAATATTGGCGATTTTTTCCACCACCTCCAGAGACACCATTTCCCCTGCCACTTTGGCAAAGCGTTTTACGCGCCCTTTGATGTGGATAAACCCCTGCGCATCCACCTCAACAATATCACCCGTGTCATACCAGCCCTCTTGGGGCGGATTCAGCACCCCCGGGTTATCGAAAAAGTAATAGCCCATCATGATATTTTCACCACGCACATGCAGCAAACCGCCTGTGTTGATGCCGGGAACAGACTCCAGCTTATGATCTATGCCTGGAACAAACTGCCCGACGCTACCGTTAAGGTTTGCCATCGGCGTATTAGCCGAAAGCACTGGTGCACACTCGGTGGTACCATAGCCCTCCAGAATACGAATACCGAATTTTTCGCTGTAGACCCTGCGCACTTCCTCATTGAGTTTTTCAGCCCCCGCAACAACAACTCTCAGCTTATAAAAGTCATACGGGTGCGCATATTTGGCGTAGTTGGCCAAGAATGTACTGGTCGCAAAGAATACCGTGCATCCACGATCATAGATAAGTTCCGGAATCACCTTATACTGCAATGGGGAAGGGGAAATGTGAATCTTGATACCGTTCAGTATTGGCAACATGGAGCCAGTAAACCCGAATGCATGGAACACCGGCAACACCATCATAAATTTGTCTGTGGGGTTAAAATCCAGCACAGCCATGATTTGCGCGATGTTAGCCAGAATGCTTTTATGTGAATGCACGACACCCTTTGGCTTACCTTCCGAGCCGGAAGTAAACAACACGACTGCAGGCTCGTCCGGCTGGTTCGGCTCCATTGCAGCACGCGGGTAATGCAAGGCATACCCAATAAGCCAGGCACGATCCACCACCCCAAAATCAGCCCGCAAATCCTCCAGATACAGGATATTCAGATCTTTCAGGCCTTCTACTACGCTTTCCAGTTTGGCCGTTTCGATGAATTTGTGGGAGGTAATAACGGTTTTGATTTTAGCCGCGATACAGGCGTTCTGCATACCCGCTGTACCAGATGTGTAGTTCAGCATCGCCGGGACACGATTAAATGCCGTCATCCCCAAGACCAAGGCCAACGTATTGGTAATGTTTGGCATCAGCACTCCTACCGTCTCACCACGTTTGCTTACCTTGTTGACGATACGTCCCAATGCCAAACTCTTTTTCAGCAGGATGCGATAACTTTCCTCGACTTCATTCAGGTCTTCGATCAGCTTATAGCTTTCCCCAAACTTATCAATCGCATCCAGAAAAGCTTCAAACAGCGTACGGCTTTTTTGCGCCTGAAACAGCATCTTCTGCATGACGCTACGCATACCCTCCCCTGCAATGCGGCGCCGCTGTTTGCCCGTAGGGAACCCGTGATGCGTCGCCTTGGGCATCACGATATTCGTGGTCGGCATAATGGTAAGCGTCACTTTTGGCAGCAGCCGTTTGGGATGATGTCTGGATAAACGCCCAAAATACGATTCAGCTGCACCATCGATGCGAACTGGCAATATCTTAGCGCCCGTTTTCCCAGCTACGAAACCAGGACCATCGTATACCTTCATCAGCGCACCGGTCAGCGTGATTCTACCTTCAGGAAAAATCACCACATTTTCATCGGCATCCAGTAATCTGATGACTTTTTTCATGGCATGCGGGCTGTTTGGATCAACCGCCAGATGCGGTGTTAGGCGCAAAAATTGCCTGAACCAGAAATTTTTTAGCACGGTAGAATGAACAACGAAAGTTGCTTTTTTTGGCAGGAACAAGCCCAATAGCAACCCATCCAGAAACGACTCATGATTCGCGACGATAAGCAGGCCATTTTCTGCCGGAATATTCTCCAGTCCGTTAACCTTGACTCGGAACAAATATTTACACAGCAAACGCAACACATTGGCTATCATCACCATCCCCCTTTTATATATCTTGTTGAATGTAACTCAACACATTTTGTATTGCGCTGATTATGTGCGATTTATTGACCCAAAAAAAGACTTCTTTACCTACTTTCTCACTCTCCAGCGCCCCACTTTGATGCAACACTTTAAGGTGGTGTGTAACTGCTGTCCGGCTAAGCTTGGATGCGGCTACGATTTGCATAATATTTAAGCGCTCACCTTTCTCAAAGGCCAGCAAAATACGCTGCCTCTGCGCATCACCCAGTGCAACAAACAAATCGGAAATGTTTTTCCACTCATCCGGAATTTCGACAAGCTGTCTCATATGACTATATGATTAGTTATTTAGTTATAATTGTCAAGCTTTATTTCTGGAAAAATATACACCAAAAAAAACGGCTCGCATTGCGAGCCGTTTAAACATGAGCAAAACAGGTTTTTGTTGTTATGCGTGATACGCGCGTTCGCCGTGTTCTGTCGTATCCAAACCTTCACGCTCGGATTCTTCGGATACACGCAAACCAATCAGTATATCTACTACTTTCAGCGAAATGAATGCCACAACAGCAGACACTACAATCGCCGTTACAACCGCATAAACCTGAGCAGTCATTTGTGCGCCAAAGTCGTAAGCTGCTACGCCGTTAGCCACATAATCCACCACACCTGCACCACCCAAAGCTGGGTTAACGAATACACCAGTTGCCAAAGCACCAAAGATACCGCCAATCGCATGCACACCGAATACATCCAATGCATCATCATAACCAAACATGTATTTCACTTTAGTCACAAAGAAGTAGCAGATTGGTGAAACCAGTAAGCCGATGATAATTGCGCCCATCGGGCCAACGAAACCGCAAGCCGGGGTAATCGCAACCAAGCCAGCAACAGCGCCGGAGGCAGCACCCAGCATGGATGGTTTGGATTTGCCGAACCACTCCACAAACATCCAGGAGATAGTCGCCGCACCTGTTGCAATCATGGTGTTGATGAATGCAAGCGCTGCATAACCGTTAGCTTCCAGGTTGGAGCCGGCATTGAAACCGAACCAGCCCACCCACAGCAGGGATGCACCCACCATGGTCAAAGTCAGGCTATGTGGCGTCATTGCTTCCTTACCGTAACCAATACGTTTGCCAAGCACGATACAAGCAACCAAACCAGCTACCCCAGCGTTGATATGCACTACGGTACCACCAGCAAAGTCAAGTGCACCTTTAGCCCACAACCAGCCAGCATTTGCCACCACAGTATTCAGTGATTCAGCTGTTGTAATCGCATCCGGACCATCCCAGTACCATACCATGTGTGCCATTGGCAGATAAGCGAAAGTAAACCACAGCACCATGAAAGCCAGTACAGCAGAGAACTTCATACGCTCAGCAAATGCACCGATAATCAACGCAGGGGTGATTGCCGCGAATGTCAGCTGGAAGGCTACGAACATGTACTCAGGAATATACACACCCTTGCTGAAAGTGGCAGCGATGGATTCCGGTGTCACGCCAGACAGGAATGCCTTGCTCAAGCCACCGAAAAACGGACTGCCGCCTGTGAATGCCACGCTGTAGCCATAGATTGCCCACAGCACACCCATCAACGAGAAGATCACAAAGGTTTGCATGAGTACAGACAACATGTTCTTCTGGCGCACCAAACCGCCATAGAACAATGCCAGACCAGGAATCACCATCAGGCTCACCAGCACGGTAGCCACAATCATCCAGGCTGTATCGCCCTTGTTTGGTACAGGTGCTGGCGCAGCAGCAGCCTCTGCGGCTGGAGCAGCTTCTGCAGGTGCGGCTTCCGCTGGAACAGCTTCTGCCACAGCTTGAGTTGCAGCTGCAGCATCCTCTACTACGGTCGCCACCTCCGCTGCCGGAGCATCTTCCGCAAAGCTAGGACCAACCATACCAAGCGTGCCCAAGCCCAAAACTGTCAATAATGACAGCATTGAAAATAGTTTTCTCATGTTGCTCCCCTTACAAAGCCGCAGAACCAGTTTCACCGGTACGAATACGGGTAACCTGTTCCAAATTAAAGACAAAAATCTTGCCGTCACCAATCTTGCCGGTTGCGGCAGATTTCTCAATGGCTTCTACCACGCGGTCCAGCATGTCGTCGTCAATTGCGACTTCCAGCTTCACCTTTGGTAAAAAGTCCACGACATACTCCGCTCCGCGATAGAGCTCGGTATGGCCTTTCTGACGTCCAAAGCCTTTCACCTCGGTGACGGTAATGCCCTGTACACCAATGTTGGACAAGGCTTCACGCACCTCATCAAGCTTGAACGGCTTGATAATTGCAGAAACAAATTTCATGCTTATGCCCCTTTAAAAATTAGAATGTACGACCCACGGTTACAACAAAACGACCATCACTCAAATTCTTGGTTTCTGAGCTTCCATTAAAGCTGGAACCGCCATAACCCTTGTCACTCCAATAACTGTCGTTGCTGGAATCGACATAGTACAGACCTGCGTTCCAACCTTCAGACTTGCCGATGCTGAAGCCTTTGCTCAAACCGACTTTCCAGTCAGTGTAATCTGGACTGGTGCGTTCTGTTGTAGCAGAAGGGAACTGACCAGAACTGGATTGGTAATTTACATCCAGCTTGCCTGCCACGTTCAAGTGACCTACGTGACCAATCAATGTCAAGCCCCAGAATGGTAATGGGTAAGCGGCGTTCAGCTCGATATAAGTTGTACCGCTGGTACCACCGTCCCAACCGGTTTTTCTTTCTGCGCCAAACCAATCACCCAAGGTCACAGAAGCTTTGGCGCTTAACCAATTGTAAGAAACGCCAAAGTTAGCCTCATAGGTATCCCAGCGGCCGCCTTGTGGGGTTTGATTGGGAACACCTAAATAGTTATATTTTTTCCAACTACCGCCCGGATAGAAATATCCATACAAACCAGCCGTCCAGCCCAAGCCTTCAATCGGTGTGCTGCCGTTATAACCTGCGTAGGCATCAAGCTCCACGTTTGCATCCGGATAAGTGTTTGGCGTTACGTTAGAACCCCAAACCCCCGCGTAAAAGCCACTGGAGTGACTGATATCAAAACCACCTTGCACTGCTGGTTTATGCCAGCTTTGAGATATGCCACGGAAATAGTAATCAGACACAAAGCCGATATTGGCAGTTGCTGTCCAGCTTGGCGCCGGCTCGGCTGCAGGTGCAGCTGCCGGAGCAGCGGCTTCCTCAGCCATTGTTGTTACTGGTAACCCAAAGGCACCTAAAAGAGCGATAGCTAAAAGTGATTTACGCATTGCGTTTCCCCTTTGTTTATAAAAATAGTCAAAAAAGTATTCAAAAAATACCTTTCTGGCTGAGCAATCATTGTGCCAACTAATAATTTTATTAATAATCATATAGTTAACTAACAATTACCTCATCCATAAGCTTTCTGAAAAACACTAAAAAACCTGCTAAACTGCTAAAAAACCTAAGGATTCAATATGTCAAACACGAGGATAATTGAAGATTTATATATTAAAATCAATGAGATAATTGATAAATTGCCTGCTGCCGAATGGAAGCACAACCTTGGTGCACTAATTAAGGGCGCACTCACCAAAATGGAGCTTGTTTCGCGGGAAGAATTCGACATTCAGACCGAGGTGCTGCGTAAAACCCGAGAAAAGCTACAAGTACTGGAAAAAAGACTGGCTGAGCTCGAAGAGCCCCCCACCCGCAAATGAGTCTGGCAGTCCTTTACAGCCGCGCTCTGAACGGTATGCAAGCGCCGGAAGTGACCGTAGAAGTGCACTTGGCCAACGGCTTGCCCAGTTTTACCATCGTTGGGCTGCCGGAAACAGAAGTCAAAGAAAGTAAGGACCGGGTGCGCGCGGCAATACAAACCGCCCAGTTCGAATTCCCCGCCCGGCGCATCACGGTCAACCTTGCCCCGGCTGATTTACCCAAGGAGAGCGGTCGCTACGACTTGCCCATCGCCTTGGGTATACTGGCTGCAAGTGGCCAAATTCCTGGCAATACGCTCAAAGACTATGAAATTGCCGGGGAACTGGCGCTGACTGGTGAACTGCGCGCGATACGCGGCGCATTGGCGATGGCGTATCAAATGACACAAAATAGTGCACAAAACAAACGCGCCTTTATTTTGCCCCAACTCAGCGCACAAGAAGCCAGCCTCGTCAAAAATGCGCACATTTACCCGGCTAATTCGCTGCTAGAAGTCTGCGCACATTTAAGCGGTCGCACCTTGCTGGAAACCTACCAGCCTGACACGGCTTATACGCCGGTTGTTTATCCCGATTTTCGTGATGTCAAAGGCCAGGCCATGCCCAAGCGCGCGCTGGAGATTGCCGCGGCGGGTGGCCATAGCGTACTGATGTCTGGCCCGCCCGGCACAGGCAAGAGCATGTTAGCGCAACGCTTTGCAGGGATATTGCCAGAAATGAGCGATCAAGAAGCGCTGGAGAGCGCAGCAATTCAATCTCTCAACAGTGGCTTCAAGCCGGAAAACTGGAAACGTCGCCCCTATCGTGCGCCCCACCACACCGCTTCTGGCGTGGCCTTGGTGGGTGGTGGCGGAATCCCGCGTCCGGGCGAAATCAGCCTGGCCCATCACGGCGTGCTGTTTTTAGATGAACTGCCTGAATTTGACCGCAAAGTCTTGGAAGTGTTACGCGAGCCGTTGGAATCCGGACATATCACCATCAGCCGCGCCGCGCGGCAGGCGGACTTCCCCGCGCAATTCCAGCTCATTGCCGCCATGAACCCCTGCCCATGCGGCTACCTGGGCCATTTCAACAACAAATGCCGCTGTACGCCGGATCAGGTTGCACGCTACAAAGCAAAAATCTCCGGGCCACTGCTAGACCGTATCGATTTACATTTGGAAGTTACAGCGCTCAAAGAAAACGAGCTCATCAACGCAGCAGATGGTGAACCCAGCCACACGATTCAAGCACGCGTGGAAAAGGCACGCAGGGATCAATTTCAACGCCAAAATAAGCCTAACAACGCATTGACGACACAAGAAATCGAGACGTTTTGCCAGCCAGACGAGGCTGGAGTAAGCTTGCTAAAAACGGCCATTTCTCGCCTTAACTTATCTGCACGCGCTTATCACCGGATACTAAAGGTCGCACGCACAATAGCCGACCTGGCTGGCACAGACAAAGTGGTGGCAACACATATCGCCGAAGCGGTGCAATACCGCCGCGGCGACGCAAATTGAATGCTCTGGAAGCCGCATGGATATTGGCTTGCAGGGCATGCTAAAATACGCCTTTAAATCGATTTTCAATTGCAATGACCACACTCCAACCCAGCCCGACTGAACTCAAACTGCGTGAATTGCTGCAGCAGCGCATCCTGATTCTGGATGGCGCAATGGGCACCATGATTCAGCGTTACAAGCTGACCGAGGCGGATTATCGTGGCGAGCGCTTCAAGGATTTTCAAGGCCCGGCGGGTACACGCCAGCTGTTTGTCAAAGGCAATAACGAGCTGCTAAGTCTCACGCAGCCGCATGTCATCCAGGAGATTCACGAGCAATACCTGGCTGCAGGCGCGGACATCATCGAAACCAACACGTTTGGTGCAACCAGCGTGGCGCAGGATGATTACCACATGGCGCACCTGGTGCATGAGATGAACGTGCAATCCGCCAAATTGGCACGCGCCGCCTGCGACAAATATAGCACGCCGGATAAACCACGCTTTGTGGCAGGGGCATTGGGACCAACACCCAAAACCGCCAGCATCTCGCCGGATGTAAACGACCCTGCTGCACGCAATGTTACATTTGATGAGTTAGCAAGCGCTTACTTGCAGCAAGTGCATGGCCTGGTGGAAGGCGGAGCGGACATCCTGCTGGTAGAAACGATATTCGACACGCTTAATGCCAAGGCAGCGCTGTTCGCAATCGACACTTTCTTCGAAGAAGTCGGCTACCGCATGCCCATCATGATTTCCGGCACGGTAACCGATGCTTCCGGGCGTATCTTATCCGGCCAAACCGTCACAGCCTTCTGGCATTCAGTACGGCACGCTAAACCACTCACTATCGGACTCAACTGCGCGCTTGGTGCCACCTTGATGCGCCCTTACGTGGAGGAGATCTCCAAAATTGCGGATGCCTTTGTCTGTATCTATCCCAACGCCGGCCTGCCCAACCCAATGAGCGATACTGGTTTTGATGAAACCCCGGAAATTACCTCCAGTCTGGTGAAAGAGTTTGCCGAAAGCGGTTTTGTGAATGTCGTCGGCGGCTGTTGTGGGACGACCCCACCACATATCAAGGCGATTTACGAGCAAGTAAAAGAGATTGCACCAAGAAGGATACCCGAAGTACCAATATCCACGCGGCTTTCCGGGCTGGAGCCGTTCATCATCAACGATGAATCCCTATTTGTAAACGTCGGCGAGCGCACCAATGTCACCGGCAGCAAAGCGTTTGCGCGCATGATTATCAACGAACAGTATGAAGAAGCACTGAGCGTTGCGCGTCAACAAGTGGAGAATGGCGCACAAGTCATCGACATCAACATGGACGAAGGCATGCTGGATGCAGTGAAAGCGATGACTCACTTCTTGAATCTGATCGCATCCGAGCCTGACATCGCCCGCGTGCCGGTGATGATCGACTCCAGCAAATGGAGTGTGATTGAAGCTGGTTTGAAGTGCGTGCAGGGCAAATCTATCGTTAACTCCATATCCATGAAAGAAGGTGAAGCGGAATTTTTGCGCCAAGCCAAGCTGTGCCGTCGATATGGCGCCGCCGTCATCGTCATGGCGTTCGACGAAAAAGGTCAGGCGGACACCTTTGAACGCAAAACCGAGATCTGCAAACGCGCTTATGATCTGCTGGTAAACATCAGCTTCCCGCCGGAAGACATCATTTTTGACCCTAATATTTTCGCCATTGCCACAGGCATTGAAGAACATAACAACTACGCCGTAGACTTTATCGAAGCTACGCGCTGGATCAAGCAAAATCTGCCCTACGCGAAAATCTCCGGAGGCGTCTCCAATGTCAGCTTTAGCTTCCGTGGCAACGAGCCGGCACGCGAAGCTATTCATACTGTGTTCCTCTACCACGCCATCAAGGCCGGCATGACCATGGGTATCGTCAATGCAGGCATGATAGGCGTATATGATGACTTAGAACCAGAACTGAAAGAGCGTGTAGAAGATGTGGTGCTGAATCGCCGTCCAGACGCCACGGAGCGCATGATCGAATTTGCTGCTACGCTGGTCGCGGGCGGTAAGAAAGCCGATACCAGCCTTGCCTGGCGCGGCACACCAGAGAATCCGGTTTCTGTTAATAAACGCCTTGAACACGCGCTGGTGCATGGCATCACAGACTTCATCGTGGAAGATACTGAAGAAGCCCGTGCGGAAGCTATGAGCAAGGGCGGCAGGCCAATACACGTGATAGAAGGGCCGCTGATGGATGGCATGAACGTGGTTGGCGACCTATTCGGGCAAGGCAAGATGTTCCTGCCGCAAGTGGTGAAATCTGCTCGCGTCATGAAGTCTGCCGTCGCGCATCTCATCCCGTTTATCGAGCAGGAAAAGGCTGAGGAAGAAGCCAGAACCGGTCAAAAGACCAAGCCCAAAGGCAAGGTGGTGATTGCCACGGTGAAAGGCGACGTGCATGACATCGGCAAAAACATCGTCTCTGTGGTACTGCAGTGCAACAACTTCGAAGTCGTGAACATGGGCGTGATGGTGCCCGCTGCCGAGATTCTGGCGATGGCCAAAGCTGAGAATGCCGACATTATCGGCTTGAGCGGCTTGATTACGCCTTCGCTGGAAGAAATGGCATATGTGGCCAAGGAAATGCAGCGCGACCCGCATTTTAGCGGCCTGAAAACGCCCTTGCTGATTGGCGGCGCAACCACGTCTCGCGCGCACACTGCAGTCAAAATTGCCCCCAATTATGACGGTCCGGTGATTTACGTGCCAGATGCTTCGCGCTCGGTATCCGTGATGCAAAACCTGCTCACGCTAGAAACACGCGGCGCTTATTTGGCCGAGATTCAAGCAGATTATGAAAAAGCAAGAATACAACATGCCAACAAAAAAGGTGTGCCGCTGCTCACGCTAACCGAAGCGCGCGCTAATAAGATCAAACTGAATTTCCATGGCGAAAATGCCCCAGTAAAACCCAAATTCATCGGCCGCCGCGAATTCAAGAACATTGATTTGAACCTGATTGCACAATACATCGACTGGAGTCCGTTCTTCCAGACTTGGGATTTGGCGGGTAGCTACCCAGCGATTTTGCAAGATAAAGTGGTCGGAGAAGCCGCCACCAAAGTCTTTAACGAAGCACAAGCCATGCTCAAGAAAATCATCGACGGCCGCTGGTTGAGTGCGAGCGGCGTGATTGCGCTGATGCCCGCCAACACGGTGAATGACGACGATATAGAGATTTATACCGACGAAAACCGCAACCAAATCGCTTTTACTTGGCATGGCTTGCGGCAGCAGACGCAAAAGCCGGTGATAGACGGCGTGCCGCGCCCTAATCAATGTCTAGCAGATTTTATTGCGCCGAAAGGCATAGATGATTACATCGGTTTGTTTGCCGTCACCGCCGGCTTGGGCATGGAAAAACGCCTGCAGCAATTCGAAGAATCGCACGATGACTACAGCGCCATCATGTTCAAATCGCTGGCAGACCGACTTGCCGAAGCGTTTGCCGAATACATGCATCAGCGTGTACGTACTGACTTGTGGGGCTATGCCGCCAATGAGACGCTGGATAACAATGCGCTTATTAAGGAACAATACCAAGGCATCCGCCCTGCGCCTGGCTACCCAGCCTGCCCGGACCATACGGTGAAACCTGACATGTTCAAACTGCTGAACGCAGAAGAAATTGGCATGACGCTCACCGAGAGTTTCGCCATGCAACCTGCGGCTGCGGTTTCCGGTTTCTACCTCGCGCACCCGGAAGCCGGGTACTTCAGCGTGGATAAAATCGATAATGACCAACTGGAAGACATGGCAAAACGCCGAGGTCTCGACAAAGCTTACTTGGAACGCTGGTTAGCACCGAATCTAGGATAATGTCTTAATTCTGTTGGCTGTAATAAAAGCCGCTGTCTGAGCGGCTTTTTATTCATATTTCAAGAGAGCTAGTGCCAACCCCCACCAAGTGAACGGTATAAACTGACCATGGCGCTCATTTGTTTCTGCTTGGTTTCTATCAGTTCCATCTTGGCTTCCAAGCTTTCACGCTGTGTAAGCAAGACCTCCAGATAATCTGCGCGCGCATACTTGAACAGCTGGTTAGCGACGTCAATGGACTCATTCAACGCGTTGACCTGGCTATTTTTAAGCTGGTAGTTCTTGTCCAAATTATCCAAGCTGGCGATGTGGGTCGAGACTTCGTCATAGGCACGAATAATCGTTTGCTCATACTCATAAGCTGCCTGAATCTGTCCCGCACTAGCGTTTTTATATTCCGCAATGATCGCGTTCTTGTTGACGAGCGGTGCCATGATATCGCCCGCTAGTGAAATCGCCAGCGATTCAGGCGTACGCAACAAGTATTTAGGATTGAAGGCTTGGAAGCCAACCCCCGCCTTGATAGCAAATGAAGGATAGAAGTTAGCTTTGGCCACGTCGATGTTCAAATCAGCAGCCTGCAATTCCAACTCGGCTTTGCGAATATCAGGACGGTTCGTAAGCAGTTGCGATGGGATACCGGTCTGCAGCACCTTGGGCTGTATCGCCATAAACCCTTGTGCGTTGCGTGTAATCGGCTGTGGAGTGCGCCCTAGCAAGAAATTGATGCGATTCTCAATCTCGGTAACTTGTTGTTTCAACACATACCTCTGGCTTTGGTTTTTCTGCACTTCCGCCTCAAACCGCTTGACTGCAAGTGAGGTGGATTTGCCGAATTTTTGCAGCTCTTTGACCACTTCCAGTGCATTTTCCTGCGTCTTGATGTTCTGCTCCAGATTCATCATCTGGTTATCCAGTGCCATCAGTTCGTAGTAAGAATTAGCCACTTCTGCAACCAGATTGGTGACCAGAAAGTTTTTACCTTCCACCGAGGCCATATACTCCAACACCGCAACTTGCGTGGCATTGCGGAGCTTTTTCCACACATCCAATTCCCAAGAGGCGTTCACTCCGAACTGGTAATTACCCAGATATTCGGGATTGGATTTTTCTTCGACAATCTCGATATGCTCCTCCACAGCACCGTTGCGTGTGTATTTGGCGGCTTTTTCCACTTCCACCCCAGCACCAAACCGCACAAAGGGCTTGTATTCACCCTTGCGAGCAAGCACTTCGTTTTGTGCCATGCTGATACGCTGCATCAGGATTTTTATTTCCTTGTTATTTTCGATGGCGGTATCTATCAGTTGCGCCAGTTCTGGATCCTCAAAAAAAGCACGCCAATTCTGTTCGGCCACATTTTGCGACTCTTGTGTCTCGCGGTTTTGATAGCTAGCAGGCAAAGGTGCGTCCACCTTTTTTTTGATGATTGCCGGAATCGCGCAACCTTGCACCATACTCGCAATGCAAGCAATCACCACCCAATGTAACTTATTGTTCTTATTCATCTTTGTCTGCCCCCAAATTCAGGTTGAAGTGATAAAGCTCGGTGAGCGGTTCATGTGCTTCGTTTTTGATCAAATCTCTGCCTTCAGAGAGTTTGCCAAAGATGTAGTACAAACCGGGTATCAGCAACACGCCGAAAATCGTACCGAACAGCATGCCACCGAGTGAAGATGTGCCGATGGTGCGGTTGGCAATTGCGCCAGCTCCCGTGGCCTTTACCAGCGGTATCAGACCGGCGATAAATGCAAACGAAGTCATCAGAATCGGGCGGAAGCGTACTTTGGCACTTTCTATCGCAGCATCCTTGATGGACATGCCCATTTCGTGTTTCTGTACGGCATATTCCACAATCAATACCGCATTTTTGCCCAGCAGCCCCACCAACATGACCAGCCCGACTTGTGCATAAATGTCGTTAGCCAAACCCAAAGCCCGCAATAGGAAGAACGAACCAAATACCCCGGCAGGCAGGGATAGAATCACGGCAAGCGGGAGCAAAAAGCTCTCATATTGCACAGCCAGCACCATGTAAACGAACACCAGCACCACGAAGAAAATTACCACCGCTTCGTTACCTCGTCTCGCCTCGTCGTAAGACAAGCCTTCCCAGCCGATGTCGTAGCCTTTAGGCAGCGTTTCAGCGGCAACTTGTTTTACGACTTTAATCGCTTCGTCTGTGGTGTAGCCTTTTGCTGGCATTGCCCGGATTGCAGCAGAATTGTATAGGTTATAACGCGTGATTTCGTTTGGTCCCTGAATCTTCTTGAGTTTCATGAAGGAAGAATAAGGGACCATTTCGCCCTCTTCGTTCTTCACAAAATAGTTCAGAATATCGCTGGGGTAACGGCGAAATTCCGGTGCGGCCTGGGTATATACCTTGAAAAAGTTGTTAAAGCGAATAAACCCTTGTTCGTATGTGCTCCCAATCAGGATATTCAGGTTATCCATCGCCTTGCCGATAGAAATGCCTTTCTGCATGGCAAGCTGGTTATCTATCTCCAGTTGGTATTGCGGGTAATTGGCTGCATAGAATGTAAACAACCCGGTCAATTCCTTACGTTTACCCAAAGCCGCCATAAATTCCTGATTGATTTTGTCAAACTCGTGGTAATCGGTACCATTGGTTTTATCCAGCAAGCGCAAAGCCAAGCCAGAAGCTGCGCCATAACCTGGCACCGCAGGCGGTTCAAAGAACTCAACCACCGCACCAAAGTCCTTGGTGTGATGTTCCAGTTCTTCGATGATTTCCTGAATGGATTGTTTACGTTCTGACCAGTCCTTTAAGTTAATCAGGCAAGTACCGGCATTGGAACCACGCCCTTCAGTCAACACCTCATAACCTGCCAGCGAAGAAACCGACTGGATACCGTCAATCTTCTTCGCCACTGCTTGCAGCTGACGTGCCACATGGTTGGTAGCTTCCAGCGTAGTGCCGGGCGGAGTTTGGATAATGGCGTAAATCATGCCTTGGTCTTCACCCGGGATGAAGCCCGCAGGTAAGGTTTCATTAACTGCCACCGTACCAAAACAGAAGCCTGCCAATACGAGAAAAGTGAAGATGCGCCTCGCTACAATCAGGCTCAAGAATTTGACATACCCGCCGGTGAGTTTTTCAAACCAGCGGTTAAACACATCAATCAGCAACCCAACCGGGGTTTTGCGCTTGAGCTGACCATGGGTGTTTTTAAGCAACATGGCACATAGCACCGGTGTGAGTGACAAGGCTACAACGCCGGAAATAATGATGGAAGACGCCATGGTGATAGAGAACTGCCGATAGAAGATTCCCACCGGGCCAGTCATGAATGCAACCGGCACAAATACAGCTGTCATCACCAAAGTAATCGCCACAATTGCACCGCCAATTTCACCCAATACTTTTTGCGTGGCTTTGTAGGGCGTGATATTGGGTTCATGCTCCATCTTGGCGTGGACAGCTTCTACCACCACAATGGCGTTATCCACCACGATACCAATGGCCAGCACCAATGCGAACAAAGTAATCAGATTGATGGTGATGCCAAACATCTGCATACAGAAGAATGAGCCAATCAACGATACAGGCACCGCGAGAATCGGGATGAGAGT
This sequence comes from Methylophilus sp., assembly GCA_044222155.1. Lineage (GTDB taxonomy): Bacteria > Pseudomonadota > Gammaproteobacteria > Burkholderiales > Methylophilaceae > Methylophilus. The sequence continues at coordinate 55,688 of JBGANT010000005.1, forward strand.
AGAACGCCAATCTCCCAGAAAAATGAACACCACGAAAGCTACCAGCAAAAAAGCCTCAATCAGTGTGTGAATCACTTTTTCGATGGAAGCATCCAGAAATTTGGACACATCGTAGTTGATTTCATACGCCATGCCAGATGGAAATGATTTTTCCAGCGATTTCATCGTTTCTTTGACGTTGGCAATCACTTCGCTCGCATTACTGCCGTAATTCTGCTTGAGCACAATCGCCGACGAAGGATAGCCGTCCTTATTGGAGTAAATATCAAAGAACTCGCTACCCAATTCAATCGTGGCAACGTCTTTCATGTGCAGGATCTTGCCATCCGAATCGGCACGGATGATGATGTCGGCATATTGTTCTGGCTTGTTGTAGCGATCCTGATACACCAACACATACTCTTTGGATTGCGCCTTGATGCCCGAGCTGATACCTAATCGGCCCGGGCGGCCAATGATGCTTTGCTCGTCAATCGCTTTCATCACTTCTTCGACCGACACTTTGTAGGCACGCATGCGATCTGGGTTAAGCCAAATACGCATGGCGTACTGGCGGCTACCCAAAATTTTAGCGCTGGCAATACCATTCACCCGTTGAATCTCGGGGATGACATTCACGTTGGCATAGTTGAACAGGAACTTCTCATCCGTGTTTTTATCTTTGCTGTAGAGGTTGATGTACATGAGCATACTGGGCTGCACACGCTCCACCACCACACCTTCCAACTGCACCAATTGCGGCAAACGGCTCATGACTTGGTCAAGTCGCGTCTTCACGTTAATCATGGCCTGATTTGGGTCGACACCCAAATCAAAAATGACTTGAATTGTCGCCTCACCCGCACTGGTTGCATCCGACATGATGTACTTCATGCCCGGCACCCCATTGATGGCGCGTTCAATCGTAATCAGCGATGAATTTACCAACACACTGGCACTGGAACCAGGGTAAGCCAAAGAAATAATCACCCGTGGCGGGGCAATATCAGGATATTGCGAAATGGGAAGTGTACGGATGGCCATCACCCCCATGAACACGGTCAGCAGCGACAAAATAATCGCCATGACAGGTCGTTTAATAAATATACTCAACATGTTAGATTACCTTTATGTGTTATCGATCAGCATTACTCAGCGTGGTAATCCATCTGGGAAAGAACCATTTCCGGTGATTTAAAATTGATCTCAATCTTTTGGCCAGCCTGCACCTTGCGCAAACCTTCAATCAGAATCTGGTCGGTGCTGTTCAGGCCATCTTTCACAATAAATACATGCGGCAATTCTGCAGCAATATTGATCAGTCGCTGTTCCAAGACGTGGTTTTTGTTCACGACATAAACATAGGTTTTGTCCAATATCTCGAAAGTGGCTTTTTGAGGAATGACCATGGCGTTCTTGAAAGGAATCTTCATCAAAATATTACCGGTCTCGCCATGTCGCAATAGTTTGTCTGGATTTGGAAAAGTGGCTCGAAACTCGATATTTCCGGTTTTGTTATCAAAGTCAGCTTCTATCGTCTCTACCTTGCCGATTTGGTTAAAGACCTCTCCATTAGCCATTTTCAGGCCAACTTCAATTGGCGTCTGGCTATCCTTATGGGTTTTGTAGTCGAGATACTCGGCCTCTGGCACATTGAAATACACCCATATCTTGCTAATGTCTGAAATTGTGGTGAGCAAATCGCCTTCCTCAACCAAACTACCATTACGGACTTCAAGATGATCCATGATGCCATTGAAAGGTGAGTTGACATCGGTAAAACCCAAATGGGTGGCTGCCAGTTTGACTTCTGCATTAGCTTTATCAAGTTTGGCCTTCAAAACAGATAACTCATTGGGAGAAATGATGTTTTTCTCAGTAAGCGCTTTAGTATTCTGATATTCGATTTGCACCGCAGTGGCTTCTGCCTTTGCCTTTTGCAGTTCCACTTCGTAAACATTGGGCATAATTTTGAACATACGTTGCCCTTGTGCCACGCTTTGTCCTTCATCCACATAAATGTTTTGGATATAACCACGCTCCATTGCACGCAGTTCTATTCGTTTATAGGCGTGGATCTGACTGACATATTCTTTGGTAATGGCAACATCTTTAAGCAAAGGATGCGTTACCTCCAACTTGGCGACTTTTTCTTCGCGAGGCTCTTCTTTATGACAACCACTTATAAAAGCAAGCAAGACGACCAATAAACTAAGATGTGATTTTTTAACCATACTGCTTCGACACTTTCCTAATCCGATGTAAGACACAAATAACCCGCAGTTCCATAGAAGGAATCGAGCATGGACAAAGCCAAGTCCGACCAAGGTCAAACAAGGCTATAGGTGCGAGAATCACCTACTGAAGGTTATCTCACTTGGAAAGATTTACAGCAATGGAGGAGCGCGAGCATGCAAACGGTAGGAAAGGCTGAAATCTGAACAGACAGCCTTCTTTACCGTCAGGTAGGTAGTTAATGATGAGATTAGAAGTTGGAATTTGCCAAAAGACAGCGTACTTATGGCATATTCCGGCTCTGAGGACGAATCCGGATCATCAAAAGAATCCTGAATCTGGGCGACCCTAACCCTCTCATAATCATCAATGTAACTAGAAGTATCGCCATACGTTGAGACGATAACAAAGCTCAGTGCCGCCAGAAAACCTGCCAGCACTATCATCTTCACTACATAGGTGTAAGAGTTGAGTAATTGTCTCATCTATCGAATGACGAAAGGGAACGCCAATAGTTCAAGTATTTTTGAAAGCCGACATTATATCTATTTTTAGCCAGAATCAAATTCTGGCTAAAAATTCCTCATGTCATAAATCTGAGGCGACACTTGACATCGCCTTGTATGGGAATGTTACATAGGCCCCTTAACCAAATCATTCGACCAACTCATGGTCTCGAGCTGAATATTCAATAAATCATCTGAACTTATTCCTAACTTGATGATTTCCTGTTCCGCAATATCGAAATCACCAAGCTCGATGACTTTAGCCAAACTCAGCAATTCCCCAAAAGTGCCCTCGTGCGCCACGATCGCTTTTTGCAAATCGTCTGACAAACCTATTTCGACAAAAACTTCTTCCAATGGGCATTGCATTACCACATCAGCCAAGGAAAGCATCCCAACCATAAAGGCCTGATCACTGAAATTTAGCTGGTAAGTCTCGATTTTTTTCGCCAAAAGTTCTATTAGTCTTGCACGGCTAGCAACCTGCAGCAGCAGCGGGTTGTCTACCTGACCATCCGGTGTGGCATATAGCAGCAATTGTACCCAACGCAACAATTGTTTTTGCCCAAGCACTACCATCGCCTGACGGATGGATTCCACCTGCTGCCTTCCCCCGGCAACACCCACAGAATTAACCAGACGCAACAAGCCGATGGTCAAGCCGGGATTGTTTTTGAACAGAGGCTCCAGTTCCTGTAAATCAGCATCACCCAAAAGCATGCCCATGATGCGCATCAGACTCATCTGGTGCGGCTGAGGCTTTTTACCTTTCAGCACACTGGGCTTTGCAAAAAAGAAGCCTTGGAACGCATCACAGCCCCATTGTTTGCATTGCATGAACAAGTCTTCTTCTTCCACTTTCTCGGCAATGATCCTTGCCTTAGTGGTTTTGCGGATATATGCAATCAGTTGTGGTACTTTATCGATAGGTGTTACTGTCAAATCAATCTTGAAATAATCCACCAGCGGCAGGATTGGGTCATGCTCAGCATGATAATTAAATCCATCCAGCGCAAACCTGAACCCCTTTTCCTTCAGTTCCTCGCAGCGCCGCAAAATTTGTGCATTGATTGGCACATCTTCCAGGAGCTCCAGCACAAAACGCTCTGGCGGCAGCAATTCCACAGTTTGAGACATCAAAAAACTGGCAGACACGTTGATAAAACCATCTTTTTTGCCAATCACACGTTCCAAGCCAAACTGGCTGACGGTATTGACGATTACAGTGGATGTGGCTGACAAGTCGTCCTCCACCTCGGCTTCCGAAGCATCGTCTCGTGAGCGGTATAACAACTCGTAGGCAATAGTTTGACGATTGGCATTCAGGATTGGCTGGCGACCAAGGAAGATTTCGGCAGCGTTTGGCACTATGGTAGGAATAACGGGTTGGTTCATAAAATTACCTGATTCTTTTCACTCGCAAAACTGATTTTTAAGCCCGCAAATGGCTTATCATTATATTTTTATACCTTCATAATGGCCATGAAACAGCCACAATGAGGTTAACGGTAAAGTCAGGGCAAACTTTAGTAGTTTTAAGCATTTTTTGCAGCGCTTGCGCCAGAAAAACCATCAAAAAATTAACCACTGAAATACACTCATGCACATACATATTTTAGGCATCTGCGGCACATTTATGGGCGGCATTGCAGTACTGGCCAAGCAAGCCGGGCATCGCGTCACTGGTTGCGATGCGAACGTCTACCCACCCATGAGCACACAACTGGAGGCACAGGGGATTGAACTCATTGAAGGCTTTTCGCCAGAACAAACCAAACTGGATCCGGATATCTACGTTATCGGCAATGTCGTGACGCGTGGTAATGCACTGATGGAAGAAATCCTGAATCAAGGCCTGCCCTATATTTCTGGCCCGCAATGGCTGGCAGAGAACGTGCTGCAAGGTAAATGGGTATTGGCCGTAGCCGGTACACATGGCAAAACGACGACCAGCTCCATGCTGGCCTGGGTGCTGGAATATGCAGGATTAGCACCAGGGTTCCTGATTGGCGGCGTACCTGAGAACTTTGGCGTTTCTGCGCGTTTGCCGCAAACACCGAAACAGGATACCAAATCCAGATCGCCTTTCTTCGTGATCGAAGCCGACGAATACGACACCGCCTTCTTCGATAAACGTTCCAAGTTCGTACACTACCGCCCACGCACGGCCATCCTGAACAACCTGGAATTCGATCATGCCGATATTTTCGAAGACTTGGCGGCTATCGAAAAACAGTTCCACCACTTGGTACGCACTGTGCCGCAGCAAGGTCTGGTGGTCACCAACCGACAGGAAAGCCTGCAGCGCGTGATTGCGAAAGGCTGCTGGTCACCTACGGAGTTTTTTGGAGATCATGCAGGCTGGCATGTGCAGGAGGTGGCGTCGAACGGCAGCTTTGAAGTATGGCTGAACAATGAATGCCAAGGCCGCGTCTCGTGGGATCTGCTCGGTGAACACAACCGCATGAATGCACTGGCGGTTATCGCTGCCGCACGCCATGTCGGCGTCGCGCCCTGCATCGCCATTGAGGCCTTAGGGGAGTTCAAGAACGTGAAACGCCGCATGGAAGTACGCGGAGAAGTAGATGGCATCACGGTGTATGACGACTTCGCGCATCACCCCACCGCGATTGAAACCACTATTGCGGGGTTGCGTCAAAAAGTGGGTAAAGCACGTATTTTGGCCGTGCTGGAACCACGTAGTAACACCATGAAACTGGGCGTGATGAAAGCCGCCTTGCCGAACAGCCTATGCGATGCGGATGCCGTGTTCTGCTACGCCAACAATCTGGGCTGGGACGCTGCCGAGGCACTGAAACCCTTGCAAAGCAAAGCACAGACGTTCGATGATCTGGAAAAGATGGTACAGGCCATTGCCAAAACGGCGAGAACGGGTGACCATATCCTAGTGATGAGTAATGGCGGTTTTGGTGGCGTGCATCAAAAGATTCTGGATAATCTAAAGAGATAAACATTTGGCAGCAGCAGGTACAAGTGTAAATTTCCCGTCTTTGCTGGCCGAGCCGCTAGCATGGCTGCAATCGCGCAGCATAATGGCGATTGCCATCTGGCTCTCCATTTTTATTCACGCAACAATTCTCAGTATCAAGTTCCAGCCCGAGATTAAAAAAGCTATCAACAAACTGCCCAGCCTGGATGTCGTGCTAGTGAATGCCAAGACAAAAGAAGCTCCCGACAAAGCGGATGTGTTAGCTCAGGCCAATCTGGATCGCGGCGGCAATACCGACAAGAACCGGCAGATGAAAACAGCACTGCCTGCCCCCAGACAAAAGAACACCGAGGTCAAGCTAAAACCAACAGCGCAAGCGGAAAGCGCCGCTAAAGCCGCCAAGCTGCAGGCGCAGGAAGCCCGCGAGCAGAAAAAACTGGAAGCACTGGAGAAACAGGCGCAGGAACTGATGACCCAGATCAAGGCGACCAAAACCGTGGAATCCAACCCGACGCAGGACGCAGCGGCGGCAGAGCCGGAAAAAGGCGACCAGAAAGCCGTAGTGAAATCGCTGAACCGCGCTGATCTGCTAGCCGCCAGCATCGAGATAGATCGGTTAGAAGCACAGATCGCCAAACAGCAAGAGGAATACCAGAAACGTCCCAAACGACGCTATTTAGGTGCACGCGCCAAAGAGGCTAGCGACGCGATGTATCTGGAAGCTTGGCGCCAGAAGGTGGAACGCATCGGCAACCTGAATTACCCGCAAGCCGCTCGCGCACAAAAGATCTACGGCTCATTGCGCATGACAGTGGAAATAAAATCGGATGGGTCGGTAGAAAACATCACTATCGACAAAAGTTCTGGCTCCAAGATATTAGATGAGGCCGCCAAGAACATCGTGCATCTGGCCGCGCCATTTTCACCGTTTTCGGACGAAATGCGTCAAAACACCGATATTCTCGGGATCACCCGTACTTGGACATTTACCCAGGAAGACTATCTTGCAACTGAAGGCAGCAGCCATTAAAGCATGGAAAATTATTATCAATATCACATATTTTTTTGCCTGAACCAGCGCGAGAATGGCGAAGATTGTTGTATGAACAAAGGCGCAGAGGCTGCTTTTGATTATATGAAAGCCAAGATGAAAAAATTAGGTTTGGCAGGCGCCGGAAAAGTACGCATCAACCGCGCCGGCTGCCTGGATAGATGCGGCGAAGGCCCGGTGATGGTGGTTTATCCGCAAGCTGTGTGGTACACATTCGTCGATAACGAAGATTTGGACGAGATTATCGAAAGCCATCTGCAAAACGGCAAAGTGGTGGAGCGGTTACTGGTTTAAGCCGCGCCCAGCGCGCATTCTGCGTAAAGCTTGATCTTCCCTTTTAATTGCGTCAGCTCCGACTCGCCAAGCTGACGCGGCTCTCCCGCCCGCTCGACGGCACCCCAATGACTATTGGGGAAATGTTTGTCACCCTCAAAACGCGGAATCACATGCCAGTGCAGGTGTGGTGTCTTATTACCGAGGCTGGCCAGGTTGATCTTGTCAGGCTGTATCACTTCACACATTGCGGTTTCCACCGCAAACACCACTTTCATCATACGTGCCCGCTCTGACGGCGCCAGATCGGTCATTTCTTTAACATGGGCAATCAGTTCGACGCGGCAGTAGGCGGGATAATCCACATCATTCAGCACCACCACGCGGCAGAGATCATCCTGCCACAGCACCTGATGCGAAGTTGGCTGACATAACGGACAGGATTTTTCGGTCAATTCAAGCCTCGCGCGCGTTCATTTCATAAAATAATGCCCTGGAAGGCGCATGGAATAAGGCGTTCAGAGCATCGTCGTGCATAATGAAAAAAGTTAAGATACGGACAGCATGCGGTCCAAACTGAGCTTGGCCAGCTCCGCCTCATGCTTAGGCACTTTGATCTGGTTGACCACATTGCCTTCGGCCAGATTCTCCAGACACCAGGCCAGATGCTGCGGATCAATGCGCGCCATGGTGGAGCACTCGCACACGATATGGCTCATGAACTGCACCAGCTTGCCTTGAGGCTTCATCTGCTCGGCCAGGCGCGTCACCAGATTCAACTCCGTGCCCACCAGCCACTTGGTGCCGGGGTCAGCCTCTGTCACGGTCTTGAGAATATATTCGGTGGAGCCGACATAATCGGAATTCACGCAAACCTCGTACGCACACTCGGGGTGACAGATCACTTTGCCATCGGGATGCTGTGTGCGGAAATCGGCGATATTCTGCGGGCGGAACATCTGATGCACCGAGCAATGCCCTTTCCATAGCAAGATCTTGGCATTTCTGATCACGTCCTCGGTCAAGCCGCCCAAGGGCTGGTCCGGATCCCACACTGGCATCTGTTCCAGCGGGATACCCATTTTGTGGCCGCTCCAGCGTCCTAGGTGCTGATCGGGGAAGAACAGCACTTTTTCGCGTTGTTTAAAGCCCCATTCCAGTATCTTGGGTGCGTTGGTGCTGGTGCATACGATACCGCCATGCTCGCCGCAAAAGGCTTTCAAATCGGCGGCTGAATTGATGTAAGTAATGGGTGTAATAGTCTCATCGAAGTTAAGCACCTTGTTCAGTTCACGATAACTACGCTCGACTTTGGCCAGATTCGCCATATCCGCCATGCTGCAGCCTGCTGCCAAATCTGGCAGTATCACGGTCTGATTTGGCCGGCTTAGAATATCCGCCACCTCGGCCATGAAATGCACACCCAGAAACACGATATATTCGGCCTCCAGGCTATCCCCATATTTGGAAAGTTTGAGCGAATCACCGGTGAAATCCGCATGGCGATACACACTCTCGTGCTGGTAATGATGGCCGAGAATCGCCAGACGCTTGCCCAACTTGTTACGTGCAGCAATGATGCGGCGCTGGCATTCGGCATCTTCCGCAGTTTGGAATTTTTCAAATTTGATGGGAGATACTTGCATGTTATTTATGATACGTGATGTGTCAAAAGGTTTATTTTACAACGTTAAGTGGTGTCGTTCACCAAGTCTTTTTAGCGCATCCACATTCGTCCAGCTAAACACGCGTTTGGCCGCCTCGCGCCAATCCACCCACGCGTAACGCACATGTTCATCCGGTGAGAGTTGAATCCGCGCATCCCGCGGCACGCATAAACCAAAAAGATGCTCACGGTTCTCCGTCACACCTGGCGCATAGCGGTAGCGCCAATGCGAGTATATCTCATAGACATTACTGGCATGCCAGTCTTGAAAATCATATTGCAAAGCATCCAGCCCGGTTTCCTCCAACACCTCGCGTATCGCCGCCTCGCGCGGCGTCTCGTCACCCTCCAGGCTACCGGTGACGGATTGCCAAAACCCTGCCTTGTCTGCGCGCTCAAGCAAAAGGACTTGCAAGTCGGCAGTGTGTATCAGCACCAGGGCAGAAACGGGTGTTTTGAATGTCTTTTGCATGATGTGATATTAAGGGATGGCTTCTCATAATGGAATCTTGCCCTATAATCTTTTACATGTTGCAGTTTTTTTTAAATAAGTTAAAAATCCGTGAGAAGATTATTGGGCTTCTGGTGTTCTATTTCCTGGTTGCCTTGATTGCGATCGGTTCCACGCTGCTGGTGTCCTGGCGACTGGAGGGTGGTGCGGCGGCCATTAATGATGCGGGGCGTGAGCGTATGCGCTCCTACCGTATTGCTTTTTTGCTGGAACAGCATGCCCGTTTGCCAACTGCCACCTCAAGGCAAGACATTGAACATGAAATCCGCTTGTTCGAACAAACCCTGGTGGAACTGGCACAAGGCAACCCGTCCCGCCCGTTGGCATTGCCAAAAGATGCTGAAATCAATACCAGCATGGCGCACATTCGGGATGGTTGGCAAAATCAAATCTATCCACATATCCTGTCCACCCTTAACGCGCCCGATTCCCAAACACAACAGCAACTGCTTTCGCAATATCGCCCTATGCTGGAAAAATTTGTCGCCAGCATCAACGAATTAGTGACTATGGTGGAACACAGTAACGCGCGCGCCACGATATTGTTGCGCACATTGCAAGTTACGCTGGTCAGCTTGGCGTTTATTGGCACGGTACTGCTGGTCAATCTGTTCTCGCACATGGTGGTACGCCCTGTCACCAAATTGAAAGAAGGTATCCAGCGTATGGCGGCGGCAGATTTTGACGTGCGCCTGCCAGTCACAAGCCAGGACGAGCTGGGCGAACTGGCGAGCGGCTTTAACCGCATGGCGGATGAACTACAGGATTTGTATTCCACACTGGAGCAACGCGTGGAAGAGAAAACACGCAGCATCGAGGCCAAAAACCGCGAACTGGCGGCACTAGACAAGGAAGTTGCCGTGTCGGAAGAGCGCAACCTGCTGGCACAAGAACTCCATGACAGCATCGCGCAATCGCTGGCTTTCCTCAATATTCAGGTACAACTGCTACAGGACGACCTGCAAAAACAACAGCTGTCCAACGCGCAAAAAACACTGGGGCAAATCCGTGAAGGCGTACAGGAAAGCTACGACGATGTGCGCGAATTGCTAGTGCATTTCCGCACCCGCATCGGCACCACGGATCTGGAAACCGCAATACGCAGTGCGCTGGAAAAGTTCGAAGGGCAGACCGGCATCAAAACCAGGTTCAAATCCAGCGGCACGCCCCCCGTGCTGGAGCCGGAACAAGTGTTGCAAGTGATGCATATCGTGCAGGAATCGCTCTCCAACGTGCGCAAACATGCCAAAGCCAGTCGTGTGGAAGTCAAGCTTGGCTGTGAAGGGCAATGCCGCATGGACATCAGCGACAACGGCATTGGTTTCGATGCCGGACGGGACGCGGGAGATAGCCATGTCGGCTTACGCATTATGCGCGAACGCGCGCACCGTATCGGCGCGAAACTGAGTTTTGACGCCAAACCAAATCAAGGCACGCATATATGCCTTATACTGCCGGAATAATCACCCGAAATTAGAACCGCATGAGCGCTATCCGCGTACTGATCATTGACGACCACACCCTGTTCCGTAGCGGCATCAATCTATTGCTGCAGCGGCAAGAAGGTTTTGAGGTGGTTGGCGAAGCAGGCGACGGGCTGGAAGGCGTCAAGCGCGCCAAGCAACTACAACCGGACGTAGTGCTACTGGATCTACACATGCCTGGCACCAGCGGGCTGGTGACAATTCCTCTGCTGCGCGAGGAAGCGCCACAAACGCAAATCATCATGCTAACAGTCTCCGAAGATGCCGAGGATTTGCTGGAAGCCTTGCGAGCCGGCGCACGCGGCTACCTGCTCAAGAACATCGAAACCGATTTTCTGGTAGATTCCATCCGGCGTGCCGCCAATGGCGAATCGGTCATGTCATCGCAAATGGCGGGAAAACTAGCCGATGCAATGCGTCTGGGACAAAAAGGCACCGGACAGTCAGAGGCTACCCCGGACAAACTTACACCGCGCGAACGCGAAATTATCGCCATGCTGGCCGGGGGTGCCAGCAACAAGGAAATCGCCCGCACATTAGATCTGGCCGAGTCTACCGTCAAAATTCACGTGCAAGGTATTTTGCGCAAACTCAACCTCGCCAGCCGAGTGCAAGCTGCGGTGTATGCCGTAGAGCATGGGCTGGCAACGGAAAAGCCGGCACCGTAAACAATCTATATATACTTACGCGCACATTCATTATCGAAACCGTGCCTCTGTAAGCCAGGCAGGGCACGCCCTCTGGCGATGCTTTCAGAAAAAACATTCCTTCCATCATCCAGACTACTACTAAAGAACTAGTCCTTTTGCTTCACTCCACCTAGCCATCAGGAGAATAGGCGCACCAGCGCCATCGGCATATCCTTCTACCGTGTCATTCGATGGGAGAAGCTAAATGGCAACACAACAATACAAGGCTTGGTCAGTCGTCATTGCCAGTACGCTGGCGTTCACCGTATGTTTCATGATCTGGATGATGTTTGCCGTGATCGGCATTCCCATCAAGGAAAGTTTGGGGCTTAACGAAACCGAGTTTGGTATTCTGGTGGCGACACCAGTGCTAACTGGCTCGCTGATTCGCTTGCCACTCGGCATGTGGACGGACAAGTTTGGTGGGCGTCTAGTGTTTTTTGTGTTGATGCTTTCCACCGTGATCCCCATTTACATGATCTCCCGCTGTACCGAATTCTGGCAGTTTCTGGTAACGGGTTTGTTTGTTGGCATTGCTGGCGGATCGTTTACAGTAGGTATTGCTTACTGTGCACGCTGGTTCCCAAAAAATCGCCAAGGTTTGGCAATGGGGATTTTTGGTGCGGGTAATACCGGGGCGGCAGTCACCAAACTTGTTGCGCCGCTGCTTGTAGTAGCCTATGGCTGGACAATGGTGCCGCAAGTGTATGCGGTATTGATGCTGGTCACAGCTATCTTGTTCTGGTTCTTTACCTTCAGCGATCCTGCTCATAAAGTGGGTAATGCCGTTAGTATGCGTGAGCAACTGACCGTACTGAAAGACCCGAGGGTATGGAAATACAGCCAGTACTACTCCATCGTGTTCGGCGGTTACGTGGCGCTAGCATTGTGGATGACCAAATATTATGTATCGGAATATGGTTTTGACCTGAAACTAGCCGCCCTGATGGCGGCAGCGTTCAGCATCCCTGGTGGGGTGTTGCGCGCAATTGGCGGTCATTTCTCCGACAAATACGGCGCACATACCGTGACTTGGTGGGTGCTATGGGTGTCATTGCTATGCCTGTTTTTCCTGTCTTATCCGCAAACCGAGATTGCTATCACCACAGTCAATGGCATCAAGAGCTTTCATCTGGGATTAAGCGCTACCACCTTTACCATCGTGATGTTCACCATGGGCATCGCCTTTGCAATCGGTAAGGCTTCAACTTTCAAATATATCTCGGATGAATATCCCGACAACATTGGCGTGATTTCTGGCGTGGTCGGGTTGGCCGGTGGTTTGGGTGGTTTTCTGCTGCCTATTATGTTTGGCGCACTATTGGATCTCACCGGCGTACGTACCTCATGCTTTATGTTGATGTTCGGCGTCGTCTGGGTATCGCTAATCTGGATGTACTGGACCGAAGTGCGCCCAGTCAAGGTAGGCCGCCACCTGGAGCGTCAGTCAGGCAAAGAAGTACTGGCTTATAAATAACGGATCAAGGGGAAAAGCATGTTATCCAATATCGAAAAATGGGATGTCGAAAACGAGCAGTTCTGGGAATCCACCGGCAAAAAAATCGCCTACCGGAATCTGTGGATTTCTGTGCCAGCATTGTTGTGCGGGTTCGCCGTGTGGCTGATGTGGGGCATCATCACCGTGCAAATGAGCAACCTGGGTTTTCCGTTTAGCAAAGATGAACTATTTACGCTGACCGCAATTTCCGGTCTTGCCGGGGCTACGATGCGTATTCCTTCGTCGTTTTTTATCCGTATTGCTGGTGGACGCAATACTATTTTCCTGACAACATTCATGCTGGTGACCCCAGCCATCGGTACGGGCATCGCACTGCAACATCCGGAATGGCCGCTGTGGGCATTCCAGTTGATGGCGCTGTGGTCTGGCGTGGGCGGTGGCAACTTCGCCAGTTCCATGAGTAATATCAGCACATTTTTCCCTAAACGCTTGCAAGGTACGGCGTTAGGATTGAATGCAGGCTTGGGAAACTTTGGTGTTACTACCATGCAGATTTTGATACCGCTCATCATGACCATGGGCGTGTTTGGCGCGTTAGGTGGTGAACCAACCACATTGGTCAAAGACAGTGGCTGGATTTTTGGCAAGATTGTTGCCGGTACGCCTACCTATATCCAGAACGCAGGTTTTGTCTGGATAGTCTTGTTATTGCCTTTGGCTGCGATCGCATGGTTCGGCATGAGTAATCTGCTGCCAATTTCTCCTGATGCCGGCAATGCGCTACTAGCTTTCATCAAGGTGACATGGTTATACACATTGGCATTTCTGCCGGCCATCATCGGTTTGTATCTATACCTGCCCGCACCTACCGGATTAGGCGTACTCAATATGTGGGTAGCCCTGCCGCTGATTATCATATCGACCCTGCTGGTGATGAAGCTGGCCGCCTTTGGCAGCATGAAAGAAAACATCGCCAAACAATTTGCCATTTTCAAGAATAAGCATACTTGGTCCATGACCGCATTGTATGTGGTCACTTTCGGTTCATTCATTGGTTTTTCGATGGCTCTGCCGCTGTCTATCACTGTGATTTTTGGCGATCAGCACGTGTTTGATGTGGCAACACAGTCTTGGTCACACCTCAAAAATCCAGCAGCACCTTCTGCCCTCACTTATGCCTGGATCGGCCCGTTCGTAGGTGCTTTGATTCGTCCAGTCGGTGGCTGGATCTCCGACAAGGTAGGCGGATCAATCGTCACGCAGGTGATTTCTGCCGTAATGGTAGTAGCCTCGGCTTACGCGGGCTACATCATGATGCAGGCCTACCATTCTGCCACACCGGAAATCTATTTCACCCAGTTTCTAGTGGTGTTCGTCATCCTCTTCGCCGCAACAGGCATTGGTAATGGCTCCACATTCAGGACAGTCGGTGTAATTTTCGACCGGACACAAGCCGGGCCGGTGCTGGGCTGGACCTCAGCAGTTGCAGCGTATGGCTCTTTCATCGCGCCAGAGGTCATCAAACAACAAATCAAGGCAGGTACACCAGAAATGGCAATGTACGGATTTGCCGCATTTTATGCTTTATGCCTAATTCTTAATTGGTGGTTTTACTTGCGTGATGGCAGCGAAATCAAAAACCCATAAAAGACAACTCGCAAAGATTAAAAAGGAGTTTGTGTCATGAGTCACTTTCTGGATAGACTGAAATTCTTTGACAAGGTCAAGGAAACATTTTCCGACAATCACGGCATTGTCACCAACGAGGATCGCCAATGGGAAGATGCTTACCGTCACCGCTGGCAACATGACAAGGTAGTGCGTTCCACCCACGGTGTGAACTGCACAGGCGGATGTAGCTGGAAGATTTTCGTCAAGAACGGCTTGGTATCGTTCGAAATGCAGCAGACTGACTACCCGCGCACTCGAGATGACCTGCCTGACCACGAACCACGCGGCTGCCAACGCGGCGCTTCGTTCTCCTGGTATCTGTATAGCCCGCACCGCATCAAGCATCCGCTGATTCGCGGCCGATTGCTGGATTTATACCGTCTGGAACGAAAAACTGGCAAAGATCCCGTTGAAGCCTGGGAGGCTATTCAGGCTGACGAAAAAAAACGCAAAAGTTATACCGCTGTACGAGGCCTGGGCGGTTTCGTGCGCACCTCTTGGGAAGAGGTGAATGAGATCATCGCTGCCTCCAATGTCTACACCATTAAAAAATGGGGGCCTGACCGCATTTTCGGATTTTCCCCAATTCCGGCAATGTCCATGATCTCATACGCCGCAGGCTCCCGGTATCTCTCCCTTATCGGCGGCGCTTGTGGCTCTTTTTATGATTGGTACTGCGACCTGCCTGCCGCTAGTCCGCAGACCTGGGGCGAGCAAACCGATGTGCCGGAAGCGGCCGATTGGTACAACTCGACTTACATCATCATCACTGGCGCCAACCTGCCGATGACGCGCACCCCGGACGCACACTTTGCTTCTGAAGTACGCTACAAAGGCGCAAAAATCGTGGCCATGGCACCGGACTATGCCGAATTCGTCAAGTTCTCTGACCTGTGGATGCCCATCAAGCAAGGCACCGACTCAGCCGCTTTCATGGCTATGGGACATGTAGCGCTGAAGGAATTCTATATCCAGCAACAAGACCCTTACTTCCAGGAATATGCCCGTAAATATACGGACATGCCGATGCAAGTCATGCTACGCAAACATGGTGCAGGATATGTAACGGATCGCTTCCTTCGCGCCTCTGATTTCGATAAAGCATTAGGAGAAAGCAACAACCCGGATTGGAAAACCATTGTTTTCGACGAAAAATCACAATCGTTCGTCGCACCAAATGGCTCCATCGGTTTCCGCTGGGGTGAGGATGGTAAATGGAATCTGCTGGAACAAGCGGGCAGCAAACAACAAGAAATCACCGCGCAGCTGACGTGTATTGATAATCCAGATGATGTGGCTTCTGTTGGATTCCCGCATTTTAATCATGACGAGCCCAACCTGCTCTATCGCAGCGTACCTGTCCGCAGAGTCAAGCTAGGTAATGGTGAGAAAGTTCTGGTCGCTACGGTATTTGATTTGCAGGTTGCACAATATGGCATCGACCGTGGTTTGGGTGGGTCGAATGTCGCTAGAGATTATTCGGATGCCAATGTAGCCTATACCCCGGCGTGGGCTGAGAAAGTCACCGGTGTGAAAGCAGCGGATATTGAACGCACAGGTCGAGAATTCGCGTACAACGCCTCAAAAACCAAGGGTAAATCCATGGTGATCATGGGTGCCGCAATTAACCACTGGTATCACAACGATTTGTCTTACCGTTCCATCATGAACCTGCTGCATATGTGCGGCTGCGTTGGCCAGACAGGCGGCGGCTGGGCACATTACGTGGGGCAGGAAAAACTGCGTCCGCAGGCTGGTTGGGCGCCCATCGCGTTCGGACTGGATTGGAACCGCCCGCCACGCCACACCAATTCGACTTCTTACTGGTATTTCCATACCGACCAATGGCGTTATGAAACCTTGAATGCGGATACTTTGTTAAGCCCCGCAGGCAAAGGTAAAAACAAGGGCAACTCACTGGCTGATTACAATGTAAAAGCCACACGCATGGGCTGGCTGCCTTCTATGCCCAACTTTAACCGCAACTCGATTGAACTGGCAGAAGAAGCACTTGCCAATGGCGCAATAGATGAGGCCGGAGTTGCCAAATACGTAGCAGCGCAATTAAAAACAGGTGAGCTGGATGTGGCTTATGCCGATCCGGATAACCCGGTGAACTGGCCGCGTAACCTGTTTGTCTGGCGCGCCAACCTTATCGGTACTTCCGCCAAGGGGCACGAATATTTCCTGAAGCATCTGCTCGGTGCGCAAAATGGCGTGTTACAGGAGTCCGGTGCGGGCCGAAATAACAAGGAAGTGAAATGGCATGAGAATGCACCGATTGGCAAGCTGGATTTGATGGTAGACATCAACTTCCGCCTGAATTCTACAGGAGCTTATTCTGACATCATTTTGCCAACCGCGACCTGGTACGAGAAAAACGACCTAAATACCACTGACATGCACCCGTTTATTCACCCCTTATCCGAGGCGGTGAATCCGGGCTGGGAATCAAAATCCGACTGGCAGATTTTCAAAACTATCGCCAAAACCTTTGCACCACTAGCCGAGAAACATCTGGGTGTGAAAAAAGAAGTTGTGGCATTACCGATGCAGCATGATTCCGCTGCTGAATTGGCACAACCATTTGGCGAGGTTAAGAACTGGAAAGACGGTGATTGTGACCCGATCCCCGGCAAAACCATGGCGATTATCAAGCTAGTGGAACGTAATTACGGCGACACCTACCGCAAATTCATCGCATTAGGCCCATTGATGACCAAGTTGGGTAATAACATCAAAGGTATAGACTGGAATACCGATCAGGAATATGAAGAGCTGAAACGGCATAACGGCACGGTGCGTGAGTCCGGTGTTTCGTTTGGTATGCCGTCGCTGGAAGAGGATATCTCGGTGTGTGATGCCGTGATGCGCATGGCACCGGAAACCAATGGCGAGGTAGCACATAAATCATGGCACGCGCTTTCCAAAAAAACCGGGATTGACCATCACCATCTCTATGCCGGTCGCCATGAAGACAAGTTCACCTTCAAGGATATTCAAGCGCAACCACGCAAAATTATTACCGCGCCGACTTGGTCGGGAATTGAGTCCGAAAAAGTCTCCTACACCGCAGGTTACACCAACGTCCATGAGCATATCCCGTTCCGCACGCTGACTGGTCGGGCGCATTTTTACCAAGACCATGAATGGATGCTGGATTTCGGCGAGGGATTCTGTACTTATAAGCCAATGGTGGATTTAGGCGAACTAAACGCCTTGCCTGCAGCGGTAAAGAGCAAACCGCACTTGGAGCTAAACTGGATCACGCCCCACTCCAAATGGGGCATCCACTCAAGCTATCAGGACAACCTGCGCATGCTGACACTGTTCCGCGGCGGGCCTTATGTATGGGTTTCCGAAGATGATGCCAAAACTGTGGGTATCGAGGACAACGACTGGGTCGAAGCCGTGAACCATAACGGTGCGACGGTTGCGCGGGCAGTTGTTTCGCAACGTATTCCACGCGGTATGGCCATGATGTACCACGCACAGGAGAAAAACGTGAATGTGCCCGGTTCGCCTTCCACAGGCAAGCGCGGTGGCATTTTGAACGCAGTGACGCGCGTCATCATCAAGCCCACCAATATGATTGGCGGTTATGCGCAGTTGGCTTACGGCTTCAATTACTACGGTACTGTGGGTTGCCAGCGCGACACCATGGTGGCCTTGCACAAGATCGCGGATAAGGATGTGGATTGGCTGGAACGCCCACTCACGCCTGAACGCGAGGCGCAGTTAAATCCGGTCGGCATCGGTGCAAAATAAGGGAGAACAGACATGAAAGTACGCGCACAATTCGCCTTTGTTTTTAATCTGGATAAATGTATTGGCTGCCATACGTGTTCGGTCACTTGCAAGAATGTGTGGACCAACCGTAAAGGCGTGGAATATGCCTGGTTCAACAACGTGGAATCCAAGCCTGGTGTTGGCTATCCCAAGCAATGGGAGAACCAGGAGGTATGGAAGGGTGGCTGGGAGCTGAGAAATGGCAAGCTGGAATTAAAGTCTGGCAGTCGCATCAATAAATTGCTCAATATCTTTGCCAATCCGGATTTACCCGAGATAGATGATTATTACGAGCCTTTCACCTACAACTACGCGCATCTGCAAAATGCCCCTCTATCAGAAGCTACTCCTACGGCGCGTCCCATGTCGCAAGTGACTGGCGAAACCATGGAAAAAATCACTTGGGGACCGAACTGGGAAGATGATCTGGCCGGTGAGTTCCACAAACGCGCCAAAGATAAAAACATGGACAAGATACAGAAGGAAATTTACTCGCAGTTCGAGCACACCTTCCATATGTATTTGCCGCGCATTTGTAACCATTGCCTGAATGCTTCCTGTATCGCAGCTTGCCCCTCCGGCTCCATCTACAAGCGCGAGGAAGATGGCATCGTGCTGGTAGATCAGGACAAATGTCGCGGCTGGCGTATGTGTATCAGCTCCTGTCCGTATAAAAAGGTCTTTTACAACTGGGAATCCGGCAAAGCGGAAAAATGTATCGGCTGTTACCCGCGTGTGGAGTCTGGCATGCCAACGGTATGCTCCGAATCTTGTGTTGGCCGTATCCGCTACAACGGCATCATGCTCTATGATGCAGATCGCATCGAAGAACTCGCCAGCGTCCAGAATGAGCAGGATTTGTACGAAGCGCAATGCCGTATATTTCTCGACCCGAATAATCCGGCTGTGATTGCTGCTGCACGCGCTGAGGGCATCAACGATGATTGGATTGAAGCAGCGCGCAAATCGCCCATCTGGAAGATGGCAATGGACTGGAAGATTGCTTTCCCGATGCACCCTGAGTTCCGCACATTGCCGATGGTGTGGTATGTGCCACCACTATCTCCGGTGCAATCGCAAATCGACCAAGGCAATTTGCCTGTCGGGCCTGATGGCGCAATTCCCATTGCAGGCACTATGCGTTTGCCAGTGCAATATCTGGCCAATTTACTGACTGCCGGTAAAACCGCACCGATTGAAAGTGCCTTGAATCGCTTAATCGCAATGCGCAGCTATCAACGCTCGGTGCATGTGGAAGGCCAAGCGGATACTCGTGCGCTGGATGCAGTCGGGATGTCAGAGGCGCAAGCGAAAGAGATGTATCGCTATCTGGCGATTGCCAATTATGAAGACCGCTTCGTGATCCCCACTGGGCATACCGAAGAAACATTGAACGATGCGTATGGATTCCAAGGGCAAAACGGATTCACGTTCGGCAATGATACTTCGGCAGGGGTGAGCAAAATCACCTTGTTCCCACGTCGCCGCAAAGAGACGGTAGAACCCAAAGACCTTGCACCTAATGGTGAGAGAGGATAGGAGAAACAATATGCAAGTTTACAAATTATTGTCTGCACTGCTGGAGTATCCAGATCAGGAATTGATGCAGCATTTGCCTGAACTGCAAACATTCGTGGACGGCAATTCTGACATAGACAAAGCAGAACGTGACGCTTTGCTGAAGTTTATGCAGCATTTGCAAAGCCAGCCTTTGACAGAACTACAAGCCGATTATGTGAAAACCTTTGATATGACGGCAGAGCATAGTCTGCACTTGACGCATCATTTATTCGGTGATGACAAGAACCGAGGACCGGCCTTGATTGATTTAGGCGAACTCTACAAGGATTATGGCGTAGAGGTAGTTACCAACGAATTGCCGGATTATCTGCCGCTGGTACTGGAGTTCACAGCGTATCTGGACGACGCTGAAGCTACGGTGTTTTTATCGGATGCCAAAAAAGTTTTCAGCATTCTGGCTGAGAATCTCAGCAAGGCGGGTAGTCCGTATGCAGCCTTACTTTCTATTATTGACGGGCGTGCAACGCTCACCAAACTGGCGGCTTGAAGGAGATCATCATGTCATTACATAACTTTCTCTATGGCGTTTACCCCTACATTGCACTCAGCGTGTTTTTGCTGGGAAGTTGCTTGCGCTTCGACCGTGAGCAATACACGTGGAAAAGCGATTCCAGCCAGTTGCTTTCCAAAACCAACCTGCGCTTGGGTAGCAATCTGTTTCACATCGGCATCATCGCCATTTTCTGCGGACACTTTGTCGGCCTGCTTACACCGCATAGCTGGTTCAAAGCAATGGGGGTTTCCGATATGGCGCACCAAATGATTGCCATATGGGCAGGCTCCATTTTTGGCATCATGTGTCTAATAGGCGGGGCTATTTTATGGCTTCGTCGCATGTTCAATGAGCGGGTTTCGGCAACAAGCCGCAGATCGGATAAGTTTGTGCTGACCTGGTTACTTATTACCTTGCTGCTTGGACTTTCCACGATTCCTGTGTCTATTGGTCATGCCAACCATGACAATCCCGGAGTGATGATTGCGTTAGCGGAATGGGTACAAAGCATTGTTTACCTGCGTCCAAACCCTGCGCTGCTGGAAAATGTGGATACCGTTTTCAAAGTACATCTGTTTTTTGGTATGACGGTGTTTTTGGTGTTTCCGTTTACCCGTTTAGTGCATATCTGGAGCGCACCGTTTGGCTATCTTGGACGGCCTTACCAGATTGTGCGTAGTAAACGCTTTCATTAGCTTAGTTAGTGTAGTGACATGCGTGACGTTTCGAAATTCCTGTCAGGATTTAAGCGTTTCCAACATAACTACCTTGGCGCAAGACGCTCGTATTTCGATCGTCTGGTCAAAGAGGGCCAACGCCCACGAGCACTGGTATTGGCATGCTGTGACTCGCGATGCGACCCTGCACTGCTGATGGATTGCGACCCGGGTGACATGTTTGTGGTACGCAACGTAGCTAATTTGGTGCCGCCCCATACGCACGCAGCCTCATTTGCCGGCACCACTTCGGCAATCGCATTTGCTGTGCGCAATCTGGAAGTGGAGCACATCATCGTCATGGGGCATGCCCAATGCGGGGGCATACGCGCACTGATGGTACATAACGCGCCATCCTGTAATGAAGATGAGCTCATTGGCAAGTGGTTGAGCATTGCGGAAGACGCACGTCATCATGTGCTACAGAAGCTCCCTGGAGAACCGATTGAAATTCAGGCAAACGCCTGCGAACAAGCCTCCATCCTGGTTTCGCTGGGCAATCTAATGACTTACCCATGGATTAGTAGCCGCGTCTCTTCCGGAAAATTGATGCTATCAGGATGGTATTTCGACATGCTCAAAGGCGAGCTTCTGCAATACGACCCAGAATCCGGGCAATTCCAGCCGCTTGTCGCCGGGCAAGACATTGGCAAAAGCACAGCGCACTTGTGGTGGAGGGCGCCAGGATGATGATAACGAATTGAATACAAAAACTTTTAAAGGGAATTTTATGCAAACCTCAATAAAATCAACCATGCTTGCAGCACTTTTTGCCTTATATTCAGGTAATACTCTTGCTGCTGATGCCGTACCGGTAGCGCCATCCACATTGTTGGAAGCTATTCAGCAAGGCAAACCGATGACCAATTTTCGGCTACGCTATGAAAATGTGGATCAAGATGGCTATCAAGGAACTGCTACGACAGCGAAAAAACTCGACACGGCACATGCGTTCACGCTGCGTAGCTTGGTAGGCTGGCAAACCGCACCTTTCAAGAACTTTAGCTTTGGTGTACAAATTACCGATGTACACGAATTCAATGACAATTTTAACGACAGGCGCGATAACCAGCCGGAACACAACAACGGTACCGGTAGCGCCAGCCTGGACAAACGCCAGTACCCCAACATTGTGGATGCCGGTTATACCGACATCAACCAGTTGTACATGGATTGGACAGGTCTCAGTGATACACGACTGAGGTTGGGACGTCAGATCGTCAATCTTGACAACGTACGTTTCGTTGGTGACATTGCCTTCCGTCAGAACACGCAAGTGTTTGATGGCATTTCCATCCTCAACAAAAGCATCCCTAATACCGAAATATTCTTGGCCCACTTTGGCAAAGTACGCCAAATCACTACCAAGCTGCGCGATGGCAATATCGACATCATCAATGCCAAATATAAAATTTCCCCAACTGAGTCGTTGATTGGCTATGGCTATTTCATTGATGTTGAGAACCTGGGACAAAACGGCGGCAATCCGGCTGCTGCGAGTGCCATAGCTCAAGGCGGCAATGGCCTGGGGGGCAGTAGTGATACACCAGTTTCTGCCACCAATATCAATCCATCACAGACGGATGCTAGCAGCAAGACATTCGGGTTACGATTGGATGGCGCACATAAAATCAACGACAACTGGAAAGCACTTTACACTGCAGAATACGCCAAGCAGGATGATTATCGCGGTGGAAATTCACTGATTGACGCGCACTACTACAAACTGGGCGGTGGTGCCGGCTTTGGTAACTGGTCTTTACGCATTGATCATGAAAAACTCTCCAGCAATAACGGCAAGTATGCTTTCCAGACGCCCATGGGAACCAATCACCTATTCCAGGGTTGGTCGGATCACTTCTTGACCACACCCCGCCAAGGCATAGAAGATACGTTTATTACGCTATCCGGTAGTATTCAAAAATTCAAGATCTATGCGGAATATCATGTATTGAAATCCGACAAAGATTTCCAGTCTTTAGGAGGGAAGCTTGGTGATAAATACGGGACAGAATTTGATGCCAGCGTGGCATACCCGTTTAGCGATAGAATCAGCGGAAAAGTAGAATATGCCAATTTCAGGGAAAGCGATGTGTACGGCTCTGGCGCTACAGCACTACAAAATGCTGCTAGGAAAGGCGATAAAGAAATCGTTTGGGTAACGGGGATGTATACGTTCTAAGTATCCAACCCCATGAATTTTGCCGCCCCGCATGCGGAAGCCTGTACCGCCTGTTGATAAGTAGCATCGGCAGGCAAGTGATCAGCAATCCGATGCAATGAAATATATCCCGGATCTAAGCGGTGATCCAGTTCGCGGTAAATGCTATGCTCGCGTGCATAGCTTTCCGCAAAAATTCGCAGCAAGTCTGCCAGCGGTTTGCCGGGATGACTGGGGATAAAATCCTGGATCAACCACAGATGCACGACTTCGTCTTGGTTGATGCCAGTTTTCGGGTCTGCCAGCATCATGGCGTGGTCAATTCTGGCCTGGTTTCCAACATCTTTGGGGTCGCCGTATGCAACCTCATAGTATTTGATTTTCGCGCTCAACAATGAAGTAGGCCCGTCAATCGGTACCTGCCCGACCGCATAATAACCAGCAACCGCGCGATCGCTATTGAGATGATGCTCTTTTGCTACAAAATCAATGATTTCACCCCGTAGTTGCCATGCGCGGACACCCGCCATCATGTCCTTGGTGGCAGCGTAAATCAAAGCCATATAATGCGATGACGATTTGCTGGCCACGCTGTAATTGATGATAGCTGTACCGTTCGAATAAAGTTCCAGCGCGCTCAAGCCTTCCAGCTTGCCATGCGGATTAAGTACAAGGGACGCTGCCATTTTGGTACCGTTCTCATTGCCCCCATGCAAGGCTTTCATCCAGTTCTCGCTGCGCTCGGCCGGCCATTCAGGGTACTGCTCCCGCGCCAGCGCAAAAATCATCGGCAATAGCTTTTCCTGTTCAGACGCTTGCAAGTCTTGCAGGCGGACAATTGAATAACCGGGGGAGAGCTTGAAACGATCCATTGTACGTTTAATGTGTTGGGATGGTGCCGGAGAAGGGAATCGAACCCCCGACCTTTTCATTACGAATGAATTGCTCTACCAACTGAGCTACACCGGCACAATGGGCGCTAGGCTGATACCTTGCCAGGCGCTTGCGTCAAATTCTTGGGCAACTGAAATACTACACTTTCTACCACGCCTTGCAATTCCTGCACGTCTCCTGCACCCATTTGTTGCAATGCAGCAATCACCTCTTTTACCAGCACTTCCGGCGCCGATGCGCCTGCCGAAACGCCTATTCTTTGTTTGCCTTGCAGCCATTCCGGCTTTAAGTGGCTGGCATTATCGACCATATAAGCTTCCACGCCTTGATTCTGCGCAACCTCTCTCAGCCGATTAGAATTGGAGCTATTAGGCGACCCGACAACGATGACCAGATCGCAATTTTTCGCCATGATCTTAACCGCATCCTGACGATTCTGTGTTGCATAGCAAATGTCATCGCTCTTGGGTGCATGAATATTGGGAAAGCGCGCTTTCAGCGCATTCATCACCATCGCCGCGTCATCCATTGAAAGCGTGGTTTGTGTCACATAAGCTAGTTTTTCCGGATCACGTACCTCCAACTGCTGCACATCATCTGGTGTTTCCACTAGATACATGCCACCCTCCGACTGACCCATCGTGCCTTCTACTTCCGGGTGACCTTTGTGACCAATCATGATGATTTCCAATCCTGCCTTGCGCATTTTGGCCACTTCCATATGCACCTTGGTCACCAAGGGGCAAGTCGCATCATAGGCGGTCAGCCCACGTGCTTCCGCCTCCTCACGCACGGCCTTGGAAACCCCATGCGCACTGAATATCACAGTGCTGCCCGGCGGGATTTTATCCAGCTCGTTCACAAAAATCGCGCCTTTTTGCCGCAACTGATCCACCACGAATTTATTGTGTACCACCTCGTTGCGTACATAGATAGGCGCGCCGAACTTCTCCAGTGCCTGCTCGACGATGATAATGGCGCGATCCACCCCTGCGCAAAATCCGCGCGGATTGGCAAGTTTGATTTCCGGTTTATGGCTCATATTCAGATACTTAACGCTTAATTGATGGCGCTTCGGGTATAATGGCGCAAATTTTAAATCAGCCCGATTATGAAAAACACTGCAACGTTATTGATTACCTGCCCGGATGCACGCGGCATCGTGGCAGCCATCGCTGATTTCCTGTATCAGCATAATGCCAATATTCTACACGCAGACCAGCATCAGGATGCGGAAAACAACCTGTTTTTGATGCGTGTGGAATGGGATCTGGTAGGGTTTGACTTATCACAAACCCAATTCGATGCGGCTTTCAGCCCGATTGCCAAAAAATTCGACATGCAATGGCAACTCAAATTATCGCAGCAACGTACACGTGTTGCCATGATGGTATCGCAATATGACCATTGTCTGGCAGATCTGTTACACCGTTACAAAAGCGACGAGCTTGATTGCGAGATTCCGCTGATTATCAGCAACCATCGCGATACGGAAGGCTTGGCCAAATTCTACGGCATTGATTTTCACCATATCGTAGTGAACAAGGACAATAAGGCCGAGGCGGAAGCCGCGCAGTTCAAACTGTTTGACGAATACAAGATTGATTTGATTGTGCTGGCACGCTACATGCAGATTCTGTCATCTGATTTTGTCGCGCGTTACCCACAGCGCATCATCAACATTCATCATTCGTTCCTGCCGGCTTTCATCGGTGCAAGGCCGTATCACCGCGCCTTCGAACGCGGTGTGAAACTGATAGGCGCCACCAGCCATTATGTGACAGAAGACTTGGATGAAGGCCCGATTATCGAGCAAGACATCGCTCGCGTATCGCACCGCGACCAAGTAGAAGACCTGATTCAAAAAGGACGCGACCTAGAGCGCGTGGTACTCTCGCGCGCCGTACGCTGGCACATTGAGAACCGTATTCTGCTCTACGCCAACAAGACCGTGATTTTTGACTGATCAAAATAAAAAAGCGAGGAACAGCCTCGCTTTTTATTGCCTACAGAAGAAATTATTCGGCTGGAACGTTGTCCGGCAATGGGTCAAACGGCTCATCATCATAAGCCGCGATTTCCGGCAAATCTCCACCAGAACTGGCTGCCGACGCACCACCAGATGACGCGCAACCTACCAAGAAAAGCATCACTACAGCAACTAAAGCAAGTAAAAACTTATTCATTAGATTCTCCCCCTGAGCTTTATTAAAATTAAGAGTCAAACTCTCAGAGAGAATTTACGCCTATGCGACAAAAACCGCAATAGGCTTAAGGGCTTATCCCGGCAAAATGCACTCGCCAGAGAAAAGTGTTTGCACGGTTTCACGTTGCCGAACCAAATGCACTTTGTCACCATCTACCATTACTTCTGCCACCCGTGGGCGCGTGTTGTAATTGCTAGCCATGCTCATGCCATACGCTCCAGCAGATTTGACCGCCAGCAAGTCGCCTTGCTCCAGATTCAACTGCCGGTCGTGTCCAAGAAAATCTCCGCTTTCGCATACTGGACCAACAATTTCGTAACTACACACATCCCCGCCACGCGGCTGCACCGACGCAATCTCGTGATACGCATCGTACAAAGCCGGGCGCATCAGGTCGTTCATGGCAGCATCCACAATGGCAAAATTCTTGGCTTCACTGGGTTTCAGGTATTCCACTTTTGTCAGCAGAACACCGGCATTGCCCACCAATGCGCGGCCCGGCTCAAACAGGATTTTAACCTTGCGTGAAGCCAATTTGGCCAGTAAGGCCTGCGCATAATCCGCAAAGGCGGGTGGCGTTTCATCACTGTATGTGATACCGATGCCGCCCCCCACATCGATATGCGTGATGGTGATGCCTTTGGCTTGCATCTCGTCTACCAGACCCAATACCTTTTCCAGCGCATCTACAAATGGCGCAATCTCGGTAATTTGCGAGCCGATATGGCAATCCACACCATGCACCGCGATGTTGGGCAACTCGTGCGCCAGCACATAAGTATCCAGCGCATCCTCAAACGCAACGCCGAATTTATTATTCTTCAGTCCAGTGGAAATGTAAGGGTGTGTCTTGGCGTCCACATTCGGGTTCACGCGCAACGATACCGGCGCCACTTTACCCATTTGCTCGGCTACTTCGTTCAAGCGTATCAGTTCCGCCCGAGATTCCACATTGAAACAGAAAATACCTGCCTCCAGCGCGGCACGCATTTCCTCTGCAGTTTTACCCACGCCGGAAAACACCACTTTGCCTGCATCGCCGCCTGCGGCCAGCACGCGCGCCAGTTCGCCGCCGGAAACAATATCAAATCCCGCGCCCAGCTTAGCGAATAAGTTCAGAATCGCCAAATTGGGATTCGCTTTCACGGCATAGCAGATCATGTGGTCGACGCCGTGCAATGCGGACTGGAAGCCGCTAAATGCTTGCGTCAGCGCCGCCCTGGAATACACATAGCAAGGTGTGCCAAACTGCGCAGCAATCTGGCTTAATGACACATTTTCAGCGTGCAATACGCCATTTCTTGATTCAAAATAACTCACTTTTACTCTATGTCCCTAATTATTTTATGGGCGTTTCTGCAGGCATTTCCGTTGAGGCCGGAGTCTCTGTATTCTGTGGGTAACGCTGCTCAGGGATATACAAAGGCCCTTTGGTGCCACAAGCTGTCAAAAAGAAATAAGCCACACAAAGCAATACATTCAGCAGTTTATACATGGTCAACTCGCGCGCCATTTCAAGACGCCACATTTTATCACTGATTACCTCAATTCAAGGAACAGAAGCACTTTTACCGCTCATTCACCGAAAAATACCGATTATCGGATAGCGCTGGACAGCTTTCCAAAGTGTTTGGCATCATGCACTCAAGTTAAAAAGGGGTAATGGTGTATGGAAAAATTCAAACGCACAAACCAAGGTTTCTCGCTGATCGAACTTATGGTCGCCGTAGCGATTATCGGCATTCTAGCTAGCGTCGCCGTACCTGCCTACCAAAACTATATATTCAAGGCACGTGCCAACATTGCCACCAGCGCATTGGCAGACATGCGCATCCGCATGGAACAATACTTCCAGGACAATCGTACCTATGTAGGCGGCCCTTGTGCCGCTCCGGCAGGCACCGATACCACTTATTTTGGTTTCGCCTGCTCAGCCGGCCCGACAGCAACCACCTATACACTCACTGCAACAGGGGCTGGACAGATGGCCGGATACACTTGGTCTGTCACAGATAACAACACCAAAAGCTCCTCGCTCAATGCAGGTTGCTGGTCTACCAACAAATCCTCCGGCACCTGCTAAATCATGCTCCCAAAACGATATAGCGCAGGTTTTTCCCTCATTGAGCTGATGGTGGCGGTGGCTATCATCGTGCTATTGGCTGCTGTGGCTGCCCCCAGCTACCAGACATGGATACAGAACACTAAAATCCGCACGGCTGCAGAATCCATACTGAATGGTCTGCAAAAAGCCCGATCCGAAGCCTTATTGCGCAACACTCGCGTACAATTCGTACTAGACGATGGCAGCTCTTCCTGGCACATCGAGTGCGTAGACGCGGCCAAATGCCCCGGCTGGACAGGGGAAACCCGTTCCAGTGAAGAAGGCAGCTCTGACACCATCAGCGTCACCGATGCCGGCGGCGGTACAACTGTCATATTCAATAATCTGGGCATCAAATCCGGTGGCGACCTCACACAAATTGTAGTGGATTCCTTCACCATTGATTCTGAAGACACGCGCGACCTGCAAATTGACATTGGCAGCAATGGCATAGTACGCATGTGTGACCCGAATGCCAGCGCAAGCGACCCACGCAAATGCTAATGGAGACATCCGTGAACACCCCTCAAATACCTTCTAATAGAACCCAGCAAGGTGCCGTGATGCTGGAAGCCCTGATTGCGGTTTTGATTTTCTCTTTTGGTATTCTGGCTATTTCCGGCCTACAGGGTGCCATGATGAAAAATACCGCCGATGCCACTTTCCGCGCAGAAGCCAGCTACATCGTGCAACAAAAAATTGGTGAAGCGCATGCTCAACCCATCGCACTAGGTAGCTATGCAAATGACCCTGTTACTACACTACCGAATGGCAAGCTGTGTGTATTCACTATCTCCGAAGGCCGCCTGTTGTATCGGGTTACCTGGGGCGAGGAAGATCATGATTGTAATGACGAGCCCTTTCCAGCCACTACACACCGCTATGAAGCAGTCACCAATATTATTTCAGCGGGGATTTAACCATGCGTTCACGTCTTAACAGCAACTTGCAACAAGGTTTTACGCTGGTCGAACTCATGGTGGGCTTAGTCATTGGCCTGATTGCCACGCTGGTGATCATGCAAACCTTTAGCGCTTTTGAAGGCAACAAACGCAGCACCACCGGCATTTCCGATGCACAAACCAGTGGCAACATCGGCCTGTACATGGTGCAGCGCGAATTGCAGTTCGCCGGTTATGGTATCCCGGTAGCCAGCGGCACGCTGCCGACGATTAAAGATGAGAACATGCCCTACAAAAGCAACAAATTCCAAAGCTTCTCTGCTAGCACACCAGCAGACCTCGAGGCCGAGATGGATGCCGCACTCGCCACGGCAAAAGCCGCTTATGAAGCACAGATTGCGATCAATACCGCCCAAGTACAACAAGGCGAGAATTATTCCGCACTACGCTGCGACCCTGCACCTCATCTATATTTGGATCTCGATGAAGATCCCGGAACAGCTCCTATTAATGTAGATGTCACTACACCAGCATTTATCACTGAGAATGGTGCCAGCGACAGCATCACCATTATTTACGGCAACACGAACCGTGGCTCGATTCCTACCAGGATTTCCAGCGTAGATAGTGCTACTAACAAGATCAACGTTGACACTAACATCAGCTGCCGTCAGGACAACGTGGCCTTGATACTCAAGGACATCAACAAGGGGCACGGCAATCAATGTCAAGCCGTTCGCTTAAAATCCTCGGCCGATGGTTTTAATAATGCTGCACTAGATGACGATGGGAATGGAGATGGGGTCGGTAAAATCGTTCTTGTAGACCCGACCACCATCGATTACAGCAAAGTTGAACCTGGGGATAGGCTTGCCTGTATCGGCAAAGTACAGCGCATCACATTTGCAATCAACGGTAACCAGCTTACCAAAGATGTCAATGGCAGCGGTGCACAACCGATTGTGGATGAAATCGTGGGCTTGCAGGCACAATATGGCTTATCTGCCAACGCCAACAGTGAAATAGTGGATATAGATAACCCAGCCAGCTGGACAGACGCCACCGGGGCATGGGCAGCTCCACTAACAGTGACCAACCGTAATCGCATTAAAGCCGTGCGTCTGGCCTTGATTGCGCGTAATAATCTGTACGAAAAAGACATCGTCAGCCAGGAATGCAACGGTGCAGCCTCGGGGCCAGCTAAAGTATGCATATGGGGTGGCAATGCAGGCTTATCTGCCACTCTAGGGGCAGATTGGAACCACTACCGCTATCGCGTTTATGAGCTGATTGTACCGCTCAAAAATGTGCTGTCAGCTAGCCCGCAACTGTAAGGTACGGAGAATTCGTCATGAAAAAACAATATATTGCCCGACACATCCATATCGAAAAACAGCGCGGTTTGGTATTGTTTGTAGCCTTGATTGCATTGGTTGCCATGTCCTTGGCCGCAGCAGCTTTAGTGCGCTCGGTGGATAGCGGTGTGCTGGTGGCAGGGAACCTGGCATTTAAGCAATCTGCGATCATGTCGGCAGAATCAGGCATTGCTCAAGCCTATAGATATATCAACGAAAATTCCAGCACCCTTAGCACAGGCACAGGCGCCAATGGCTATTACGCCACCTTTAATGATGGTATTGATTTGAAAAGTAATAGCACTTGGTCCACCGCCCGTGATGTACCCGCCTCGCTGGATGACAAAACCGGAAATGACGCCAAATATATCATCCAGCGCATGTGTACGGTAGAAGCCATGTCAGATGACGAAATGCCGGAAAAATGCATGGTAGGTGCCGGCAATGCACGTGCAAAATCCAAAGGCGCCCTTTGTGAAGGTGGTGGCTCAGGGTGCGGCGGATATGGCGGCCCCGGCGGCGGTAAAAACACCCCTGTATACCGCGTCACTGTGCGAGTGACCGGGCCTAAAAACACTGTCAGTTATTTACAAGCATTTTTATACTAACAAAGAACAATGCACAACTCAGGAGTCTCATCATGACATCCCCAATCAGACAATTTTCTAAACACTTCGGCCAATATCTGCGCTATCTGGTTGCCACGGTTGCGCTATTGCCGTTGCCTTCATATGCAGCTTTAACCGATTTGGGCACGCAACCTTTGGCTAACACCACAACATCTACGGTCGTATTGCCCAACGTGATGTATATCCTGGATAACTCGGGCAGTATGTCCTGGGACTATATGCCGGACTATGTGAACGACAGCAATAAATGCAAGACTACGGGCACATCCGGTGCTTTCAGTGCCGCTTGCGGCTATGGCGACCCGCCTTATATGGCGAGCCAATTCAACAGCATTTACTACAACCCAGAGGTAGTGTACGTGCCACCTGCCAATGCAGATGGCACCAGCAAAATCTCAATGACCAGTGCTAACACCACCAGTTGGACACAGGTTCCAATTGATGCGTTTGGTGTGTACAGCACATCCAAAACCAGTCTGGTACCAAACGCTATCTGGGACAACACCAAGGGCTACGCGGATAAAGTATGGTGTAACAAAACCAGCGGCGTTACCACGACAGATTTGCAAGATCCAGCCGTATGTAAAGCAAATTCGCAGTATACCTACCCAAACAACACTGGAACCCAGATTACCTCATATAATCAGGCTTGGACCAAACGTGACTACCCATTCTATTACACCATTGCAGCGGGCGAATACTGTACTAATAAACTCCTGACCGCTTGCCTGACGCAAACAGCCCCATCCACCGGCTACACGTTTCCGGCCTATCTGCGCTGGTGCACCAGCACAGCTAATGTTACCTCCGGCGCAGGCTGCCAAGGCAAATATAGCGAGGTAACCGGGCATACCTATGCCAAATGGAGTGGCGTATCCTTAGGCACATTGGCGACCGGAAAAATCAAAATCAACGCACAATCCCCGGCCAACACACCGGCAGCATCTCCAGTGGCGCTGACTGTATCCAATATCGAGGTAGATGGTGTGCGCATCATCCCTACCACGCCTGCGCCCGCATTGACCATTACCGACACCACCAATGCAACTCAGCGCAGCACATTGGCAACCAACATCGCGACTGCAATTAATGCGTACGCTTCCACACCAGAGTTTAGCGCGACTGTAAGCGGCGACGAGGTGACCGTCACTGCTGTCGTCCCAGGTGCATTTACAGGTACGATCAACGTGACAACCACCACCCATACTGCAGCCGCGACCACAGGCACAGCAACAACTGGCAGTATCACCATTACCAGAGCACGTAATGGTGCAGTGATTAACCCGATCAAAATCGGGACAACCACTATCATGAACACCAATGCTACAGCGCCAGCATCAGATAACCCGAATAACTTGGCGACCCAAATCAAAAACAACATTAACTCCTATGTATCGACCCCTGTGGATTACACTGCCACCTGCCCCGGCGGTGCCACCTGTACATCTGCCACTATCACCATCACCGCTACCACAGTAGGGACTGATGGCAACGGTGCCGTGTCCAGCAACCGTGGCGGAGCCAATGTAAACAGCGGCGATATTCGTTATACCTCTACTGGCTTTACCAATGGTACAGATGGTACAGGCCCGCAAACCTACACACTGCCGACCAATATCACCAATTTCACCGGTGGCAGCACTTCCGTCAACTCTTTCGCCCGGGTAGATATTGTGCCCAGTAACGACAGCTATTCCAAAGCGGCGGGACGTAGCGACTGTGCTGGCGCCACAACCTGCACCTATGCCGAAGAGATGACCAACTTCGCCAACTGGTATGCGTATTACCATACCCGTATGCAAATGATGAAAACCTCGACCAGTCATGCCTTCAAAGCCATTGACAGCCGATATCGCGTTGGCTTTGTAACCATCAATAGTATGAGCAGCAACTACCTGCCTGTAAGCATGTATGACCAAACCCAGAAAAACAGCTGGTATACAAAATTGTTCAGTGCAGGCGGTAGCAGCAGCACCCCTTTAAGATCTGCACTGAGCAAAGTTGGTAGAATCTTCGCCGGGCAAGGTTCAAGCGTCGTAAGCAACGCATCGGACCCTATACAATATTCATGTCAGCAAAACTTTTCTATCCTGACCACTGACGGCTACTGGAACACTGACACGGATTCTTCCGTCCAGAACTTGTCTGGCAGCTCTGTAGGCGATCTAGATGGCACTGGCACATCCAGACCGATGTTTGAAGGTCCGACTGCCACTAACAACACTCTGGCAGACGTGACAAAATACTATTACGATACTGACCTACGTACTTCTGCGCTGGGCAATTGTACCGGTGCGCTGGGCGCAGGGTTTGATGTCTGTGAGAACAACGTATTCGTCTCATCTACGGACAATAATATCAAGCAGCACATGACCACATTTACCTTGGGCCTGGGTGTGGATGCCAGCCTGACTTATACCACGGATTACAAAACGGCAAGCGAGGGTGACTTCTATGAATTGACCCAAGGAACGAAGGATTGGCCTGTGCCGGTAGAGGGGCAACAAACCACGGTAGATGACCTGTGGCATGCTGCCGTCAATGGTCAAGGCACTTATTTTAGCGCCAAAAACCCGACCCAACTGAGCCAGTCTCTCAACGAAGCTTTACAATCCATCAAATCCAAAGTTGGGGCCGGCGCTGCAGCAGCCACCAGTACACTGAACCCGGTACAGGGCAACAACTTCAGTTATGTTGCCAGCTACACCACGGTCAAGTGGATGGGTAACCTGGAAGCGCGCAGTATCAATGTGGATACCGGTAAAGTGAGCGAGGATGCTAGCTGGTGTCTGGAGAATGTAGTTGCAGATACCTGCGCTGCACCAAGTGTAGTCGAAGCCCTCACTTCAGGCTCCAGCACACAATATTACTGTAAGACCGGTGGTGCGACTGCAGCCACCTGCCCCGCACCGGGCGTATTGTCCGGAACAGACTGCCTGGTAGAAATTGCCACCGCCTGTACCGGTACTATGCCAGCCAAAGTGGCGAGCACCTCTGACACCCGCACCATTTATATGAATGTCAACGGTATATTGGGTGACTTTAGCCAAACCAATCTGGTTGCCGCAAGTAAGGCCGGTACCTTTGACAACGGTTTCCTGGTTGCCAATTTGCCACAAGTCACCAACGACTTTGATGACTTAGGCAATGCGATGCCTGCAGACCGCAAAGCACTGATAACAGGGGATAGTCTTGTTAGCTTCCTACGCGGTCAAACCGGTTTTGAGAACCGCGCCAGCAATATTTCCGGGCTTACTGACAACCGTATCTATCGCCTGCGCGAAGCCACAATAGGTGATCTGGTAGACTCCACGCCTGTATTTGTAGGTGGCCCGAAAGCCAACTTCAGTGACGCTGGTTATGGTTCCGACACAACACCCGGCACATTCAAATACATCTATAAAGACCGCCCGGGCACCATCTATATTGGCGCCAACGACGGGATGCTACATGCGATTAACGCCGCTAATGGTGAAGAACGCTGGGCTTATATACCAAGCATGGTAATAGACAACTTATGGACACTGGCAAGAAAAGATTACAGCCAGAATCATAATTAC
Source organism: Methylophilus sp. (assembly GCA_044222155.1). Taxonomy (GTDB): domain Bacteria; phylum Pseudomonadota; class Gammaproteobacteria; order Burkholderiales; family Methylophilaceae; genus Methylophilus. The sequence goes on from JBGANT010000005.1 coordinate 90,553, forward strand.
TATGTCAATGGCGACATCGTGGTGAATGACATCTGTACCGCCAATTGCACCACAGACAGTGCCACCTGGAAAACCATTCTGGTTGCCGGGTTGAACGGAGGTGGCAAAGGTTACTTTGCCCTGGATATTACCAATCCGAACTCGCCTATTCTGTTGTGGGAATTTGACACTTCGGATGACAGTGATCTTGGATATTCATATGGCAACCCCATTATCACCAAAAAATCTGATGGTACTTGGATAGTCGCACTCACCTCCGGTTATAACAATGTAACTGGCGTCTCTGCCAACAGGGGCAAAGGCTTCCTCTATGTATTAAACGCCGGTACTGGCGCAGTCATTAGTAAATACAGCACAGATACCGGTGATGCTACCACCCCTAGCGGACTAGCTAAAATCAACGCCTATATTTACGATGCCAGCGTCAATAATGCGGCTCTGTATATCTATGGCGGTGATTTGTTAGGCAATGTATGGCGCTTTGACATCAATAGTGTCGCGTCTGCCAACAACCCGTTCAAGATGGCTATCTTGAAGGATCCAAGCGGGAATGTGCAGCCAATTACTGTACGTCCAGAACTGGCAGAGATTAGTAGCAAGCGTGTAGTGTATGTCGGTACCGGCAGATACCTGGGCACCAGTGACTTGACTGATACGCAGCAGCAATCTATCTACGCGATTTCGGATGAGACTGCCGGGACACCTGCCACGCTGGACAATCCGCGCGTCAGCCCATTGATGGTTCAGCAAACCCTGCAGAATGATACTGGTACAGCGACACGTTCCATGGCACCTCCCGTGAATACGGTTAACTTTGCCAGCGGTCGTGGTTGGTTCATTGATTTCCCGGATTCTGGCGAGCGTCAGAATGTGCCTGCGCAAATGATTTTTGGCACATTATTGCTGCCAACTACAGTGCCCACCAATACCGTTTGCTCACCCGGCGGCTATGGCTGGCTGAACTTCCTGGATTACAAAACAGGGGCTTCGGTAGCTGGTAATGTAGTAGCCACCAAAACCAATGCGCCTATCGTAGGTATCAACGTCATCTACGTCAAAGGCGAGCCTGTGGTGAATATCGTGACGGCAGATAACCCGACACCGACATTCCCGCCGGTACAACCGGACTTCTCTGGTGGCAATGCCTCAGGGTTCACAAATCACCGTGTGATCTGGCGTGAGTTGATCGATGAAAACGATTAAACCCTGAAGCGCATCAAACCAAAAGCCACAGCAATGCTGTGGCTTTTTTATTGCCGCTCATTAAGAAGAAGTTTTGCGACAATCAGCCCATTAATGCAGCCAAAAAACAATGCTGCGGCTGCAAAAACGGGCAGCAGATAGAATACCCCTGCCTGGGGAATCAGCCAGAGCCTGACGACCAGAAGTTGGCCGGCAATATGTCCGAAAGCTGCCAGGATACTTAATGTGATGGCGCTGAAATAACGCTTGGGCAAATACTGTGCAACAAACAGCACTATCAAGCTTGCCAATGCCCCAGACAAACTCAATACGAAAGTAGGCGACAAAAAGTGTCCTAATAGCAAGCCGCTAGCAAACACCCGCAACAAACTTACCCAAGCGGCGGTAACAAAATCAAACTCAATGAGCACGAACAAAGTAATGATGTTTGCAATACCCGGCTTGACCCCCGGTAACGGCGAAGGGAATATGGCCTCCAGCACATGCAGCCCAATGGCCAAGGCAGTAAGCCTGGCGATTTGATGATCTCTGGGCGTAGTTTTGATGCTAGTAATTGAGCGAGTCATATGGCTTTACAGCTCCCAGCAGTTCCAGCGCCACCTGATTCGGCAGGCAAATCGCAGCTTGTCCCGCATGACGCAACCAACCCTGATGTACACAATACTGGTTATTGCAGGGTGATTGCCTGAAGCGTACCTTGCCATTCTCGATCATAACTTCGGAAACGCCCAAAGGCCCATGAACATGCAAACTTCTGGTTTGGTTGAGATCATAAATACCCAACACCTGGTTGCCTTGGCGAACCTCCAGTCGATTAGCGGGCGTATGGCTCCATAAAAGCTTGAATGACAGAAATACTGCGACGCATCCCGCTGCGATGACGCACCAATCACCCGCTAACGGCTTGGGGTATAAAGCGCTATTGAACCTCAACCACATGCTTCATGGCATTCTTATCCAGCCAGGTCAGGCGTTTGGCCATACTGGAACTGGCAATGATTTTGCTGTCGGATTCAATGATCAAGAAATCTTTCACTTCCATTTGGGCGGCAACTGCCGCGCGCATTTCCGGCGATGCAATAAAAATTGGCTTGGAAGCCACATCGGAAAGCACGCCAGCATTGACTTGCGGCGGGATCAGCACGGTAACGGATTGCACGCCTTCTACCGGGTAACCCGTCGTCGGGTTGATGATATGGCAATAACGTTTACCCTTCAACTCGAAATAACGCTGGTAATCCCCCGAAGTGCCGATTGCCCAACCGCTTGGTAAATCCAATGTCGCCATCGCATTGGGTTGGCGTGGATGCTGAATACCGACACGCCAGGGCTGATCGCCATGCCGCCCAAGTGCGATGATGTTTCCACCAATGTTAATGAGCGCGTTCCTGACGCCTTGCTTGCGCAGCAACAGCAATGCCTGATCCAGCGCATAACCTTTTGCATAACCGCCAAAATCCAACTTGACCTGCGAATTGGTGCTGAATACTTTCCCGTTTTCTATCACGATATCCACCATTTGCGGGTTAGATTGCACCAGCTTGGCGATACGCTGCGGATTGACCACTACCGGCTTGAATTCATCCTGATGGAAACCCCATTCACTGACAAGCGCGCCAATTGCCGGATTGAACACGCCTTTGGATTTGACCGACAGTTCGGTCGCGTCCGCGATCATCTCGGCGATATCGGGCGCAATTTTGACCGGCACCTTGCCCTGTTTAAAAGCATGGTTGAGCGCAGTAATTTCACTGGGGCGCCAGGCGTGCAAACGATTATGCAGCTCCTGGAAATTCCGCATGACATCATTAGAAATGGCTTGCGCTTCTTCCTCCGGTTCACCATAAATAGTAATGTCCACCATCGTGCCAAATACAAAGCTTTGCATATGATAGACAGGCTCTTCCCGGCTACAACTCGCCAGAAATAATCCGAAGAAAATTAAAATCAGCCCCCGCATAAACGCTACTATAACGCTAGTCGCCAATTCCTTCCAGCGCATCTACAAATCGTGCGGCAGGGTTGCAGTCGGTTTGCGCGGCAATTTCCACCATACAGGTCGGGCTGGTCACGTTAATCTCGGTCAGGTGATCGCCTATCACATCCAACCCCACCAGAAACAAGCCCTGCGCTTTTAGCGTGCTGCCCACGGCCTTGGCAATCTCCCAATCCCGCACGCTTAAGGGCTGCGCCACGCCGGTGCCTCCCGCCGCCAGATTTCCACGCAGCTCGCCCGCCTTGGGAATACGCGCTAGCGCATAAGGCAAAGGCTCACCATCAATCACCAGAATGCGCTTGTCGCCCGTCTTGATTTCCGGCAGATACCGCTGTGCCATGATGGTACGCTTTTCGTGATGCGTCACGGTTTCCAGAATCGCGCTCTTGTTGGGGCTGTCCTCGGTTAAATGAAACACGCCGTTGCCGCCCATGCCATCCAACGGTTTCACCACAATATCATGATGCACCGCCAGAAAATCCAGAATCTCCGCATAACGGCTAGTCACCAGAAATGGCGGGGCAAACTGCGGAAACTTCGCGACGGACAACTTCTCGTTCCAGCCACGCACTGCGGCTGGCGCATTGAGTACCTTTGCCCCTTGATTCGCCGCCTGTTCCAGCAAATAAGTCAGGTACAGATACTCGCTGTCAAACGGCGGGTCTTTGCGGTTCAGCACCACGTCGAAATCCGCCAGATTCGACTCGGCAGGATCACCCAACGCATACCAGTTTGCGCCATTTGCAAACGTAAAAGCCGTCGCCTTGGCCATCACTTTGCCCTGCTGCATCAGTACATCATGTGGCTCGCACACAAACAAGGAATGCCCTCTGGCCGCCGCTTCGCGCATGATGGCGATGCTGGAATCCTTGTGGATTTTCAGACTATCCAGCGGGTCGAGAATCAAGAGAATTTTCATCATGTCATTTTAACCTGCTGTATACGCAAAAGAAAACGAAGTGGCTAACATACGCGCGCTTCATTATCAAAATCATCGGCCTGGAAGCCACATCCAGAGCGGCTTCCAGAGCATCTGTTTTCATAATGAACAAATTGAAGCTAAAAACTATGTATTCAGCGACTCGGTCTCTTCCAGCTCGATCGCCGCGGCCAGCAAGGCGAGGCGGGCGACAACCCCATAAGCGTAAAAGCGATTTGGCGCGGCGTCCGGTGCGCCTGCGCGATCGGGTGTAGAGCATGAGGTCTCGAACGCGAGCGGCACAAAGTGCATGCCGGGAGCGTTCAGATTCTCATCCACAGCGCGACCAGTATGTACGCGGTAGAAGCCACCGATGACATAGTGATCCATCATGTAGACTACCGGCTCGGCCACGGCGTCGTTGATACTTTCGAAGGTATAAACGCCTTCCTGGATGATGACTTCGGTAACTTGCAAGCCTTCTTTGACCACGGACATTTTGTTGCGGGTTTTGCGGTTCAGATCGCGCACGTCTTCGGGAGATTTCACAGTCATGATGCCCATACCGTAGGTGCCTGCATCTGCCTTAACGATGACGAATGGGTCTTGCTTAATCCCGTATTCGGTATATTTTGCGCGAATCTTTTCAAGCAAACCAGCCACTTGAGCGGCCAGGCAATCCTCGCCGGTGCGAGCATGGAAATCAATCTCGCCGCAGGTAGCAAAATACGGGTTAAGCAGCCATGGGTCGATACTGATAAGTCTGGAAAACTCTTCCAACACGCGGTTATAAGCAGAAAAATGTTGTGATTTGCGCCGCGTTGTCCAGCCCGCGTGCAGCGGCGGAATCAATGTCTGTTCCAGGTTCTTGAGGAGTTCCGGCACGCCACCGGAGAGGTCGTTATTCAGCAAAATGGCGCAGCTATCGAAATTTCCCAACGTTTCATTTTCCAGTACCAGCCGGTTTCCGCGCCGTACTACCGGCTCTACCAGCAAGGTTTGACCCTCTTGCGTCTCCAGTGTCGTCGGTGCGATGATCTCCGGCGAGATACTGCCAATACGCACCTCCAGTCCAGCTTGGCGCAAGATATGCGCCAGTTCCGCCACATTGCGCAGATAGTAAGTATTGCGAGTATGGTTTTCTGGAATAATCAATAGGCGATGGATTTCCGGGCAGAGCTTTTCCACCGCGATGGTAGCGGCCTGGATGCTGAGCGACAGGAAATCGCGATTGAGGTTATTGAAACCACCGGGAAACAGGTTGGTATCCACAGGTGCCAGCTTGAAACCGGCGTTGCGCAAATCCACCGAGGCGTAAAACGGCGCAGTATGTTCCAGCCATTGGGAGCGGAACCAGTGCTCGATCTGCGGCATAGCCGCCAGCATGCGGCGCTCCAGTTCGTGCAGCGGGCCGGTGAGGGCAGTGGTGAGGTGAGGGACCATGATTTATGACCTGTCTTTCAAGTATTATTTTGCAATCACTTCATGCGCTTGCATATCTGCATGATAACTGCTTCTTACCATGGGGGCGCTTGCGGTGTTTTCAAACCCCATCGCATCCGCTTTTTGCCGCAAAATCTCGAAAGTTTCCGGCGTGACATAGCGCATCACCGGTAAATGGTGGGTGCTGGGTTGCAGGTATTGTCCCAACGTAAGCATATTCACGTCATGCGCACGCAAATCCTGCATCACTTGCAAAATCTCCTCGTCCGTTTCGCCCAGTCCAAGCATAAGGCCGGATTTGGTAGGGACGTGCGGATAAAGTGCCTTGAACGCTTTGAGCAAGTTCAGGGAATGCTGGTAATCCGCCCCTGGACGTGCCGCCTTGTAAAGCCGCGGCACGGTTTCCAGATTGTGATTCATCACATCTGGCGGCGCTTTGCGCAGAATCTCCAGCGCAGTATCCAAACGCCCACGAAAATCCGGCACCAGAATCTCGATCTTGATGTGCGGCGATGCAGCACGAATGGCCTGAATGCAATCCACAAAATGCTGGGCGCCGCCATCTGGCAGATCATCGCGATCAACGCTGGTGATGACCACATACTTCAATCCCATTTGCGCAATGGTGCGCGCCAGGTTCTCCGGCTCATTAGCGTCTGGCGGCAATGGGCGGCCATGCGCAACATCGCAAAACGGGCAGCGACGGGTGCAGATGTCGCCTAGGATCATGAACGTGGCAGTGCCGCCGCTAAAGCATTCGCCTATATTGGGGCAGCTTGCTTCTTCACACACGGTATGCAGTTTATTGTCGCGCAATACACGCTTGATTTCCTGAAAGCGCGCAGAATCCGGCACTTTCATGCGTATCCATTCCGGCTTGCGCAGTGCCGCTTGAGGTACGATTTTGATGGGGATGCGCGACGTTTTGGCCGCATCCGTCTCTTTGACACCGGGCACCTTAGGGGTGGGCGTTTGACTCATGCAATTGGTCTTTCAACAGTTTTAATAATGACAGGCCCAATTGTACAGGCGTTTGCGAAACGCCCAAATCCTTGGTTTGCGTGACGCGCAAGCCTTGGTAGCCGCACGGGTCGATGGCCGAGAACGGACCGAGATCCATATCCACATTCAAGCTCAGGCCATGGTAGCTGCATTGATTTTTAATCCGCAAACCCAGCGAAGCGATTTTGGCGCTTTCCACATACACACCGGGCGCGTCCTTTTCAGCATAAGCTCGGATGCCGAATTCTGACAGCAGGCTAATGATGCTGTTTTCCATCATGCTAACCAGCTGGCGAATATTGAGACCGCGCCGTTTCAGGTCTATCAGCAGGTAAATGACGACTTGCCCGATACCGTGATAGGTAATCTTCCCGCCCCTATCCACCAGCAACAGCGGAATATTGTTCTGTGGCAAGCGCATGCCTTTGCGGTTCAAACCCAGCGTATAGACACTATCATGCTCGGTCAGCCAAAGCTCATCGGGCGTATCTGGCGTGCGCGCTTGAGTAAAGGCCTGCATGGCTTGCAGGGTTGTTTCGTAATCGGTCAGGCCGAGCTGGCGAGTAATTACCAAAAGATTCACCGAGAAAGTCAGAAATTCATTTTATGAGACACAGGGCAAGGCACACGGCACACAGAAACCGGAACGTACACGACAGTACATGAGGATTTCGACAACGAAGTTGCGGTGCAGGCTAACTCGCGAAGCGATGTTAAGCGTAGCGGCCGAAGCCAAAAACCCGCGCAACGACGCAATGAGCTCATAAAATAAATTTCCTACAGAACAACCTTGACCATGGGGTGTGCGGTCAATGCCCGATAAATATCATCCAGCTGCGGTTTGGAAGTCACCATAACCGTACATGTCAGGCTGATATATTTGCCGCCGGAACTGCCGCGCATCTCTACACGATTAGCATCGAATTCCGGTATCAGCTTCTGGATAGCGGCCACAATCTCACTGGCGAAATCCACGTGCGTCTCACCCATCACCTTGATGGGAAAGTCACATGGAAACTCGATAAGGGTTTCCTGATCTTGAAAGTCTTCTGCCATGCTTATTGCATCATCAGGCGGATACTGTCTGCAATACGGCTGAAAAACCCGCCTTGTTCCACCGGGCGGGCCGCTACCAGCATTTGTTCGGCAATCGTATGCCCATCCAACATAAAGCGGATCTTGCCTACAGTCTGCCCTGCTTTCACTGGAGCAATCAGCGGTTGTTGTGTAATGGATGTCGCCTTGACGCGTGCGTAATCGCCCTTGGGCAGAGAGAGGTGAAAATCCTTGGCCAACGTGGCGGGCACGGTGCGCTCCTGACCTTTGTAAACGCGCAGAGTATGCACGGTCTGGTTACCCTTATACACCAGCGTAGATTCGTAGAACTGGAAGCCATAGTTCAGCAGCTTCTGGCTCTCGCTGGCACGCATGGCTTCATTGGCCGCTCCCAATATGACGGAAACAAGCCGCGTAGAATCGCGTTTGGATGATGCAATCAAGCAATAGCCCGCCGCTTCGGTATGACCGGTTTTCATCCCGTCCACATTGGCATCCAGCCATAGCAAGCGATTGCGATTAGGCTGTTTGATATTGTTGTAGGTATATTCTTTGACGGAATACAAACGGCGGTACTCCAGCGGAAAGTCGCGGATAAGCGCAGTGGCTAGCTTGGCTAAATCAGCCGCTGTAGTGAAATGCTGCGGGTCTGGCAAACCCGTTGCATTCATGAAATGTGTCTGTGTCATACCCAACTTGGCTGCCTGCTTGTTCATTAATATAGCGAACTGGCTTTCGTCCCCACCTATCGCTTCAGCCAGTGCTATCGTGGCATCATTGCCCGATTGCACAATCATGCCATGCAGCAACTCATCTACCGTTACCGGTTTATTGGGCTCGATAAACATTTTCGAACCTTCGGTTTTCCAGGCCTTTTCGCTGACCGGAATTGTCTGGCTCAGCTTGAGATGCCCTTTTTGCAAAGCATCAAACACAATATAAGCTGTCATGATCTTGGTAAGCGAGGCTGGCTCCACACGCATCGCTTTCTCATAAGAGACGATGTCGCTACCGCTATTAAAATCCTGCAACAGATAAGCTTTGACTGCCAATGGCGGTGGAGGCGGCACCTGAGCAAATGCGGACTGATAAACAATTGAAAAAAAGACAAAAACTGATAGTGAGAAACGCATAAATTATTGATTCAGAATAATGGCTGATACATTAAGTTGTTTTCGGAGTTGTGATACAAGTAGCTCTGCCTCCCGCTTGGCACTAAAAGGGCCAAGCCGAAGGCGATGCAGGGCGTTATTATACACGCGACTAATACCGATATCCGGTGCGATTTCCAAAGCCTGGATACGTTTCATCAGATTATCTGCGTTATCCTCATTTTTAAACGCGCCTGCCTGTACATAATAACTCTGGATCGCAGATGACTCGATGGCTTCTGCAGATTGAACAGGCATCACCCTGGTCTGCTCAGCACTAGCTAAAGGCAAAGCAGTCGCCACGGTTGGTGTAGCAACCTCGGCAGGAGTATCTTTTGCCATTGAATCCGGACTTGTGGTCAGCGCGGCCTGTTTACCCTCCAATGTCTTTTCTGCTACATGAACAGCAGGTTCACGCTTGGTCGAATAATGTTTGTCTACCGCCTCAACTTCCACTAACCCGCTGCCGCGTGCGATCAACCCCAGCTTATAAGCAGCCGCGTAAGATAAATCAATGATCCTGTCCTTTTTGAACGGACCGCGATCATTGATACGCACAACGACAGAACGCCCGTTTGCCAGATTGGTCACTTTGGCATAACTAGGTAACGGTAATACTGTATGGGCTGCCGTCATTGCGTACATGTCGTATAGCTCGCCACTAGAAGTTTTCTTGCCGTGAAAACGCTTGCCATACCAAGATGCAATACCACGCATTTTGTAGCTTTGTACAGTTGGCATCGGGCGATAGGTCTGCCCCAGCGCGACATAAGGTTTGTTCAATCGAGGCTGCATCGGTTCCTCTTTAGGCACCGCATCCGGGATACTATCCAAATTGGCTGGCGGATTCTCCCCCGGTCCATCATCCAGATAGTATCCGCCGGGCTTGCTACCATCAGGTTTTACCGAAACACTGCCGGTATCGACTGAAGGCGCCGGTTGAGCAGGTGAGGATGCGGGCGTAGTAGCTGCAGATGGCTTAGGCGCTGGTTTTATTGTCTTGCCACCACCACAACTCACCAGCAGCATGCCACACAACAGGTAAACTAAATGCGTTTTTTTCATGTTGCATTACCCCGAGGCCACCAATTTTTTATGGGTCTGAATACTCATCAATACCCCAAACCCTAAGAGCAAGCTTAACATGGAAGTGCCGCCATAACTAATCAAGGGTAATGGCACACCTACCACCGGCAAAATTCCGCTTACCATGCCAATGTTCACAAATGCATAGGTAAAGAAATTCAGCGTAATACTACCTGCCAGCAGGCGTGAAAAGGTACTCTTGGCCTGTGCGGCAATCACCAAACCACGACCGATAATCAATATAAAAAGCACTAGCAACAACAGGCAGCCAACCAGACCAAACTCCTCACCAAACACCGCAAAAATAAAATCCGTTGTACGTTCTGGCAAAAAATCCAACTGTGATTGCGTACCATTAAGCCATCCTTTACCGGTCGCCCCTCCCGATCCCAAAGCAATCGTTGCCTGGATCGTATGGTAACCCGCTCCCAACGGATCCTGTGTAGGATCAATCAGTATCTCAATTCGTCTGCGCTGGTAATCATGCAGCATGGACCAAAAAATAGGCATCATCGCCCCTAGTGCTACCGCACCACCCAACAGGAATTTCCAGCTTAGCCCTGCCAGAAAGATCACATAAAACCCCGAGGAAGTTACAAGGAGCGCCGTCCCCAAGTCAGGTTGCTTGGCAATCAATGCGACAGGCACCAACAACAGGGCCGCGGCAATAACGAAATCTGCGATACGAGGTCGCGCTTCACGTTTGGCGAAATACCATGCCAGCATCATAGGTGCCGCAATGCGCATGATCTCGGATGGCTGTATCTTGGTAACACCCAAGTTCAACCAGCGACGCGCTCCATGACTAATGTCGCCAAACAATGCTACCGCTATCAGCAGCAGTACGCCCAGTATATATATCGGCACTGCGATGCGTTCCAGATGCTGCGGCGGAATATTGCTCACTAGCCACAGTACCGTAAATGCAACCATGATGTTGATCAGCTGCGCATTGACGCGCGCAAAACTTTGCCCGGAAGCACTATAGAGAACCAGCAGCCCCACCACCATAGCAAACAGCAAACAAGCCAGCAGAAAAGAATCGATATGTTTGAAGATGTTCTGTAAAAATTGACTAATCATGGTATATCTCTTCCTGAACCTGCTGGCTAGCTGGCTCTGTCGGCGCGGAGGCATCCGTTTCTGTCGCAGTCTCTGTGGGAGCAAGCTGCAACTCGGGCTGAGGCAGTTTGCCCAGCAAATAGTAATCCATCACCTTACGTGCAATCGGCCCTGCTGCTGACCCACCATGGCCGCCATTCTCAACAATCACAGCCAGAGCGATTTTGGGATTATCCGCAGGCGCATAGGCGATAAACAAAGCATGGTCACGGTGCCTTTCATCAATGTTTTTCTCGTTGTATTTTTCGTTCTGCTTGATGCCAATCACTTGAGCGGTTCCGGTTTTTGCCGCAATCGTATACCCAGCATTGGCGCCAATACTCGCAGCTGTGCCACCCGGCTGGGTCACATCCATCATACCTAGCTTGACGATTTCCAGATTTTTCTCATTTAGCTGGACCTTGTCCACCAACACTTTGGGGGTTGGTGTAGCAACACCGGTTTTCACATCGACGATACCACTGACAATACGCGGACGTATAGCTTGCCCCTTATTAGCGAGAATTGCCGTCGCCTGTGCCAACTGCATTGGCGTCACCAAGGTATAGCCTTGACCAATCCCCACGATAACGGTCTCTCCCATATACCAAGGCTGTTTATAGCGTCTCTTCTTCCATTCTGGAGTCGGCAATAAACCTTGCATTTCCCCTTCAATATCAATGCCGCTCTTTTGCCCAAAACCAAAATGCCGCACAAAATCCGTCAATCTCTCTATACCCAGTTCCATTGCGAGCCCGTAAAAAAAGGTGTCACATGAAACGGTAATGGCACGGCGCATATCCACCTGGCCATGACCACCTGGCTTCCAGTCGCGGTAACGATGCCTGCTGTTAGGCAAGGCGAAATAGCCAACATCCGAAATGCTGTAAGGCGGCAGGCGTTTGCCCGCTTCCATCCCCGCTAATGCGGCAAATGGTTTGAAAGTGGACCCCGGGGGATAAACACCGCGCAATGGGCGATTGATCAACGGCTTATCCAGCGACTCGTTCAGCAGTTTCCAGTTCTCCGTATCTATGCCATCCACGAACAGATTAGGATCGAAAGTGGGCATGCTGACATAGGCCAGCACTTCGCCAGTGGTTGGCTGTATCGCCACCATTGCGCCACGCCTTTCCCCAAAAGCCATCTCGGCGATCTCCTGTAGCTTGCTGTCCACTGACAATGTGAGATTGTTACCCGAAATTGGTGCCTTGCTGGAAAGTACGCGCACGGCCTTACCGTCCGCATCAATCTCCACTTGCTGGAATCCGGTAATACCGTGCAGTTGCGCCTCATAAGACTGTTCGATACCGCTTTTGCCAATATGATCGGAGCCTTTGTAATTGGAAAGCACATTGGTTTTCTCCAGGTTTTCCAGATCTTTATCGTTGATGCGCCCGATATAGCCTATCATGTGCGCCCCCAACTTACCTTGCGGATAGTGCCTGAACAACCTGGATTTGAGCTCGACCCCCGGAAAGCGAAAACGGTTAACAGCAAATCTGGCGGCTTCCACCTCATTCAGATGAGTACGCAAAGGAATGCTTTCAAACTCATGGCTTTGCGCTTTCAGTTTTTTAAAACGTTTCAGGTCCAAGCTGGAAACTTCAACTAATTTGGATAGGTCTGCGATAGTCGTTTCCAGATGCTCGACCTTGGCAGGCGTAATTTCCAATGTATAAGCAAAAAAATTGTGCGCAAGCACTACGCCGTTCTTGTCCGAGATCAAGCCGCGGTTCGGTGTAATGGGTACAACAGAGATGCGGTTACTTTCGGCCAGTGTTTGATAGTAATCGTAACGATATACCTGTAGATAATAAAAACGGGATGCCAGCAGCAAGAAACCTAGCAAAACGCCTAAACCCAATACCGCTAATCGCAGCCTGAAATCATATTGCTCATATTGGTAATTTTTAAGTTCGGTACTGGAGCGCATCATGAAGCCGATACATTGGAATTATCTGGTCTTTGGCTTCGTAATCGCGCCAAATACAAATATCATGGCCTGCCACATCAGCATACCTGTTACGACCGGCCAGAAATAATGCCAGCTTGGGCTCTCATTGCCGGCGAACAGTTTCAGTAACAACAAAACCACTCTTTCCAAAAGAATGAGTAAAAAAACATAACCGGTCAAATGCCATGCATTGAACAACACCAATCTACGCTGGTAACTCACGCCAGCAAAAGCCGCTAGCGTAAAGCTCAGCGCATGCTGCCCTAGCAGACTCCCTGTCGCCAGATCAACCAGCAATCCGGAAACCCAGGCTGTCCCAACATTACATAAATGTGGCGAGCGTAGCACCCAATATAGCAGCACAACAAACATAAACACCGGACGCAGAATAATACCGCGCCCCTCCCATGGAAACAGGTGGCAAAGCAATGCCACCAGCAAGGTCAGGTATATGATCCATCTGCTAACGGGCTGCATGTGGTTTCTTATCCTTGGATTTTTCTACCGGTTTAGTATCCGGCTTGCCTTCGGTGGACTTGGACTCTGGCTGCACAGGCTGGATCTCGGTCTCTTGCACTTCAGGTAACTCCAGCAGCAACAATTGTAAGTGATTGGTCACTTCTGCCACCGGAGTACTAACAATTTTGGCAAAAGGCGACTCCGGGTTCTGCAATATGCTGGTCACCGTTGCAACTGCCAAACCCGCAGGATAGATTCCATCTATGCCGGATGTCACCAGTTTGTCACCTACCCGGATATCCACGTTGGCAGGCAAATAGGGAATATCCAGTGTATTGTTGCCAGCGCCAAACGCAATGGCGCGTAACTGGTTTCGCTCAATCTGTATGGGGATAGTCAGCTCTTTATCAGTAATTAAAGTGACTTCACAGCTAAACGGATAGACGCGTGTTACCTGCCCAATGACTCCCTTTGCATCCACCACTGCCTGCCCGGCCTTGATCCCATGCTTGGTACCCCGATTAACAATAACCACATTGCTGAACGGATTACGCCCCGTATGGGATATCTCACCCAGAACTGCCTTGGGCTGTATCGGGATATTGCCATTCAACAAGCTGCGTAAATGTACATTCTCAGCTTGAATGGTACTCAACCGTTGCAACATCACACGATGCTCGAAAGCCTGTTGTTTGAGCAAATAATTTTCTTGGATCAGCTGGTGGTGTCCCGTGAAATATCTTTTGGTATCCCGCACCCAGTTGCTGGGCGCATTGGCAAGCACCTCAAGCGGGTGCAGCGCCCCAATCACCGCATGACGCACTCGGGAAAGATAACTAAAACGCGCATCTGCCGCCATGATGATAATAGACAAGGCAGAATACAGCATTAAACGGGAAAACGGACTGGCGCCGCGAACGAAAAAAGCAGGGGTTTGTTGAGGCTCTAGTTTTTGATGGACACCCTTTAGCATGCCGAATCGTAAATGTTATACCCTAATCCGACTCACTCACTTGCGAATACATTGCCCAGCTTATCCATCTCCTCTAGCGCACGTCCACAGCCACGCGCCACACAGGTCAACGGATCTTCCGCCACAATGACTGGCAGGCCGGTCTCTTCTACCAACAATCTATCCAAATCACGCAGCAGCGCGCCACCACCAGTCAATACCATACCTTTTTCGGCAATATCGGCGCCCAGTTCAGGCGGAGTTTGTTCCAGCGCGGATTTTACCGCACCCACAATCGCATTCAGCGGCTCAGTCAGCGCTTCCAGAATCTCGTTGCTGGAAATCGTGAATTTGCGCGGCAAGCCTTCGGCCAGGTTGCGACCCGTCACCTCCATCTCCAACACTTCGGAACCCGGGAACGCGGAACCAATCTTCTTCTTGATTGCTTCGGCAGTTGGTTCGGAAATCTGCATGCCGTAGTTGCGGCGGATGTAATCGATAATCGCTTGGTCGAATTTGTCGCCGCCTACACGTTCGGATTTTGCATAGACGATACCACCCAAGGAAATCACGCCCACCTCAGTGGTGCCGCCACCAATATCCACCACCATGGAGCCTGTTGCCTCGGCTACCGGCATATCCGCACCAATCGCGGCTGCCATTGGCTCTTCAATCAAATACACTTGCTTCGCACCGGCACGTTCGGCCGATTCTTTAATCGCACGACGCTCGACCTGAGTAGAGCCGACAGGCACACAGATAATGATACGCGGACTGGGTGAGAACCAGCGCGACTCGTGCACTTTGCGAATAAAGAATTTGAGCATTTGCTCGGTCACGGTAAAGTCCGCAATCACGCCATCTTTCATCGGGCGAATCGCCTGAATGTTGGCTGGCGCGCGGCCCAGCATGCTTTTGGCATCCGCACCTACAGCCAGTAATACTTTCTTGCTATTTGGCCCGCCTTCCTGACGTATCGCCACCACAGATGGCTCGTCCAGCACGATGCCTTTGCCACGCGCATAAATCAACGTATTGGCAGTGCCTAAATCGATTGCCAGATCATTGGAAAAATAGCTGCTGATAGAACCGAACATATTATCTTTATCCTGTGTTTTTACTTCATTGCGCAGACTTGCCCGCACCCGCCCAAGAACTTACTGAAATACCGCTTAAAAATCGAGGTATAATACCCCATTATGCGCTTAAATTTAAGCCGCTATTGCTTATTGTTACAAACAATTTACAAATTTACTTATGTCACTCAGTATTCAAGACGTTCAACGCATTGCACACCTGGCAAGAATAGAAATCAACCCGACCGAGGCGGAAGCCACACTGATCAAGCTGACCGGCATTATGGGGCTGATCGAGCAGATGCAGGCTGTGGACACTTCCGGCATCGCACCCATGTCCCATTCGCAGGACGTTACCCAAAGATTGCGCGCGGATGTGGTGACAGAAACCAATCGCCGCGCAGATTTCCAGGCCATTGCCCCTATGGTGCAGGATGGCTTGTACCTAGTCCCTAAAGTCATTGAATAATCATGTCGCAAGTCATTAACAGCAGCTTGGAACAGCTCGGACAGATGCTGGCCAACAAAACGATCTCCAGCGTGGAGCTGACGCAAGAGTATCTGAACCGCATTGATGCGCTGAACCCGAACATCAACGCTTATGTCACGCTGGATAAAGATAAAACCCTGGCACAAGCCAAGGCTGCCGATGCACGCATCGCCGCAGGCAAAGCCGAAGCGCTCACCGGCATTCCAATCGCGCAAAAAGATATTTTCTGCGCCAACGGCTGGCGCACCACTTGCGGCTCGCACATGCTGGAAAATTTTATTGCCCCGTATGACGCTTTTGTCATTAAGCAGTTCGATGCAGCTGGCGCGGTGAATCTGGGCAAAACTAATATGGACGAGTTCGCGATGGGCTCTTCCAATGAGACTTCCTATTTCGGTGACGTAAAGAACCCGTGGGATATGAAGCGCGTCCCCGGCGGCAGCTCCGGCGGCTCTGCTGCTGCGGTGGCCGCACGCTTGTGCGCAGCCGCAACTGGCACCGATACCGGCGGCTCGATACGCCAACCTGCCTCGCTTTGTGGCTTTACCGGCCTAAAGCCAACATACGGCTTAGTTTCGCGCTACGGCATGATTGCGTTTGCGTCCAGCCTAGACCAAGCCGGGCCGATGGCAAAATCCGCCGAAGATTGCGCGTTGATGATGAATGTGATGGCGGGCTTCGACGAAAAAGACTCCACCAGCATCAACCGAGCAAAAGAAGATTACACACGCGACCTGAACAAACCGCTAAACGGCCTGCGTATTGGCCTGCCGAAAGAGTATTTTTCTGATGGCCTGGAAGCCAATGTGGGTGCAGTTGTGCAGGCAGCGATTGCGGAATACAAAAAGCTAGGGGCGGAGATTGTGGACATCAGCCTGCCCAACACCAAGCTCTCCATCCCAGTGTATTACGTGATTGCACCAGCGGAAGCCAGCTCCAACCTGTCGCGTTACGACGGCGTGCGCTACGGGCATCGCGCCAAAGAATATACCGACCTGATGGACATGTATTGCAAGACACGTGCGGAGGGGTTTGGTGCCGAGGTGAAACGCCGCATTCTGATTGGCACCTATGTACTGTCCGCAGGCTATTACGATGCTTACTATTTGCAAGCGCAGAAGATTCGCCGCCTGATTGCGCAAGACTTCACCGAGGCATTCAAGCAATGCGACATCATCATGGGGCCTGCTGCACCTTCCACCGCATTCAAGATTGGCGAAAAAGTGGACGACCCGGTCGCGATGTACCTGCAGGACATTTACACCATTGCCGTGAATCTGGCCGGTTTGCCGGGTATGAGCATCCCCGCAGGCTTCAGTAATGGCCTGCCGGTTGGCCTGCAAATCATTGGCAACTATTTTGATGAGGCACGCATGTTGAATATCGGCCATGCCTATCAACAAGTCACGGATTGGCATATGCGCATGCCGGAGGGCATATAACATGGCATGGGAAGTCGTCATCGGGTTAGAAACCCATGTGCAATTGCAAACCAACACCAAGCAGTTCAGCGGCGCTTCGACTGCGTTTGGTGCCGAGCCCAACACGCAGGCCTGCGAGGTGAGTATCGCCTTGCCAGGTGTGCTGCCCGTGTTGAACAAACAATCCGTCGAATGCGCCATCAAATTCGGTTTGGCGATTGATGCGGAAATCGCACCACGCAGCGTGTTTGCGCGTAAGAATTATTTCTATCCCGATTTGCCTAAAGGCTACCAAATCAGCCAGTACGAGCTGCCCGTGGTCGGTAAAGGAAAACTGGCCATACAAATTGGCGAGCAGGAAAAAGTCATCAATATCACCCGCGCTCACTTAGAGGAAGACGCCGGAAAATCCGTGCATGGCGCGCAAGAAGGCATGTCAGGCATCGACTTGAACCGCGCCGGTACGCCGCTGCTGGAAATCGTGACCGAACCGGATATGCGCAGCGCTGCCGAGGCAGTGGCCTATGCCAAAAAGCTGCACGAACTGGTGCAATGGATTGGCATTTGCGATGGCAACATGCAGGAAGGCAGCTTCCGTTGCGATGTGAACGTTTCCGTACGACCAAAAGGCTCGGACAAGCTGGGTACGCGCCGCGAAATTAAAAACTTGAACTCGTTCAAGTTTATGCAGCAGGCGATTGAATATGAAACCCAATGGCAAATTGAAACGCTGGAAGATGGCGGCAAGATTGAGCAGGCGACCGTGCTGTTCAATCCGGATACCGGCGAAACCCGCGCCATGCGTAGTAAGGAAGAAGCCAATGATTATCGCTATTTCCCCGACCCGGATTTGTTGCCGCTGGAAGTGACCGAAACCGACAAAGCGCGCGTGAAAGCGGGCATGCCGGAATTGCCACAGGCTATGAAAACCAGATTTGAAGCGGAGTTTGGGCTAACCGCTTATGATGCGGACACCCTGACCGCCAGCCTAGATATGGCCAATTACTTCATGGAGACCGTTAAGACGGGTGCGGAAGCCAAGCCTGCCGCCAACTGGATCATGGGTGCAGTCTCAGCCAAATTAAATGCTGATGAAAAAAGCATTGCACACTCCCCTGTTAACGCAGCACAACTGGCTTCATTATTAAAGCGCATTGCTGACAACACCATCTCCAATAACGCTGCCAAACAAGTGTTTGAGGCAATGTGGGCTGGCGAAGGGCAAGTGGATAGTATTATCGAAGCCAAAGGCCTGAAGCAGGTATCTGACAGTGGCGCGATTGAAGCCATTATTGATGAAGTGCTAGCCGCAAATTCTGCAATGGTGGCCGAGTTCAAATCCGGCAAGGAAAAAGCCTTTAACGCGCTGGTGGGTCAATGCATGAAAGCCAGTAAAGGCAAGGCTAACCCGGCGCAAGTGAACGAACTGCTGAAGAAAAAACTGAGCGCCTGATTTATTTGGCTGTCGTGGCGGTTGCCGACATCGGCGTTGGCATGACCGCCACATTTGAACTGGGCGATGTACCCGCCTGAGCTGGCGGCGCCAGCTGTTTCAATTCCATGAAACGTGCTTTTTCATCTGCAAATCGTGCAGTGATTAATTGCATATTCTGTTTGCGAGCAGCGATTTGTCGGTCTATGCTGGCCAGCTCATTTTTTGCAATGCTGATTTCCTCAGCAACATAGGCGGGCACCGGCTTGTTGCGCTTACCAAACCCTTCGGCCGTTTTCATGTTGCGCGTTAAACGGCCATTCACACCATCCTTCTGTGAGGTGAGTGCCTGAATCGCTGCCTGATCCATCTGCAGGTACCGATCCCTCGCCATATCAATTTCTTCCACCTTGGTATAAGAAGCCAGCAGAATGCCGTCCTTGCGCTGCTGCGCCAGCCTTTCTGCGTCCTCTTGCTCATTTTTTGTCACATTGGTGACATTCTGCTTCACCACAACGCCGTGATTGGTCATTTCGCTGTTGCTGCGGCCAGCCTCCTGTGCAGGCAGCTTGTCCCCATAATGCGTCACACCATGGCTATCCACCCACTTGATGATACGCTTGGAATTGCCCGTGTTTGCTGGCGCTGAGCCGGTTTCTTTTCCGGCGGCAAAAACTGTGCTGCCAAATGAAAAAGTCAGCAAAGTCAAAATAGTCAAAATTCGCATGGTGTCAATTTACGCCATATTGTTCACGATAACGCTGAATAGCGTGCAAATACTGTGCCATTTCCGGAGTTTCATCCAAATAAGCCAACAAATCTGCCAAATTAGCGATTGCACAAACCGGAATACCATTATCTCGCTCCACCTCTTGCACAGCGGAAAGCATGCCCGTACCTTTCTCTTGCCTATCCAGCGCGATGCTCACGCCGCAAGGTATGGCGCCATGCATTTTAATCAGGCTGACGGATTCGCGTATAGATGTGCCGGCAGAGATGACATCATCGATAATTAGCACACGGCCTTGCAAAGGGCTGCCCACAATCACGCCGCCCTCGCCGTGATCTTTGGCCTCTTTACGGTTGTAAGCATAAGGAATATTGCGGCCTTCGCGCGCAAACGCAATGGCGATACTGGCTGCCAGCGTAATGCCTTTATACGCCGGGCCAAACAACATATCGAATTCAATGCCGCTGTTCCAGATACTTTTAGCGTAAAATTCACCCAGTTTTAGCAAACTTAACCCATCATTGAACAAGCCCGCGTTGAAGAAATAAGGGCTTAAACGCCCGGCCTTGGTCTTGAATTCGCCAAACCTGAGCACTTGCTTTTCCACGGCAAAAGCGATGAACTCCTGGGCGTTGCGTTGTGTATCGTGTACGACGTCAGTCATGATGTAATGTAGAAAGAATTTGATGCGTATTATAACTGCGAATTTAAACGGCATACGTTCTGCCGCGAATAAAGACTTTTTCGCTTGGCTAGCCAAGCAGAATGCCGATATTGTGTGCCTGCAGGAAATCAAGGCGCAGCTACCCGACTTAACCGATGAGATGCGCAACCCTCCCGGGTTTCATGGTTATTTTCACCTGGCGGAAAAGAAAGGTTACAGCGGCGTGGGTATTTACTGCAAAACCAAGCCAGATAAGGTGATTGAAGGGCTTGGCATGGTGGATATTGACGCGGAGGGGCGCTACATCGAATGCACTTTTGGCAAACTCAGCGTCATTTCGCTTTACCTGCCCAGTGGCTCCAGCGGTGAGATACGCCAAGCCTTTAAATTCGACGTAATGACGCGTATGCTACCGCATCTAGAAACCTTAGCCAAAAGCGGGCGCGATGTGTTGATCTGCGGAGATTGGAACATCGCGCATCAGGAACAGGACTTGAAAAACTGGAAAGGGAATCGCAAAAATTCCGGCTTTCTGCCGGAAGAACGCGCTTGGCTGACACATTTATTTGACAACGCCGGCTGGGTAGACGTATATCGGCAGTTACACCCGGACGCCACGGATGCCTGCTATACCTGGTGGAGCAACCGTGGCGCGGCCTATGAGAAAAACGTAGGCTGGCGGATAGACTACCAGATTGCTACTCCGGCACTTGCAAAAAAAGCTTTTATGTCAACCATTTACAAAGACACGCGTTTCAGCGATCATGCGCCTTTAATTATTGATTACCAATACCCGCCAAGTTGAGACGCCAATCCGTTATTTATTCCAAACTGGCTACCCTGATGATAGCCATTCTGTTGCAAGCTGCCTCTGTCAGCCTGTATGCGGAAGAGAGTGATTCGCCTATCAGCGATCTGTACTCTGACATCGATATGCGTTTGAGATTATCGGTTAAACAAAATGCGGAAGCATGTAGCCTTGCATATTGTGAAGCCAACCAAGAGTTTGATGCGCGTGTATCCGCCATTGGACACTACTTAACCAAGGCAGCCATTATTCTGTATCCGCAGCAAGTAGCATTGATCCAACGCATGACATTTTCCGTTGCCGACAAGAAAGATGTTGGCACAGCCTCCAACAACAAAGGTAACGTCATCGTGTTTCGTGGTGTACAGCATATGCAGCTCAGTGACGATGCGCTAGGGTATATCATTGCCCGGGAGATGGGGCATGTGCTGGACGGACATCACATTACCAACACCTCCACCAAACTGATTATTAGTGCAATCGCCAGCGTTGTGTTTCCGGCGGCGGCCATTATTGGGGCATCCAGCACTGCCGCACAAGCCAGCACTGCCACCAGCCTGGTCACCAGCGCCGCATCTACTGCCACATCCATGCTGGGCGGTGAGATTGCTATGGCTAAAATGAAGCCAACCCAACTGCAAAAAGCCGATGAGATTGCTTACCAAATCATGGAAAAGGTAGAGTGGGACATGCGTTCAGCTAATAGTGTGCTGACACGAGACCATACGCCGCAGACTGCTTGGGACACAGATCTTGAACAGAGCAGGATGCAGCTAGAAAGGGTGATCGAAGCTGAGGATGCCACAATAGAAGCATTGCCAGAAGAGATGTCGCAGCAGACCGCCTTACAGGCAGATGTCGAAACACAGCAGACTCAATGACAGAACCGGAGTTGCAAGCTCTGAATAATCTCGCCACTGGTGCGGTTCTGCACAAAAATCACGGCACCGGCATCATGCCTGTCCCACTCCTGGCTTAAGGTAAATCCTTTGCTTATTGCGGCTTGCGCCAATGGGTAAGCCCCCAATAACTGCCGCACCACGTAATCATGCCGCAACAACCTACCATTATTTTCACCGGCTTTTATTTTGCTACTTAAACCGTTTTCGAATATAGCCACATAAACATCTGCTGGCTGGGTATCTGCTGCTGCCATCTGCGCATTAGCCCACAGCATGATGCCGCCATCCGCCTGCTTGGTCATGCGTAATGACAAATCGGCACGCGCAGGTTGCTGCTGGCTATGATCCAGCAATGTTTGCAAACGCGTATCGCCCCAGCCTCTGAAATCGCGGCCATTGAAAACAAATTGCGGAGTATATACAAAACTGCTGCCATTCAAGGCCGCCGTTTTGCGTTGCCGCTCGCTATAAGCCGGCAGGGCAAAACGGTCTTTCCAGCCGATGTAATCCCAATAATCCACATGGAAGGCGAGCGCGGTGAAATCGAGACTTTTGCCTTTCAGGCCGCTTAACCATTCATCCGCAGGTGGACAACTGCTGCATCCTTCAGAAGTGTACAGTTCGAGCAATGGCGTGGTATTTGGGCCGCTTTTTGCTGCGCATTCGTTTGTGGCGCTGGCCTGGGAGACGCATAAAATAAGGCCCGCAGCGATACCTATTTGAGCAGAAAAGTGCATCTTGCAACTCCGTGGTGGCTATAACCCTTAGTCGCAGCACTCGTGCAAAACTTACACCTTTTCTCTCCATGGCGCTACTTTCAGCAACAACAACATGCCCGGGATCGCCAGCAGAGTACAGACATAAAAGAAATTGACCCAACCTAATGACTCCACCATGCCCCCGGTAAGTGCGTTGAATACCGAGCGTGGTACAGCGGAAAGACTAGTGAATAGCGCGAGTTGTGTAGCGGTATAAGCCGGGTTGGTTTCGCGCGCCATGTAGGCCACATACGCTACAGTTCCCAAGCCCACGCCAAAGGCTTCTGCGCCAATCACTACGGCGAGCATGCTGCGCTCAGGCGCGCCGATACCGGAGAATGGGCCTGCATAAGCAAGCCATGCAAAGCCTAAAATCGCCACTGCCTGCGCAACACCAAACACCCACAAGGCACGGTTAATGCCGAGCTTGAGCATCCAGATGCCACCCACAAACGCTCCAACAATCTGCATTACCAACCCGCTACCTTTTGCAATCGTGCCGATGTCGGTTTTGCTAAACCCCATATCAATGTAGAACGGCGTGGCCAGTGCAGTAGCCATGCTGTCACCCAACTTATAGAGCAAAATGAACAACAGCACCAGTCCTGCCGCTTGCCAACCCTGGCGATTAATAAACTCTTTAAACGGCTCGACCACACTGGCCTTGAGAGTCTTTGGTGCAGCCGCGATCTGTGGTTCGCTCACCAGCAGGGTCATGATAGTCCCGGGCAGCATAAACAGCGCGACGATGAAAAACACCGACGACCACGCAACATGATCTGCCAGAATCAACGCAAGTGAGCCAGGCACCAACCCGGCAACACGATACGCGTTAACATGGATGCTATTGCCCAAACCTAGCTCATAATCGCTCAAAATCTCGCGCCGGAATGCATCAATCACAATATCCTGGCTAGCAGAAAAGAAAGCGATCAAAGTGGAAATAACGGCGATACTGACAATATCAAACTTTGGCTGATACAAGCCATATGCGGCGATTGCCATCAACAGTGCAATCTGCGTAACCAACATCCAGCTGCGCCTACGACCCAGCGGCGCAATCAGGTTGTACCTGTCCATCAACGGCGACCACAAGAACTTCCAGGTATAGGGCAGTTGAATAAAAGCAAACGCCGCAATGGTTTTAAGATTCAAGCCTTCCGTACGCAACCAGGCAGGCAATAATTGCAACAACAAATATAGCGGCAAGCCTGAGCTAAAACCCAGAAAAACACAAGTCAGCATCCGCTTGCTGAGCAAGGATTGCAAAACGCTTGAGTTATGCACAGTCTTTTGCGCTGCCACTACACTAGGCCGCTTTCAAACGATACATCGCAAGCGCACCACGCAAGTTTGGCAGTATATCTATCTCTTTACCCGCGGTAATGACTTTCCGTTGCAGCACACGGACATTGTGATTCAAACAGAAGTTGTCAAAATCGCGGATAGTGCAAAGATGTACGTTCGGCGTGTCATACCACTGGTAAGGCAAATCTTCCGACACTGGCATATGCCCTGCAGCAGCAATCTGGATACGGTTCCGCCAATAGCCAAAATTAGGGAACGTCACAATGGCTTCTTTACCCACACGCAACATCTCCTGCACAATCTCCTCGGTATGATGCATGGCCTGTAAGGTTTGCGACAGAATCACCATATCAAACGACTGATCTTCAAAGCCGGACAACCCAGCCTCCAAATCCATCTGGATGACATTAACCCCGTTTTTCAGGCAGAATAACCAGTTGCCATCATCTTTTTCTACACCGTAACCACGCACCTCCATGCTCTCACGCAAGAATTTCAGCAGAGTCCCATCTCCACAGCCCAAGTCCAACACCTTGCCAGAAAACGGCACCCAATTTGCAATTATTGCAAAATCTTGTCTGAATTTTGTATTATTCACATTATTTTGCACTATTACACCTCGATCTTCTGCAAATAGGCCCGCAAAATCTTGTGATAATGCTCGTCCGGCATCAAAAAAGCGTCATGGCCGTGCGCAGCAGTCACCTCAGCGTAACAAACAGCCAATTCGTTATCCAGCAAGGCCTGCACAATCTCCTTGGAGCGCTCTGGTGAGAAACGCCAATCACTTGTGAAACTCAATACCAGAAACTTGGCTTTAGCCGCTCGCAACGCAGCACTCAGGTTGCCGCCAAATGCCAGCGCCGGATCATAATAGTCCAGCGCACGCGTCATACGCAGGTAGGTATTGGCATCGAACTCACCTGCAAACTTGTCCCCTTGATAGCGCAGGTATGACTCCATCTCAAACTCGACATCAAAGCTGTATTTGATGTCGTTTCTGAGTTTGCGGCCAAACTTCTCGCCCATTACATCATCACTCAGGTAGGTAATATGCCCCAGCATCCTTGCAATGCGCAAACCGCGGCGCGGCAAGGTTTGGTGGCTGTAATAATCGCCCGCATAAAAATCCGGATCGGTCATAATGGCCTGACGCGCCACTTCATTGAATGCCATGTTCTGCGCCGTCAAGTTAGGTGCGCTAGCAATCACCAAGGCATGCCGCACCCGATCCGGGAAGCTAATCGTCCACTCCAGCGCCTGCATGCCGCCCAGGCTACCGCCAATGACTGCCGCAAGCTGGGAAACACCTAGATAATCCAGCAGGCGCGACTGCGACTGCACCCAGTCTTCAACTGTCACCACCGGGAAAGCCGCCCCCCAGGGCTTACCAGTAGCAGGGTTTATAGTGGAAGGCCCGCTTGAACCGTGACAACCGCCCAGATTATTGACGCCAATCACGAAAAATTTATTGGTATCCAACGGCTTACCCGGCCCAACCAGGTTATCCCACCAGCCCGGGTGTTTGTCAGTTTCGGCATATTTACCCGCCACATGATGCGTACCGGAAAGCGCATGACAAACCAGCACTGCGTTGGATTTATCGGCATTCAACGTGCCATAGGTTTCATATACCAAATCAAATTGCGGCAATATCTCGCCGCTTTTCAGCCTGATGGGCACGTCAAAATGCGCTTGTCGCGCCTGAACTACCCCCACTGAATTCACTATGTCATTACTCATGCGGGAATTATACTATGGCTTGCAACCGGATGCTGACAGGCATGCTAGTCCGGCCACCGGGCAAGCGTAACTCGTGCGATTCCAGCCAGATCAAACTTGTGCGCTATTTCGACAAAACCCGCTTCACGCATTAGCTGCCTCACGCCACGTGATTGATTGTATCCATGCTCCAGCATCAGCCAGCCATGTGGTTTTAAATAGTCTTTGGCGCCGCCAATAATGACACGCAAATCCTCCAGACCATCCTTACCTGCCACCAACGCTGTCATTGGCTCGAAGCGCAAATCCTCCTGTTGCAAATGCGGGTCGCTTTCCTCAATATAAGGCGGGTTGCTAACAATGACGTCAAACAACTCTCCGCTTAACGCACCAAACCAGTCACTTTGCAAAAAAGATACGTTCTTGATATCCAGCATTTGCGCATTCTCATGCGCTATGTTTAGCGCCCGTTCGGATGCATCTACCGCAAGTACCTGTGCTTGCGGTAGATGCTTTGCAACGGCTAATGCAATTGCACCGGAACCTGTACCCAGATCCAGAATGCGACACGCCGCCTGAATGTCTGCTTTCTCCAGAGTCGCTTCTACTAATGTCTCGGTATCGGCACGGGGTATCAGTGTGTCTGGCGTAACTTTCAGCTTTAATCCATAGAACTCACGACAACCTACAATATAAGCCAGCGGTTCACCAGCCACGCGACGTTCAAGTAATGCCTGAAACTCCGCATGGATATTGGCTTCCAGGGCATCGTTTTGATGTGCAATCACCCACGCCCTGTCCACATTCAACACATGCTGTAGCAACAGCCGGATTTCCAGCGCAGGAATCTCAGGATGATGCGATTGCGCCTGTTTCAGCAGATGAGCGATGGAGAGTGAAATCATAAGTTCACGCATGATAGCGCAAAGCCAAATTTGTTGCACAAAAAGCAAAACGGCAACCGAAGTTGCCGTTTTGTTGTAGTGCTAAATCAGTTCTAGCAATTTAAAGCAGGTTACCCTGCGTTTAAATTAGAAGAACAAGATAGCGCCAACAGACATGATGTCAGAATCATTGTCTTGGCCAGCTTGGTTCTCAGACTGAACGTTTGAGTACTCAGCTACCAAGTTCAAATGTTTGGTCAGTGGGTGATAAGCACCAACTGTCCACATTTCGTTTTCTTCAACCAAGGTTGGGTTTACTTCGCCACCAGCTGTGTCCAGCTTGCTGATACCCCAGCTAGCGCCGATTTTCGTGCCTACACCTGGGATAGTGTAAGTCGCTTGTACATAACCACCGTCGGAATCACGACGTTTACCAGCAACAGAAACACCGTCCATCATCCAAGCTGTTGTACCAACGCCTTTACCGTCATAGTAGTAGCCAGTCAAACCAAAGCCAGCCACGTTTACGTTAGCACCGATACCCCAAGCAGTTGCGCGCTCGTCACCGATAGCAGCACCGTAGTCTGCTTGCTGTGTTTTAGCTTCTAACCATACTTTACCAGCAACATCACCACCCCATGCGTAAGAAGCATTACCTACAAAACCAGGGGATTTTTGTGCGCCAGATGATGCAGCGCTAGTGCCCAAGTTTAAAGTGCTCAGAGGCTGATCAACGCCCACTACAAAGCTAAAGCCATTCCAGTTTGGAGATGTATAGTTGATTTGACCATTGAAGTCAGCATACAGGAAACCAGTACCGATGCGACCCAAAGTTGTTGTTGTACCGCCAGCGCGACCAACAATACCTTGAGAACCTACGCCCAGCAAGGTCATGTCGTTCAGGATTGCATCTCTACCGAACACGCCCAAGTCTTTACCGATCTTGATAGTACCCCAGGATTTGTCGCCAAAAGCAATGTATGCCTGACGATTTTCGTTACCACCGCCACCAGCCAGTGAAGTTTTACCAGATGCACCTGGTTGCAGGCTGATAGTAAATTCAACGTCTAAGTCATTTTGACGTGTTTTACCAGTTACACCCAGCCAAGAAGGCAACAGACCTGTGTTGATGCTAGTAGCACCGCTATCAGGAGTACCTGCGCTGTCAGACTCCTTATTAGCAAGGCCGCCATCAATAGTGTTGTTATCAGAGGAACGGTTGTGAATGTAATATGCATTCACGTTACCGTTGATGTCCAGAGTCCAGTCACCAGCTGGGATTACGATACCAGCGTTAGCGCTAGAAGCTGCAGCCAACAGTGCGGAAGCAACTGCTAAACCTAATTTCTTGCTCATATAATTCTCCTAGTTTTAATTCGTACTACTAAATTTACTACTTAAGTTACCCTCATTCCCAGCAGCTTCACAACAACCCCTCCGCCACCAGAAACAAGAAAGTTCGCGAACTTCCTCAATAAAACGCAAACTGCTATTTACTAAGAAGGTAGTGAGAGTATGCCAAAAAATACTTTGGAAGGCGAACAAGTTTGTGGCATTTGCTAAAAAACGTGCTTCACATGTTGTATAGAAGCAACAATTGCTGCGAATCGGCTATATATAACTATTAGTTTTAAGGCAACATCGCTTTAAGCTGACCCAAATCATAATCGCTGGTAATCACGGCTTTACCGATACCTTTTTGCAACACCAACCTGATTTTACCGTCCTGCACCTTTTTATCGGATTGCATCAGTTCAAAGGTACTGATTCGCCCCAATGCCGGCGCTTCGATAGGCAAATGCGCTTTCTGCAGAATAGCCAGGATACGCGCAAGCTCCATGGCAGTGAGCCAGCTCATGCGCAATGACAATTGGGCAGCCTGCACCATACCAGCCGCAACAGCCTCGCCATGCAACCAGTTGCCGTACCCCATCGCGGTTTCGATCGCATGACCGAAAGTATGCCCAAGATTCAGCAAAGCGCGTTCCCCGCTTTCGCGTTCGTCCGCCGCCACGACTTCGGCCTTATTCTGGCAGCTGCGGTAGATGGCATAACTCACCACTGCCTCGTCCAGCGCCATAAGCTTTGTCCATATTGGATTCAGCCAGTCAAAAAGTCCGCATCACGTATCAGGCCATATTTGATAACTTCCGCAATTCCTGCACGCGCCGGCAAGGTTTTGAGCGTGTCCGTATCCGCCAGCACCAACTGCGGCTGATAGAACGCGCCTATCATGTTTTTGCCCAGCGGGTGGTTGATACCCGTCTTGCCACCCACGCTGGAATCGACCTGTGACAAGAGTGTGGTAGGCACTTGAATGAATGGCACGCCACGCTGATAAGTGGCGGC
Organism: Methylophilus sp.; assembly: GCA_044222155.1. Classification (GTDB taxonomy): domain Bacteria; phylum Pseudomonadota; class Gammaproteobacteria; order Burkholderiales; family Methylophilaceae; genus Methylophilus. The sequence continues at coordinate 119,422 of JBGANT010000005.1, forward strand.
TGCAAAACCGGTCAAGTCTCCAATGACGCCGCCACCAAGCGCAATCAAGGTCGTACTACGTTCTGCGCGATGTTTCAGCAATGCATCGTAAATCAGATTCAGGGTGTCGGCGTTTTTATAGGCTTCGCCATCCGGCAATACCACCTCAATCACATTCACGCCTTGCTGCTTCAAAGGGGCTACCAGTTTTTCCAGATATAGCGGCGCTACCGTTGTGTTGGTCACAATAGCGACTTGCTTACGCGCAAGATGCGGCAAAATAAGGTCTGGCTGCGAAATCAATCCCGCGCCAATATGTATCGGGTAGCTGCGCTCACCTAACGCTACGGTCAGTGTCTGCATCATGATTAGGATAACACCTGTTCAATTCGGTTGACGATGGTGGCTACGGGTTGGCTGCCGGTATCGACAATATGTGCGGCAATTTCACGGTATAGCGGATCGCGTTCGGCATACAGCTGCTCGAGCTTGGCCTTGACATCGACGTTCTGCAACAATGGCCGCTGCTTGTCATGCCGGGTGCGATGCCACAATTCGCTTACATTGCCGCGCAGATAAATGACTACCCCGGTGCTTTTCAGCGCTTCGCGATTTTCTGGCGCCAGCACCGCGCCTCCGCCAGTAGCTAGCACGATATTGCTCATCTGGCTAAGCTCATGAATCGCCGCTTTCTCACGCTTGCGAAAACCGTCTTCACCTTCAAGATCAAAGATGATTGGTATTTTAACGCCGGTCCGCTTTTCTATCTCATGATCGGAGTCATAAAAATCCCTACCTAAGTGTTTGGCAAGCATCTTGCCAACCGTGGTTTTACCTGCCCCCATGAGCCCGATCAAATAGATGTTGCGCTGCTGAAGTAACAAAACAAAATGCCTATCAGTTAATTGATAGGCATTTTAAGGGATTGTGGCAGTTCTGTCAGGCGCGATTAATGCAATGTCAATGATTCGTCCATAATCTTCGGTGTAATAAAGATTAGCAATTCGGTTTTATCATCTTGCTTGGTACGACGCTTGAACGCGTTGCCAATCACTGGCAAGTCGCCAAAGAACGGAACTTTGCTGACGTCATTGCGCTCGGTCTGCTCATAGATACCACCTAAAACCGCAGTTTCTCCATTGGAAACCAGCACCTGGGTATTGATTTTCTGCGTATCAATAGAGGGTACTCCAAAGAAAACCTGACCTACTTTTTCTTTTTTCACTTCCAGATCCATGATGATTTTTTCATCCGGCGTGATTTGCGGCGTTACTTCCAAACTCAACACAGCCTCTTTGAAAGCCACATTAGTCGCACCACTGCTGGATGCCTGCAGATAAGGAATCTCGGTACCTTGCGCAATCTTGGCCTTTTGCTGATTAGCCGTAGTGACACGCGGACTGGACACAATTTTGCCGCGATTGTCCGTTTCCAGAGCCGTCAGCTCAAGATTCAGTAGCAAGCCTGCCGGCAAACGGAACAGGCTGAAGGCAATGCTCCCCGCTGGATTTGCTACCGGCAAATTAGAGTTAAGCCCCGGGTTGCCTTCAATTGAAGTCGTGCCCGTTCCAATGGCACTGGTAACTCCATTCGCATTATTGAGTGTCCCACCAATACTCAAGGCATTTTTGCCTGGCGTAGTCGCACTTTGCACCCCAAACCTAGCACCCAAGCTTTTGCCGAACTTCTCATCTGCCAGCACTAGGCGCGACTCAATCATGACCTGGCGAACCGGCACATCGGTTTTATTCACGATAGCCTGGATTTCTTCCAGCTTTTTGGCAGTATCCTGAATGAACAAAGTATTAGTCCTCGGATCAATTACAGCACTACCCCGATCAGAAAGGATGCTTCTATTAGTCCTATTACCACCACCAGCACCTCCACCGCCCGCGCCACCCGAGGTGTTAGCTCCAGTCAGAATATTCCGGAAAGCTTCGGCTTTCTGGTACTTCAGGGTAAACACCTCTGTGCGCAATGGTTCCAAATCTTCAATCTGCTTGATCGCCTCGAGCGCAGCTTTTTCCTTGGCCGCCACTTCTTCCGCAGGTGCCACGGTAATTACATTACCCTTTTTGCGCATGGTCAAGCCCTTGTTCTGCATGATCACGTCCATTGCCTGATCCCAAGGTACATCTTTAAGGCGCAAGGTAATATTACCGGTAACAGTATCACTCGCGACAATGTTCAAACCGGTAAAGTCCGCGATCACCTGCAACACGGATCGCACTTCGATATTCTGGAAATTAAGTGACAGTTTCTCACCCGCATAACCTTGTTTTGAACTTTGCACCAGTTTGTTAGGATCTTCAACTTTCTGGCGTACATCAATGATGAACTTTTTATCTGCCTGATAGGCAGACTGTTCCCATTCACCTTTAGGCTCAATCACCATACGGCTATTTTTCCCATGCTTCATCGTGTCAACATACAGGACCGGTGTATTGAAGTTGATTACATTCAAGCGGCGCTGCAATTCAGCCGGAACATCCGTATTGATAAAGTCCACGGTAATCAATTTGCCTTTTTGTTTGATATTGATACCTGTATTTGCATCCGACAAATCTACCATGATGCGGCCTTCGCCATTCTTGCCACGCGCAAAATCAACACCGGTAATGGCATGTTCCACATTGCTGGCACGGGATTCTGCAAATCTTGTTTCAGTGCTCGAGCTGCCGGCGCCCACTTCACTACCTTGCAAGTTGATAATCACTTCATCGCCACTAAGGGATGTGTTGTAAGCCACGTTTTTGCTCAAATTCAGCACCATGCGGGTACGGTCTTTGGCTTGCGCCATCGTTACGCTCTTAAGCGCGCCTTGATCTGCCGTAACATTACTCTTTGTCAAACCGTTCGCAGTATCAGGAAAATCCAGCGCAATACGGGACGGATTATTCAATGTAAAGCTGGCAGGCGGGTTTGCTAAAGGGGACTTGAGTTTGACACGAACAGTTACTCGACCACCTGACAATGTCGAAAAATCAATATTTTCTATCGCGTTACCGTAAACATTTTCCGTATCTGCAGCAAATGCCTGCCCCAGACTCCATAGCGT
>JBGANT010000026.1:0-20920 GCA_044222155.1 Methylophilus sp.
AGTTACGCCTTAGCGTGCTTTATTTTCCGTTTTCTGAGACGACCCCATAAAAAGCCGCGCCATCGCAAGATAATTGCCAAGATACATGAGCTCGTGCGGTTCAAAGCTGCGCCCTGCGGGTGAGAAAAGTTTTCCGTCCCACAATGCCCAGCCTTCCCAGGCTTTGTCCATCAGACTGTAGCCCCCTGCCAGACGCATCACCCGAAAGGCCGCATAAGGAATAGGGGACTTGCCGCCCTCCCAGTTCCTGACGGTTCGGATATCCACGTCCAGCATCTCGGCAGCCATATCCTTGCTTAACCCTGCTCGTTTGCGCGCGATGTAGAATTCATCGGGATTGATGAATCTGTGCGCAGGTTTCTTGGAACGCATAGCAGTTTGGCAGGTGGATATATCCACCATTTGCGGGTTAATGGATGCAGGCGGGCACCGAATACCTTGCCAGCGCGACACCAGCGCTGCATGCAAGTCTCGGATACCCCGATTGATCTGGCGAACTCTCTTAACGGGATGCCTTGACCACCGGCACCATCTGCGTGTAGTTTTCTGCTCATAGTGCCCCCCAGTCCACGGCACCATGTTGCAGCTCGATGTCTCGGACTACGGCTTGGATATCTTCGTCGCTCATATCGTCGATATCCAAGTCCATCAGCATGTCACGAGGTTGCTTGGGAAATTTTTTTTCCATGAGCGCTGCCGATATCCGGTCAACGGTCTGACCAATCGAATCCTCCAGCTTCATGTCCGGCAGGGAATCAATTCCGAAATTAGCTCGGCTTTTTCGTATCTGTCGCCAGAATTTCATGTCAGGGAATTTTGCGGCTTCATATAACGCGTCCAGCGCGATTAAAATGAGCTGGGCTTGATGGATGTTCAGCTCAACGCTGAAAATCGTTTCTGCGTGCTTCTTGGGGGCGGTATGCCCATTGGTCTTGCACATGATAATTGCTCCTTAATAAAAGTAACACTTATCCGTGCCTTACTTCGTATAATGTATATTATGTTAAATATAATGCGTATGCTAGGTGAAACTTATTTCAGTACGACCCTTTCCTTTGGGAATACCATGCTGAATGTGCTGCCCTCATACTCAACGCTATCTATTTTGAGTTGCGCCTGATGGCGCACCAAGATGTGCTTGACAATAGACAATCCCAAACCGGTGCCGCCGGTATCGCGGCTACGGCTTTTGTCCACACGGTAAAAACGTTCGGTAATTCTCCTGACATGTTCCTTAGGTATGCCAATACCCGTATCCATTACGCTATATACTGCGCAATCATCCACTGCTTTCCATGTCACATGAATGTGGCCTTTTTCAGGCGTATAGCGTATGGCATTATTGAGTAAATTGCTGCAAGCACTGTAAATTTCATCTTCAGCGCCAATGAGTCTTAAATTTGACGCAATATCGTGCGTTATTTTATGCTTGCCGAGGCTTAGCCCTTGGGCGTTATTTAAAATACGTTCTAACAGCCCCTGCATGTTAATCTCGTTGTCCTCTGGCACATTTGCATCACTTTCAATACGTGAAAGCGTAAGCAAATCTTCCACCAGGCTGCGCATACGCTGCGTTTGCTGTTCCATCAACTCGATATGGTGCAAATACTGTTGCGACACTGCACCGGGAATGTCATGCAGGGTTTCGAGAAAACCACCCACTACAGTCAATGGCGTACGCAGTTCGTGCGAAACATTGGCGATAAAGTCACGACGCATCGCATCAAGTTTTTGTGTCTGGCTAACATCTTGGCAAACCATGATTTTTTGCTGCGCGCCAAAGGTATATACACGCAACTCTAAATCTTTATCCGGATGCAGTCTGGATTTGATTTTCAACGGCTCGTCATATTGCTCGGCTTCTAAGTAATTAACAGCTTCAGGATGATGTACGCCAGCATTCAATTTATGGTCCTGATCGCGCCACAGGTTTAATCCAAGCTGAGATTCAGCGGCCGGATTACACCATTCGACTTGCTGGTTTTGGTTGAATATCACCACGCCATCTGGCAACACACTCACGGCATTTTTAAAGCGGGACATGCTGTTGCCGAGTTCGAAAGCCTGTAATTGATGGCGTTGTACGAAGTTTCGAAGAGTGTCGAAAATGGCTTGCCAATGACCGCTAGCGGACGGTAGGGTTTTGTTGTTGGGGGATTTTAGCCAATCCAACAACTGGGATTGCCGTAATAAATGCAAGCCCAGATATAATGTAACGACTATGCCCCACAAGCTGAGCGCAGCCAGAATACCCTCGTGCGCCCAAATCGCCAGACACAGCAACACAATTACATACACCATGACTACGGTGATTTTGTCCATGTATCAGATTATACCAAGGTAGAAAAGCGGTATCCCGTACCTCTTACGGTTTGCAACATCCCATCATGACCAGAGATCTGAAGCGCGTTGCGCAAACGACGTATCTGGACATCGACCGTACGATCTTCCACATAAACCCCACTGCCCCAAACGCTATTGAGCAGCTGTTCACGTGTATAGACCCGCTCTGGATTGCTCATGAAAAAATGCAGCAGTTTGTATTCCATTGGGCCAAGCGTGATGAGAATGCCGTTACCTGTCACACGGTGTGTTTTGTGATCCAACACCAATCCAGCCACTTCTATCGTATCCTGTACCGATTGTGGGGAGCTACGCCGTAGCACGGCTTTGATCCTGGCGTTCAACTCGCGAGGGCTAAATGGCTTAGTAATGTAATCATCAGCTCCGATAGCCAGTCCGCGTAACTTATCCACTTCCTCGCTGCGCGCCGTGAGCATGATGATGGGAATGTCCTTGGTGGTGGCGCGCACCTTAAGCTGTTTGGCGTAATCAATCCCGCTTGTGCCCGGCAGCATCCAGTCTAACAATATCAGATCTGGAATATGTGTATGCAGAATATTTTCCGCCTGCTCTACACTCAACGCCCGCAGCGGCAAGTAGCCGGCCTGGGATAAATTAAAGGTCAGCAATTCCTGAATAGCAGGTTCATCTTCGACAACAAGTATGCGAGCCGTCATCCTTTTAAGCACCAATATGACATAGATATTGCATCATATGGTGCTTTTATTTCAAAAAAATGACAATACTGTAAAGCGATTATTTCAGTTCCGTGTGATTTGTTTTGATGAAATAATCGAAACTCACCCTTCCCGCGCCACCAAAAATCAGCGGCAGCAGCATGACGATGAACAGTAAAGGCAATTTGTAATTACCAAAACCATCGTTGTTTTCATCGATAATGCGATACCCTTTCAACAACTCACCTAAGTTGGCCCAATGCTCCGGCCAATGTACGGATGCAATGGCAACGATGGTGAGAATGACTAAACTGAGGCTGAAAAAGCGGGTGGCTAGGCCGAACAATAGTGCGAACGCGCCAAGGATTTCGAACCAGGTGGCGATGCCCCAGCTAATATCTGGCGGCAATAGGTTAAATGGAAACGGAAAACTCAAGTCCGCAAACCAGTTGCTACCGTGTAGTTTTTCAAAGCCGGATTCCCCGAATTCCCATGCCAATATCAGGCGCAATCCCAATTGCGGTAGCCACATATTGAACTTGTCAAGCTGGTTGGTAATCAGGTTATAAAAGCCCGTTGCAGTTTGTATAGAAAACATATTTTTCCCTTTTTGAATGAATCTATGGTTTAGTCGGGCAAGCAAGCTTGGCCTTACACGGCCTGGTTTTTCAATGGAACACTACGGGGCTGGCTGCGTTTGAGATGCTTGAAATGCAGGCGGATGCCAAACAACAGAGCCAGTGCAGCTGCATAATAGAACGGCTCGGTAACATCCTTCTTGACCAGCCACCAGAAATGCAAAATCGCCAGAATTGCAATGACATACACCAGTTGGTGCAACTTTTTCCATTTGCCTTTCAAGCGCTTTATCATTGCCTGGTTAGAAGTGGCTGCCAGCGGAATCGTCAGCATAAATGCGCTAAATCCGACAATCACATAAGGGTGCTTGATGATGTCTTTGGCAATGTCAGGCCAATAAAAGCTGTAATCCAGCCACAGGTAAGTCGTAATGTGCAGACAGGCATAAGCAAACATCCATAAGCCCAGCAGTCTGCGCAGTTGGATTTGCCATGTCTGCCCGGTAAGCAGGCGGACAGGGGTCATTGCCAGCGAGAGCAACAAGAAAACCAGCGCCCAAGTGCCGGTAGAACGCTCAACAAATTCAACTGGATTAGCACTCAAATCATCATGCGCGCCCAGCCAGACAAGGCGGATGATGGGTAGAAAGGCCAGAGTCCAGATAGCGATCTTGCTGTAGAAAATCCGTTTTTGCATGATTAAAAGTATTTCTGCAAATCCATTCCAGTATACATTTGGCCGACTTGCTCAGCATAACCATTAAACATCAATGTTTTGGTACGCCCGGCGAATAGCCCCGCCCCGATGCGCTTTTCGGAGGACTGCGTCCAGCGCGGGTGATCCACGTTTGGGTTTACATTGGCATAAAACCCATACTCGCGCGGATTGGTTTTCGCCCAGGTGGTGACTGGCAGTTTTTCCAAAAAACGGATTTTGACGATAGATTTTGCACCCTTGAAGCCATATTTCCACGGCACTACCAAGCGCACTGGTGCGCCATTCTGATTGGGCAGAACTTCGCCATACAGACCAACTGCCAGCAGCGTCAGCGGATGCATGGCTTCATCCATGCGCAGGCCCTCAGTATAGGGCCAATCTAGAATCGGTATGCGGGCGCCCGGCATAGTTTGCGGATCATTCGCAGAAACAAACTCGACGTATTTGGCGTTGCCTGTCGGATCAGCCCATTTAACCAAGGCTGAAAGCGGCAAGCCGACCCACGGAATAACCATGGACCAAGCCTCTACGCAGCGATGCCGATAGATACGCTCCTCCAGCGGGGCGAGTTTCATCAGATCATCTATGCTGATGGTTTTGGGCTTTTTTACCTCCCCATCTATGCTAATGCTCCACGGGCGCGGCTTGAACAGCGTGGAATGAATAGCAGGGTCGGATTTATCGGTGCCGAATTCGTAGAAGTTATTGTAGGTGGTGACGTCTTCGTATTTGGTCGGTTTTTCGCCCGCGCCATACGAGGTTTTGCGATAGGCAGCAATCTTTTGCCCCGCTTTTCCGGGTGTATCTGCTGCTAACACAGCTTTTGTGCCCAATACGCTAGCAGAAAGCAGTGTAAATCCAGCAGCTTTTAACAGTGTGCGGCGGTCTTCGAACGTCTCGCGAGGCGCGATTTCCGATGGCTGAATGTCGGCCGGATTGTCTTGGGATGAATTGCGAATTAGCATGGTGCGCCCTCTCAGTCTTTACCGATTTGTCGCGCCAGCATGCCAAACATTACATGCTTGCAGGTTTATTTTTGCATGGTTTGCGCAAAAACGGTGGTTTCGGCATTCAACTCTTTGTCGTTGATAGTTTTTGCAATAGACTCAGCGTTCGCCAAATGAGTCTTGGCTGAGCCCGCATCACCCGAAACCCAAGCGTTTTTTGCCAAGGCCAAGCTAGCTTTTGCTTCGTAATAAGCCCCGCCGTTTTCCTTGGCAAAATCACGTAACTTGGTGTAAGTGTTCTCAGCGTTTTTATAATCCTTAGCCTGTGTCTGGTATTGCCCCAGTTGCAGTGTGGCACTTGCGTATTGATCCAGCGTACCCGCTTTTTTCTGCATCATGACGCTTTTCAATTGATGTTCAATCGCGTGGTCATGCTGCCCCAGAGCGGCGTATGTCTGTGCGACACGGGCATAACTGTCCGCACGTTCGTTATCGTTATTGGCTGCCTTGCTGGCTACTTGATAGCTGACCAGCGCGGCATTCGGGTTCTTGTCCAGCGCGTAGGCTTCCCCCAACAGCACGTGGCAGATAAAAATGAAACGAGTATCTTGTTGCTGCTCAAATAGGCTTAAACTTTTCTGATAATGCTGGCTAGCCAGCATATACGCTTGGTTTTGTTTGTGCAGATTTCCCAGCAGCAAATTGGCGATACCGGCGTTGTAGTCGGATTTCGTCGTTTTAACGCCTTGCTCCATCGCTTTTTGCGCTTCGGCATATTGCCCCAGCGCTCCCAGCGCCCGGCCTTTGCATAGCCACGTTTCGTGAGTAGTGGCATCCTTCTTCAGTGCAGCTTCTGCAGCAATCAGCGCTTTTTCCGGCTGCCCGGCACTCATGGCGTCGGCACAACTGGGAGCGGATTTTTCACCTTCAGCATTGCAACTTAAGCTAAATAAAATCAATGATATATAATATATTTTAAAAGTGCTTTCTAGTTTCATGAGGGCGTATTTGCGGATGTAATCATTAAAATAACGTGCTTTGCGGATCCTGGTTGTCCTGTGCCGGTTCAGACTGCAAAGTGCTTGCGTTAGTTTCATTCCTGGTCAGCAAAACAAGCAGCCCGGCTTCGTCAAGCACGGCAATGCCCAGTTCCTGAGCCTTGGCGAGCTTGCTGCCCGCTTCCACGCCTGCCACAACAAAATCTGTTTTTTTGGATACGCTGCCGCTCACCTTGCCGCCGGCAGTTTCAATCTTGGCTTTCGTTTCGTCGCGCGTCATATTGGGTAGCGTGCCGGTCAACACGAAAGTCTTGCCAGCCAACGCACCTTGCGCCTTTGCCCTGCCGTCATGCTCTGTCCAATGCACGCCGAGAGCTCTTATCGATTCAATGACCTTGATATTATGCGGCTCCGCGAAGAATTGCAGGATGGATTCTGCCACAATTGGGCCGACATCATTCACCTCGAGCAATGCTTCGAGAGGCGCATCCAGCAAGGCTTGCAGGCTGCCAAAATGGTTCGCTAGATCCTTGGCAGTGGCCTCGCCGACATTGCGGATACCAAGGCCAAAAATAAAGCGTGCCAAGGTGGTGGCTTTGCTCTTCTGCAAAGCATCCAGTACATTTTGTGCGGATTTCTCTGCCATGCGCTCTAGCCCGGCAAGTGTAGTCAAGTCCAATTTATAGATGTCATCGAGATGATGCACCAGATTGCCTTCTACCAGTTGATTTACCAGTTTCTCGCCCAGCCCCTCAATATCCATTGCGCGGCGGCTGGCGAAATGCGTCATGGCATGCTTGCGTTGTGCCGGACAATATAGGCCGCCGGTGCAGCGTGCCACTGCCTCGTCCTGCGGACGATCAATATGCGATCCGCATTCCGGACAAGATTGAGGCATGCTGAAAAGGCGCGTGCTTTCTGGTCGCTGGGCCAGCACGACGGAAACCACTTCCGGGATCACATCGCCTGCACGGCGTACGATGACGATATCGCCGATGCGTACATCCTTGCGACGGATTTCGTCCTCGTTGTGCAGGGTGGCGTTGGTGACGGTGACGCCACCGACAAACACCGGTTTAAGCCGTGCCACCGGTGTGATGGCGCCCGTGCGACCAACCTGCACATCAATCGCTTCCACCGTGGTCAGCGCTTCCTGCGCCGGGAATTTGTGTGCCACTGCCCAGTTAGGCTCGCGTGAGCGAAATCCCAGCTCGCGCTGCAAGTCTAGCCGGTTGACCTTGTACACCACACCATCAATATCAAACGGCAAGCGCTCCCGTTTGGTGGCCACGGCGGCATGAAACGCGACCAAGGCTTCTGGCCCATTACACACGGCGCGCTCGGCACACACCGGCAAACCAAATATTTTTAGCGCATCCAGCACTTGTGCATGCGTGGGCGGCAGCTGCCAGCCTTGTGTTTCACCCAAACCATAAACAAAACACGACAGCATGCGCTCGGCCGTAAGTCTGGAATCCAGCTGCCGTACCGCACCGGCCGCGCCATTGCGCGGATTCACCAGGGTCGGTCTGCCCAGCTCGCGCTGTTTGGCGTTATAACGCTCGAAATCAGGACGGCTCATATACACCTCGCCGCGCACTTCCAGCACTGCAGGCGCGCTACCGTGCAAGCGTAACGGAATCTGGCGTATAGTGCGGATATTTTGTGTGACATCTTCACCGATCTCTCCGTCACCACGCGTGGCAGCTTGTACCAATAGACCATTTTCATAACGCAAGCTAATTGCAAGTCCGTCGAACTTCAATTCGGCTGCATATTCAACAGGTGGATCGTTATCTTCCAGCCCCAGTTTTTTGCGGGTTCTGGCATCAAACGCGTGTGCGCCTTCAGGTGTGATGTCTGTCTCGGTCTCGATAGAGAGCATAGGAACGCGATGCCGGACTGCGGCTAGTTCCGGCAATGGTGCTCCGCCTACGCGCTGCGTGGGCGAGTCCGCTGCTGCCAGTTGCGGATATTGTGTTTCCAGCGCTTTTAGCTCGCGGAACAGCCGGTCATATTCCGCATCCGGCACCGTGGGAGCGTCCAGCACATAGTATTCGTAATCGTGTTGGAAGATTTGCGCGGTCAGTGCCGCGATTTTTTTACGCGCTGTTTCCAGGTCTGGCATCGCAGAACAAGTGCTAGTTGAACAAACGGAAGCTTTCCGGGCTACCCGGCATAATGCCACGCGCTACCATCTTGGCGTGGATGATCTTGAGCTGCTGGCGAATTTTTTGCATCTGCAAATCCCCAAGCGGCTTTTGACGGTCATCTACCAGGCGGGCATTCAGGCTGCTGGCCATTTTTTGCGCGACCAGAGTCATCTGGTTGAACACCTGTTCGCTGTTGGTGACTTTAGGAATCTCAAACTGAAAAGTGGCTGCCTTCACAATACCGTTGCGTAACACTTCCGACGTAAAAGGCTGGTTGTCACTGCTGAAAAGCGTATAGGCAACGATGTCAGACTGATGTTCCGCAACGTAGTGGAATTTGCCGTCATCCAGCAACACCATGCCGCTGGCTTCTGCGATGCCTCTGAACTTGGTACCATGGATCAGGGTTTCGCCTTGCAGCAAATGTACACTGACAATTTGATCTACCTCTACGCAAAACTCATCCAGCGCGATGGCTCGCTGCGCGGCATCGCCTGTGCCCTGCCATTCTACATGCGCGTTCAGTTCCAGCCCCATATTTTCTACCGCAAACTGGAACTTGTTCAAAATGTGCTTTGATACAGGCCCGGAGCGATCGGCCAATTGGATGCTGCAAGCGATTTGCTTATAAGTATGCTCTGGATCGTTTTGCGTCATCGGGTGCCACTGGTGGTGCTCGTCGATGCCATGCAGCATCATGGACACACCCATGTCAGCGGACATGTTTTTTGCGACATCCATGAAAGCTTTGCAGGTAATCGGCCGGGTTGCGTACAGGAAAGCCGTCAGGTCGATTTGTGGGTGTACGTCGCCAGGAAGCTGGGTTTTGAGCCTGAGTGCAATATCTTCTTCCGTCTCAGGAGTTGCTACCGGTTTGATTGTATGTACAGGCGTCTCCTTGGCAGGCTTGGAAGTTTCACGCATGCTGGGCTGTGGCGCTTCCAGTGGAATAGTGTCTGCCAGGGCTTCTGGTTCTGGAGCGGGTGACGGTTCGCTATATAGTTTTTCCGTAATCTTGGCGCGAGTGGCAACATTCGAAAACTCTCTTTCTACAAAGGCATCAGCATCAATATAGAAATCTTCGACTAGCACGTCTTTTCTGGAAACGAGAAATTCTTCAGAAATCCCCTTCTGCAGCTTTTTCTCCTGCCACCAGTTGTAAGCCACGACGCCTATAATGATGATGGCGCCCAGAATGATTAAAGCTATTTGCAGATCAGACATCGTTTTATTCTACTGTTTTTTTAACCCGGCGTGGGGAATTATCCTTGCATTTGTATCGCGGCTTCTATGTCCACATCCACCACGCGGGAAACGCCGGATTCCTGCATGGTAACGCCAATCAGTTGTTGCGCCATCTCCATAGTGATCTTGTTGTGGCTGACGAACAGGAATTGCGTTTTTTCCGCCATTTTCTTCACCATGCTACAGAAGCGCTCCGTATTGCTATCATCCAGCGGTGCGTCCACCTCGTCCATCAGGCAGAAAGGCGCGGGGTTCAGCCGGAACAACGCAAATACCAGTGCCATCGCGGTCAGGGCTTTCTCGCCGCCGGAAAGCATCTGGATGGTGGTGTTTTTCTTGCCGGGCGGCTGTGCGGACACCTGAATACCGGTATCCAGAATCTCGTCGCCGAGCAGTTCCAGCTTGGCTTGACCGCCGTTGAACAGCACTTTAAACAGTTCGTCAAAATTGCGGTTTGCTTCGTCAAACGTGGCTTGTAGCTTGCCGCGCGTTTCCTTGTCTATATTGCGAATCGCATCTTCCAGTGTCCCGCTGGCAGTCAGCAAATCCTGCATCTGGCTATCCAGATAGACTTTGCGGCCTTTTTCGGTTGCCAGTTCTTGTATCGCGACCAAGTTTACCGGTCCCAACGCGTTGATCTGGTTACTTAGTTGCGTTGTTCTGCGCTGCAAGTCGCTGGCGCGCGCATCGGCGTCCAGCCCCTCGTCCAGTGTTTTCTCATCTAGTCCGTTCTCCAGCAAGGCGGCTTGGCATTGCTCGAAATAAATGCGTGTTTCCTGCTCTTTCAGCCGGCTTTGCTCCAGGGCGTCGCGTATTGGGTGCAAGGCTTGCTCGGTTTGCATGCGCAAGCGCTCCTGGGCTTGCAACACCATGTCTTGTTCCGCCAGCAAGTTGCGTGCTTCGGCCAGCTTTTGCTCGGCCGTTTGTTTTTTGGTTAGCGCTTCGGCCAGATTGGTTTTGAGCGTGTCCATTACCGCAACCTTCAGCGCTTCCTCGTTCTCTTTCTGGCGGTGCGTCAGCGACTCTTTTTCATCATAGCTTAATTTAACTTTATTATTTAATTCATTGATATTATTTGAAATAATTTTTTTATTGTAAAAGCAGGCTTGCTGTTTTTTCTCTGCTTGCTGAATCTCGTCGCGCAGGGCGAAATAGATGCTTTCTGATTGCTGTTTGGCGGAGTGTGCTTGGTTTTTGGCTTGCTCCAGTTCCGCCAGGCTTGCCGTATTGGTTTGCAACGCGCTTTGCAGCGCAGTTTTTTCCGTCTGCAATTGCATCATTTTCTCGCGCTGATTGGCGGTTTCGGTTTGCATATGCTGTTGTCGCTCAATCGCGTTATCGCGCGCCTGTTTGAGCTGGTTCAGCTCAAGTTGCGCGCGGTGTACCGTGCTATTCAGTTGCCCCAGTTCGCTTTGTAATTGTTGCTGTTTTGGGCGCAAGGCTTGCCAGTCCATCTCGTTTTTTCTTAACAGGTCGGTTGCTTGCTGGGCTTGCTGCTGCAGTTTGGGTAATTGCTGTTTTGCAGCGTCCAGTTGCTGCTGGCGCGCCAGCACGCCGTGCATGGCAGCCTCCGCGCCCTGATTGGCTTGCGCCGCATGGTAGAACACGCTGTGACGAGTATATACGTCCCCTTCCATCGTCACCAGCCATTCGCCGGGCTGCAGCTTCTGTGCTTGCGCGGCAGCATCTTTGTCCATCACATAGACATGCGCCAGCCAATCCTGCAGTACGGCTTGCAGGCTTGCATCCTTGACTTCCAGCAGGCCAAGCAAGGATGTTAGCGCCGGGTTTTGTTTCAAATCGGCTTTTGTTCTGGCGTCGAACCCTAGTGTCAATGCAGCAGGAGGGCGATCTTTCAGGTTGCCTGTATGTTTCACAATCGCGTTCAGGCGCGCGCCCAGCGCAGCTTCCAGCGCGGTGGACCATTCCGGCGCGATACTGATGGTTTGCCACAAGCGCGTGCTGTTGCCCAGCCCAGCCTGCTGCAACCAGTTGCCCAGCTTGCCAGATTGGTTGAGCGATTGCTGCAAGCGGCTCAGCGCGGCGATTTCCGCCTCGGCCTGGCTTACCTCGCGCTGTGCGGCGCTTTGCTGCTGGCGCAGCTCCTGTACCAGCCCATGTAGCCGCCCCTCTTCCGTTTGCAAGGCTTTCAAGGCTTGCTCCTGCGAGCCAATATCCGCGCGGCTCCTGGCGACGCTTTCTTCCAGCGCGACTATCTTGTCCTGCTCAGGCAATTTCAGGTTGGTCAAGTCCGTTTCCAGCCGTGCAATGCGGTGTTGTGATTCCGCCAGGCTCTGTTCGGTATAATGTATGCGGCTTTGCGCCAGTTGAATCTGCTGCCGCGCCTCACTCAGCGCGTGCTGCGCCTGTTCCAGTTGCTGGTTTGCCGTATTCAGGCCGGATTGTTTTTCCGGCAGCCCCGCTTGCAATGCCCGCAACCCCACATTGGCGGCGCTTTCCAGCTTCTCGGCTTCCGCAGCTTCTGTCGTCATTGCTTGCTGTTGCTGCTGCAAGGCTTGCGATTGCGCCAGATTACGCTCCAGCGCGATGTGGATCTGTTGCAATTGCTGCGAAAGCCGCTCGCGTGCTTCGGTGTTCTGGCGTACCTGATTCTCCAGGTTGCTGACATCAGCGTTTGCCTCGTAGTATGCCGCCTGCGCGGTATTGATGCCCTCGCTGGCCGCGTAATGGTTTTGGCGCGTGCTTTCCAGCGTGCTTTCTGCGGCGCGCAATTCGGCGATTTTCGCTTCTAGGTCGTTAGTCAAACGCTCGACCAGCGCTTTGGCTTTTTCCCAGTCTCGCCCGGCATCACGCTTTTTCAGCAGCCACAATTGCCCCTCCGCCAGCTTCAAATCGGCTTGCAGACGGTGATACTGCTCGGCCACCACGGCTTGTGTTTCCAGCTTGTTGATCTGCTTCTGCATCTCGCGACAGATGTCTTCCACGCGCATCAGGTTCTCGCGCGTGTCGCGCAAGCGAAACTCCGTCTCGCGACGTCTTTCCTTGTATTTGCTAATGCCTGCGGCTTCTTCCAGAAAGATACGCAATTCTTCCGGCTTAGCTTCGACAATGCGTGAAATGGTGTTTTGGCCGATGATGGCGTAGGCGCGCCCGCCCAGGCCGGTGCCCAAGAACAAATCAGCCACATCGCGACGGCGCACGGCGGTGTTGTTGATAAAATACGCGGAGCCTTTTTCGCGCTCGATCACGCGTTTGACGCTGATTTCGGCATATTGCCCCCACTCGCCTGCCGCCCCGCCGAGGCTGTTATCAAACAGTAATTCCACCGAGGCGCGGGAGATGGGTTTGCGGTTAGCCGAGCCATTGAAAATCACAGCATCCATCGCATCGGCGCGCATTTCCTTGGCGCTGGATTCACCCAATACCCAACGCACGGATTCCATGACATTGGACTTGCCGCAACCATTGGGGCCAACCACGCCAACACGCTGGCCGTGCACATGGATGGTGGTCGGGTCTACGAACGATTTGAACCCGGCAAGTTTGATGTGTGTTAAACGCAAGATACGATCAAGTTAGGTTTGATTTTAGGCGTTATAATAACGGTTTTACGATAGTTTTAACATTGCAATGAGCGAACATTTATTGGGCGGTAAGCCCACAGCGCAACCCAGCAAGGGGCTGGAGACTTTTGCGAACCCGAATCCACACCGAGATTTCCATATCCACATGGAAGTGCCGGAGTTCACCTGCCTCTGTCCCAAGACCGGGCAGCCAGATTTTGCAGTAATCTACATCGATTACATCCCAGACCAGCTTTGCGTAGAACTGAAAAGCCTCAAGTTGTACATGTGGAGTTTTCGCGATGAAGGCTGCTTTCATGAAGCCGTTACCAACCAGATGCTGGATGACTTGGTGAAAGCCACACAGCCACGTTTTATGCGCGTCACAGCCAAGTTTTATGTGCGCGGCGGCATTTTTACTAATGTAGTGGCAGAACATCGCAAGCCAGGCTGGCAGCCGCAACCCCGTGTCGATTTGACGCAGTTTGACAGCCAGTCGAACATACGCGGATAAGCGGGGGTTTGCAGAAAGTCGTTGACAATTCAGGCGCCCCTCTTTAATATTGCGCCTTCTTTGAAATCGCCGTGATTTCAAGGCGCAGCAAAGTGGTGCGATTCGGGGGTATAGCTCAGCTGGGAGAGCGCTTGCATGGCATGCAAGAGGTCAGCGGTTCGATCCCGCTTATCTCCACCAATAATCACTGCGCAAAGTGAAAATACGGTAAAATTCGAAGTGTAAAAGTTCTTAGGTCCCCATCGTCTAGAGGCCTAGGACACCTCCCTTTCACGGAGGCGACCGGGGTTCGAATCCCCGTGGGGACGCCAAAAACTAAAACGCCACCGCAAGGTGGTTTTTTTATTTCATCTTTTTATGCTTATTCATTGGCAAAGCAATTGGCCTAAAAGCCGCATCCTGCCTTGCTTCTAGGGCAATAGTTTTTACAATGAACGCGCGCGATGTTATTGCCTGGGCTCGCGCAATTTTAGAATCAAGATAGTCAGCGAGGCGGCGAAGGTGATACCGTTTGCGATGATGAGTGGCCAATCTTTTTTCAATATGCCATAAACCAGCCAGAACGCCACCCCCACAGTGAAAATGCTGTACATGGGCAGCGAGATACCGGACAAATCGCGCGTTTTGTACGAGTGATGCACCTGCGGCAAAAAAGCGATGGTAGTGCAAATGGCAGCGAAAGAGCCGACAAGTTGAACGGTAGATTCTTCAATCATAATAAATTACTTTACATTTAAACTTTAATTAATTGATTTAACTTATAAGTTTACTCTTTAAAATCTGGAATGTCCGCACCGTAAAACTGGGTTTTCAGTTTTTTAAGATCGTCGCGATAGCTGGCGGCCTTCTCGAATTCCAGGTTCTTCGCCGCATCGTGCATGGCTTTTTCCAGTTTCTTGATCGCCTTCATGACGTCTTTTTCGCTCATCACGGCATACTTGGCTTGCTCTTGCGCAGCCTTGCGCTCCCTTTGCGCCTCGTCCTTGTCGTACACGCCGTCAATAATATCCTTAATGCGCTTGGTCACGCCTTTCGGGGTAATGCCATGTTCGGCATTAAAGGCCATTTGCACGCTGCGCCGGCGCTGGGTTTCGTCTATTGCCAACTTCATGCTGCGCGTGATGCTGTTGGCGTAAAAAATGACTTGTCCATTCAGGTTGCGCGCCGCCCTGCCCGCAGTCTGGATCAGCGAGCGCTCGGAACGCAGAAAACCTTCTTTGTCGGCATCCAGCACGGCTACCAGCGAGACTTCCGGAATATCCAGGCCTTCGCGCAACAGGTTGATGCCAACCAGCACATCGAACTCGCCCAAGCGCAAATCGCGGATGATCTCCACGCGCTCAACCGTGTCGATGTCACTATGCAAGTAACGCACTTTTACCCCATGTTCTGCCAGATAGTCGGTCAAGTCCTCCGCCATGCGCTTGGTGAGTGTGGTGGCCAGCACACGCTCGTTGACGGCGACGCGTTTTTTAATCTCCCCCAACAAATCATCTACTTGCGTGTCAGCAGGCTTAACCATGATTTCCGGGTCCACCAATCCGGTTGGCCGCGCCAGCATCTCTACCACCTGCTGTTGATGTTGTTTTTCATAATCTGCTGGCGTGGCAGAAATAAAAACCGTGGGCCGGATCACCTGCTCAAACTCTTCAAACTTGAGCGGACGGTTGTCCATCGCCGAAGGCAGGCGAAAACCGTAATTCACCAGGTTCTCCTTGCGCGCACGGTCGCCTTTGTACATGCCGCCAATCTGCGGCACGGTGACATGGCTTTCGTCCAGAATCATCAGCGCGTTCTCCGGCAGGTAATCCAGCAAGGTGGGCGGTGGCTCGCCCGGTTTGGCGCCCGTCAAATGGCGGCTATAGTTCTCGATGCCTTTGCAAAAACCGATCTCGTTGAGCATCTCCAGGTCGAAGCGCGTGCGCTGTTCGATACGTTGCGCTTCCACCAGCTTGTTTTCCTTAATAAAAAAGCTCACGCGATCGCGCAGCTCTTCCTTAATGGTCTCGATGGCGCGTAGTGTCGCTTCGCGTGCAGTTACGTAATGACTTGAAGGAAATATTCTAAAGTTATGAATTTTATTAAAAATTTGTCCGGTGAGTGGGTCGAACAATTGAATCGCATCGATTTCGTCATCGAACAAACTGATACGCACTGCCGTCTCGCTGTTCTCGGACGGGAACACGTCGACCACGTCGCCACGCACGCGAAAACATCCGCGCCCGAAGTCAAAATCATTGCGGTCATATTGCATACTGATGAGATGTTGCACGATGTCGCGCTGGCTGATTTTCTTGCCTTGATGGATATGCAGCACCATGCCGTGATATTCGCTCGGGTCGCCAATGCCGTAAATGGCGGAAACCGTGGCCACAATCACGCAATCGGGTCGCTCCAGAATGGCTTTGGTGGCGGATAGCCGCATCTGCTCGATGTGGTCGTTGATGCTGGAATCCTTCTCGATGAACAAATCGCGCGCCGGTACATAAGCTTCGGGCTGATAATAATCGTAATAGCTGACGAAGTATTCCACTGCGTTGTTGGGGAAAAACTCGCGGAACTCGCTATACAATTGGGCTGCCAGCGTCTTATTAGGCGCCATCACAATGGCCGGACGGCCGGTACGCGCAATCACGTTGGCCATGGTGAAAGTCTTGCCGCTGCCGGTCACGCCCAGCAATGTCTGGTAATGTAAGCCTTCCTCGATCCCGCCGACTAATTTATCAATCGCTTGTGGCTGGTCGCCAGCGGGTGGGAACGGCTGATGTAATTGATATTGGCTGCTTGGGAATTTAACTAACATAAGGTAAGAATTGTATCAGCATGCAAGGCCAAACATAGCATGCATTTCGAACCAAATCCGGGCAAACGGGTCTGTTTGGAAAAGTCACACGACAAGTCAAATAGGGAAAATCATGCGTACGCTAATTTTGCTAACAGTGTTATTTTGTGCGATGTTTCCGGCGCGTGCCAACGAAACCGAGAAACTGATGCAGGCTTATTCCAGCATTGTCATGGTGCGAGGCTACCACAGTAACGGCGGCCTGGCCTATGGCAGCGGTGTGGTGGTAGGCGACAACAAAGTAGTAACCAATTGCCACGTGCTGCGCAGCACCAAGCAACCTTGGGTGTCGCGTGGTGAAGACGTCTACAACATCCACTCGGTAAAAGCCGATCCGTGGCATGATTTATGTCTGGTGCAAACCTCCGGGCTGTCGCTCAAGCCCGTGCCGATTGGCAAAAGCACCGACCTGAAATTCGGGCAGGAAGTTGTCGCTTTCGGTCACTCGAACGGCGTGCCCGCCCCGCTCACCTCTGTCGGGCATGTTTTGGGCCTATATCCTACTGAACACGGGAAAGTCATTCGTAGCAATGCCAAGTTCCTGATTGGCGCCAGCGGCAGCGGCTTGTTTGACGGCGCTGGCAGGCTGGTGGGCATCAACACCTTCAAAACCTCTGGTAAAGGCGGCAGCGCGCACTATGCGCTTCCCGCCGAATGGCTGGGAACATTGGAACAGCAGCCGGAACAAACCACATTCCCGATTTCCGGCAAAGCCTTGTGGGAAGAAGACGAAGACAAGAAGCCTTATTACATGCAGGCCGCCGTGCCGGAAGTACGTCAGGACTGGACAAAGCTGGCGGATGTGGCGCAGAAATGGGTGAAAGCCGAACCCAATAGTGCGGAAGCGTTTTACGCATTGGGGCTTGCGCATGAAAATCTGGCCAATCCGGATGCTGCCGCCAAGGCTTATGCGCAGTCCGTGGCACTGGAAAGCAACCATTACGAAGCCTGGGTAAGGATAGGTGTACTGGCCAAAGCGCGTGGCGATAGTGCAGAGATGCACCGCGTGCAATTGGCCTTGAACAATATCGACAAAGGCTTGGGGGCCGAATACACCCAACTGATGGAATGCAGCGTGATGTGCTAGCTTCATTATACGGACACATGCCCTGGAAGCCAGTCTAGATGCGGTTTCCAGGGCATTGTTTTTTGTAATGAACGCGGGTGCATGCGTAAGCTTTACAGCAAGCCTTTAGCAAACCACCGCGAAGCCAGCGTTTAAAAATATTTTCTGTAAAATCAAGCCGTTTTTGCGTAAAATTACACTTTTCGTACAAAAACAGCCTTTTAGGAATTATTTTGAGCAATTCTGTACTCTCGTCTCGTGTTTTAGCCATCAAAGAATCCCCTACCCTCGCCATCACTGCCAAAGCCGCGCGCTATAAGGCAGAAGGCCGCGACATCATTGGCCTGGCAGCCGGAGAGCCGGATTTCGATACGCCGCAGCACATCAAGGATGCCGCAAAAAAAGCGATTGATGCAGGCTTTACCAAATACACGCCGGTGAGCGGTATTCCCGGCTTGAAAAAAGCCGTCGTCAACAAATTCAAAAGCGAGAACGGTTTTGATTACACCGTCAACGAAGTCATTGTTGGCGTGGGTGGCAAGCAGACCATTTTCAACCTGTGCCTCGCCGTGCTGAACAAGGGCGACGAAGTCATCGTGCCCGCGCCATACTGGGTTTCGTATGCGGATATCGCCATGGTGGCGGAAGCCACGCCGGTGATTATCGATTGCGGTATCGAGCAGGGTTTCAAACTGCTCCCCGCGCAACTGGAAGCCGCGATTACGCCCAAAACCAAGCTGGTGATGTTCAACTCGCCTTCCAATCCCACTGGCGCGGTGTACACGCTGGAAGAACTCAAGGCGCTGGGCGAAGTGCTGCTCAAACATCCGCACGTGCTGGTCGCCACCGATGACATGTACGAACACGTCAATTTGAGCGGCGCAAAATTCCACAACATCCTCAACGCCGCACCGGGCTTGAAAGACCGCTGCATCGTGCTCAACGGCGTTTCCAAAGCCTATTCCATGACCGGTTGGCGCATCGGCTATGCCGCAGGCCCGGCTTACATCATCAAGGCGATGGAAATCCTGCAAAGCCAATCCACCAGCAACGCGACTTCCATCTCGCAAGTGGCCGCGCAAGCCGCGCTGGAGGGCGACCAAGGCTGCATCACGCCCATGGTCACCGCCTTCCGCGAACGGCATGAATACGTGGTGAACCGCTTCAACCAGATGCGCGGACTCAAGTGCATCAAGGCAGGCGGCGCGTTCTACGCCTTCCCCGATGCGCGCGAGGCGATTGGCAATTTACATCAATCTGGGAAAATCAAGGAAGCCACCGATATGGCGCTGGCGGAATACCTGCTGGAAGAATTCGGCGTCGCCGTCGTCCCCGGCACTGCGTTTGGGGCGGAAGGTTATTTCAGGATTTCCTTTGCCACATCCATGGAAAACCTGCGTAACGCGCTGGATCGCATCGAAAAAGCGCTCGCCTAATTAATTTTCCTTTTTGCCGAATAATGAGCCGAGAGCTTTCTCGGCTTTATCCATTACCTGTACCCCGGCTGCAGTGCCCGCACCGGGCAGCACTGCGGTGCCTAGCGCACCACCGATGAGCGCAGATTTGGTGGGGAACACCGTCGGGCTATCCAGTGTACCGGAAACATTCATCGGAATCGCCACCATGCTCGCGCTGTTTTTCACCTCCACCTTCACCTCGCCGCTCAGCGCCTTGCTTGGCGCCACGGTCACATGACCTGTCGCACCCAATAAGCCAGATTGCACGTTAAGATTGCTGAGCCCGCGTAGGGCGGATTAACGAAGTGTAATCCGCCGCATGGAAACTTTCAATAAAATCACCTCCGGCGGATAACGCTACGCTCATCCGCCCTACAACCTAATCCCCAAACAAGCCTTTCAGCATTTTCTCGGCTTTTTCCGCGGCCTGAACGCCTGCGGCGGTGCCTGCGCCTGGTAGCACCGCCGTGCCAAGCGCGCCGCCGATGAGCGCAGATTTGGTGGGGAATACCATCGGGCTATCCAGCGTGCCGGAAACATTCATCGGAATCGCCACCATCTTCGCGCTGTTTTTCACTTCCACTTTCACCTCGCCGCTCAAGGCCTTGCTTGGCGCTACGGTCACGTGACCTGTCGCGCCCAACAAGCCTGATTGCACATTGAGATTGCTTAATTTGTACTGCTTGCCGCGCACTTGCGCGTTGCCGGTGAAAGTGTCGAATTGGGTCTCTCCGCCCGCACCGCTTTTCAGCAGTAAACTCGCCACTTTCAGCAAATCCACCCCATGCAGCACCCCGTTCTCGATCTTAAACTGGCTATCCACTGCCAGGTTATCGGCCAGCTTGCCCGCAGTCTTGGCGGACATACGACAATCGCCATTGGCAGTCAGATTGCCGCTGAGCGGCGACTTTTTACCCAGCGCGGCAAACACTTGCGGCAAAGCGATTTGGCTGGCCTTGAATTTGGATTTAAACTGCCAACTGCTTTGCCAGTTCAGGCTGCCATGCATATCTAGCGCGCCGCCAAACAACCTGGCCTTAAGCGCATCGATTTGCAAATTGTTGCCATTCAGCACCATGGCGGATTGCACATCATCAATCTTCAGCCATTCGGCAAATGGCACGCGCCAGTTGTGCGCCTGCAGTGTGATTTGATGTTGCTCGCCTTGCGGCACGAGATGCAGCTTGAGCGCGTCGTCCGTGGTGTTCAAATCGGCCGCAGCCAAGCGGTTTTGCGCATCCATTTCCACTTCGGCGTCGAATGCCGGAATCGTGGCATCCGGCCATTCGATTTTGGCGTCCGATAAATGGATGTTGCGTATCACTACCGCACTTTCGCTTTTCTCGTCGCCTTTTTTCGGTGACGCCAGCGCGATGAGTTTATCCACGCCGGATTTTTTCAGCACGGGATGTTCGATATTGAGGCTGGAAATCTCCACCTTGCCGGAAAGCAAAGCAGGAAGCGAAGCGACGACGGATAGGTTTTGCAGGCTAATTTCCTGCTGCTCGCCCGCCACTACACCGCCGATATGCGCGCGCGGCGTGGGCAGGATAGCGAAGCGCATACTCTCGATACGCACTGGCATGCCTAATGCCTCACTGGCGACTTCTTGCGCTTTTTCCAGATAACGCTGAGTTGGAATGAAAAACGGGATGGTAATCAGCGCCACAATAATCAGCGCCAGCCACAAAAGAATACGTTTCGAGTTTTTCATGAGTAAAACCTAAAATTGGGTTGACCAAATCCCGCCAAATCAGTATTATCACGCCTTCACAAGTTGTACCGATTCCTCAATAGCTCAGTCGGTAGAGCGCCGGACTGTTAATCCGTAGGTCCCTGGTTCGAGCCCAGGTTGAGG
>JBGANT010000027.1:0-19278 GCA_044222155.1 Methylophilus sp.
GTTGAAGCAGGTTCTGGCGCAAGAGCAAAAGCGCTTGAGCTTGAGAAAGCCAATGCGAATAGGCTCAGGAGTGAGGGACAGCTAAGTAGAGAATTTCATCAAAGGCCGTAGTGTGAAATTAATTCAAGTCGACATATATCTTGGCGAGAATGCAAATGGCAAAATCAGTGTGCAGTATGAAAATTTTGCTAGTTATCTTACCTTAGCGATTTCAGATTGGGTAAGTAAACTGTACTTAGATTTAGGAGAATTTAACAGGGTGCTTTTTCAAGAGGAAAATAATAATAAAGACTTTAAAGTTGTTGGTGTTAAGGCCTTAGCTGTTTGCCTAACCGAAGACTTCCAAAGCCTCGCCCAATTCAGCAGCGCCGAAATAACGCATCAATACTTCAGGCGCAAGTATATTGAAGGCTTTAAGCGCTTTGATGCGCACTTTGGCTTGCATTTAACGCCTGAGTTGGAGACGTTTTTAGATGATTACTTTAAAAACGGCTATGTCTATGAAAAAGAAATGAAATCCAAACGCATTGACGGGCTGAAGTATCAGATACTCAAGCAATATCAATATGACGTGTTTAACCTGATACTTAGAGTGTTTGATAAAAAGGGCGAGATGCTAAAAGAAACCATTTTGCAAAGTGGCAAGCCCGACCCGTTTATTGTGCATTACAACGTCAATAAAGTGAATATTCTGGATGACAAAATAGAAGTGCTGGGCAGCACAGGCAGGGTGGAAACTGAGCATCCGCTAGTGCGGACTTTGCATTGATGACTGCTCCATCACCCAATATCCATGCGGGCTTTGGGCTGGTGTTAAAAGGTTTGTGTAAGTGTTTTTGTATGATTGTGGCAACGGTGGGTTTTTAAGATTGCATTATTTTTTAAGGATGAATGACCATGGCACTCGTTTTGTTTAGCACGCTGACCAATAACCAAACAATAGCGTTTAACCCGGCCACGGATGTTTTGCAGTTTGATAATCCGGCGATTGGTGCGAGCTCACTTACGTTTGCTTATTCTGCAAGTAACGACAATATTGCGTTTACTGCGCTTTGATTGCGTTTGATGAGCACCTTATTTTCCCCTGTGACCGATTTGCTAGAGCAGCATGACATCGCTTTTGATGTCGTAGAGATTCCGCTGAGCGAAGACAAGAAGCCGGTGCGAAGTCTGGAGGAATTGCTGACGGCAAAAGGGCTGGACCCGAAATCGGTGGTGCGCAGTGTGCTGTTCCGTGCAGAATCCGGCAAGTTCTGCATGCTGGCCGTGGCAGGCGGTGGACGTGCCGACTGGGCGATTCTGCGCAATCACCTGAACGAGCGTAAGCTGCGCATGGCAGAATATGACGAGGTGCCGGAAGCGACCGGTTATGTGGTGGGTGCGGTGCCACCGATAGCGTTGCCCTCAGAAATCAAGGTGCTGGTGGATGACAGTGTGAAGGATTATGACACGGTGGTGATCGGCAGCGGCGTGTTGGGTTATGCATTGGCGCTGAAAGGCAGCGATTTACAGAAGCTACTGGAAGGCGCAGACTTTGGCAGTTTTGTGAAAGCGGAATCCGCGTAGGCGCGCGTATTCATTGCGAAAACCATCGGCCTGAAAGCCAATCAGGATGCGGCTCCCAGGGCAGGTGTTTTATAATGAAAGAGAAATTGGTACAAAAAAGCCGGCATTTGCCGGCTTTTTGCTGATGGCATTCTCGTTACAGCACTGCCAATGCGGCATCGTAACTGCTGTCCTGAATGTAAACGCCATAATCATTGCCAAACTTGGCGGTGTTGCGGAAAGTGGACAGGCATGTGACGTTCTCGATGCCCTCTGCGCCGCAGAAACGGCTTTGTGCGAAGGGTAGATCGGCTGAGATGCAGATGACCACGGTGTTGGACATGCCGGCAGCTTTCTGGTTGAACGTGCGTACCGAGGTGGCGCAGGTCGGCGTATCGATGCTGGGGAAGATGTTGAGTACTTTGCGTTTGCCGGCAAAGCTTTCCAGCGTGGTCGGGTTGCGTTTTGCATCGGCCAGCTCAAAAGCGGGTGCGGTGCTGCCTGTTTGCGGCAGGTTGCCGCCAATGTTGACAGGGTTGCCTTTTAGGGTGACGGTTGCCATGATGTTTCTCCTCAGGTTGGTTTATTTGTTTTTATCGTTAAAGGACATCATAAAACAAAAAGCACCTGCGTAACAGGTGCTTTTGCTGGCTTTTGTAGCAAAGTTAAACGTTTTCGCTCAGGTAGCCAATCGTCATGGTCTGATTGTGCAGCACGCTGTCATTCGTATTCGGGCGCGGAGCCAGTTCGCCATAAGAATAAAAGCCTGTCACATTGGTTTGTGAACCAAGCACCTGCTGCACCTGCCGGACTTCATCTACCACCTGCTCGGCCATCACGCCTTTACGGCCAACGCAGCTGACACACAAGGCCAGGCCGGCCTGATTGGTTTTGTGGGTGGGCAGGCCTTCCAGCACAATATTGGCTGCGCCGCCGGCACCTTCCACCAGGCGGTCGTGGTTGGATTGGCATAGGCGCACGGTTTCGCCTTCCTCCACGTTGCCGGCAAAGGTCAGGCTGTTATCCGCCGAGTTCACGGCGAGCAGTGTGCGGATTTTCTCCACATCCTTTTTGCCTTCTTCAATCACGGCCAGCGGGAATTTCAGGCCTGTGCCGGGTAAGCCTTTGGCAAAGGCTTCGCCGATATACATGCGGTAGAGCGGCAAGGCAGGCTTGCCATCCATCTCGTAGACCACGTTTTTGGTGGATTTGGTGATCTTGCGCGGCGGGCCGTAGGGCTTCCAGCCACCTAATGCGCCGCTTGAGGTGACCAGCGCGTTGCCGTATAGACCGACAGCGATTACCTGATTGTTGGTAATCGTGTCATTGTACATCTGCAGGGTTTTCACGAACGCGCCGCCATCTCCCGCCAGGCCGCCTACGATGGGCGTTTCGCCCAGTATATTCTGGAAGCCTTTGAGCAATTCGGAGCCATTTACATTCAAGCCCTCCGAAATGACAAGTACGGTGCGCAGGCCGTCTGCTTTCAACTGTCGAGCGAGTGCAGCACCCGTATCGAAAGAACTTTGCATATCGTTCACTGTAGTCTGTGCAACGCGCTGTGTGGTTCTTTCCCATTGGATCGCTGTGATTTGCAAGCTATCATCCTGTACGCCATCCGGGCCAATTTCCCCCGAGGTGGTGCAGCCAATGATTTGTGCAACCGGATAACGTGCCTTGAGCGTACTTTGTAACTTGGATTCGCCAAAGCGTTTGATGGAGCCGAACACCAGAACAAGATTGGCAGTAGCCAGAGGCGAGGCTCCGGGCAGGCTGCTAAGCGGCTTGGCGGCACTGAGTGATTCTTGTCTAATTAACATATTGGCATTCCTGTTAAAAATAACCTGTACCATTACAGGCTAGTTGGCGATGATTGTCAATCGGATACAACACACTTAAAGTAAAATATTACAAATATTGCGTAAGTGTTGCAAATTATTTTAAAGAATGTAATATTTTGTGCCATGATTAAAGAATAAGTAATGTTGCAAATAACATGCAGGACCGGGTATATCTCTATATTAAAAAATAAGTAAAGGATTGTTTAAGTGGCGCAACCCGATTTGGCCGGCGTAAAGGTGATGGTGATTGATGATAGCAATACGATACGACGTAGTGCCGAAATTTTTCTCAAATCCGCCGGTTGCGAGGTGATACTGGCGGAAGACGGATTTGACGCCCTGGCCAAGATTGCCGAACAGCACCCCCAGGTAATTTTCGTGGATATCATGATGCCCCGTCTGGATGGTTATCAGACTTGCGCGCTGATTAAGCGCAACACACGTTTTAAATCCACGCCGGTGATTATGCTTTCGAGTAAAGATGGCCTGTTTGATCGCGCCCGCGGGCGAATGGCGGGGTCGGATCAGTATCTTACCAAGCCTTTTACACAGGAAACGCTAATAGATGCGGTATCGACTTATGCGAAACAAGGCAATTGACGGTTGGTTGAAAGAGAGGAAGCAACGCGATGGCTATAAATAAAGTGCTGATTGTGGACGATTCTGCCACGGACAGGTTTCATTTGACTGAGTTGCTGGAAAGTGCCGGGTTTCAGGTGGTTGCCTTGGAAAGTGGTGAAGCCTGTGTTGAGAAGGCTGCCTCTATTGCTCCGGATCTGGCCATCATTGACATTATCATGACGGGGCTTTCCGGCTTTCAAACGGCACGTGCATTATCAAAAGACCCAGCTACCGCAAATATTCCGGTGATTCTCTGTTCTGGCAAACTGCAAGTAACAGACCATGCCTGGGCGGAGAAGATGGGGGCAAGGGCATGTTTGCAGAAGCCAATTAAAAAAGAAGAGTTGCGAGCTATCGTGGATAAACTCTAGGTTTTTATGGCTAAGGGCTCCAGTTTAAAAGATTATCAAAGCGGAATCATCGCCAAGCTTGAGGCCGCCAAAACCGCAAGCTCAGAGGCTATGCAGAGCTATCTGGGTGTGGTGGTGGGCGACCGGCATGTGTTGGTGAGTCTGCGAGATGTTAGTGAAACCTTGCCAATTACGGAGATTCAGCCGGTGCCATTGGTAAAACCATGGTTTCTCGGAATGTCCAATGTGCGTGGCGTGCTGTATGCCGTGAATGATTTGGCGAAGATGCAGGATAATGTTTCTGCAGTAATGTCTTCCAGTTCCCGTTTATTGCTTATGAGTGAAGGTGTAATGAGTAATGTGGCGTTTCTGGTAGATAGGCTGGTCGGACTGCGTAGGCTGGATGAGATGCAGGCGACCGATGCGATGGTGAGTGACGATTTTTACTTTAAGCCAAGGGCGTATGAAGATGCTGACCAGCGGCTCTGGTATGTGCTGGATAGTGACAAGCTGGTGCGCTCGAAAGAGTTTGCTGCACCTTATTTATCATAAAAGGGAATTAGGTCGACAGGCATTTGTTTGCTTTAGATTTAGCTGAAGAGGGAATCAACATGGCGCTAGAATTTTTGAAGAATATTCCTGGAAAACTGACCCAGATGTTTTCCAAAGGCGGCACTGAAGAAGTCGCTGCCAAAGCAGGGGCGCAATACTTGTGGCCAATTGTGGCACTGTTGCTGTTCGCGGCTTTGGCGTTTTTTGTGATTAACCAGGTGCGTGTGAATGGCCCTGTCTATACGGAGATCAAGTCTAGTCAAGATCTTCGTGCTGACATTATTCCGCCGGTATTATACGCAGTGGATGCTTATGCGGCCGCTAATGAGGCGTTTGTGGCAACGACTGCGGGAGATAACGAAAAGCGTGACCGTAAGTTAAAAGAAGTTGAACAACTCGAAAAAGACTTTAAAGCGCGTGCGGAATACTGGAAAGCAAGCCACTTCAACCAGGCTATGGGCGGCTCTTTCCAGGCGGTACTTAAATCCAATGAAAACTTCTATCGCATCTTTAATAAAGATTATGTGCCTGCTCTTAAAACAGGAGCTGTTGCTGCTGCAGAGCCGTTGGGAGAACTTACCAAGGCTTATGAGGTTAATAAGCAAACGGCGTTGGCGATGGTGCGAGAGGTGGAGAAATCCGCCGCTGATATTGAGTCGTCGTCGGGTAATCTAGTTAAGCTCGCATTGCTTGGTTTGGGTTTGCTGGCGGTATTGATTGCTTTTCTGGTGTATTTTCTTGGTAAGAAGCAGGCGGCTGCAATTGATGTTGCAATGGGAAGGCTGGAGCAGGAGGGACAAGACAATCAAATGGCCGTTCTGGACCTGCTGGATGAGATGGGTGACTTGGCGGACGGTGACCTGACTGTGCGTGCACAGGTAAAGGAAAATATTACCGGTGCGATTGCGGACTCCATTAACTATACCATTGATAGTCTGCGCGATGTGGTAACCGAGATTAACCGGGCGTCCGAACAGGTGAACTCAGCAACCAGTCAGGCGCAGGAAACTTCTGTCACCCTGTTGGCTGCGACAGAGCGACAATCAGCCCAGATTGCGGAAACTACTAATGCGGTTAACAATATGACCCGCTCGATTCTGGAGGTATCCAGTAATGCTAGCCAGGCGGCGCAGGTTGCGCAGCGCTCGCTGCAAGCAGCTTCACAGGGCTCACAGGCGGTACAGAATACGATTGCAGGCATGAACGGCATCCGTGAACAAATCCAGGAAACTTCCAAACGAATCAAACGCCTGGGTGAAAGCTCGCAGGAGATTGGTGAGATCGTCGAGCTGATTTCCGATATTACCGAGCAGACCAATATTCTAGCGTTGAATGCGGCGATTCAGGCGGCATCTGCCGGTGAGGCGGGTCGGGGCTTTACCGTGGTTGCCGAGGAGGTGCAGCGCTTGGCGGAACGCTCATCCGAAGCGACCAAACAAATTGGTGCGATTGTGAAGACTATTCAGACTGACACCAACAGCGCGGTAGCAGCGATGGAGAAATCTACGGAAGGTGTGGTTGAAGGGGCAAAATTGTCCGATGAGGCAGGTAAAGCACTGACGGAGATCGAGACCGTTTCCAATAACCTGGCGCGGTTGATTCAGTCGATTTCTGCAGCAACCGAAGCGCAAACTCAGGTGGCTTCGCAAGTGACGAAGAACATGCAGCAGATTCTGGAAGTAACAACACAAACCACCGAAGGTACCAAACAGACAGCAGCATCGATTGGTCAGCTGACTGCGCTGGCGGAGGAGTTGAGGGACTCGGTGGCCGGATTTAAATTGGCTTAATTGAACTTTGCTGATGCGGTTAGCAAGTTTGCATATCAGTGTCGGTTTTGAGGTAGGGATTCGTGCCGGAAAATTTTGACATAGGCCCGCTTACGTGGGTGAAAGACGAAATCAATCAGGCGCTCGACGCCGTGCTGGAAAATATCAATACGGCACAGCAAGGGGCGCAAGACACATCGGCATTCCGGTTTTCCAAAACCTACTTGTACCAAACCAGTGGTGCATTGGATATGGTGGGGCTGGAGGGCTGTAAACGTTTTTGTGATGAACTGGAAAAGCTGGCTGGCAGGTTGGAGCAGAAGGAGCTTGCTTTAACGCCAGAACTGGCGCAGAACTATACCACTGCCGTCAAGACGCTTAAAGTGTATATTCAGGATTTGTTGAATGGCGCATCTGATGT
The DNA here is from genome assembly GCA_044222155.1 of Methylophilus sp. Lineage (GTDB taxonomy): Bacteria > Pseudomonadota > Gammaproteobacteria > Burkholderiales > Methylophilaceae > Methylophilus. The sequence goes on from JBGANT010000027.1 coordinate 7,100, forward strand.
GCCATTGCGCTTGTATCCTGCATTAAGGCCGCTTGTGGAAGCACAGGGTGGCACACTCGAAGAAAGCGAGCTATTTTTTCCAGACACCACAAACAGTGCTCCGAAAGATATTCCCGGCAAAGAACTGGATGGCAGTGCCTATACCCAATACCTGGTTGAGCAGCGGCTCGCGTATCAAAAATCCTTGCTGAATTGGTTGCAAAGTAAACAGAGCAGTGCTGTCGAAAGCATGGCAAATGCGTTGAGCAATGTGAGCCAAGTGCAGAAAAAAAATAATGACAAGACACTGTGGTGGGTTGCCAGTGCTTTTGCAGAAACGCTGGATGCGGCTGCTATGGCAGACAATTCCGGTGCCAAACGCTTATGCAGAAGGTTGGACCAGGAGCTGAAAGCGATTTCTGAAGGCGTACAAAAGCCACATAGCAGTTTATTGCGCGATGTATTGTATTACGTTGCTGTCAGCAGCTTGAAAAAACCTGCGATTGCAAGAGTCAGGGAAATATTCGAGCTGGATAGCCTGCTGGAGCAGCAAGCTACCGGGCAATTGGAATCCGTTCAAATCAGCGAGGCGGAAAACGCTAGCGTCGAACAATTGAAGGCAGTGGTAGCGACACTCCATGAAACATGGAACGAAGTTTCAAATGCAATTGATTTTAGCAAAATTGCCGAGTCTGCGTCTTTAGTTATTCCGGTAGACAATATACTGTTGACGCGCATGGCCGACATCATGCAGCAGCATGCGCTGCAAGTAGAAAACTTAAGACAGGGCTTGGTTGCGGACTTGTATCAGGCGATATTGCGCACGGTACAGGCCTTGCAAGCAGATGCATCGAAAGCCAGTGAGGTTGCGTTGATAGAAATTGCGGCAGCCTTGCATGTGCTGGATGACGTGTTCGCTCATTATCAAGCGCTGAGTCCTGACGCTACATTACGGGTACAAGCCGAGATTGACCGGTTGAATGCTGTCACGACAGGCAATGTTGCGCAGAACATGGTGCCGGAACGGCTAGAAGCGCTGGATGCTGATACAGTGAAAGTCGTGGTGGCACAAATCAAGGAATCCCTGCGTGAGGTGGAGCAGGCGCTGGACGCGTTTTTCCGCAACCCGACAGACAAATCGCCGTTGCAATTGACAGGCCAGCATTTTAGGCAAGCGGTCAGCATTTTAGATATGCTCAACCAGGCGATTCCAGCCAGTATAGTGCAGGTTTGCCAGAAGTTTGTTCACCTTTTCCAGCAGGATGCCTATCAGGCACAGACTTCGCAGTTTGAACTGGTAGCTGAGAGCTTGAGCATGGTCGGTTATTATGCCGATGAATTGCCTAAACCCAGATCCGAATCCGCTGATGCGCTAAGCGATGCGTTGGTGCGTTTGAACACGGCACTGGAAGAGATGCCTTCGGGCGTGGTTGAAGTGCCGGTAGTGCAAACGGCGCAAGCCCATGCAGTGGATACAGGCGGTACGGTTTCTGATCGGGCACATGACGACGAGTTGTTAGATATTTATTTGACTGAGTCTGAGGAGGTGCTGGCACATGTTGCGCAAAATCTGCAGGCTTTACGCGTTAATCCAACCGACCATGACGCCTTGGTTGAAGTGCGCCGCAGTTATCACACCCTCAAAGGCAGCGGTCGCACGGTAGGGTTGGCAGCTTTAGGGGAATTGGCCGGTAAGGTAGAACACTTTCTTAACGGGGTTCTGGATAAAAAAGCCAGCTTGGATAGCGCACAGATTGGTATTATTGAGCAGATATCAGCAGCTTTCGCTGATTGGGCAGCTACCTTGCGTAGTGAAAAACATGTGGATGTTCCCCAAGCTTACTGGTTGGCAAAAATAGCCGAGCTGCCTGCGGCAGGGCAAACTGCAATGGCTGCTGAAACTCAGGTGGTGTCGGAAAAACCATCTAAATCCAGATCCACTAAAAGCAAGCCTAAGGAAGAACCTTATGTGCTGGTTGGGGGTACGCGGAAACTGGCGCGCGGCCTGTATGAAATTTTTATCAACGAAAGCATGCAAAACGTCACAAAGTTGGAACAGGACGTTGCCAAGCTGAAACAGTCGGAAATAGATGTTCCCAGCCAGCAGGCCAAGCGCGCCGTGCATACCTTGGCCAGTAACGCGCTAGCAACGGGGTTTACCCCTCTAGGAGAGCTGGGGCGTGCGCTGGAAGCATGGCTGGAGGAGGCCAAGGACTGGACGTCCAAGCAGACCGAACTGTATGACAGCGCCGTGCAGGCGATTTCCGGCATGTGGCAAAAGGTTTCCGAGCTCAAGAATCCGCGCGCCGCACGTGCCTTGATTAAAGTATTGAATGCTGCGACGGAATCGGCCAGGTCAGAGCCGCCCGCAAGCAGAGATGTGATGCAGGTGGAAGAACTCGATATGGAAGCTTTTGACCGTGAATTGGCAAATGCGGTCCATGCCATATCAAGTCACGCAGATGAAGCTCCTGCACAGGAAGAAATGCCGGAGAGTGCAATTGAGGTTAAGGTAGCCACATTTGCCCAGCCTTTGTCGCTGGACAGAACCCAGGCTGATAGCGAAGTGTTGACCATGTTTGTCGAAGAGGCGCAGGAGCTGGTGCCGGAGATTGGCGTGGAATTGAGGGCTTGGCGTGCTAATCCGCGTGAGAATAAGTACCCGGAAGCATTACAACGTGCTTTGCATACCCTGAAGGGCAGTGCGCGCATGGCAGGACAGAAGGCACTGGGCGACCTGATTCATGACCTGGAAGATAAGGTGGTGCGAGCGCAGAAGCGTCAGCCGGCTGCCGAGGACTTTACCCAAATGTTCGATGAATTCGACCAGATTGGCGGTGTGTTCGAGGAAAGCAAAGGCCAAGCCCCGCAAGATGCTGTGAAGAAAGCAGGTGTCGACGCTGTACCGACTGCGCGCAGTGTGGACAGAAAAGCACAATACTTGCGCATGCGTGCGGATGCACTGGACCGTATGATCAACGAAGCGGGTGAAGTTTCAATCATTCGCTCACGCATGGACCGCGAGGTGTTGGGCTTCAAGCAATCATCCAGTGATTTGACCGAAAGCTTGGCGCGTTTGCGCGGATACCTGCGCGAATTGGAGATCGAAGCAGAGACTCAGATGCAATCACGTATGAGCATATTGCAAGAGGCGCATCAGGAATTCGATCCGCTGGAATTTGACCGCTTCACACGTCTGCAGGAACTGACCCGGATGATTGCAGAAAGTGTGAATGACGTCTCTACGATTCAGCAAAGCATCCTGCAATCTGTGGGACAGACCGAAGCGGCGCTGCAGCAGCAGAACCGTATGAACCGTGACTTGCAGCAGGGATTGCTCAGTGTGCGAATGTTGCCGTTTAAACAGGTGAGCGACCGTCTGCAGCGTATTGTCAGACAGACTGCGCGCGAGTTAAAAAAATCGGCCGAGCTGGAAATTACCGGTGACAATACTGAAATTGACCGCAGTATGCTGGACAAGCTTAGCGCACCCTTGGAGCATTTGTTGCGTAATGCGGTAGCGCATGGTATCGAAACGCCTACCGAGCGGCGTAAATGCAACAAGCCTGAAACCGGGGTGATACAGTTGCGCGTACAGCGGCAGAATGATGAAATCAGCATACAGGTTACAGATGATGGCGCTGGCGTAAATTTGGATAAAGTCAAAGAAAAGGCAATAAAAAACAATCTGATAGCTGCAGGCTCTCAACCTACCGAACAAGCGCTGTTGTCCGTCATTTTTGAGCCAGGATTCAGTACCGCCGAAAAAACTTCACAGATTGCCGGACGTGGAGTGGGGCTGGATGTGGTGCGAAATGAAATTAGCGGTCTCGGCGGTCGTGTGGATTTGGCTAGTGAGTTTGGTAAGGGCGCATCGTTTGACATTCATTTGCCAGTGACGCTATCGGTGGCACAGGTGTTGATGGTGCGTTCAGGTCACCATCAGTTTGCTTTGCCGGTTGCCATGATTGAGCACGCCCAGAAAATCAAGCGTGCGGATCTGTTAGAAGCCTATAAACAGGGGCATGTCCAATGGGCTGACAAGCAATACCCGTTGCACTATTTGTCTAGGTTACTGGACCATCAGGAGCACCAGCCGGAAGATCATGCCTATATGTCGGTGCTGTTGCTGCGAAGCGGCAACTATCATCTGGCTCTGCATGTGGATGAGGTGTTTGGTAATCAGGAGGTGGTCATGAAGCCGATTGGCCCGCAACTTGCCCGTGTGCCAGGTATCAGCGGTGCGACCGTGTCAGGGGATGGGCAGATCATTTATATCATCAACCCGGTACAGATTGCCAATCGGGAGATCCTCTCTGTTGGTAGCGTGGTGGTTAAAGCCAAAAAGGCAGAAGTCCCAACGGAGGTTGCCAAGTTGCGAGCACTGGTGGTGGATGATTCATTGACCATGCGCAAGGTGCTGGGGCGTTTGCTGGAGCGGGCTGGGTTTGAGGTACTCACCGCCAAAGATGGGATGGATGCCATGCAATTACTGCAGGATGCTACGCCTGACGTTATCTTGACGGACATTGAGATGCCACGTATGGACGGTTTCGGCCTGTCGCGTAATATCCGTGATGATGCGCGCACTGCAAAAACCCCGCTAATTATGATCAGCTCGCGCACGGCAGATAAACATCAGAATGCCGCGAGAGAGATAGGTGTGGATGCTTTCTTTGGCAAGCCGGTGCAGGATGAGGATTTAATCAATAAAGTCAATGAGTTAATTGCTCTGCGCAAAGCAAACTGATAGTTCTTGCTTATTAAGTAGGTAAAAGGCCGCTAAAAATTAGCGGCTTTTTTGTTTTATGAACACGCACCTTTGCCTTGCTCGCGAGTAAAATAATACCTATGGATTTACCAGTCGAAATTGCAGAAACCCAGCCGAAGTTTGTGCACCTGCGCTGTCATAGCGAGCACTCTATTCTGGATGGCATTGTGCGTATTGACGATTACGTGGCTGCAGCGAAGGCAGATGCCATGCCTGCGCTGGCGCTGACCGACCTAAATAATCTTTTTGGCGCGGTAAAGTTTTATAAAGCCGCGCGTGCAAAAGGCATCAAGCCTATTTTGGGGTGCGACGTGTGGCTGGAGAACGCCGCAAAGCGCGAACAGCCTTATCGCGCCTTGCTGCTGGTGCAGAACGAAGCCGGTTATCGTTTATTATGCGAGTTGTTGACACGCGCCTATCTGGAGAATCAGCATCTTGGTCGGGCTGAAATCAAGTCGGAATGGCTACAGGCTAACAGCCAAGGCTTGCTGATGCTGATTGGCGGCACCAATAGCGAATTCCAGATCGCCTTGAGTCAGGACAATCTTGCTTTGGCAGAAAAATCTGCTGCCTATTGGTCGCGTGTTTTCCCCAATCGTTTGTATATCGAGGTGCAGCGTACTGCGCCACCACAAGTGCAATCCAGGCAAGATCGTCATGTTGCAATGGCGCTGCAAGTCGCCTCCAAACTGGCACTGCCGATAGTCGCCACACAGCCGGTGCAGTTTATTACACCGGATGATTTCAAGGCGCATGAAGCGCGCGTCTGTATTGCCGAGGGCTATATGCTGGCCGATCCACGCCGTCCGCGGAATTTCAGCGAGGAGCAGTATTTCAAGACACAGTCGCAGATGGGGGCGCTGTTTGCCGATATGCCGGAGGCACTGCAAAACAGCGTGGAAATCGCCAAACGCTGCAATTTAACGCTTACTTTGGGCAAGAACTATTTACCTGATTTCCCGACACCACATCAAGAAAGCTTGAATGATTACCTCGTCGCGCAATCACAAGTGGGCTTGGCCGAACGATTGGTTGAATTGTACCTTGACGAATCGGTAAGAGCTGAAAAAGCGCCGGAATACGAAAAACGTTTGGCGTTCGAGTGCCAGATCATCAATCAGATGGGATTTGCTGGCTACTTCCTGATTGTGGCGGACTTTATCAATTGGGCGAAGAACAATGGCGTGCCGGTTGGCCCCGGGCGCGGCTCTGGCGCGGGTTCGCTGGTGGCTTACAGCTTGCGCATCACGGATCTGGACCCGCTACGTTACAACCTGCTGTTCGAGCGTTTCCTGAACCCTGAGCGTGTTTCCATGCCGGACTTTGATATTGACTTCTGTCAGGAAGGGCGAGACCGCGTTATCGACTACGTTAAACAGAAGTATGGCCTGGCCAGCGTTTCACAAATCGCTACCTTCGGCACCATGGCGGCCAAGGCGGTGATTCGCGATGTCGGGCGCGTGCTGGATTTGCCATTCAATTTTGTGGATGGTATCGCCAAGCTGATTCCACTGGAATTGGGCATCACCTTGCAATCTGCTCTGGAGAAAGAACCACAACTGCAGGAGCGGCGTGAAAAAGAAGAGGAAGTGGCCGAATTGCTGGAACTGGCACTGCGGCTGGAAGGCCTAGTACGCAATGTGGGCATGCACGCGGGTGGCGTGCTGATTTCTCCCGGCAAGATTTCCGATTTCTGCCCGATTTACTGCCAGCCCAATGGCGAAAGTCTGGTCAGCCAGTTCGACAAGGACGATGTGGAAGCGGTCGGGCTGGTCAAGTTCGACTTTTTGGGGCTGCGCACACTCACGATTCTGGCGATGGCGATTGAAAGCGCCAATATGCAACGTGCCCAGGAGGCGCTTCCCGCCTTGGTTCTGGAGGCGTTGCCTTTAGACGATAAACCTACTTTTGAATTGCTTAAACGTTCGAATACGACGGCGGTATTCCAACTAGAGTCGCGTGGCATGAAGGATATGCTTAAGCAGGCAAAGCCGGACTGCTTTGAGGATATTATCGCCTTGGTGGCTTTGTATCGCCCCGGCCCGATGGACTTGATCCCCGATTTTTGTCGCCGCAAGCATGGTAAACAGCGCGTCGAGTATCCGCATCCTTCCACAGAAGTTATCCTGAAAGAGACTTATGGCATTGCCGTGTATCAGGAACAGGTGATGCAAATCGCACAGGTAGTGGCGGGCTACAGCTTGGGTGGCGCGGATTTGCTGCGTCGTGCCATGGGCAAGAAAAAGCCGGAAGAGATGGTCGCGCAACGTGCGATATTCAACGAAGGTGCAGCCAAAAACGGTTTGAGTGAGCGGCAATCGAACGAGTTATTTGATTTGCTGGAAAAGTTTGCCGGTTATGGTTTCAACAAGTCTCACGCAGCAGCTTATGCGCTGGTAAGTTATCAAACGGCATTCCTGAAAGCGCATTACCCGGCGGCTTTTCTGGCGGCCACCATGTCGGCTGATATGAACAATACCGACAATATTCATTTGTTCTTTGATGATTGTGCGCAGAACGGAGTGGAAGTGCTACCTCCTGACATCAATCAAAGTGAGTTCCGCTTCATGCCGTTGAACAAGCAACAAGTGCTCTATGGGCTGGGCGCCATCAAAGGCACGGGTCTGGCCGCGATTGAGTTGATTGAAGCGGCACGCTCACAAGATGGACCGTTCAAGGATTTGTTCGATTTTTGTGCGCGTCTGGATTTGCGCAAGGTGAATCGGCGTGTGATTGAATCTCTAATCCGTGCTGGCGCGTTCGATAAGCTGGAACCCAATCGTGCGGCGCTGCTGGCGGGAGTAAGCCTGGCCATCTCGGCGGCTGAACAAAACAATAGCCAAGCCGGGCAGAACAGTTTGTTTGGCGATGTCGTGATACAGCAGCACAATTTGCCAGAGGTGTCTGCCTGGTCGGACGAACAATCCTTGCAGGAAGAGAAGAGCGCCTTGGGCTTTTACATGAGCGGGCACCCTTATTTGGCGCACAAGGCCAGCCTTAGCCCGTTTATTAAAGGCACGCTGGCTGATTTGGTGCCGCAAGAACAGCCTAAACTCATTGCGGGCGTGGTGATGGGTGTGCGTATCCGTATGGCACAACGCGGAAAAATGGCAATTGTGAGTTTGGATGATGCCGTGGCGCGCGTAGAGGTGGTGGTGGGCGCGGAATTACTGGCGCAATCCGGCAACCTGATTAAAGAAGACCAGTTGCTGGTTATCGAAGGGCGCATCAGTCACGATGACTTTACCGATGGCATCCGCGTCAGCGCGCGCAAGATATATGATTTGGCCAGCGCACGCAGCCAGTTTGCCAGCTTGCTTAAGATTGCTTGCAATGGTCAGTCAGACGCCGCTAAGCTGGGCGCTATCCTGCGTCCGTATCGTTTGAGTGATGGTGAAGCCAAGCGCTGCCCGGTCAAAATCGAGTATCACAATGGGCAGGGACATGTGAGCTTGATGTTGGGTGACGACTGGCGCGTGGCCTTGCATGATGATCTAATCACACAATTAGAGCATTGGCTTTCGAAAGATCATGTGAAAATCATTTATAATTAACGAGACTTATTCAGGTTAAAGCCGCATGAAAATTAGCTATTTGGAATTCGAACAATCCATCGCCGAGTTGGAAAAGCGTATCGACGCACTGCAAGTGTCGCATGATGAACACGACTCGTTGGACATCAGTAAAGAGCTTGAGCAATTGCAGCAAAAGAATAAAAAACTGCTGGAAGATACTTATGGCAAGCTGACTGCGTGGCAGATTTCGCAGGTTGCGCGTCATCCGCAACGCCCATACACGCTGGACTATATCCAGGCGCTATTCACCGATTTTAGTGAACTGCATGGCGATCGTTTGTTCGCGGATGATCCGGCTATCGTAGGCGGGATCGCACGCTTCGAGGGAATTCCAGTGATGGTGATCGGTCAGCAGAAAGGCCGTGATGTGAAGGAGCGGCAATACCGCAATTTTGGCATGCCGCGGCCAGAAGGCTACCGGAAGGCTTTGCGCTTGTACCGCTTGGCTGAGAAGTTCAATTTGCCGATTATTACCTTAATTGACACGCCCGGGGCGTATCCCGGTATTGGTGCGGAAGAGCGAGGCCAGAGCGAGGCGATTGCCAAGAACCTCTATGTAATGAGCGAGCTGAAAACCCCCATCATTGGTGTCATCATCGGCGAAGGTGGCTCCGGTGGTGCCCTGGCGCTTGGTGTGGTGGACCAGTTGCTGATGTTGCAGTATGCGACTTATTCAGTCATTTCCCCGGAAGGCTGCGCGAGTATTTTGTGGAAAAGCGCCAGCAAAGCACCGGAGGCAGCCGAGACTTTGGCAATCACAGCGCCGCGCCTAAAAGCGCTTGGCCTGATTGATGAGATCGTTGCCGAGCCTTTGGGCGGTGCGCATCGCGACCCGGAAGCTATGATGAAGACATTGCGCGAGGCGCTCAAGACGCAGCTTGCGCAATTGCAGAAACGTAAAGTAAACCAATTGCTGGCGACCCGCTATGACAGATTGATGGGTTATGGCAAGTTCAAAGAAGCCTCGACCAAATAACGCCTGTCCAGTGTTATCAGCGGTCGAGCAGCAGATCGTCGCGCTCGGCCTCAACTTTTCCTCAAATGTACTGCTGGCGTTTAGCGGCGGGCTGGATTCCAGCGTGCTGCTACATGCCTTGTGGCAGATTCGGCAAAAATTCCCGTTTCAACTGAGTGCGATGCATGTGCATCACGGCCTGAGCTTCAATGCGAATGATTGGGCTATATTTTGTCAGCACATTTGTGAGCGTTATCTCATTCCCTTCACATTAGAGAAAGTAGTCGTAGACTGTGCCAGCAACTTGGGTATTGAGGCCGCAGCTAGAGAGGCAAGATATCGCGTCTTGATGGGCGTGCAAACTGATTGGCTGTTTCTGGCACAACATAAAGACGATCAGGCCGAGACCTTGCTGCTGCAGTTGGCGCGTGGTGCAGGCGTAAAAGGGTTGTCTGGCATGGCGGCCGCAGATGTAGGCAGAAGAATTGTCCGGCCATTATTGAGCCTTACGCGGGGGCAGTTGGAGCGATATGCCAAACAACACCAGTTGGAGTGGGTGGAGGACGAGAGCAACGTCAGTACGGCGTTTGATCGCAACTGGTGGCGCACAGCAGCGTTACCCTTGCTGAAAAAGCGTTACCCGGCCATCGTGGAGACTTTGTCGCGCAGTGCGCGCCATCTGGCAGAGGCCAGTGCTTTGCTGGATGATCTGGCGGAGCTGGATGCGGCACAATGCATTCATGCGTCACGGCTGGATTTGGCCTTATTCGCGATGTTAAGCGAAGCGCGGCAGCGTAATTTGCTGCGCTGGTGGTTGCAGCAGCATGGCATTCAGGCAATCAGCGAGGCGCGCATGCTGCAATCATGCAGCCAGTTATGTCGTGCCGGGATGAAAAAGTCCATTCATGTGAATGTGGGCAGTGGCATGGAAATTCGCACCTATCTGGAAGGCGCGTATTTATTGGCTTCCAGGCCAGTGTATTTTTCGGCTCCGCAAGATAGGCCTTGGCAAGGTGAACCCATTATCTTGCTGGAAGATGGGTCGAGGTTAGAGTTCAAAAAAGTGATCGGGCAGGGTATTGCCATGCACCTGTTGCATCAGCCGCTATATGTGCGTTTTCGCCAAGGCGGTGAAAAAGTCAGACTGGAGACTAACCGCCCGAGCAGGGGGTTAAAGGCTGTGTTTCAGCAGCATCGTATTCCCCCGTGGCAACGGGAACATATTCCGCTATTGTATTTAGGTAACGATTTGGTAGCCATTCCGGGAGTGGGTTACGCGGCGCAATGCCGCCCGCAGGCAAATGAGACGGGGATAGCCGTGCGCTGGATGCCAGAATAATTGGTTGTATATAACCAACTTATTGGTTGTGTGCAACCAATAAGTTGGTTAGAATTTCCCTTTGTCTTCTCGTCTTAATTATTAATTATTTGTTTTATAAATGATTTTTATAAATAATAAAATAGGAACGTTTCTTGCGAGATATCAGGACTGATTTATTGCCAGTAAATTAATTATTACAAAATCCTGAGGGAAACTTTTCGCTATCATGAAAAATACATTACAACCTAAAATTATCACCTTAGCCGTTCTTTCTGTGTTCGCTGCTCAGCAAAATGCGTTTGCTGATGATAAAAAACTAACCACAGAAAAGATCGAAGTAATCAGCACCACGCCGTTAAAGGGTGTGGGGCTGCCAGTTGAAAAGGTTCCTGCCAATATCCAAAGCGTAAAAGGCGAGGACATGCAGAAGCAGAATAATTTGACGGTAACCGATTTCATGAACAGCGGCATGTTGGGGGTGAACGTCAATGAAATACAGAATAACCCGTATCAGCCTAACGTAAACTATCGTGGTTTTACGGCATCTCCATTACTGGGAACACCGCAAGGCGTGTCGGTGTTTTATGATGGTGTGCGAATTAACGAGCCCTTCGGTGATGTAGTTAACTGGGACTTGATCCCGATGAACGCGCTGGCTGGCATGAATTTGATCCCAGGCTCGAATCCAGTATTTGGTCTGAATACATTAGGTGGGGCGCTGTCGCTACAGACCAAGAGCGGGCGGACGCACCCGGGCGGTGGCGTTGAGTTTTACGGAGGATCATGGGGGCGCGTTGCCGGCAGTGGTGAATTTGGTGGCGTGCTACAAAACGGCGTAGACGTTTTTGTGGCCGGTAATGTTTTCCATGAGCAGGGGTGGCGCGATTTTTCTCCAACTGATGTGCGTCAAGGTTTTGCAAAACTAGGATGGCAAGGCGAAAAAACGGATGCTAATTTAAGCCTTACCCTTGCAGATAACGAGCTTGTAGGTAACGGATTGGTGCAAAAGGAATTTCTTGACAATATCAGTTACGATGCCATTAATACCAAGCCTGATATTACCGACACGCAAATGGCGTTTCTGAATTTCAACCTGAGCCATTATTTTAATGAAGATGTCGCGCTGGGCTTTAACACATATTACCGTCACGCACGCACTAAAACGCTCAATGGTGATGTGAATGATGATGTGGATGACACCGTATTTCTGGACGACTGTACAGGTGGCGGCGATCCTGAAGCAGAATGCGGCGGGGCGCTCAACCGTAGCCGGTCTAAACGTGAAGGATTTGGTTTTACTGGTCAGTTAACATTCAGTCAGGATTTGTTTGGCATGAAAAACCAGCTCATCACGGGTCTTGGTTTTGATTATGGCCGGACCAAGTTTAGGCAATCTAGCGAACTGGGCAATATTAATGATGACCGCGGTGTGGATGGTACCGGCGCGTTTAATGATGAGGCGGAGGTGAAATTACGGGCTGTCAGCAAAACTTATAGCCTGTTTGCAACTGACACTATCTCACTTAGCGACATGTATCATCTGACTTTGTCTGGTCGTTATAACTACACGCGCATTAA
>JBGANT010000006.1:0-114614 GCA_044222155.1 Methylophilus sp.
AACTACTGATGTGGGCTACTGTTCTGGAAATAAAAATGAAAAATATTACGCCCGTTTTACATGCCATCAGTGGGATGGCTACTTAATAGTTAGCAAATATTACTTAGGCAAATTATGAACCGTTTTTCATTATTATTTTTAATAACTCTTAGCTTAAATGCTTTAGCAGATGATGGTTGTAAAAATGAAAGTTCAGACAACAATTGCAAGAATGAAATTTCAATTCTAAATAACATTAAACACTCAGGTTTAGAAATCGTCGAAACGACAGTTTCTTCAAAAGGCTTAATAGTTGCTACAGTTAAAACCTCGGACAAAAAAATCTTGAATAATTTTATTGAAGCAGTTAAAAATAATAAAACATTTAAGACTGTAAATTTACTTGATTTAGGTGAGCCTGCTGGAAGCGATAAATACTTTTTATACATAAGCATTTCGAACCCATCGCCAACATGTCATCCATACACAAAACCTTCGGTTGCAACTTTATCTTGCTAACCCATCATTCAAGTGGGACTGGCTAACGCCAGCCCCTTAATTCAAACGTTAGGTTCCTCATGCGCGCGCGTTCATTGCCATTAACATCGGCCTGGAAACCGCATCCCGCTTGCCTCGCAGGGAAACGGTTTGAATAATGAACGTGCGCGCGTAAAAACCCTTGCATTTCAACTTGGCAGACATCCGCCAACTGCTTGCTTCTGGTAGAATATCGCTTTAAAAATTTGCCTCCATCCCATTAAGTTTCGATATGTCCACTGTTCACATGTTGTCGCTGCGTGGCAGCGTCGCTTTGTCCCCGTTCCGTCTCTCCAAAATCATGGACACTTTGCGTGCCAGCGCTCCCGGCATTCAAAGCATCAGTACGGAATTCGTGCATTTTGCCTTTAGCCACGGCGCGTTTACCGCGGACGAACAAACCAAGCTCGCGCAGATACTGACTTACGGACCTAAAGACAGTACGCATGACCAGCAGGGTGAGCTGTTTCTGGTGACACCGCGCATCGGCACGATCTCGCCCTGGGCATCGCGCGCGACAGACATTGCCCGGAACTGCGGGCTGGAACACATGCTGCGCCTAGAGCGCGGCATCGCCTATTATGTGAAAACCGCTAGCGGCGCGCCGCTTAACGCAGAAGAGAAAAAAGCCTTGCTGCCCTTGATTCACGACCGCATGACGGAAGCCGTGCTGGGGCATCTGCAGGATGCGGAAAAACTCTATCACGATGCCGACCCGAAACCCTTGAGCACGGTGGATATTCTGCAAGGCGGCAAGGCCGCGTTGCTGGCCGCCAATAGCGAGATGGGACTGGCGTTGTCGCCGGACGAGGTGGATTACCTGTTCGACAACTTCAGCCAAATGGGCCGCAACCCCACCGATGTCGAGCTGATGATGTTCGCGCAGGCCAACTCAGAACATTGCCGCCACAAGATCTTCAATGCGGATTGGGTGATTGACGGCGTGCAGCAGGAGATTTCGCTGTTTGGCATGATACGCAACACGCACAAGCTCAACCCCGGCAGTACGGTGGTGGCGTATGCGGATAACGCCTCGATTGTTGCGTATGACGACGCAAAACCCGTGCAGCGCTTTTACCCGAACAGCAAAGGCGAATACGGCTTTAACCCGCAAGCCATGCACTACCTGATGAAAGTGGAGACGCACAATCACCCGACGGCAATTTCGCCTTTTGCAGGCGCGGCAACCGGCGCGGGCGGCGAGATTCGCGATGAAGGTGCAACTGGCAGCGGCTCCAAGCCCAAAGCCGGTTTGACCGGTTTCTCGGTTTCCAATCTAAACATCCCTGATTTTGCGCAACCATGGGAAAAGCAGTATGGCAAACCCGGCCGTATCGCATCGCCGTTGCAGATCATGATAGACGGCCCACTGGGCGGCGCGGCCTACAACAACGAGTTTGGGCGCCCGAACATCGCCGGCTACTTCCGCACATTCGAGCTGGAAAGCAATAACGAAGTGCGCGGCTATCACAAGCCCATCATGCTGGCTGGCGGCGTGGGCAACATTGCTGCCGATCATTCCAAAAAGAACCCGATTCCGCCAGGCGCGGCCTTGATTCAGCTGGGCGGCCCGGCGATGCTGATCGGCTTGGGCGGCGGCGCGGCTTCCAGCATGGATACCGGCGCCAACACCGAGAACCTGGATTTCGACTCCGTGCAGCGCGGCAACCCGGAACTGCAGCGCCGTGCGCAGGAAGTGATCGATCGCTGCTGGCAACTGGGCGACAAGAACCCGATCCTGAGCATCCATGACGTAGGCGCTGGCGGCATCTCCAACGCCTTCCCAGAATTGGTGAACGATGCCAAAGTAGGCGCTTTGTTCGAATTGCGCAATGTGCATAACGAAGAGCCTGGCATGTCGCCCAAGGAACTGTGGAGCAACGAAGCGCAGGAACGTTACGTGATGGCTGTCGCCAAAGAGGATTTGCCGCGCTTTGAGGAAATCTGCGCACGCGAACGCTGCCCGTTCGCCGTGGTGGGCTATGCCACGGAAGAACGCCATTTGACGGTTGCTGACAGTCATTTCGGCAACAAGCCGGTGGATATGGATTTGTCAGTCTTGCTGGGCAAACCGCCCAAGATGACGCGTGACGTGAAATCGCTCAAGCCCAAACTGAAGGCATTCGACACAGCCAGCATCGACGTGAAAGAAGCCGCTTACCGCGTGCTGCGCTTGCCTGGCGTGGCCGACAAGACCTTCCTGATCACCATCGGCGACCGCACGGTGACCGGCCTGATCGCGCGTGACCAGATGGTGGGCCCGTGGCAAGTGCCGGTGAGTGATGTCGCCGTGACCTTGGCGGGTTTCCAGACCAATGTCGGCGAGGCCTTCGCAATTGGCGAAAAAGCGCCGCTCGCCCTGATAGATGCCCCCGCCAGCGGCCGCATGGCGATTGGCGAAGCCATCACCAATATCGCGGCTGCACAAATTGACGACATCGGCAATCTGAAACTTTCCGCCAACTGGATGGCGCCTGCCGGCCACCCGGGCGAGGACGCCGCCTTGTTTGCCACCGTGAAAACCGTGGGCATGGAATTGTGCCCGCAGTTGGGCATTTCGATTCCGGTCGGCAAAGATTCGATGTCGATGAAGACCGTATGGAACGAGAGCGGTCAGGACAAAGCTGTCACCGCGCCGATTTCCCTGGTGGTAACCGCGTTTGCCGATACGCCGGACGTGCGCAAAACGCTCACGCCGCAATTGCGCACCGACCTGGGTGACACGCGCCTGATCCTGATCGACCTGGGCAGCGGCAAACAGCGCATGGGCGGCAGCGCCTTGGCGCAGGTGTATAGTCAACTAGGCAATGCCGCACCAGACGTGGACAACCCGCAACAGCTCAAGGCATTTTTTGCGGCGATTCAGCAGCTGAATGCTGAAAACAAACTGCTAGCCTACCATGACCGCAGCGATGGCGGCTTGTTCGCGACCTTGACCGAGATGGCATTTGCCGGACGAGCAGGCCTGGAAGCCAATCTGGATGCGGCTTCTGGCGATGCCATTTCTGCGCTGTTTAATGAAGAATTGGGCGCTGTGATTCAAGTGCGTGCCAGTGATGCGGAAGCGATTGTGGCGGATTTGAATACCAAATTGGGCAAAGTTGCGCAACTCATCGGCAAAGTCACGGCAGACCCGCAGATTCGCATTACCGTGAACGGCAAGCTGGTGATGGACGAGTCGCGTATAGACCTGCACCGCGCCTGGTCGGAAACGACCTACAAGATGCAAAGCCTGCGCGACAATCCGGCTTGCGCCCAGCAGGAATACGACCGCATTCTGGATACACAAGATGCCGGTATGCACGTCCACACCACATTCGATATCAATGAAGATATTGCCGCGCCTTACCTGAACCTGAACCGCCCACGCATGGCGATCCTGCGTGAGCAAGGCGTGAATGGCCAGGTGGAAATGGCTGCTGCGTTTGACCGTGCCGGATTTGCCGCTGTGGATGTGCACATGAGCGACATCATTGCTGGCCGCATCTCGCTGAAAGACTTTGCTGGCCTGGTCGCCTGCGGTGGTTTCAGCTATGGCGACGTACTGGGTGCAGGCGAAGGCTGGGCAAAATCCATCCTGTTCAATACCAGAGCCAGAGACGAGTTCAGCGCATTCTTCAACCGGACCGACTCCTTTGCACTCGGTGTCTGCAACGGCTGCCAGATGATGAGCAACCTGCACAGCATCATCCCTGGCACTGCACATTGGCCGCATTTCGTGCGCAATAAATCCGAGCAGTTCGAGGCACGCTTTGCGATGGTGGAAGTGCTGGAGTCCCCCTCCCTGTTCTTTAACGGCATGGCTGGAAGCCGCATGCCGATTGCGATTGCACATGGTGAAGGATTTGCGGAATTTTCTGACGCGAGCGCTGTCAATGCTGTGCTGGATCAAAAATTGGCGACATTGCATTACATCGACCATGCGTCAACGCCAACAGAAATCTATCCGTTTAACCCCAATGGTTCACCAAAGGGAATTACCGGGCTGACTAGCACAGATGGACGTTTTAGTATTATGATGCCGCATCCTGAACGCGTATTCAGAGCAGTGCAACATAGCTGGCGCCCGGATGGCTGGCAGGAAGATGCGCCGTGGATGCGCATGTTCCGCAATGCAAGAAAATTTGTAGGCTAATATAATTTAGGGATTAGGAGACCAAGAAACATGAAAATTTTTAAAGCAGTATTGATGGCCTTTGCTTTGCTGTTTGCCGTAACAAGCCACGCAGGCACTTTGACGGATGACGAGTACATGGAGCTTTCCGGCGCGTTGACAGACGGCAAGCTGGATGTGGTGAAACGTTACATCGACAAAGACCCTTCCCTGTTAAGCTACAGCTTTTATGCCTGGCAGCCGCTGCAAATGGCCACGAACCACAACCAATTGGCTGTAGTGAAATACTTGGTGGAAAAAGGTGCGGACAAAAACTACGCTCACCCTGCCAGCAAAATGACCGCCTTCCACTTGGCGGCATTCAACGGTTTTGATGATGAAGTAAAGTATCTGGCTGCAAGCGGTGCCGACATCAACAAGAAATTGAAAGGTGGCGTTTCGCTGATTCGAGTGATTAAGGACGAAGGCAACACCAAAATGGTGGACTTGCTGACCAGTCTGGGCGTGAAAGAAGAAGGCTGCGAGGGTGAGTGCTTCTAAAGTGATAAGCTAAACAAGTTAAGCCATAAAATGAACAAGGTGTGTGATAAAAGTCACACACCTTTTTTATTGCCTGTTTAAAATCCGCGTATCATTACAATAAATCAACGAGGGACCGCTGATGACAATCCACCTTAAACACATACTGATTCCTGCTTTGCTGCTGATACCCGTGATAAGCCAAGCCAGCGATTCCGATACTGCGTACAATGTTCACATTCGCACGCTAGCCGCCTCTTGCGCCGCCTGCCACGGCACATATGGCAACACAGTACACCCGTATACAAAAGCCCCGGAAGGTAAAGCCACGCTGGCAGGCATAGATAAAGACCATTTCATGCAGCAGCTTAATGCGTTCAAGAGCGGTCAACGCAGTTCCACCGTCATGCATCACCATGCCAAAGGCTTGAATGCGGAGGAAATCGAGCAATTGGCCGCTTTTTTTGCCGCGCAAAAACCGGCTGCACAACAAGCATTGAACCACCAGAAACTGGAGGCGAACCATGAGTAACTTTAACATGAACCGCCGCCAATTCATCCAAACCGGCATAGCTCTGGGAGCCTTGCCATTGCTTACCTCTGGCTGCGCCAGTGTAAGCAGCAAAAATACCATTGGCCGTGTGGTCGTCATCGGCGGCGGTTATGCCGGACTGGCTGCAGCCAAATATGTCCGAATGTGGAGTGCAGGCGACATCGAGGTCGTGCTGATCGAGCAGAACAAGCAGTTTGTCTCCTGCCCTTTGAGCAACCTGGTATTAGGCGGCAGTAAAACGATAGACGACTTGACCTTTGGCTATGACTTGACCAAAAAGAATCACGACATACGCTTTGTGCATGACACGGTAACCGCCATAGACGCGGCTTCCAGACGTATCCGGATGCAGCGCGGTGAAATCAGCTACGATCGTCTGATTATCGCACCAGGGATTGATTTCAATTATGAAAGCTTGCCCAATCTGGCATCGCCAGAGGTACAAAAAATGGTCCCGCACGCGTGGAAAGCAGGCTGGCAAACCGTCAACCTGCGCAAACAACTGGAAGCGATGCCGGATGGCGGCGTGTTCGCCATTTGCATCCCCAAAGCGCCTTACCGTTGCCCGCCGGGGCCATATGAACGTGTTTGCCAGGTGGCCAGCTATTTCAAGGCGCACAAGCCCAAAAGCAAAATCATTGTGCTGGATGCAAACCCGGAAATCATCTCTAAAAAAGGCTTGTTCAATAAGGTCTTTAACGAGACGTATGCAGGCATTGTGGACTATCGCCCCAACAACGCGTTAATAAGTGTGGGCATTGCCAGCAAAACCGTCATTACCGAGTTCGACAAAGTGCAGGCGGATGTGCTGAACGTGATTCCGCCACAGCGGGCTGGTAAGGTAGCCCAAATCGCTGGGGTACGCAGCGTGGAAGATCGCTGGTGCGAAGTGGATTTCCTGACCTATGAATCCAAAGTGGTACCCAATATCCACATCATTGGCGATGCCATCGACAGCGGCTTGCCGAAATCCGCCCACATGGCCACCAATCAGGCCAAAATCTGTGCTAGCGCGATTGTAGAACTAATGCATCATCGCAGTCCGGATCCAGCCCCGGTATTCGCCAACACGTGCTATAGCTTCGTCGACGCAACCAAGGCTATGCATGTCGCCCATGTGTATCGCTATAACCCGAACACCAAAATCATGGTGCCAGCCGAGGGCGGTGGAGTCTCGACCAAGCCCAGCGAGGAGGAAGGGGCCTTTGCCAATACCTGGGCGACTAACATCTGGTCGGACATTCTTACTTAGAAAACCATGCTTGATGCGATCATCTCCAAACTCAGCACCCTGCTCACGTTAGGTATTTGCAGCATTCCCAACGTAGGCTGCGCCAATGCGGCGGATGTTGCCACGCCACCCGCGAACCTGCCGCTCAAATTGCCCGCCGGGTTTGCGGTAAATGTGTTCGCCCGGCTAGATGGCGGAGGTGCCGAGTATTTCACCGGGCCACGCATGATGGCTTTTGATAAAAGCGGCAACCTGTACGTTACCACTGGCCGGGGCAACCGGCTTTTCATGCTGCCGGATGCCAATAAGGACGGCATTTCCGAAGCGCCTGTACTGGTTAGCGACAAACTGAATGCGCCCAACGGGCTTGCTTTTGTGGGCGACAGCTTGCTAGTCGCCAATCAGGATGGCGTCGTCAAACTCACGCAAAAGAATGGTGTATGGTCTGCGCCACAGCCTTTCATCAGCCACTTGCCCACCGGCGGGCATACGCTCAAAACCATCAAGATCGGACCAGACAACTTCTTGTACTTGAATGTCGGCTCAAGCTGCAACGTATGCGTGGAAAACGATCCGTTGCGCGCAACCATGCTGCGCTACACGCTGGATGGGAAACCGGCTGGACACCTCGAAACACTTGGCAGGCACTCGCCTATCCCCGTCTGGGCAAGTGGCTTGCGCAATACGCAAGGCTTTGACTGGCAGCCGCAAACCGGCACCATGTTCGCCACCAACAATGGTGCCGACATGCGCTCGGACAAGAGAAACGGCAAGGTAAATGACGAAATCCCGCCCGAGCATTTGAACAAGATCGAGCCCGGCAATCACTACGGCTGGCCCTATTGCTGGGGCGATGCGGAAAGCAAAACACTGGTGCAAGACCCGAACTTTGTCGGTGAAACGGATTTCTGCAAAAGCGCTGCACCCCCTGCAATTACATTTGTTTCGCACAGCACACCTATCGGCATCACCTTCCTCGATAAAAGCCAGTTCCCGGCTGAATACAAGGAAGATGCGATTGTGGCGCTGCACGGCTCCTGGAACCGCCAGCAGCCTAGTGGCTACAAACTGGTACGTGTGAAATTCAAGGACGGCGAGCCGAAAGCAGTCACCGATTTTGCCACCGGCTGGCTTAACAACAATAAAGCCTGGGGACGCCCAGTGGATGTCGCAATAGGAACCGATGGCGCATTGTATGTGTCTGATGACAGGTCTGGTATCATTTACAGAATCGCTTACAAGGCAACCCTAAAATAAGGTAAACATGTTAAAAACGATTAGCAAATGGATGTGTTTTGCTATGCTGGGACTAAGCCCTCTTGCCACAGCTGGAACCACCCCTGGCACGCTTTTGTATATTCAGCCGTTTGAATATTCCAATCCGATACGCTTGTGGCATTACAGCCTCAACTACTGGTTCGAACAAGGGCCGATCGTTGAAAAACTTGCGCTAGAAGAATTTTCGCAAAAGTTCGATGAGGTTGCCATGTGCGAAAGCAATCAAACCGGAAAAATGCTGATCTGGTTGCAGCCCAAGATGTTCTATAACCCGCAGCTTCAACTTTTTTACGGCAAAATAGTCGCCAATGTATATACTGGCATGGGCAAACAAGTGGCAACCTATACCGGCGAGGCACATGCACGGGGCTATCTGGACATTTATCCTGAAATTGCCATTAAAAAATCCTACGCCTTGACGCTAGATGACCTGATGACGAAAATGCAAGCCGACCCGCAATTGACGGGTATCCGGCAAAATGGCGCCGCTGGCGAGCATACGCCATGCAGCATGGTCACCTTGCTACCAGTGCCCAAAGTGCGCGCCACATCGTTCTAATTCATTATTCTAAAAGGCATTATTATGAAAAAACTGTTCTTGTTGACTGTGTTGGTTTGGGTTTCCGGCACGCAAGCCAAAGAAGCCGCTATCCCTAAAATCACCGGCCTCAAAATGCCGGAGTCTGTCGTCCAGGCAAAAGACGGTACCATCTATATCTCGGAAATCGGCGAATTCAACGGTGATGGCGACGGACAGATTGGGAAAATGGATAAACATGGCAATGTCACCGTATTTGCCAAAGGCATGAATGATCCGAAAGGCTTGGCCATCATCGGCGACAAACTCTATGTGGCAGACAAAAACAAAGTACTGGAAGTAACCAAAGACGGCACTTGGCGCGTATATGCCGATACGCCCGCATTCCCGATTGCGCCCAAGTTCCTGAATGATCTGGAAGCAGACAGAATGGGGAATTTGTATGTCAGCGACAGCGGCGACCTGAAAACCGGCGGCGCGATCTTTAAAATCGCCAAAGACGGCACCGTGACAACGATCGCCGACAGCAAAAACCCGGACATCCTCGCCCCGAACGGCTTGCTATTCGAAGGCCGTAATAACTTGCTGGAAGTCGACTTTGCCAGCGGCATCCTCTATCGCGTCAACCTGAGCACTGGTGCTACCAGCAAAGTAGCCGAAGGCTTCGGCGGTGGCGATGGTGTCGTCAGGGGGAAATCCGGCCGAATCTATGTCAGCGATTGGCAGAACGGCAATGTGTATCAAGTCACCGCAGGCAAAGCCCGCTTGCTGAAAGGTGGCTATAAATCAGCCGCCGACATCGCCATCAGCCAAGATAACACCAAGATTCTGGTGCCCGACATGAAAGCGGGCGAGCTGGATTTTATCGAAATCAAATAATGTCTGTGGAATTACGTGCAGCTGCACTCAAGTGGCTATGCGAAACCGAACCTGATGCAAAAACAAAAGGTGTATTGGGCATTAAAGATGCAACCTACAGCATCGCTGCAAGCCAATACCCATGCGCCTTCCAGAGCATCTCCAAAAACATTCCGGGGCGACCTGAAAAGCCGCTGCTCGTTCCTCCGACCGAAGTCGAGAAACGCTCAATGCGTACCGTGGAAGGTCGTGCGGCGCTGATACATGCGCTTGCTCATATCGAGTTCAATGCCATCAACCTGGCGCTGGATGCGATTTGGCGCTTCGCCGATATGCCAGAACAATATTACTGCGACTGGCTGCAGGTAGCACAGGAAGAGGCTTATCACTTTAGCCTGCTGGAAGGTCATTTGCAAAGTTTAGGCTTTCATTATGGCGATTTCACCGCGCACAACAGCCTGTGGGAGATGGCCGAGAAAACCGCAGATGACGTGCTGTCGCGCATGGCTTTGATACCGCGCACGCTGGAAGCGCGCGGTCTGGACGCCAGCCCGCCGCTACGCAACAAGCTGGCGCAGATTGGTGACATCCAAGCCGCGGAGATACTGGACATTATCCTGCGCGACGAGATTGGGCATGTTGCTATCGGCAACCGCTGGTTCAATTGGCTATGTACGCAACGCGGGCTGGAACCAGTGACGGCTTATCAACAACTTGCCGCGCAATACAACGCACCCAAACTGCACCGCCCATTCAATCTGGAAGCTCGCCGCAAAGCGGGCTTTAACGAGCGTGAGCTGGCGCTTTTAGAGAGTCACTAGAGTATGGGGGATTCCTTCTCCCCTTGCTCATACACCACATGCGCACGCCCGACAATAAGCGGATCTAGCGCACCAATGCGAGTTAAGTCTTTCTTCGCATATGGCAATTTGTGCAAAACGTAGCGCATCGCGTTCAATCGTGCGCGTTTTTTGCAATCCGATTTAATCACCGTCCAAGGCGAATCCGCGGTATCGGTGTAGAAGAACATCGCCTCTTTGGCTTTGGTGTAATCCTCCCACTTATCCAGCGATGCCAAATCGATCGGGCTGAGCTTCCACTGCTTGAGCGGATGCACCTGACGCTCCTTGAAGCGGCGGCGTTGTTCCTTGCGGCTGACGGAGAACCAGAATTTGACCAGATGGATGCCACTACGTATCAGGTTGCGTTCGAATTCCGGCGCCTGACGCATGAATTCGTTGTATTCATCATTGCTGCAAAAACCCATCACACGTTCAACCCCGGCGCGGTTGTACCACGAGCGGTCGAACAACACGATCTCGCCCGCGCTGGGCAAATGCTGGATATAACGCTGAAAATACCATTGACCTCTTTCCAGCTCGGTCGGTTTCTCCAGCGCCACCACGCGCGCACCGCGCGGGTTAAGGTGCTCCATCATGCGCTTGATAGTGCCGCCCTTGCCTGCCGCATCGCGCCCTTCAAACAGAATCACCACGCGCTGCCCGGTTTCTTTCACCCAAGCCTGCAACTTAAGCAGCTCCACTTGTAGCGAATATTTCTGCTTCTCGTAATTCTTGCGCAACATGAGGTTTTTGTAAGGATACCCACCCTCGCGCCAATCATCCGAAAGCTCGTCATCGGGACTGTTCTTTTTCTTGACCATCGGCAAAGGGCGATCCACCAATGCCTTACGCAGGATCTCCGCATCATCTGGTGATGTTCCTTCGACAATCGCCTCCAGCGTTTTGGCGATTTCGGTCGCGGGCAAGCCTTTCAGGCGCTGCGCAATATCCTGAATCGCAGCAGATTGTGATTCTTTGGCACCTGCGTCAGCCTCGCCTACGGTAAACTGCTCTATCGCAGCTGCCGTCAGCCTGGGCGCACGGTCACCTTGCTGTGCCTTACGCGCCCGGTTGGCAGGCTTGCCAGCTGGTCTATTGACGCTTGAAACACGTACCGGTTTATCTGAAAAATCATCCATAAGACATCTTCCTACCTAACTCTAACCGGGTTATCCTACACTCATACCGGGAAAGATACTTGATGTTTATCAAGTCGGGCAGGAATCCATGCTTAGGCGTAAGCCAGCGTTAAAGCGTAAGTAGATATATGGCCCCGTCCAACCCGGAGTAATTCAAAGCATAAGTGGCCTGTTGCTGCACGACCGGCTTGGCGTGATAAGCGATCCCAATACCGGCGACAGCCATCATTTTCAGGTCGTTGGCGCCATCACCAATCGCAATGGTCTGCTCCGATTTCAGCCCCAGCTTATCGCGCAGTTGCAGCAATTCCTGCGCTTTACGGTTAGCATCCACAATATCGCCCACAATATTGCCGGTGAGCTTGCCATCCACGATTTCCAGCGTATTCGATACCGCATAATCCAGCCCAAGCAAATCTTTCACGTGATTGGCAAACTGCGTAAACCCACCGGAAACCACCATGGTTTTGATATTGTTGGCCTTGCAAGCGGCAATCCATTCATGCGCGCCAGGGTTGGGTTTCAGACGCTCCTCTATCACGCGGTATAACGCCTCTTCCGGCAAGCCTTTCAGCAAGGATACACGCTTGCGCAAACTGGCAGCAAAATCCAACTCACCACGCATGGCCGCTTCGGTAATCTCCGCAATCTGCGGTTTGATACCGATCATATCGGCAATCTCATCGATACATTCGATACAGATTAATGTGGAATCCATATCCATCACACACAAGCCAAACTTACTCAAGCGCTGCGCATCCGGCACCAGCGTGCAATCCAGTTTCTGCTCGGCGCAGAAAACCAAGACAGCACCAACTTCTTCGGTATTTACCGGCAAATAGTAAGCGTACTCGGCGATCTGTACAAATTGTGTATGAACGCCCAGCAAACCATGAATATGCTGCAAATGAGCCATCGTTACAGTGCGACCTTGAACCACTAAACGCATACATCCCAACCTTAACTAAGAAAATAAAACAGAAGCTCGATACAGTACAAACGCCAACGCTATCAACAACAACGGAATATCTATCCTGGGTTGCCAACAGCCCGCGTGGTGGTATACAACCAGGTATGGAGCTGTCAATAACCAGTTCGCCACGGCAAAAGAAGCAACCACTCCCAAAGCGCCAAAATAATGATGTCCAACATACATGAGGCCAATCTGCGTTACGATCGTGAACGCCTGCAGAATCGTATTTGCTTTTACCATGCCTTTCGCCGTCAGCACACCGAGATAAGATCCGCGGATCACCATCGGGAAAGTTCCCATTGAAACCAGTATCAGCATTTCTCCTGCGCCTTGATAACGTTCGTCATAGATTAGGTCGATGATTTCCTGCCCCCAAAATACCATCGCCATTGCAATCAAATAGCCCGGGACAATCAAATACAACCTGGTTTTTGCTAATGCTGATGGCAACCTTTCCGGATGCTGGCGAATGATTTCCGAATAAGCCGGCAACAAAATCTTCAATGCCAGCTGAGTCATCATTTGCCAGAACATCATCGCGATCATGCTTGCCAGGGTATAAAAACCTAGCATTCGCACATCTAATAACTTGGCAACGATAAGCTTGTTACCCTCACCGGAAAAAAAAGTTAGCACTGAGTTCAAGAACAGCCATTTACCAAGGCCAAATATCTCCAAAAAAGATGATTGATGCCAGGCAAAACGATTATCCACTCCTGGAAGTAAATAATGGCTAGCCCAAGTGCTTGCAATCGAGTTCGCCAGTCCCCCTATCACAATGGCCCAAACACTGTGATATTTCCATGCAAGAAAAACTGTGATCGCGAGCCCGAACGTATAGGCAGCTAAATCAATCATCGTATTGTACTTAATTTTAAGCACGCGATTGGCGACGATCACCTTGGTCGATCGAAAACTCTGGATCAACATACCCAATGCAACTACAGGCAATATCTCCATCAGCATGGGTTGCTGATAAAAATCAGCAACCACGCCTGAAACAGCCCCCGCAACCAGAAATAGAACCACACCTCGCGTAATCTGCAAAGTCCAGGCAGTATTCAGGAACTCAGGGTCGTCGCCCTTCTTGTGCTGGATGATGCTGGTATTGATGCCCAGATCCGATAATAAATTGATACCCAGCACAATGGTTTGCACGATTGCCATTAGCCCGAATGCCTCCGGGAATAACAGGCGGGTCAATAACAGGTTTGAGCCGAACCTCAGTAGTTGCTGAACACCATAATTTGCGGTCACCCAGAAACCTGAATCAAGTACACGCTGTTTAAGAGTTTGCGTCATGATATTGACTGATTATGACGCCTTCGATTCATCCAGAAACTGTTTGAGCGCAATCAGGCTGGCTTGTTTGAGAGGTTCCAGACAATCGAAATTCGGGTGGGCAAGCGCAAGCTCTGCCTTATACAACAAATCGCCAGGGCGCAACCGCAGCAGATCAAACCCGTAGCCATAGATTCCGGCTTGTTGCTGTTCTGGCATCTGATCCGGCAACATCATATTGCGCCATTCCACGGTCTGTGCAAAGCCAATCAATTTCGGGTGATAAGCTAATCCTACGAAAGGTACGCGACTGCTATATGCCATTACACAACCATGCAAACGCGAAGACACCACCAGACTGGCGTGGGCAAACACATAATGTACTTCTCGCGCACTCAACGTATCCGGCATAAACAACATCTCCACATTGGACGCTGTCTTTTGGATTTGCGCCATAATACGGGCGTGCTCTTCATTATCGTTATCGTGCTTGCCAGTCATAGAGACAAACACGATAGGCATTTTCAGGCGCAGCGACAAATCACGCAGTTCAGCGCTTATCCATGCCATCCATGCTGGCTGGCTGGCCCAACGCGGTGCCAGACATACTGCGATATATTTGGGGGGTAGCTTTATGTCCGCAAGCGATGGGGCGGGCTGATGCCACAATACCAAATCACCAACCGTCTGTACTTTCTTGCCAGGAAGAGTCTGCTTAATTACCTGTTCCGATAACAAGTCGCGCGCATAGATACAACTGATTGATCGCAAAATAAATTTGAGCTTCTGCCTAAACCACCACGTGTACTGAACCCCGGCGTCTGCAGACACCGCCAGCAAACTGGCGTATTTAGTATAAGATTTACTTAGCAATGCTCCACAACGCACCACCGTCGCATTATCGCGATTTTCAAAGATACCACCGCCGCTCATTAACACCGGACTGCCTTTAAGCGCTTTTACTTTTTGGGAATCGGCTTCGCCGAGACTGAGCGTATTGTTATCATCCACACGGTCATAACGTGCTACCCGATGAAGGTGATGTGAATAGCCCAAATGATTGAGCATATCCTCGATTGATTCCGGAATTGCCTCGTCCCCGGCGTTACCGTATCCAAAAGATCCGCAAACCACTAGTTTTTTCTGCACTATATCAACCATCAAATAAAGTCATGATTATAGCAGTTGATTCAACGCTGACATGTTGTAGATTAATCTAGGGAGTTTGATGTCAGATATGGTATTGATCGCTTACTATATTTACTATGTTTTCTCTGGCATCAAAGCCGCTTTTGCGCGAAAATACGCGCTCAGCAATAAACACAGTCTCAAATGAACCTACACGAATATCAAGCCAAAGCACTACTGCAGAAATACGGCCTGCCTACGCCTGCCGGTGTAGTAGCCGACTCCTCTGAGTCCGTACGCGCCGCCACGGGCAGCATCAACTCAAACGCATGGGTAGTGAAAGCGCAAATCCATGCCGGCGGCCGCGGCAAGGCGGGCGGCGTAAAGGTGGTGAAATCCGCTGAGGAAGCCGTCGCAATCGCCAACAGCCTGCTGGGCAACAAACTGGTGACTTACCAGAACGCGCCGGACGGCCAGCCAGTGCATCAGGTGCTGGTGGAGGAAACGCTGCCCATCACACGCGAACTGTACCTTTCCATGCTGGTGGATCGCACGCTAGAGCGCGTGGTGATCATCGCCTCTGCAGCAGGCGGCATGGATATTGAGGAAATCGCGGCTAAACATCCCGAACAAATCTTGCAGGAGGTCTGCGACCCGCTGAACGGCCTGGTGGATTTTCAGGCGCGCAATATCGCGTTTCAATTAAGCTTGGAAGGCGACCAGATCGGCATGTTCACCAAGCTGCTGAAAGGCCTGTATAAACTCTTTAAAGACAATGACTTGAGCTTATTGGAAATCAATCCGCTCGTCGTCACCGCTGAAGGCAAACTGGTTGCGCTCGACTGCAAAATGAGCGTGGACGACAACGCGCTGTATCGCCAAAAAGCACTGGCCGAACAGCGCGACATGTCACAAGAGGATGCGAAAGAAGCGGCTGCGCACGAAGCTGGCATCAACTACATCGCGCTCAATGGCAATATCGGCTGCATGGTCAACGGTGCAGGTTTGGCGATGGCGACGATGGATTTGATCAAACTGCACGGCGGCGAACCGGCCAACTTCCTCGACGTAGGCGGCGGCGCGACGGCTGAAACCGTCAGCAAAGCGTTCAAGATTATCTTGGCTGACCCAAATGTGAAAGCTATTTTAGTCAACATCTTCGGCGGCATCATGCGCTGCGACATTATCGCATCCGGCATCATCACCGCTGTAAAAGAAGTCGGTATGACGATTCCGGTCGTCGTGCGTTTAGAAGGCACCAATGTGAATTTAGGCAAACAAATGTTGCGTGAAAGCGGCTTGAATATTATCTCTGCGGAAAATTTGACAGATGCGGCCAAGCAGGCAGTAAAGGCGGTAGCATGAGCGTTCTGGTCGATAAAAACACCCGCGTGATTTGCCAAGGCTTCACCGGGAAACAAGGTACATTTCACAGCGAACAAGCGCTGGCCTACGGCACCAAGATGGTCGGTGGTGTCACGCCGGGCAAAGGCGGGCAAACGCATCTGGATTTACCGGTGTTCAACACCGTGCGCGATGCCGTGCGCGACACACAAGCCAACGCCAGCGTGATTTACGTGCCACCTGCATTTGCGGCAGATGGCATTCTGGAGGCCGCCGATGCGGGAATTGCGCTGATTGTGTGTATCACCGAGGGAATTCCCGTACTGGATATGCTCAATGTCAAGGCCGCGCTGCGCGCCAATGGCGCAAAGCTGATTGGCCCGAACTGCCCGGGCATCATCACGCCGGACGAATGCAAAATCGGCATCATGCCGGGCAGCATCCACAAACGCGGCAAAGTAGGCGTGGTGTCGCGCTCCGGCACGCTGACATATGAGGCCGTACATCAAACGACTGCGCTTGGGCTTGGTCAAAGCACCTGTATCGGCATCGGCGGCGATCCGATCAAAGGCCTGAATTTTATCGAATGCTTGGAAATGTTCGAGGACGACCCGGAAACGGAAGCAATCATCATGGTGGGCGAGATTGGCGGTAGCGATGAAGAAGCCGCAGCGGAATATATCAAGTCACATGTATCCAAACCGGTTGCAGGTTATATCGCAGGTCTAACTGCCCCCAAAGGCAAGCGCATGGGACATGCCGGGGCGATTATCTCCGGCGGCAGCGGCAAGGCAGAAGACAAAATCGCTGCGCTGGAAAAAGCCGGTGTCGTAGTAGCGCGCTCCCCGGCAGGATTGGGCGAAGCTGTGATGCAAGCCATACAGAACAAGAGATGACATGAATAAATTTTTCGTATTGACGGTTATGTTGCTGGTCAGCCTGACAAGCTGGGCAGAAGATATCCCTTACCTGCTAACCGCGGCGTCCAAGGGCGATGTCGCCACCGTCAAGGCCATGTTGGAAAGCGGTGTCAACCCGAATACCAGGGATGCGGACGGGATTACCGCGCTGATGTACGCCGCACGCAAAGACAAAGCGGATGTGGCCGAACTACTGATCAGCAAAGGCGCAGACGTGAACACCAAGGATAATGGCGGCTGGACGCCCTTGATGTTTGCTGCTAAGAAAAATCACATCGAGACGGTAAAAGTGCTGCTCAACCACGGCGCCGACCCCAAAATCCGCGACAACAGCGGCTGGAGCGCCTTCGGCATGGCATCTACCAGCGGATATAGCGAAATCGTCGGCCTGATGCTGCAAAAAGGCGCCGACTCGAACAGCAAGACCGATGATGGCAAAACCCCGCTGATGTATGCAGCCAAGAATGGCGATTTACCCACGATTGAGCGACTGCTAAACAGTGGCGCCAAACCGGACACTTTCGATCGCCTGGGCGCATGCCCGCTGATGTACGCCGCACGCGAAGGCCACGCCCCCGCTATTGCACTGCTGTTGGATAAGGGTGCGACTATAGATGCGCAGGATTACTCGCGCTGGACGGCGCTTACCTGGGCTGTGAAAAAATCGCAGCTTGAAGCCGCCAAGATATTGCTGCAACGCGGTGCAGACGTCAACCATGAAGATACCGAAGGCACCCCGCTGCTGCAGCTTGCCGTCAGCACCGGCTCGGCAGAAATGGTGCAGTTGTTGCTATCTTACAAGGCCAACGTCAAGGCGCGCGACAAATATGGCTTGACCGCCTATGTGTATGCGCTGAAAAAAGGTGATGCTGCCATTATTAAACTAATCAAAGATGCTGGCGGGAAATACTAAACTCCCAATGTTATGAAAATCGCCATCGCCCAAATCAACTGCACCGTTGGCGACATGCATGCCAATGTGCAAAAAATTGTGCAATATGCGCAGCAGGCGCAAGCCGTAGGGGCGACCTTGCTGATTGCACCCGAGCTGGCAATTTGCGGTTATCCGCCGGAAGACCTGTTGTTCCGTGATGATTTTAACCATGCCTGTGAACAAGCGCTGGCGCGACTTGCGAGCATGGTCTCCAATATCACTTTACTGGTCGGCCATCCGCATGTGCAGGGTAGCAAGCTGTACAACGCCGCATCTGTGATCGAGAATGGCAAAATCCAGACGACCTACCACAAACAAATTCTACCCAATTACAGCGTATTCGATGAAGAACGCTATTTTGAGGCGGGCGACATGCCGCTGGTCTGGATGCATCACGGCATCAAGTTCGGCATATTGATTTGCGCCGACGGCTGGGAACCAGGCCCCGCGAAAAGAGCCAAGCTGGCAGGCGCTGAGTTTCTGCTGACGCTCAATGCGTCGCCCTATCACATGGACAAGTTGGAAACACGCTACGAAGTCATCGCCAGCCGCGCCAGAGAAACCGGCTTACCGGCAATTTATGCCAATCTTGTCGGCGGTCAGGATGAACTGGTGTTTGACGGTGCATCGTTTGTACTAGATAGCCAAGGCAGCGTAACGCAACAACTGCCTTCGTTTGTGGAAACGCTCGGCTTGGTTGAAATTGCAGACGGCGCGCCGGTTAAAACACAAATCGCGCCAAAGACCAGCCTGGAAGCCGCCGTGTACGAAGCACTCAAGCTGGGGCTGGCCGATTATGTCAACAAAAACGGTTTTCCCGGTGTGGTGCTGGGGCTTTCTGGTGGCATCGATTCCGCGCTGACATTGGCGATTGCGGTGGATGCCTTGGGCGCGGAGCGCGTCAAGGTTGTGCTGATGTCCTCCGAATTCACCTCCAGTATGAGCGTAGACGACGCCATCGAAATGGCGAATCTGGTCAAGGTCAAATACAGCAAAATTCCCATCAAAAACTTGTTCGAGGAGTTTCGCCATGCCTTAGCACCGGAATTCGGCGATCTGCCGTTCGACACTGCCGAAGAGAACCTGCAGGCGCGTATCCGCGGCATGCTGTTAATGGCGCTTTCCAATAAATTCGGCAGCATCGTGCTCACCACCGGCAACAAATCGGAAATGGCCGTAGGTTACAGCACGCTTTACGGCGACATGGCGGGAGGCTTCTCGCTGCTGAAAGACGTGCCCAAAACGCTGGTGTATCGCTTGGCCGATTATCGCAACAGCTTAGGCAGAATCATCCCGCAACGCATCATCAGCCGCCCGCCCAGCGCCGAACTACGCCCGAATCAAATCGACCAGGATAGCCTGCCGCCCTACGAGATTCTGGATGCTATCATGCAGGCTTATGTAGAAGAGGACATGAGCCGTCAGGATATTGTCAAGCTGGGCTATAAAGAAGCGGATGTGAAACGCGTGACCACTTTGATAGACCGCAACGAATACAAACGCCGCCAGGCGCCGGTAGGGGTTAGAATCACCGAAAGGGGCTTTGGCAAGGACAGGCGTTATCCAATTACTTGTAAGTTAAAATTTAACTAGTAGAATATTGAAAGCTGTCCAACCAAACAAGGAATCCGCATGAAAAAAATCGAAGCCATCATCAAACCTTTCAAACTGGATGAAGTGCGCGAATCCCTCTCAGACATTGGCGTAACAGGCCTCACCGTGACCGAAGTCAAAGGCTTTGGCCGACAGAAAGGCCATACCGAGCTTTACCGCGGTGCCGAATATGTGGTGGATTTCTTGCCCAAGATCAAGCTGGAACTCGTGCTGGCGGACAACATGGTAGACTCCGCGATTGAAGCCATCACCAAAGCCGCCCATACTGGCAAGATTGGCGATGGCAAAATTTTTGTATCTGCTGTCGAGCAAGTCCTCCGCATCCGCACCGGTGAAACCGGTGAAGAAGCCGTATAAATCCGGAGAAAGCCATGCGCAAACTCTGCTATGTACTGCTGTTGCTGGCACTACAAGCCCATGCCGAAACCTACAAGTGGAAGGACAAGGATGGGAACGTTCAGTACGGCAGCAACCCGCCGCTAGGGACAAAAACCGAACCTGTCTCCACGATAGGTGCCGGCAATATCAAGGTAGAAAGAAACGTTATTCGCCTGGATGATGTCGATGCCCTGCCATACTTGACCAAAAACCCGGAGCAGGGGCGCAAGGCTTATACGGAATACCTGGCTGCCGCCCCGGCCAAGCTATTTGCGGCTTGCGCCAACGGCAAATACATGATGGTCAGAAAACCCGCCTCCAGCTACGACGCCCTATACAAGCTTCTCAGGAATGTAGAGGGATACGATGCCGGGCTTTGCCATCCTTACGCATTCAACGACGAAGTGGTGTGGAACCGCAAAAAATAAGGGCTGACGCGCCATGCCGGCCCTTATCAAAACCATACTGCTGCTCACTGTCTCCAATGTATTCATGACATTTGCGTGGTATGCCCACCTCAAAAACCTCAACAACAAACCCTGGATCATCGCCGCACTGGCAAGCTGGGGCATCGCCTTGCTAGAGTATATGTTTCAGGTGCCTGCCAACCGCATCGGCTACACCACATTGTCGCTCGGCCAGCTTAAAATACTGCAGGAAGTCATCACCCTCAGCGTCTTCGTCCCATTCGCCATCCTCTACATGCACCAACCGCTGAAGCAGGATTTCGTCTGGGCGGGGCTGTGCCTGCTAGGCGCGGTGTATTTCATGTTCCGCAACGCCTGATAGGGTTTCATTGCCAAATCCATCGACCTGGAAGCCGCATCCTGATTGCCTTTCAAGGCAGCTGTTTTCACAATGAACGTACGCGTGCGCAGCGCTAGTTTGCGTTGAACACGCGGCGGACGTGGTCCAAATCCTGCTGCGTATCCACGCCGCTGGCTGGGGCGTTTTGGGTAATGCTGACAGCGATTTTGTAGCCGTGAAATAGCACACGCAGCTGTTCCAGGCTTTCGGTTTTTTCCAGTTCGGTCACTTCCAGATTGGCGTATTGCTTGAGGAAACCGACGCGATAAGCATAAATGCCGATATGGCGGTGTGCGGTGATGTGCTGCTTGTGCGCTTCATCGCGCGGGTATGGGATGGGTGCGCGGCTGAAATACAGCGCGTTGCCGTGAGTATCCAGCACCACTTTGACGATGTTGGGGTTTAAAAAAGCGGCTTCGTCGTGAATGGGATGGCAGGCGGTAGCCATGACGGCATCACGGCTGTGTGCCAGCGTCAGTGCGACTTCATCAATCAGCTGCGGGTCGATTAACGGCTCGTCGCCCTGCACATTCACCACAATCGCCTCGTCCGGCCAGGCCATCTTATCCGCCACTTCGGCGATGCGGTCGGTGCCAGATGCGTGGTCGATGCGTGTCATGACTGCCTGATAGCCATACTTGCTTGCCACCTGTAGGATCTTCTCAAAATCGGTGGCGATGACGACTTGTTCTGCCCGGCTTTTCTGTGCTTGCTCGGCCACGCGTACTACCATAGGCTTACCGACAATATCCAGCAAAGGCTTGCCGGGCAAACGGGTACTGGCATAACGCGCGGGGATGACGACTTTGAACATACTTACTTATCCAGGTATTCGTGTTCTTCCAAGCGGCGCGCCTCGTCTTCCAGCATCACAGGGATGCCATCGCGGATAGGGTAAGCCAAGCGCGCGGTTTTGGAGATGAGTTCCTGTTTGGTCTTGTCGTATACCAGCGGCCCTTTGGTAACCGGGCATACCAGTATCTTCAACAAATTTTCATCCATGATATGGACTGCCTTTCTTCAAAATATTCAGCACTTTTGCCAGCAAATCGCCCGAAACCTCGGCCTCCACCGGCAGCACCCAATGGTGCGGCTGTGCGTATGGTTTGCATTTTACGGCATCTTTCTCGGTCATGATAAGCACATCGCAATCCAGCCCAGCCAAATCTTCCGCAGTGAAAGGGTGGTGATCATCAAAACTCACGCCCGCAAAGGTCAGTCCGATACTGCGCAAATGGTTAAAAAAGCGCTCCGGATTACCGATGCCGGCCATTGCTTTGACGGTCTTGCGCCTGAAATCCTCCGGCTTGGCTGTGAGTTGCGGATTGGCCAGATTGTAGAATGCCTGCCCACGCAAGCGCATAGTGTGCGCCCCCGGCATGGCGTTGTCACCATTCACCACCACCGCATCTAATTGTTTCAGGCGACGAACAGGCTCACGCAAAGGCCCTGCCGGAAGCATACGCGCACGATCCAACTTGAGTGCAGCATCGACTACAGCAATCTCCATATCACGCTGCAAACGGTAATGCTGTAGTCCATCGTCGCTAATAATGACGTTGCATTGCGGGCGGGCTTGCAAGAGGGCCAGCGCAACCTCTACCCGGTTGCGACCCACCCAAACGGGTGCTTGCGTATGTTGCGCAATCAGCACCGGCTCATCGCCCGTCACGACAGGCGAGCTATCCGCCGAAACCGCCAGTGGCGACTTGTTGGAACCCCCATAACCGCGACTGACCACGCCAGGCTGAAAACCGGCAGCCTGCAGTTGCCTGACCAACCAGATGACCAGCGGTGTTTTTCCGCTGCCTCCCAAATTGATATTGCCCACCACGATGACGGGAACAGGCATTTTGTGCAATTTAATGATGTTGAGGCGATACAGTAGGCGGCGACACCACACCAACAGCGAGAACAGCCAGGAGAGCGGGATCAGCACACAGTAGAACAACGCATTCTTGCTTTTCCATGCGTGCAGGATCTCTTGGTGGAGTCCATCCATGGCAGTTAAGTTACAAACTCTTTCTGGTACAGTTTGGTGTAATAACCGTTTTGTGCCAGCAGTTCCGCATGTGTGCCGGATTCGATCACCTGCCCATGCTCCATAACCAGAATTCGGTCGGCATTCTCGATTGTGCTCAAGCGGTGGGCGATCACCAGCGTGGTACGGTTCTGCATCAGGTTATCCAGTGCAGCCTGTACATGCATTTCAGATTCACTATCCAGCGCTGAGGTAGCTTCATCCAGCAGAAGAATAGGAGCATTTTTTAAGATTGCACGCGCAATGGCAATGCGTTGCCGCTGCCCGCCGGAAAGCCGCACGCCGCGATCGCCAATCTCGTTCTGCAAACCATCTGGCAACTGCTGGATAAATTCCCATGCATGCGCAGCTTTGGCAGCAGCAATCACGGCATCTTCAGGGGTGTTCTTGAGCGCACCGTAAGCGATGTTATTGAATACGGTATCGTTGAACAGCACAATATCCTGACTCACCAGTGAAAACTGCTCACGCAGATTACCCAGTTCGAGTGCGCGAACATCAAGACCATCCAGCAAAATAGTGCCGTGCTGTATCTCATAGAATCGCGGCAACAAATTTACCAACGAGGTCTTACCGCCGCCGGATTTACCCACCAGCGCCACTTTCTCCCCTGGATGCACCTTGAAACTCAAGTCGTTTAACGCAGGCTTTTTAGCGTTAGGGTAATGTAAAGTCACATGCCTGAACTCTATCTCGCCACGCGCTTTCTCCAGCCGCTTTGTACCCTCATCGATCTCGGAAGGCGTATCAATTACATCAAACACACTTTGCGCAGCCGCCAGCCCGATCTGGAAATCCTCGTTGGCGGATGAAATATGTTTGATAGGCGCAATCAACATGAGCAAAGCGCCGACAAAGGCCGCAAACTCGCCCACCGTAAACTGCCCAAGCGCATAATAAACGACTAACGCTAAAGCTAATGCAGCCAAAATCTCAATAACAAAACTGCTCAGGCCGGCAATGCGTGCTGAACGCAGCTCCAACTCACGGTTGCGCGCTGCTACATCACCAAAGCGCGCATTCTCATACTCTTGCGCACCAAAAATCTTGACAATACGCTGCCCACTCACAGCCTCTTCGGCCACTTTGGTCATTTCACCCATCTTCAGCTGCACACGCTTGGCGGTTTCCCGCAGTTTAGGAGTGATTCTGCGCAAATATATCGCCATAAACGGAGTCACTACGGCAAATACCAGCGTCAACTTCCAGTCCAGATAAAGCATATAAGCCACCAGTCCAATCGCGGTCAGCGTATCCCGCAGCACGTTCATCAGAGTACGCGTGCAGACCGTAGAAAGACGCTCAGTATCATACGTCAGCTTGGAAACCAGCACGCCAGTGGTGCTGGCATCAAAATAATGTACAGGCGCCTGCATCAGGCGACCAAAGGCCTCTTTGCGCAGCGTCTCCACGATTCGCCGTGCCACGCGGCGATTACTATAGACCGAAACGAACCCAGCCAAGCCGCGCAATGCCATCAAACCGAAGAGCATCAATGGAAACAGGTATTGCTGAGAACCCGCTTGCCGGGAGAATCCTTTGTCTGTGACTTCTTTGATAAGTGCAAGGAAAGCTGTATTGCTGAGCGAAAGGATAGCCGTGGCAATAAGCGTCACAAAGAAAAGGAATTTGTAGCGCCACGCATAGCGCAACAGCCGCAGATACAAGGCTTTTGCGTTAACGATATGTGGAATAGGATGTTTTTTGTGTTCTCGGTTCGACATAGCTTAGCTGTCGAAAGCGGTTATCAACCAAGGTTAGTATTATGCTAATTACTTGCGTTTACCTGGGTTGCAAAAGTAATATGCGTGTAATTGGCGATACGGGACGCTTCCATAATATTCACCACGGACTGGTGTGTCGCTTTGGCATCGGCATTAATGATGATGGTTGGCTCCTTCCCTGAACCAGCCGCCTTTTGCAAAGCAGCGGCAATGCTATCTACCTTAGGGCTGGCAACTTCTGCACCATTCACCATATAGCGTCCATTGGCGTCTACTTCAACGGTAATTGTCAAAGGTTTTTCCTGAGGAGCATTGGCCTCGGCTGTCGGCAAATTGATCTGCAGCTCACTGGTGCGGGAGAATGTCGCACTCACCACCAAAAAGATGATAATCACCAGCAATACGTCAATCAACGGCACGAGATTCATCTCAAGATCTTCGTGGCGTTTCCCTCGCTGAAAATTCATGATCAGTTTCTCTCGCCGTGGAGGATCTCAACCAGCTTGACGGCTTGCTGTTCCATATCCACCAGAAAGCCATCCACTTTGCCTCGGAAATAGCGATAAGCAATCATAGCCGGCACCGCCACAATGATACCGGCTGCGGTGTTGTACAACGCCACGGAAATACCGCGCGCGAATTGCGCCACGTCGTGACCACTATTGGTGAATGAGCCAAACAGCTCCACCATCCCAATAACGGTACCCAACAAGCCCAGCAAAGGTGCCACAGTGGCAATTGTGCCTAGTGTCGGCAAATATTTTTCCAGATTATGCGCAACTGCACGACCGGTTTCCTCGATAGCCTCTTTCGTCACTTCGCGTGAGTTTTTTGCGTTGGATAAGGCACTGGCGAACACCTGGCCTAGCGGGGAATGCTGCTCCAGTTTGGCTAACGTTTCTTTGGTAATACCGCCCTGACTCAGCCACTTTTGCACTTCTGGCAACAAATTAGCAGGCACGATAAATTCGCTCCGCAATACCCAAAAACGCTCACCAATGATGGCCAAGGCAATCACAGATGCGATAATCAGCGGCCAGATAGGCCAACCGGCTGCTAAAATAATCTCCCACACAGTGTGGCTCCTTCGTATAAAAACCGTGTTACTTTAGCGCATTCGCGCCTGTTTCGGCAAGTTCAATTCCATAAAAAACGTCAGATTATAAATTTTCGTCCTGCCAATAGCGCACTCTGGCCTGCCGCCATGCAAGCGGACGCAAATTACCCTGCTTGCAAAAACAAAATTCCAACGCGCCATGATAATCGCTGCGGTAGATTTTTGCACCAGCGCCTTCGTAGCGCGCCACGATTTCCGCCTTGGGATGCTTGAAACGGTTAAGGTAGCCCATCGTCATCACCACCTGCCTCGGCTGCACCGCGGCAATGAAGTCCGGCGTGGAGGATGTTTTGCTGCCATGGTGTGGGGCTATCAAAACATCGCTTGCTATACGAGCAGAAAAATCAGCATCGCTGGAAAGCGCATCCTGATTGACTTGCAGCAATGCCCTTTCCACCTCTTTTTCGATATCACCCGGCAATAGCACACTGCCATATGCGCTGCTCACTTTGACTACGCAACTGCGGTTGTTGTCCGATAATTGAGGATCCTGGTAGCTTTGCAACGCGGGCGACAGCATCTCGAAGCGCACACCATCCCACTGCCAATGCTGTCCGGCTGCACAGCGCATTTGTTTAGGGCTGGCAACCGCCGTTGCATAGCCAAACGAATCCAGCAGCCAATTCACTGGCACTTGCGCCAGCACGGCATCCGCGCCGCCGATATGATCCATATCGTTATGGCTCAGCACCAAACCATCCAGTCGTGCCACGCCATGCCCGCGTAAATAAGGTACCACGATGCGCATGCCGGCATCACTCTGGCTATTGAACCGAGGACCGGCGTCATACAGCATGGCGTGCTGTGCAGTCTGCACCAGCACTGACAAACCCTGTCCGACATCCAGCACGGTCACAAACATCTCACTCGGCTTGGGCAGCGGCGGCTTCACCAGCAGCATGGGCAACAGCAGCAACAGCCCCAGCCAGCGTTGTGGAAAACCATGCGGCAACAACAGCCACAACACGCCGCATGCTGCCAGTAACAGCGTCCAGATTGGCGCTGCAGCTTGCTGCCATGTAGCAACCGGCAAGGCAGAAAGCCACGTCAGCGCCTGCATGCAGGCAGTCAAAATCCCGTGCGCCGCTTGCAGCACAACATCGATTGGTAACAGCGCGCCTAAAATAGACACCGGCACTACAAATAAGCTAATGACGGGAATCGCAAACGCATTAGCCACGGGCGACACCAGCGATGCCTGCCCGAATAGCGCCACCAGCAAAGGCAGCAGGCCGACGCTCATCGCCCACTGACCCCGCATCGCATCGCGCCACCAGGATGCGGCTTTCAGCCTGCCGTTGGACACATACGCCAATAAGGCCACTGCCGAGAACGACAGCCAGAAACCAGGCGCGATGACCGCCCACGGGTCAAGCAGCGTCACCACTAGCAAAGCCAGTGCCAGCGCGCGACCAATAGACACACCACGCCCGTAAAGCAGCGCCAGCGCAAAAGTCGCCAACATATACACCGTGCGCTGGGTGGGTACAGACCACCCCGCCAGTAAAGCATAAAGCAAAGCCACCCCCAGCCCCGCAATCGTAGCCGCCTTGCGCGTGGGCAGGCGCATCACTAGGGCTGGAAAACGCCGCCAAGCAAATGCCGTCAGCGCAAAAACCAAGCCTGCCAGCATGGTGATATGCAAGCCGGAAATAGACATGAGATGGTTGGTGCCGGTGCGTGCGTAGATTTGCCAATCCTGCGCAGAAATCGCCTGATCGTCGCCAATCACCAGTGCACGAATCACCCCCGCGTAGGACTTGCCTGCCAGCGCCCTGCCTATGCGCTCGCCCAGCCTTTCACGCGCAGCTTCAATCATATAACTTGGCTGCCAGACGAAATCCTGCAGCTTTTTATAACCACTCTTGGCCTTGATGCTGCCGGTAGCGCGGATATTCTCCGCCAGTGCCCAAGCCTCGAAATCAAAGCCGTGCGGGTTATACGTGCCATGCGGCCGTTTCAGGCGCACAGTGAACTGCCAACGCTCCCCTGCGTGGAATCTCGCCGCTGGCGCCATGTCATTGTTGCCTTCCCCGTACCAGCTTAGCGAGATATGCCGCGGTACGCGCGCACCCGGCGTCAGCACCTGTTCCACATCAAAGCGAAAACGCTCGCCCCGCTCGTTACGCTCCGGCAGCGTAGCCACCACACCCTGCAGCACAATGCTCTTTTGCTGCCACTCTGCCGGCAGCGCATCACCCAAACGCAGCTTGACAAGTGCAGCCGCCCATGCAAAACCCAGCAGCGCAGCCAACAGGAACACGCCAACTTGCTTCAACCAGCGACGCTGACAGCGTATCATCAGGACAAAAACAGGCAGGCTGCAAGCCAATATCCATGCGCCTTGCAGGCCAGGCAATGTAGCCTGCTGTTGCAGCCACCATGTGCCAAACACAAAACCTAGCGCGAACAAAATCATCGTAGAGATCAATTTCCCATGCAATCTGATTCGAACACACAACAAACTTTACTGGCATTAACAGTTAAAGTAAAAGATGCACTGTAGCCGAAAAATTTACCAAGTATTTGATATTCATATCATTTTAAGTGACCCAAATGGGCTATTGTTTATTTGATACACTGAGCATATCGTGTATCGTGTTGCGCGCAAGTCTTCCGCTTACATTATGTCAATACTGCTGTGAGGAGGAACTTAAAATGAATCTTAAACCACTTATCGGTTCGGCTTTTTTTGCTGTATTTGCTAGTCTACCTTTAGCTGCTACCGCGGATATATTAGTGCCAGGCACTAGCGACCCTTGGCTTGCTGGTATGCCAAATGGCAGCACCGCAAGCTCCGGTGATTCCGCTCCTGCACAGTCCCCAGTGTTCGCTGGCAATTTTAACGCTGGCGATATTCTACAATTTACTGTCAGCATCAATCCAGCCGCAGGTCCAGTGGGGTATTGCCCCGGCTGCACATCACCCACGCCGGACGGCACTGGATTTAATCTCCATACCACCGGAGCAGAAAATGGCATTTCAAACGTTAATGCCCCGACCAATTCACTCATCGGCGTATTCTTAGGCAATGATGCGCCAAATGGGAATCCCGCACCAGCCACACTAGACTTCGGTTCCCTAGGCACATCATTTTTGATGTTGAGTCCATTACTTCAGCAGGCATTCTTTATTGGTGATGGGTTAACTGGAACTGGTAGCGGTACAGTACAAAGTTTTGTTGCTCCTACAGGCGCTACAAGGCTCTTTCTTGGCACTATGGATGGTTTTGGCTGGTACAACAATGTAGGCGCTTACGATGTTGCAATTAATACCAGAAACCCTACAGTTCCTTTACCAGGAGCATTACCATTAATCCTTTCCGGCTTAGGACTATTAGGCATAACTCTCCGCAAAAGAAATGTTTTGTAGGAAAATGCACATCTAGCCTAAAAATTTTAGTTTCGTCAGCTTTAAAAAAACCGCCTATCTAGGCGGTTTTTATTTTATCAGGCTTCTGGAAAATTAGATTGAAGTAAGTTTGCCGTCTTCCAGACGGTACTGACGCTGCATTTTGGCGGCCAGGCTCAAGTCGTGGGTCACCACCACCAGCGCAGTGCCTAGCTCGGCATTCATCTGCAATAGCAAATCAAACACGTGATTGGCCGTGACGCGGTCGAGATTGCCGGTGGGTTCATCGGCCAGCAGGCAGGCGGGGTTGGTCACCAGCGCCCTTGCCAGCGCGGCACGCTGACGCTCGCCACCGGAAAGCTCGCCCGGCATGTGCTGTACGCGCTGTGCCAGCCCGACTTTCGCCAGCATCTGTTGTGCGGCATCTTCTGCCTCGGCACGGTTGACGCGGCGAATCAGCAGCGGCATGGCGACATTCTCCAGCGCGGTGAATTCCGGTAGCAAATGATGGAACTGATACACGAAGCCCAGATGCTGGTTGCGCAGGCTGCCTTTTTGCGTCTCATTGAGCTGATTCAAGTCTTTACCCATGATGCTGACCTGCCCCGCGGACGGCGCATCCAGACCGCCCAGCAAATGCAGCAAGGTGCTTTTGCCCGAGCCGGAAGCACCGACGATGGCGACTTGCTGACCCGCTGAAATTGAAAAATCAATGCCGTTGAGCACACTGACATCGAGGCCGGTGTAGGTTTTGCTCAGGTTTTGGCAGGCGAGAATGTTATTCATAGCGCAGCGCCTCGGCAGGGTTGATCTTGCTGGCCCGGTAACTCGGATACAGCGTCGCCAATATGCTCATAACAAATGCCACGGACACAATCACAATGACGTCAGACCATAACAGTTGCGAGGGAATGTCGCTGATGAAATAGACATCTTTTGCCAGAAACTGGGTATTGAACACGCGTTCCAGCCAAGGCACGATATGCGGCACGTTGATTGCTGTCAGAATGCCGGTAACGAGCCCAACTATTACGCCCAATATGCCGATGAGCGCGCCCTGCACGACAAAGATTTTCATAATACTGGCGGGCGAAGCGCCAAACGTGCGCATGATGGCGATATCGGCGCGCTTATCCGTCACCGCCATCACCAAAGATGACAGGATGCTGAATGCGGCCACCAATACGATGATGGAGGTGATGATAAACATCACGGTCTTTTCCATCTTGAGCGCCTTGAAGAAATTGGCGTGCTGCTGCGTCCAGTCGGCAATATACAAATTGCCGGCCTGGTTGTATTTTCTGTTCAAGTCTTCCGAAACGGTCGGAGCATCAAATAAATCCGGCAGCTTGAGGCGCAAACCGGAAACATCGCCACCCATGCGATACAGCTTAGCGGCGTCATCCAAATGAATCAGCGCCAGCCCGGCGTCATACTCCCACATGCCGATGTGGAACAAACCCACCACGGTAAACTGCTTGATGCGTGGAATTACACCCGCCGGGGTAAACTGCCCTTGCGGCGCCATCAGCGCGACTTTCTCGCCCACATTCACGCCAAGCGAATACGCCAAGTCATCGCCCAGCACGATATTGAACTGCCCTGTTTGCAAATCCTGCAAGCGGCCGACTTTCATGTGATCTGCAATGCTGGCCACTTTGGCTTCTTCCGCAGGCAGCACGCCGCGCACCAATGCGCCTTGCACGGCCTGGTCGTAAGTGAGCATGCCTTGCGCACTAATATACGGTGCGCTGGCCAGCACTTTGGGTTCATTTTTCAATTGCTGCGCCAGCGTATTCCAATCGGGCAAGCGGTTGTTGAAACCAGTGATTTCCAAGTGCGAGGCCACGCTCACCGTGCGGTTCTGCAACTCGCGATGAAAGCCGTTCATCACGGAAAGGATGACAATCAGCGCCCAAACGCCGATGGCCATACAGATCATGCTGCTGACGGAAATGAATGAAATAAAATGGTTCTTGCGCTTGGCGCGGGTGTAACGCAAGCCCACCAGCAGTTCGAAAGGCAAGTTTTTGCTAGAAAAAAACATACGCGGCATCTTATCAGCTTAAGACGCCGCTTCAAAACAAAATCAAACAGGATCCACCGAGTCTATTGTGCAGCCAGTTCTACCTGTACCCAGTCGTGATGTTTGAGTAACGGGCGTCCCGCCACTACGATCCTTTCATCGTCATCCAACTGCACCCGATACTGCGCACCGCGTTTGTAACGCTTGCGTGGCAGAATCAGCGAGGTTCTCTGGCGCGTGTCCTCGGTTGCCCCCAGGTATAGGCTTGGGAAAGTGATCTCACTCTGATAGCTGGCTTCCACATTATCAACAAAATAACCGGAAAGCCCTTCAAACTCACTGGTTTTATGTAAGGACGAAACTTTCACGGAAAGACAGTGGCTACCTATAATCTCCATGCCAGCGCGATAAGTTCCGTTCGGCAATTTACGCACACTCCGGATTTCCGCAATATACAACACATCCTTATTATCATCTTTGGTATAACCGATCAGTCGACCCGGATTGACCCAGTCACTGACGTTCCGGCCCAAGTCCACCGCAAAGCCGCTCGGACTCTCATCCACCATCCACCAGTTCTCGTTCCCCAGAAGACTAGTCGTCGGGTTTTGCAGGAAACGATTCCGGCGGTGCTGCGCGATCTTTTGTTCAAACGCAAAATCATCCAATACTGCGCCAGCGGGTTTGGTGTTGCGTGCCTGAATTCTATTCAATCGCATGCAAATATCGTCCAAGCCATAACTGACATTAATCAATGTAGCTGTTTTGGTTCTTGTTTCCTTCCTGCGCTGACGCTCATAACCCTCCGTGCACCATTCCACCCGCAGTTTTTTGAACAATTTCACCAATACAGGCACCGGCGCAACCCCATCCAAACCAAAAGCGTCCAGTGATTTTTGCGTATCCACGGCGCACAGGTACGCTTCAATACGATCGGTCAGTCCGGTAGTACGCCAGAAACGGTAATCCGCGAACTTCTCAATAGTGCGGATACGTAGCGTCCCTTTATCCTCTCCCAGGTTAAGGCTGAAATGATATTTATCCTGTTTGTATTTGGTCACAAATATCGGGTTGTTTGCCCAGGTACGCAAAACCCGCTCAGTCAACTGCAACTGAACCCGGCTTAGGTTAACCGTCTGCAAAGTATCCATCATCAACCCTTGCTCCAGAATAGAAGCAATGGACGTTTCCTTATCATGGAAATCGTACAAAAACAGATTGG
Source organism: Methylophilus sp. (assembly GCA_044222155.1). Lineage (GTDB taxonomy): Bacteria > Pseudomonadota > Gammaproteobacteria > Burkholderiales > Methylophilaceae > Methylophilus. The sequence continues at coordinate 32,449 of JBGANT010000006.1, forward strand.
TGTTCATGATTGCCAGATTTTCGGCATACCTGATGATATTATGAACACATAGCCATGACCCGGGAGGCGCAGGCTGGTCATCGAAATAACGCCATTTCATCATCTGGAAAATTGTGTGCAAATGACGCGCCAATATCAGGTTTATCTTGTCCGTTTCAATCTGTAGCTTGTTCTGATACTGATACACTTCAAGAAACTTGGTGTAAGCAATATACAGCTGCCGATAATAGTCGTAAACCAACGCCTGTATCCTGCCCTGCATCTTCCTACTTAAGCTCAATGAAATCATGTAGTTACGAGTAGCTTTCTTGGTGTATCCCGCCATTTTCCTATCCAAGGAAAGGATAGCGTCAATGACCTTGACAGCCTGTGTTGCCTGAAGGATTTGCAAGCCTTGTAAGTGGGCTGTTGCATCTTTCAGCACGCCCATTTCATCCATACCGGAAAGCGTATCTGACCAGCCGGTTGGTGCCTGAGTCGGCTGGACTGATAATACGGAATGTAACTTTTCCATCACATGGTTCAACATAATAACTCACCTGCTTTCATGAACTTCACAACCCAAGTATGGCAATAACCATGCCAAGCAGAATCCAAGGTGGGAAAACACGCTTATCCCATGGGAATTTATTAGAGCAACTTGGCGCTGTCCTGTTAAAATGGCACTATGTTTACCGGAATCATTCAAGCCGCAGGCCGCATAGATACGCTCAGCCCTATGGGTGCAGACGCAGCATTGCGTATCGAAGCAAAACAGTTGGATTTATCAGATGTCGCCATTGGCGACAGCATTGCCGTCAACGGCATCTGCCTGACCGCAACGGCCATCACGCCCACGCATTTCACTGTGCATGTCTCGGAGGCCACGCTTGCCGTCACCAGCGGCTTCGCGCAAGGCCAAATGGTCAACCTGGAAAAAGCATTGCGCCTGTCCGATCGCTTGGGCGGGCACTTGGTGAGCGGCCATGTGGACGGTGTCGGCACAGTCACGGCCTTCAACCCGGTAGGCGAATGCTGGCAGCTGCTAATTAAGGCACCACACGCGCTTGCCAAATATATCGCTGTGAAAGGATCAATTTGCGTGGATGGCGTGAGCCTGACCATTAACAGCATCGCGTGCGACATTTTCAGCATCAATCTGATTCCGCATACCTTGGAGAAAACCACACTGGCAGCACTGAAGCCCGGCAGCAGCGTGAACCTGGAAGTGGATCAAATCGCCCGCTATGTGGATCGCATGTCCGAATGGGCGCAGGAACCAATCTGATGACACAAACCATGATTAGCCCGATCAGCGAGATCATTGCCGACATCCAAGCTGGCAAGATGGTGGTGCTTGTGGATGACGAAGACCGCGAAAACGAAGGCGACCTAGTGCTGGCCGCCGAGTTTGCCAATGCCAGCCATATCAACTTCATGGCTAAACACGGGCGCGGCCTGATCTGCCTGACGCTCACTGAAGCGCGTTGTAAACAGCTTAGACTACCGCCGATGGTGCAGCAGAATGGTACGCGCCTCGGCACCAATTTCACCGTGTCCATCGAAGCCGCCAGTGGCGTAACCACAGGGATCTCCGCTGCCGACCGCGCAATCACGATTCAAGCCGCAGTTGCCAGAAATGCAGATGCCAAGAGCATTGTCAGTCCGGGACACATCTTCCCGCTGGCCGCGCAGGATGGAGGCGTGCTGGTGCGCGCCGGGCATACCGAGGCGGGCTGCGATTTGGCCAAGTTGGCCGGGCTGGAACCTGCTGCGGTGATTTGCGAGATTCTGAAAGATGACGGCGAAATGGCACGCCTGCCGGATTTGCTGGAATTTGCAAAACAGCATGCACTGAAAATCGGCACCATCGCCGACTTGATTCGATATCGCAACGAAACCGAAAAACTGGTCAAACGCGCCGCCGAACGCACCATCCAAACGCCCTACGGCGAAATGAACCTGATTGTCTATCAAGACAAAATCGCCAAAGACACGCACCTGGCACTGGTAAAAGGCACACCCGAGCGGGCGCAAGAGACCCTGGTGCGCGTACATGAGCCACTCTCCATTCTGGACTTGCTGGATTGCGGCAGCCGCAGCCACAGCTGGAACGTGCTGACTGCTCTGGAAGCCATATCCGGCGCGCCTTCTGGCGTAATGATTTTATTACACACCTCTGAGTCCGGCGCAGATTTGATACACCGCGTACAACATACGGGCGAAACCATTCGCTATCCACAAGAGTTGCGCAATTACGGCATCGGCTCGCAAATCCTGATTGATCTGGGCGTAGGCAAAATGCGCCTGATGGCTACGCCGCGCAAAATGCCAAGTATGGAAGGTTTTGGGCTGGAAGTGACGGGATACATGGCCCCATAACAAACGTAACTTGATGATATTTAACAATTTATGCTAAGATAACCCTCATTGGAAAACATCAATCTTACAGGTCAGTTTCTTATTGCCATGCCTGGCATGACTGATTCGCGTTTTTCCAGAACTGTCTCTTATATCTGCGCGCATAATCCTGATGGTGCGATGGGCATTGTGCTGAACCGGCCCATCGATATGAACTTGGGCAAACTATTTGGGGAAATCGCGCTGGAGATCCGCCTGCCGGAGCTTGCTTCCCGACCCGTGATGCTTGGCGGCCCGGTACAGCCAGAGCGCGGCTTTGTGTTGCACTCACCGCATGGTGACTACAACTCGACAATTGAAATCAGTACAGGTATCAGCCTGACGACTTCCAAAGACATTCTGGAAGAGATCTCCAAACAAAACGTGCCGGAAAAACTGCTGGTAGCATTGGGTTATGCGGGCTGGTCTGCCGGGCAAATTGAAGATGAAATCAGCCGTAACGCGTGGCTTAACTGGACGAGCCCGGATATTGCCGCCACACGGCAACTGATTTTCGATGTGCCTTATGCGCAGAAATTCGACTGGGTAATGAACCGCATGGGGTTGAATTTTGCCAATTTGTCCGACATTGCGGGGCATGCATGATGACGGCAACACCTTTGTCGAAAAGCCATTTACCGATAGACGCGCGTAGTTATCCCGAGATTCAGGGCACCGTGCTGGCGTTCGATTTTGGCGAAAAGCGTATCGGTGTGGCGATGGGCGAAACTATGCTAAAACTGGCGCATCCATTGCAAACCATCGAATCGGAAAAGAATGACGAGAAATTCGCCGCAATCGAAAAATTGCTGGCAGAATGGCACCCCAGCCTTCTTATCGTAGGTTTACCAACTTTTTTGGATGGCTCCAGCCACGAGTTGACGCATTTGGCCAAAAAGTTCGCCCAGCGGCTGGAAGGCCGATTCAGGCTGCCGGTAGCGATGGTAGATGAGCGGTTAAGCTCGGCAGAGGCCGCGCAGCGCCTAGCCGAAACAGGCATTCGCGGCCGCGCACAAAAAGAATTTCTGGATGCCTGCGCCGCGCAAACCATATTACAATCTTATTTTGATCAATTATAAAGAACGCTGAGAATGCAATTACCTGACCCGGAACAACTTCTGGCTGACATCACCAGCCAAATCGCACCGCGTATCACGGCCAACACAGCGTTGGTGGGAATACACAGCGGCGGCGTATGGTTGATGCAGCGCATATTGCAAATACTAAATACCGAGCCAGAAACCGGCACGCTGGATGCCGCAATGTATCGCGATGATTTTGCAAAACGCGGCCTGAAAAACCAGCCCAAGCCTACCAACATCGGCTTTGAGGTTGAAGGCAAGCATATCATTCTGATCGATGACATCTTCTACACCGGCCGCACCACACGCGCTGCCATGAACGAACTATTCGATTACGGCAGGCCTGCCAAAATCGAGTTGGCGGTACTCATCAACCGCGGTGGCGCAGAGTTGCCAATCCGGCCGGACATCGTGGGAGTGGATATTCCACTGGCAGCATTGCAAGCACTGGAATTGAGCCAGAACACCGCCGGAAAATTACAATTGAAACTGTTGGATAGGTAAAAAACAGGGGAACCTAAACGCATGTACAACCCACAACTCGATCAGCACAAAAACCTTAAACACCTGCTGACCATTGAAGGGCTACCCAAAGCCACGCTGCTGCAGATTCTCGACACTGCGGAAACCTTTATCGGCGTGAATGAGCGTGAAGTGAAAAAGGTGCCGCTGCTACGCGGCAAAACCGTGTGCAACCTCTTTTTCGAAAACAGCACCCGCACCCGCACCACGTTCGAGATCGCGGCGAAACGACTTTCTGCCGATGTACTGAACCTGAATGTCAGTACATCTTCCCAATCCAAGGGTGAAACTATTCTGGATACAGTAAACAACCTGATTGCCATGCATGCGGACATTTTCGTGGTGCGTCACAACCAGAGCGGTGCAGCGCATTTCATTGCGCAACATGTACCGGAACATGTCAGTGTCATCAACGCAGGCGACGGCCGTCACGCACACCCCACACAAGGCTTGCTAGACGTTTTTACGGTACGCCGCTATAAGCCGGATATGCATAACCTGCGCGTCGCCATCGTGGGTGATGTGCTACATTCACGCGTTGCGCGCAGCGAGATTCACGCGCTGACCACGCTGGGTGTACCGGAAGTGCGTGTAATTGCTCCCAGAACCTTGCTGCCAGCCGATGTGGAGAAATTGGGCGTGCAAGTATTCCATGATATGCAAACCGGCCTGAAAGATGTGGACGTGGTCATGATGCTGCGCCTGCAAAACGAGCGCATGAGCGGCGCACTACTGCCCAGCGCGCAGGAATATTTCAACACCTATGGGCTCACACCGGGAAAGCTGGCGCTGGCAAAACCGGATGCAATCGTGATGCACCCCGGCCCAATGAACCGCGGCGTAGAAATAGACTCCCGCGTTGCAGACGGCGCGCAGTCTGTCATCTTGCCGCAAGTCACTTACGGTATCGCCATCCGCATGGCGGTCATGACGCTATTAGCCGGTGGAAACAACACATGAAAATACACATTAAGAATGGTCGCCTGATCGACCCGAAAAACAAGATTGACGCGCAACAGGATGTATTCATCGCAGCAGGACAAATAGTCGGTATCGGTCGGGTGCCGAATGGCTTCCACGCTAACCAGACAATCGATGCGAGCGGCATGATCGTCGCACCGGGGCTGGTGGATTTGTCCGCCCGCTTGCGCGAACCGGGTGATGAATACAAAGCCACGCTGAAGAGTGAACTGCAAGCTGCTGCAGCTGGTGGCGTTACCAGCTTGGCCTGCCCACCAGATACCGACCCGGTGCTGGATGAGCCTGGCCTGATTGAGATGCTGAAACATCGTGCTTGGCAACACAACATGGCGCGCATCTATCCACTGGGCGCACTGACACGTAATCTGGAAGGCAAGACGCTTAGCGAGCTGTTCCAGCTGACCGAAGCGGGCTGCGTGGGCTTCACCCAAGCGGATAATCCGATTGTGGATACGCAAATATTATGGCGAGCATTCGAGTATGCCGCCACTTTTGGATACACTTTATTTTTACGTCCGGAAGAACCTTTCCTGAGCAAAGGCGGTACGGCACACGATGGCGAAGTGGCAAGCCGCCTTGGCTTGAAAGGCATCCCCGCCGCGACCGAAAGTTTGGCTATTGCCAGTATATTGCGTATCGCTGCAGAAACAAAAACCAAAGTGCATTTGTGCCGACTTTCCACCGCTGAAGGTGTCGAACAGGTACGCCAAGCCAAGGCAAAAGATCTGCAAGTGACCGCTGATGTCAGCGCGCAGCATTTGTACCTAACAGAACATGATATCGGCTTTTTCAACGCTAATGCGCACCTCAAACCGCCGCTACGCTCGATTCGGGACAAAGATGCCCTGTGCATGGGCGTGAAGGATGGCACGATAGACGCCGTATGTTCTGACCACACCCCAGTGGATGATGACGCCAAATTGCTGCCTTTTGCCGAAAGCGAAGCTGGCGCGACTGGGTTGGAACTGCTACTTCCGCTCACGCTGAAATGGTCTGCCCAGCACAAAATCCCGCTGATGGATGCACTGGCCCGCGTTACTTGCAAACCGGCGCAAATTCTTGGTATCGCAACTGGACACCTGAGCCCGCACGCACCGGCTGACGTCGTGATCTTTAACCCGGAGCAATCCTGGCGCGTCATGCCTGACCAATTGAAGAGCCAAGGCAAGAATACACCGTTTGCTGGACTGGAGATGCTGGGTAAAGTGCATTACACCCTGCTCAATGGACATATCACCTATCAAATGTAATTTTTGGCAGCCCTAACAGCCCGGGCTTGACGTCTGGATAAAAGGCGCCGATAGTACGTGTTATGCAATACTTACCTTTTCATTATGTTATCGGGGAGTGAGAAATGGGCAGTCTGGGATGTTGTTTAGTGTGGTTTATTGCAGGCGCTTTATTGGGCTGGCTGTTGCATTATCTCTTATCCAAGTGCTGTTGCAACCCCGGAACATGTTCAACGACAAGCGAGACTAATCCCCCCCCAGTTACCAAAGTAGCGGACATTCCCGCCGCCACAATAGCTCCGGCACCTGCTGCAGTTGCAGAGTCCCCTAAACCTGCCGCACCAGCCAAACCGAAGCCAACCGCAAAACCCAAAGCTCCGGCAAAACCGAAAACACCTCCTAAAGCAAAGATTGACCTAGCTGCCGCTAAAGCCGCCGGGTTCACGATTAAGAATGCCGATGATCTGACTGTGATAGAAGGTATAGGCCCAAAAATTAACGAATTGTTCAAGGACAATGGCCTGAAAACCTTTGCCCAGGTTGCCAAAGCGACCGAACCGCAAATGCGTGCCATCCTGGAAAAAGGCGGCACACGTTTCCGCATAGCCAACCCTGGCACCTGGGCGCAACAAGCGGCGCTGGCTGCGGACAACAAATGGACCGAACTGAAAGCATTGCAAGACAAGCTGAATGCCGGCGTAAATAAATAGGGGGACCCTCATGCAAAATGATCAATCAAGCCTCCATCGCTGGACGTGGGCCATTGCTTTACTGCTGGCCATTCTGTTGCTGTGGATGCTACTAACTGGGCATGGGCCATCCAATACCTGTTGCAGCCAGACAGAAAGCACTGTGCCTACCGTAGCGTCTACTGAACCTTTCCGCTTCACCGCCACGCTTGGGGAAGTTAATGCTAGTGGTGACACTTCGCATATAGACTGGCTGACACAGACTGACAGCTTGCGTGCTTTACTCAATAGGGGTGAAGACCTCTGGCTGGAAGGAAATGAAAAAACCGCGACACTTACAGGGTTTGTCGAATCTGAGGCCACCAAAAACAAGATTGCGGAAGAAATCCAAGCATTGTTAGGGAACGGCATTTTGCTAGATAACCAGCTTGCCGTTCGCGCTTATGATGCGCCTGTAGCAGCCCCTGCAATGCCATCCTCAGCCAAACTATATTTCGAGACTGGGAAGGCTACTTTACCGGCCAACACTAACAGCACGCTGTCTCTTATCGTTGAGTGGCTAAATACACACCCCGAGAACAGGGCAGTTCTCTCAGGCTATCACGACACTCGCGGAGACCGAGCGCTCAACGAAGAACTGGCAAAAAACCGTGCCAAGGCAGTACGCGAAGCGCTTAAAGCGGCCGGTGTTGACGAATCCAGAATCGAGATGCGTAAACCTGAAGTCGTAGAAGGCGGAAGCGATCTTCAGGAAGCCAGACGAGTGGAAGTTTCTGTAGAGTAACCTCCTTTAATGAAAAAAGCCGATATTCCCGCATTGGCTTTTTTTGTTAGGGTCTTTTACCTATACGATTCCGAGATGATCCAGACCGGCCGACAGGTCTTTTTCGTGAGCCCCTTTGCCTTCTAGCTTAATGCGCAAGCGAAGGTCATTCACGGAATCAGCGTTTCGCAACGCATCTTCGTAAGTAATGCTGCCACTCTCATGTAAATCGAATAGCGCTTGGTCAAAGGTCTGCATCCCCAGCTCACGTGAACGGCCGATAATTTCCTTGATGCTATGCACCTCACCCTTGAATATCAAGTCTGAAATCAAAGGCGAATTAATCATAATTTCCACCGCTGCAACCCGACCTATCCCGTCGGCTTTGGGGATTAGCCGTTGCGACACAAATGCGCGCACGTTTAGCGATAGATCCATCAGCAACTGGTAGCGACGCTCTTCGGGGAAAAAGTTGATGATGCGATCCAGCGCTTGGTTGGTGCTGTTCGCATGCAGGGTCGCCATACACAAGTGCCCTGTCTCGGCGAAAGCGATCGCATAATCCATAGTCTCACGGTCACGAATCTCTCCAATCAGGATCACATCCGGCGCCTGCCGCAGGGTATTCTTGAGCGCGATATGCCAGCTGTCAGTATCCACGCCAATTTCGCGCTGGGTAATCACACAGTTTTTATGTTCGTGAATAAACTCAATCGGGTCTTCGATCGTGATGATATGTCCATAACTATTCTCGTTACGATAGCCGATCATCGCCGCTAGTGAGGTCGATTTACCTGACCCTGTGCCGCCGACAAAAATCACCAGACCGCGCTTGGTCATCGCGATATCCTTCAGCACTTCTGGCAACCCCAACTCTTCAAATTTCGGAATCTTCGTCGTAATCGTCCGGAACACCAACCCTACGGAACCGCGTTGCACAAAAGCATTTACGCGGAAGCGCGCAACGCTGGGAATACCTATCGCAAAATTACACTCGTTCGAGGCATCGAATTCCGCAGCTTGCTTGTCGTTCATAATCGAACGTGCAATCTCCCGTGCCTGTTGTGCAGAAAGTACTTGGCTGCTTACCGGCGTCATCTTGCCATCCACCTTCATCGCTGGCGGGAAACCTGCCGTAATAAACATGTCCGAGGCTTTTTTGCTGAGCATCAGCCTCAGCAAATCGAAAACATACTTTTCTGCCTGTCCTTTTTCCATTATTCAACCTCGCATATCAACCCATAATGGCGTCTTTGTTGGCTGCCTTGCCACGGGCCTCAGCAGCAGAAATTACGTTACGGCGCACCAAATCCTGCAGGTTCTGGTCCAGTGTCTGCATGCCGATATTTTGCCCTGTCTGGATGGCCGAATACATCTGCGCCACCTTGTTCTCGCGAATCAGGTTACGGATCGCAGGCGTACCAATCATAATTTCATGCGCAGCGACACGCCCTTGCTCATCTTTGGTTTTACATAATGTCTGTGAAATCACCGCACGCAATGACTCGGAGAGCATTGAACGCACCATGTCTTTTTCAGCAGCCGGAAACACGTCCACGATACGATCCACGGTTTTCGCAGCCGAACTGGTATGCAGAGTACCAAATACCAAGTGGCCGGTTTCTGCTGCTGTTAGAGCCAGACGAATCGTTTCCAGGTCACGCATCTCGCCCACCAGAATTACATCGGGGTCTTCACGCAAAGCTGCACGCAAGGCATTCTGGAACGACAAGGTATGCGGGCCGACTTCACGCTGGTTGATTAGGCACTTCTTGGATTGATGCACAAACTCGATCGGGTCTTCCACCGTCAGGATGTGCCCCATCTCATTTTCGTTGACGTAGTCGATCATCGCAGCCAGCGTGGTGGACTTACCTGAACCAGTCGGGCCGGTCACCAACACAATGCCACGTGGCGTATTAGCAATATCCTTGAAAATGGCTGGGCAATTCAACTGTTCCAAAGTTAGAATTTTGGAAGGAATCGTCCGAAAAACCGCGCCGGATCCACGATTATGATTGAATGCATTGACGCGAAACCGCGCCAAATTGGGGATCTCGAACGAAAAATCGCACTCTAGCGTCTCTTCATAAACCTTGCGCTGACCATCGTTCATGATGTCATACACCATATCATGCACTTGGGTATGATCCAGCACTGGCACATTGATTTTACGTATATCCCCATGTACGCGAATCATGGGTGGCAACCCGGCGGACAAATGCAAATCCGAAGCTTTGTTCTTGACCGAAAACGCCAGCAAATCCGAAATATCCACAATGTGCTCCCGCTCTATTTTATAATGTGACTCGTTCTTAAGATTTTACACAAAGTTTATTCTTTAAGATGTTTGAATTATGACCATAATTGCCGACTCCTTGCAAGCGATTCTCGCAAATATCCGGCAGGCACAGCAAGATGCGAAACGTCAGGGCAATGTGCGGTTGTTGGCTGTCAGCAAGGCACAGCCAGCGGAAAATTTGCGGGCTGCTTATATGGCCGGGCAAACTGCCTTTGGCGAAAGTTACCTGCAGGAAGCCCTCGCCAAACAGGCACAACTGGCCGATTGCGCGATTGAGTGGCATTTTATCGGCCCAATCCAGAGCAACAAAACGACACCCATTGCACAGCATTTCGACTGGGTGCATTCGGTGGACCGGATCAAGCTGGTAGAACGCCTGGCAAAAGCCAGGCCTTCAGACAAACCACCACTCAATGTGTGTGTTCAATACAACAGCAGCGCAGAAACCAGCAAGAGCGGTGCCGATATGCACGCACTTGGCGAACTAGCAGCCGCAGTAGTTACAGAACCGCGACTGAAATTGCGAGGTTTGATGGCAATCCCTGCCCCGGCAAAAGACTTTGCAACTCAGCGTACGCAATTTAGAATAGTGCATGAAGCATTTCTTGCCTTGCAAAAGCAAGGGCTTGTTTTGGACACACTGTCTATCGGCATGTCGGATGACTATATCGCAGCCATTCATGAGGGTGCAACCATGGTACGCATTGGCTCGGCGCTGTTTGGCAACCGGCCAGCAAAAATAAAGGATGAAATAACAACATGAAACTGGCTTTCATTGGCGGCGGCAACATGGCAAACGCACTTATCGCAGGTTTGCGCCAGAAGCATTTCGACATGCGCGACATCACCGTGATCGAGCCAGATGCTGGGAAGCGTGCATCACTACAAAACGCGTATGGCGTATATGCCCGTGAAGCCCTTGCGGATGCGGCTACCAGCGATGCCATTGTATTGGCTATCAAACCACAGCAAATGGCCGAGGTTTGTCATAGCTTGGTACCTTTACTGAAAAACCAGCTCATCATCTCTATTGCAGCCGGTATCCGGTTAGCAGATTTGAGCCGCTGGCTCGGCGGCTATCAAACCATCATCCGCGCCATGCCCAACACCCCCGCACAAATCCAGGCGGGTGTGACCGGCCTGTTCGCTATGCCCGGCATTTCTGCCGCGCACCAAAATTACGCCGATCATGTGCTGAAAGCCGCAGGCGATACGGTTTGGGTGAATGATGAGGTGCAACTGGATGCCATCACTGCCATTTCCGGCAGCGGCCCGGCTTATGTGTTTTATTTCATTGAAGCTCTGCAGGAAGCCGCTGTCGCGCTTGGCTTAAGCGAAGCTGCCGCCAAGCAATTAAGCCTCGCCACGTTCAAAGGTGCCAGCATGCTGGCCAGCAGTGTGGAAACGCCAGTGACCACGTTACGGGCTCAAGTCACCTCCAAAGGTGGCACAACGGAACAAGGTATCCTGAGTATGGAACAACAGCACGTCAAACAAGCCATCATCACTGCTGCGCACAAAGCCTGCGAACGTGCTAAGACACTGGGAGATGAGCTCGGAGGAGCTGCCTGATGTTCACTTCTGCCCTGCACTTTTTACTCAGCACCATTCTGAATCTGCTGTGTTTCATGTTTATGCTGCGCTTTTTGATGCAATACCTCAAATGCAGCTTTGCCAATCCATTAGGACAGATTGTCATCGCACTGACAGATTTCGCTGTCAAATCGGCAAGAAAAGTCATTCCAAGCTGGCGTAGATGGGATATTTCCACCTTGGCATTAGCTCTCACGACCCAATTACTGCTGCAATGGCTGCTGTTAGTGTTAAACGATTTCCCGATTGGCCTCGCCGGCACCACCCCTTGGCTAGTGATCCTCGGAACAAGCTTGCTGGGACTCGTTCGTACTGTATTGGATATTTTCTTTTATGCTATTCTGCTCCAGGCTATCCTAAGCTGGGTTAATCCATACCATCCTATTTCCAGTGCGTTGAATCCGCTCACACAACCCATCCTTAACCCGATCCGGCGTATTCTGCCACTTGCCAACGGAATCGACTTTTCGCCACTTGTGGCGTTAATTTTATTGCAAATGCTCAATGTCTCCGTAATCGCTACACTGACCTATCAACTGGGCGCCATGCTATAGCCATGCAGAGTACATTTAACGCCAAAATAGAAGAATACCGCGCCTTGCGCGCTGACTTGATTAAGGCTATCTCGAACTATAAAGACTGGCTTAACCAAAGCGGTGAGACTGATGCGGTAAAAGAATTGCGCCTGCATGATATTCTGCAAACCCTTGAAAGAGATCAGCTGGTAGTCGCATTTCTGGCTGAGTTCTCTCGCGGCAAGACCGAAACCATCAACGCCCTGTTCTTCTCTGACTTTGACCAGCGCCTGCTACCCAGCGAAGCCGGACGCACCACCATGTGCCCAACAGAAATCCTCTGGGATAAACACGAGGAGCCTTGCCTGAAACTGCTGCCTATTGAGACACGGCTTAAGGGAGATTCGCTAACCTATCTTAAAACCACCCCTGCGGCCTGGCAAAAATTCCGGCTGGATACCAGTTCTCCGGAACAAATGGTGTCCGTGCTGCGAAAATTGATTGACCAGAAAACGGTTTCCCAGCAGGAGGCGCAGGCGCTAAGCTTATGGCATCCGGATGAAATGGCCTCGGTTAAAGAATTACCATCGCCTAATGCGGCCCAAATACCTGCTTGGCGGCATGCCATACTGAATTACCCTCACCCTTTGCTCAAGCAAGGCTTGGTGATTATGGATACTCCAGGTCTTAATGCCTTGGGTGCTGAGCCAGAACTCACTTTGAATATTGTCCCAAATGCGCACGCCATTCTGTTCCTGACCGCCATTGACTCAGGCATCACGAAATCTGACCTGAAAATCTGGAATGAGCATGTCAGTGGTCGTTCTAAGTTCAAGCTAGTCGTTTTAAACAAGGTAGATATCTTGTGGGATTCCCTCAAATCCGCACAGCAAATCAAGAACGAAATTGACCGTCAAATCAACACCACCGCACACCAGCTGGGTGTTTCACCTGAGAATGTATTTGCATTATCGGCTCAAAAAGCATTAGTTGCCAAAATCAGGAAGGATTCTTTGCTCCTCCAGAAAAGTGGAATGGACCAGTTGGAGCATGCCCTAGGCGAAAAGCTAATATTGGCCAAGCAGGAAATCCTGGGGCGAACAGCGGCCATCGAGTGTAGCGAAATGATCAAATTCTCCCGCAAAGGTTTGCAGTTGCGACTACAGAACCTCCGCACCCAAATTCAGGAATTAAAACAGCTGCGTGGCCTGAACATAGATAACTCCAAACACATCCTGGCACAAGTGGTCGCAGAAAGAAAACGCTACGAAGCTTCCATTCCAACCTTCAATCAAGCACAGGAAAGAATTTCAAACATTGGCAAACGGTTATTGCGTCATTTGAGCGTCGCCTATCTGGAATCTTCAGTCGCTCAAAATCGCCAGGCCATGGGCGACAGCTGGACAACCATAGGGCTTAACCAAAACATGCGCGCCCTGATGAAACAAGCAGCAGAACTTGCCGGATTTGTGACCACCGAAAGCAAATCCATAAAAAAACTCGTCGACAATATTTATGAGGTGTTTAGAACGCGACACGGCTTTAGTATAAACGTGCCCCCTGCCCTGAACATGAGCGAGTTTCTGGGTAATATGCAGGCGCTGGAGAAAATCACTGATGATTTTTGCAAAGACCCGGTCAACGTGCTCACTGAAAAGCATTTCCTGATACGCAGGTTTTTTATAGGGATTGGTACCCAGTCGCAAAGAATTTTCGAAGATGCAGAGAAAACCTGCAAGCAATGGCTGGAAGATGTCGTAGGCGTGTTACAGCAACAAATAGACGCTCATCGCAAGCATCTTGAAGAACGCACGGCGAGTCTACTCCAGATCAAAACAGATGCCGAGGCTTTAGAGACACAGCTTGGTGAGATTGAACGGCAATACATGTTCGTTTCCAAGGAGGCGCAAGCTTTGGATGAAATGCTGCTGGTGATGATCAAAGCCATTAAACCCGCAGTCAAGGCCGCACAAGCCGAACTTGCGCAACCTTCCGAGATTGAAAAGACTATGAAACTGCCGGATCTGCCATTCTTGGCAGTTTCGTCACCCCTTGTAGCCGAAGGGGCTGAAGCTACATCCAGATGATATCAAACTCTTCCTGCGAATATTGACTATCCGCCTGGACTGAAACCCGCTTATTGATAAAATCCGACAGATTCGCCAGACTCTGCGATTCCTCATCCAATAGCAAATTAGCCACTGAAGGTGAGGCAATCACCTTAAACTCTTTAGCATTAAACTGACGTGATTCCCGCGTTAGCGCCCGCATGATCTCGTAAGCCACGGTTTGCGCCGTTTTATACTCGCCTCGCCCCTGGCAGGCCTCGCAAGGCTCGCATAGCAAATGTGCCAAGCTTTCACGTGTCCGCTTGCGCGTCATTTCCACTAATCCCAAAGCGGTGAAGCCATTGATACTAGTGCGCGCCCTATCCTTGGTAACAGCTCTCTGCAATTCTTCCAGCACGGTTTCGCGCTGGCTATCTTCATCCATGTCAATAAAGTCAATGATGATGATACCGCCCAGGTTTCTTAATCTTAGCTGCCGGGCAATGCACTGAGCCGCTTCCAGGTTGGTCTTGAAAATAGTATCGGAAAGGTTCTTGCCGCTAACAAAGCTGCCAGTATTCACATCCACCGTTGTCAGCGCCTCGGTCTGGTCAAAAATCAGATAGCCGCCGGATTTCAACTCGACTTTACGCGAAAGCGCATATTCGATTTCTTTCTCAACATCATAAAAATCAAACAGCGCCCGCTCGCCAGTATAGTGATACAGCGGTTTCACCGCCTTAGCCACATAGAGTTGAGCAAACTCCCTCATACGCTCATAGGTTTCTTTGGAATCCACGCGAATACTGACCGTATTGTCATTCACCACATCACGCAGGATACGCCTCGGCAAGCTCAGGTCATAAAAAATCAGCGAGCGTTCACCTGCATGGCAGCTGTCTTCCTGAATCTTGGCCCAGACTTTGTGCAGATACTCCACATCAGCCAGCAACTCTGTGTCCGTCGCAGTTTCGCTCATGGTGCGAATGATGTACCCACCATCGGCAGGCTCGCCGATCAAGCCGATCAGGCGCTGGCGCAACTGCTCGCGTTCGTTCTCATCCTCGATTCGCTGCGAAACGCCGATATGCCGTTCATAAGGCAGGTACACCAGAAAACGGCCCGCAATGCTGATTTCGGTGGTCAGCCGCGCCCCTTTAGTGCCAATTGGCTCCTTAATAACTTGCACGATAATGGACTGGCCTTCCTGCAGCACATCCTGAATCGGCCGCTCATTTCCATCTTCGCCTTCCAGCGGACGACAGGCGCGTATATCCGCCGCATGTAGAAAAGCCGCGCGCTGCAGGCCAATCTCCACAAATGCCGATTGCATGCCGGGCAGCACGCGCACTACAGTGCCTCGATAGATATTGCCAATAATGCCCAGCGAAGAAGTGCGCTCAATCAGCAACTCCTGCGCAATACCCTGCTCCATAATCGCCACCCGCGTTTCCTGCGGCGTGACGTTAATTAGAATCTCTTGTCCCATCTTGGTGCTTCATCTCATTCAAAATCTGATTGTGCTTGTATCAGCAATTGTGCAGTTTCGTGTAGAGGCAATCCCATCACCCCTGTATAACTGCCAGACAAATGCTGCACCCAGGCGCCCGCGTACCCTTGAATACCATAACTGCCGGCTTTGTCGCGATACTCTCCTGTAGCGATATATGCAGCTATCATAGCATCGCTTAAGCTGCAAAAGGTGACTTGCGTGGTATTGACCGCGCTGAGCACCCGCTTAGGGGTAGCAATGGCAATTGCCGTATGCACCTCGTGTGTACAGCCTGAAAACACCCGCAACATTTCGGCTGCCTCATGCTCATCCATCGGTTTGCCAAAAATCCGGCCTTGCAAGGCGACAGTCGTGTCCGCCGCCAATATCGGCACCATCAGCACACCAGCTTGCAACCCGAGCACAGCCTGAACCTTATCGACAGCCAGCCGTAGCACATACTCCACGGGCAACTCGCCAGGAAATACAGATTCATCGACATCTGCCGGCTGCACGATACAATCTACGCCCAATTGTGCTAATAATTGCAGGCGACGGGGACTTTGCGAGGCGAGTATAATCCGCTTATTCATCATCATGCATGATAAAGGATTTGTATGATTGAGTGGTCATCGCTGATTAAAATTACCATTGCACTATTTGCCATTGTCAATCCGATTGGCAGCTTGCCGATATTCATTAGCGCCACTGAAGGCTGGAAAAAACCGCACCGTACTAAAACAGCACGCACTGTCGCTTTCACCGTATTTATCGTGCTGATAACCGCCGCATTGATTGGCAACGGCATTCTAGAATTTTTCGGCATCTCTATCCCTTCGTTTCAGGTAGGTGGCGGCATTTTACTGATGCTGATCGCCATCAGCATGATGCATGGCAAACAAAGCGGTACACGCCAAACGCCGGAGGAAGCGCAAACCATGGCCGAACGACAGGTCATCGCCATCGTGCCGCTCAGCATCCCTTTGTTAGCTGGACCCGGTGCCATCTCCAGCATGATCCTGAGTGCGCAGCAGCATCCCACCTTCTGGGGGCATCTGTCTTTGGCTATTCCGGCGTTCATCGTGTCCATCATCATTTGGCTGGTATTACAGCTGGCAGACGTGATTACCAAGCAGCTTGGCACCATCGGCATCAACATCGTCACGCGCCTAATGGGGTTGATATTGGCTGCGATGGCAGTAGAATTTATCGCTCACGGCTTGACTGGTCTGTTTCCACAACTGGCGATGCGGTAAAATAGCGTTATCTGGAAAAATCATCTTTAGATATGAAAAAAGCCCCCTGGAAACCCAACGTTACCGTCGCCGCCATCATTGAGCAGAACGGCAAATTCCTATTGGTGGAGGAAGAAACCGAGCGCGGTTTGCGCTTCAATCAGCCAGCGGGGCATCTGGAAGACGGCGAAACCATCATACAGGCTGTCATGCGTGAGGTACTGGAAGAATCCGCTTACGATTTCATTCCTGAAAGCCTACTGGGTATCTATCACTGGAAGCATCAGCATAATGATACGACCTACCTGCGCTTCGCGTTCATTGGCAAGGTGGGCACACACTACCCGCAGCAGGATCTGGATGACGGCATCGTACGTACGGTCTGGATGACAGTGGATGAAATACGCGAAAAACAGGCAGTCACCCGCAGTCCGCAAGTGCTGATGTGCGTGGAAGATTATCTGGCAGGCAAACGCTTCCCGCTGGAGACATTAACACATTTGGACACGAACGGAATCAAGCGATGAGCAAGCGGGTTGTCGTCGGCATGTCCGGCGGTGTGGATTCTTCCGTAGCAGCCATGCTGCTGAAACAGCAAGGTTACGAAGTTGTCGGCCTGTTCATGAAGAACTGGGAAGACGACGATAATGACGAATACTGCTCCAGCAAGCAGGATTTGATTGACGCCGTGAGCGTGGCCGACAAGCTGGGCATCGAAATCGAGGCGGTCAATTTCAGCAAGGAATACAAAGACCGCGTGTTTGCCAATTTTCTGGAAGAATACCAGGCTGGTCGCACGCCCAACCCGGACATTCTGTGCAACGCCGAAATCAAGTTCAAGGCTTTCCTCGACCACGCCATGGGCATGGGTGCGGATTTGATTGCCACCGGCCACTACGCCCAAGTGCGCGAGAATCCGGTTAACCCCGGCGAGTTCCAGTTACTGAAAGCCGATGACGGCAGCAAAGACCAAAGCTACTTTTTATATCGCCTGAACCAAGCGCAACTCAGCAAGACATTGTTTCCATTGGGAAAATACCTGAAGCGTGAAGTGCGAGAAATGGCACGCGAGATTGGCCTGGCTAATGCGGAGAAGAAAGACTCCACTGGTATCTGCTTCATCGGTGAGCGCCCGTTCCAGGAGTTTCTGCAACGCTACCTGCCGCGCCAACCCGGCGACATCAAAACGCCGGAAGGCAAAATCGTCGGCCAGCATGACGGCTTGATGTACTACACTTTAGGTCAAAGACAGGGCCTGAAAATCGGCGGCAGCCGCGACAGCAATGGCGAGCCGTGGTTTGTGGCAGCCAAAGACATGACCAGGAACGAACTGATTGTGGTGCAAGGGCACGATCATCCGCTGTTGCTGAATGATGGCCTGAAAGCCGGGCAACTGCACTGGATCAGCGGCCAAGACCCGAAAACCAACTGGGTGTATGCCGCCAAGACGCGCTATCGCCAGCCGGACGCGCCGTGCGAGATTGATGCCATCAGCAAAGACGAGGTATTAATTCAGTTTGGTCAAAAGCAATGGGCGATTACGCCGGGTCAAAGCGCTGTGGTGTATGAAAGCAATGTATGTTTAGGCGGTGGAATTATTACCGCCGCAATTTGATCCAGCCATATTTTCATTAGCATCAAGCATGCCCTGCAAGCCAATCAGGATGCGGCTTACAGGCCGACACCTTGGCTAATGAAACGCACGCGCGTAACGCGATACTAAGTCGGAATTGGCGCGGTTTCTTTGAAGCTCGGACGCTTGGTAAGAATGCTGTAATGCTTGGCAAGGTTGGGATATTTGTCCTGCCAGCGCAAATCCTTGAAGCGTAAATCGATATACCCCAGCGCGCAGCCCAGCGCAATGTCCGCCAGGCTAAAGGTTTCATCCACACACCATTTCTTTTTGGTAATGTCGCGCTCCATCGCCGCCAGCCCGGCCGTCACTTTGGCAAACTGTCTTTCGATGGTCGCTTGGGATTGCTGCTCTTCGGGCTTGCGCTGTTCCAGCATCACCGCCACGGCGGCATCACATACGCCATCGGCCAGCGCCTGCCAGCGCAGTACATCGACACGAAAATTGTTCTCGGCTGGAATCAGCCTGGCCACCGGGGCACGATGGTCAAGGTATTCGGCAATCACCGGCGAATCATATAAGCTGTCGCCGTCATCCAGCACCAATGTGGGCACTTTGCCCAGCGGGTTATATTGCTTGACCGGGCAATCCGGGTCACTTAACACGACCTCCTGCAATTCCAGGTCAATATGCTTCTCCATCGCCACGATGCGCACTTTGCGCGCATAAGGACTATTTGGGGTATAGAGCAACTTCATCCTTCACCAACCTTTTATAAGCGTTTTGATGCATTATAATCGAAATCATGGAAAAGCCCCTATTCACACAACATTATCCGCGCGGTTCACAAGCCTTTCGCGATCTGGTCAACCGGCAGGTTGCCGCCGCATTGGCCGAGGATATCGGCACAGGCGACCTGACGGCATCGCTATTGCCGGCCGAGCAGCAAAAACAGGCCGCCATCATTACCCGCGAGGATGCAATTTTATGCGGGACAGACTGGGCAACCGCCTGCTTCAAACAACTGGATACCACCATTCGTATCCATTGGCTGGCGCAGGAAGGCCAAATGGTCAAGGCCAACGAGACACTGTGCGAGATTTATGGTGACGTGCGCGCCATCTTGTCTGCCGAGCGTTGCGCACTCAACTTCCTGCAAACCTTAACCGCCGTGGCCACACAAACCCGTCAATATGTGGATGCCATTGCGGGCACGCAAGCCAGGATTCTGGATACGCGCAAAACGATTCCCGGCCTGCGTCTGGCAGAGAAATATGCGGTGACGGTAGGTGGCGGCCACAACCAGCGCCTGGCTTTGTATGACGGCATCCTCATTAAAGAAAACCATATCACGGCAGCAGGCGGAATCAGGCCTGCCCTGGAAGCCGCATCCAGATTGGCTTCCAGGGCATCCATCCAGATCGAGGTGGAAAGCCTGAGCGAGCTAGAGCAAGCGCTTGCGGCTGGCGCAAAGAGCGTATTGCTGGATGATTTCAGCCTGGAAGATATGCGAGAAGCGGTACGCATTACCCGCAAACGCGCCTTGCTGGAAGCCTCCGGCGGTGTGGATTTAAGCACGGTGCGCGCAGTTGCCGAAACCGGCGTAGACCGTATCTCGATCGGCAGCCTGACCAAGCATATCCGGGCCATTGATTTATCGCTACGTATCACATAGCATAGCGCCATTATGAGCAAAGTTTCCGGCGTCGCCACCAAACCAAACACCAGACTGCAGTTGGGCGATGTGCTGCGTATGCTAGTAAATGACGGCAAGCTGGATAAATCGGTTGCCGAGAAGCTCTACAAGGATCGCAAAATGGATAGCTCCAACTTGCATCCTCTGGTGATTATCGGCGAACAGAAATGGAAAGACCTGCAACCGCCTCATAAATCGCTCAATGCAGAATATCTGACCGAATGGCTGGCGGCACACGCCAATATCGAGTACTTCCAGATTGACCCGCTTAAACTGGACTTCACCTCCGCTGCACAAATCGTTTCCAAGGCTTACGCGCAACGGCTCAAAATCATGCCGATTGCTATCAAGAGCAATGAGGCCACAGTAGCTACGGCCGAACCCTACCAAACCGACTGGATTCCAGACCTGGAGCGCGTGCTGGGCATGAAGATCAAGCTGGTGATGGTAAACCCGCTGGAACTCACGCGCTACTTGCCGGAAGTCTACAATCTGGCCGCTTCCATCAGCAGTGCGAATCAGGCCAAAGCTGGCCAGATTCTAGGCGTGCAAAATTTCGAGCAGCTGATTGAGCTGGGCAAAGACAAAAATCTGGATGCCAACGAACAGCATGTGGTCAATATCGTAGACTGGATCCTGAAGTATGCCTTCGAGCAGCGCGCCAGCGATATTCACCTGGAACCGCGCCGCAACGTGGGTTTGATGCGCTTCCGCATTGACGGCGTGCTGCACCAGGTTTACCAGCTACCCAGCAACATCATGAATGCCATCACCAGCCGTATTAAATTGCTCGGCCGCATGGACATGGTGGAGAAACGCCGCCCGCAGGATGGCCGCATCAAGACTATAAACGCCGCCGATGGCACCGAAATCGAACTACGGCTTTCCACTATGCCAACCGCATTTGGCGAAAAGCTGGTGATGCGGATTTTCACGCCGGAAATCATCGTGCAGGATTTCCAGCAGCTCGGTTTTTCCGCCAAACAGGCAACGCAATGGCGAGAATGGACCCAACATCCCAATGGCATCATTCTGGTGACCGGTCCGACCGGTTCCGGCAAAACTACCACGCTCTATTCCACGCTGAAACGATTGGCAACACCGGAAGTCAACGTCAGCACAGTGGAAGACCCGATTGAGATGATTGAACCGGCATTCAACCAGATGCAAGTAACACCCAATATCGGGTTGGGCTTTGCGGAGGGCATCCGCACTTTGATGCGACAAGACCCAGACATCATCATGGTGGGCGAGATCCGCGACATCGAGACCGCCGAAATGGCTATTCAGGCGGCGCTAACTGGGCATCTGGTGCTTTCCACGCTGCATACCAACGATGCGCCTTCCGCCGTCACACGCTTGCTGGATTTGGGCGTACCCGCCTATTTGATCCACTCTACCGTGCTCGGCATCATGGCACAGCGTCTGGTGCGTACTCTGTGCCCGGCCTGCAAGGCGCCAACGGAGCTGAAAGACGAAGAATGGGCTTCGATTACGCACCCGTTCAAGGCTCCCAAGCCAACCGCCGCCATGAAAGCCGTAGGCTGCCAGGATTGCCGCAACACCGGCTATCGCGGCCGTACCGGCATTTACGAGATGCTGACCATCTCGCAAAAACTACGCAAACTGATTACGCCGGACACCGACCTGGCTGCGTTACGCAAACTGGCTTATCAGGAAGGCATGCAACCTTTGATGCTAAACGGCGCAGAGAAAGTTGCCGCCGGCTTGACCACGGCGGAAGAAGTACTCAAAGTCGCACCGCATTTAGACGAATACTAAATTCATTACCTTGAGCATCGGTCTGGGAGGCGCATCCAGATGCGCCTCCCAGACCGATTGTTTTGATAATGAACGCGCGAGGGAAATCGTAGCGAATATCGTGCTGTCAGGTATCCGCCCACATGCGGATGAGGTTATGATAGTTTCCAGTCAGCCTGATGACTGCGGTATTATCGCCCACCTGCTCCCTTAACGTCGCAATCGCGGCGTCCATATCGAACAGCAGCGTACGTTGCGCGTCATCGCGCACCATGCTTTGCGTCCAGAAGAAGCAGGCCAGCCGCGCACCGCGTGTTACCGGTCGCACATGATGCAGGCTGGTGCCAGGGTAAAGCACCATATCCCCCGCAGGCAGCTTGACCATCTGATGCCCGTAGGTATCTTCCACCACCAGCTCACCACCGTCATAGCTGTCCGGATCGGCCAGAAACAAGGTTGACGAAATGTCGGTACGCACATGCATACCGCTGGCTGCGTGTGTACGTACAGCGTTGTCGATATGCGCGCCAAAATGCATGCCATCGGCATACCTATTGAACAACGGCGGGTAGATCTTTTTGGGCAAGGCTGCGGAAAAGAACAAGGCATTACGTCCCAGCGCCTTCAGCACGATTTGGCGCGCACGCTCAGCCTCAGGCGAATCCTCAGGCAATTGCCTGTTCTGCTTGACCTGCTCCGACTGGGTGCCGGCAGTCACCTTGCCGTCCACCCATTTGGCACTTTTCAACAGTGCCTGCATCTCGGCCAGTTCTTCTGCATTCAGCACTTTGGGGATATGCAATAACATAATGCTCCTTAGAACCTGAATTCGGTTGTCACAATCGCCTGCCGCTTATTGCCCGGTACGCTAAAGCCACCATTATCATACAACGCATCGTAGTATTCTTTGTTAAACAGGTTCTTGATATTCATGCGTACCGTCCATTTTTGCTCCTCATACGCCAGCATCGCATCCCAGCGGGTATAGCCTGGTAGCGTGTTGGGCTTGAACTTGCCGTTGACAAACAGCGCATTAGCATTAGTAGTCGTCGGAAGATAACCATAACGCTCGCCTTTGGCCTCAAAACCACCGCCGACGCGCCAATGACTATCCAATTTGTAGGTCGTCCACATGTTGAAGGTGACTGGCGGCGTGTTGCGCGCACGCTCGCCCTTAAAACGCGCATCCGCCTGGGTAATGGCGCCCGTCGTGGCGTTGACGTTCTCGGCCACTTCCAGAATCTTGGCATCCATCAGCGCCAAGCCGCCAAAAACCTCCCATCCATCCGTGATGCGGCCGGAAAGTTCCACTTCCAGGCCATCGGTACGGCGTTTTTTGGTCAAAATCGCCGCTGTGGATTCCAAGTCGGTATTGCGCTCCCACGCCTTCGTGGTGCGGTATAACGCCGTACGCAAAGCCAGATCCCCCTCCAGGAAAAGCCATTTCGCGCCAAGCTCGGCAGTTTTGCTACGCTCCGGGGGCTGCGGCTTGACCGTTAGCTGATACAAATCTGCCGTCGGGCTGAACGAATCGCTCCAGGTCACATAGTAATGCGCCTCGTCCTGCGGATGCCATGACAAGCCGGTGCGATAGCTGTTCTCGCCATAACTCAGCTTTGGCGATGTCGCGCTGGAATAATCTGCCCGCATCTCGTCGCGGCGAATACCCAGCAACACGTTCCATTTGGGAATGAATTCGATGCTATCTTGCACAAACACCGCATAGTTATCCGCATCAAATTCCGTGGGGGCCCCAGTTGCATTAATGACATGGCGCTTGTAGAACACGCCGTTCGCCGCGATTGCCGCATTCAAAGCCGCGCCTGTTTGCGTATAAGCCAATCCTGTCTTGGGGTTGAATGCTTGCAAAGTATGGCGGAAGGAGTCCTCTTTCAAATATTCCACTCCCGCCAGAAACTGGTGCTGCATACCTGCCAGCTTGAATTTGGTGGAAAAATCCGACTGCAGATTAATGGTATCGTAATCCATAAACCGCGTCGGGTTACCGCCCACACTATAGTCTGCTTTTGGCAGGTTTACGTTCGGCGTTTTGGCCCAATAACCGCGTTCGTAGCTCGCGCTGCGCAATTGCGTGCGCAGTTGGGTATCCTCCGAGAATTTGTGTGTGAATATCCCGGTCGTGATGCGTACATCACTATCGTCAAAGTTCTTGTCACCGCCCCAGAATGTTCTGTCCGTACGGCCATTCGCTTCATTGTTCGCCGGGCGTCCATTGACGAACCCGATACCATAATCCGGCACATCACGGGTCTGCGTGTAAATGTGGTTCAGGAAAAACTCGTTTTCCGTTCCGATGCCTGCGCCAAAGCTGATTGCGATACCCTTACGATCAAACTCGGGATGGTCGCCGTTGGCCGGATTACTACGATAGGTTTCTTCATGCCGATCCATGACATTTACGCGTATCGCTGCGGTCTCGGTCAATTTGCGTTCAAAATCACCGGTTACCTGGTGATAATCGTATTCACCCACGCTAGCGGTAACCTCGTTCTCATCTTCCAGTTCCGCCACTTTACTCACCTGATTAATCACGCCACCCGCCTGGCCACGCCCGAACAGCATGGCCGCCGAACCGCGCAGCACATCCACCTGCGCCAAATTGAAAGTTTCGCGGTTGTATTGTGCCGTGTCGCGCATGTTGTCCAGGTAGATATCGCCAAAGGTATAAAAGCCGCGCAACATCATGTTGTCGCCGGAACGGCCACCTTCCGCCGCATTAAAGGTGAGGCCAGACACGTTGCGTAGCGCCTCGCGCAGCGAACCAACCTGCTGATCATCCATCAGTTGCCTTGGCACTGACGTCACCGCCTGTGGAATATCATGCGGATCTTGTAGTACGCGCCCAACGCGGGTCTTGGTCGCTTGGTAGCTCTCTTTGGGCAAAATTTTCTCGCGCACCTCCACATTCTCCAGCTCCAGGCTGATGTCACCTTTCTTTTTGCCTGCTTCCGCCGCCTTCACCGGCTTCGCATCCTCCGCCATTGCATGAAACGATTGCGTCAGCAGCAGCATTGCCACCCAGCCAAGCGATTGCACGCGCAATACTTTAGAATCAGTTCTTAATTTTTTCTTTGAGCCTTTTCTCATACGTTCAGCACCCTACTTTTTAGATAATATTAATTATAATGATAATTATTATCATTTAATATGTCAAAAAAAGTTTGGCGCGGGTTTCCATCACAAACACTGCTCATATATGCAAAGGAAAGGTGTATTAAGGAGAGAAAATAAAGGGGCGAGCGGAAACCGCTCTCATCAACCACCTAGTCAGGCGGCAGCATGCACCCGATGATGGTGCGTATTCTTTTTGTTCGCATGTTGCAGGCATTGCTTGGCGCAACCGGCACACCGCCCGCACTCGTTCGCTACGCCCAAGTCGCGGCGCAAATCATGCAAGGACTGCGCCCCCGCATCGACAGCTTCGTGCACTTGGCGCTCTGTGACTGCTGAACAAACGCAAATATACATTCGGTAAATTCACCAATAAACTTGATTGAGAATTATTATCATTAAATTTCACATAAATGTCAAGCACGTTCGCATTTTGTCCAAAAAAACAAAAAAGCCGCAAAAGCGGCTTTTCTGGTCTACAACACCTGCCATGGAAGCCAATCTACATGCGCCTTCCAGAGCATCATTTAGAAATCGGCGTTATTCCATATGGGATTGCAGATAATTTGGCAATGTCACTTCGGCCATCAGGTTCTGCTGTGTTTCCAGCCAATCAATCGCCTCCTCACAGCGTTCCAACAATTCTTGCAGCAAGTCACGGCTGACAAAATCCTGCATCTCCTCACACAACGCAACTGCCTCTACAAGCGCCGGGCGCTGCGTTTCGGATTCATACTTCAAATCGGATTGCAAGCACTCAGCCACATGCTCGCCTATCATCAAGGCGCCCAAGTTTTGCAGATTGGGCAAGCCTTCCAGAAACAAGATGCGTTCAATCAATTCATCCGCCTCTTTCATGACGCGAATGGATTGCTTATAGTGGTAATCGTTCAGCTTTTCCAGCCCCCAGTTGCGGAACATGCGCGCATGCAGGAAATACTGGTTGATGGCTGTCAGTTCGTTTTTGAGGATTTTATTCAGTGTCGCAATGATTTTTTTGTCGCCTTGCATATTATTTCTCCTTATGCAGCGTCCGTTTTCATCTGGCTTTGCTGGTAATTGGCCAAACCCACCAGTTCAATCAGACGAATTTGCTGTTCCAGCCAATAGGCATGATCCATCTCGGTATCCTCCAACTGCACCAACAGCATGTCACGCGTCACATAATCCTGCGCTTTCTCACAGGCTGCGATCGCTTTTTTCAGCTCTCCTACCACATGATATTCCACCGCAAGATCGGACTTGAGCATTTCCGGCACATTTGAGCCGATGTTCAAGGCATTGCGCTTGATCATATTGGGCGTGCCTTCCAAAAACAGGATGCGCTGGATCAATGCCTGTGCGTGCTCACGTTCATGGCTGGATTCATGCAAGGCTTTATCCGCCAGCTTGCCAAAGCCGAAATCCTGATACATCTCCCCATGGATCAGATACTGATCCACTGCAGAAAGCTCTCCCGCCAGCAAATCATTAAGAATATCAATGATATGTTTATCACCTTTCATCATATGCTCCTATGCTTGTATAGCTTTAGCATTATGATAGTCCAACATCAGAGGATTTTAAGCGTCACGTCGCAAAAAAAATCGTAAAATTATTTGTCTTTTTAGATTCATCATTCTTGACCAAAACGCATTAAACGGTTATGGTTTAGGGTTTCGATTAAATTACAAGAAATCACGGATAAATCAAGGTTTTATGGATTCAGACGCGCATCACATCTCTCGCACCGACACGCAGCCCATCTCCGGCGCTGATATTGTCATTCGCTGCCTGGAAGAAGAACAAGTCAAGTTCGTATTTGGCTATCCCGGCGGCGCTGTGCTGCATATCTATGATGCAATATACAAGCAAAACCATTTCAAGCATATCCTGGTACGCCATGAACAAGCTGCCGTGCATGCGGCAGACGCTTTTTCACGCGCCACCGGCGAGGTAGGCGTAGCACTGGTAACCTCCGGCCCAGGCGCAACCAATGCCGTAACCGGCATCGCCACCGCTTACATGGACTCCATTCCGCTGGTTGTCATCAGCGGCCAGGTCCCTGTACCTGCGATTGGCCTGGACGCTTTCCAGGAAGTCGATATGGTGGGCGTCACCCGTCCTTGCGTGAAACACAACTTTCTGGTGAAGGATGTCAAGGACATTGCCGTGACCATCAAGAAAGCGTTTCACATTGCACGTACCGGCCGTCCAGGCCCGGTGGTTGTGGACATCCCCAAGGATATCACCGCACATAAAGCGGTATTCCATTATCCGAAAACCATCGAGATGCGGTCTTACAACCCCATCATCAAAGGACATAGCGGACAAATCAAGAAAGCCGTGAAACTGCTGCTGGAAGCCAAACGCCCAATGATCTATACCGGCGGCGGCGTGGTGCTGGGCGACGCGGCCGAAGCGCTGACCAAACTGGTCAAGGCGCTGCAGATGCCAGTCACCAACACCTTAATGGGATTGGGCGGCTACCCTGCTACGGACAAACAGTTCGTTGGCATGCTGGGCATGCACGGCACCTACGAAGCCAATATGGCCATGCAGGAATGCGATGTGCTACTGGCAGTAGGCGCGCGTTTTGACGACCGCGTGATTGGTAATCCGAAACACTTTTTCAGCAATCCACGCACAATCATCCATATCGACATTGATCCGTCATCGATTTCAAAACGTGTCAAGGTAGACGTGCCGATTGTGGGCGATGTGAAATCCGTCCTGGCCGAAATGAACGAACTGGTTGCCGCCGAAGCAGCCAAGCCAAGTGCCGCACTCAAAGCCTGGTGGGAGCAAATCGAAACCTGGCGCAGCAGGAAGTGTTTGGGCTACAAAACTAATGACCTGATTAAACCGCAATACGTGATTGAAAAACTGTGGGAAGTCACCAAAGGCGACGCCTATGTGACCTCCGATGTTGGCCAGCACCAGATGTGGGCGGCGCAGTATTACAAGTTTGACAAACCGCGCCGCTGGATCAACTCCGGCGGCTTGGGCACGATGGGTGTTGGCCTACCTTATGCCATGGGCTGCCAGTTTGCAGACCCCAAAGCGCAAGTAGCCTGCGTGACCGGCGAAGGCAGTATCCAGATGAACATTCAGGAGCTTTCGACCTGCAAGCAATACCACTTGCCAATCAAAGTCATTCTCTTGAACAACCGCTATCTGGGCATGGTGCGCCAATGGCAGGAGTTCTTTTATGAGAACCGCTATTCTGAATCCTACATGGACAGCCTGCCGGATTTCGTCAAACTGGCGGAGTCCTATGGGCATGTCGGCATGCGCATTGAAAATCCGAATGACGTAGAAGGCGCATTAAAAGAAGCGTTTGATATGAAGGATCGCTTTGTATTCATGGACTTTGTAACAGACCAGAAAGAAAATGTATTCCCGATGGTAGAGAACGGCAAAGGCTTATCCGAGATGATTTTGGCGGAGGATCTGTAATGCGTCATATCGTTTCATTGCTGATGGAAAACGAAGCGGGTGCACTGTCCCGTGTCGCGGGACTATTCTCGGCACGCGGCTACAACATTGAGTCCCTGACGGTGGCACCTACGGAAGACGCAACCTTGTCTCGTATGACGATCGTCACTTCCGGCTCGGATGAAGTCATTGAACAGATCATCAAGCAGCTGAACAAACTGGTAGATGTAGTAAAAGTGCTGGATCTGAATGACGGCAAACATATTGAACGCGAGCTCATGCTGGTGAAAGTCAAAGCCACAGCACAGTTTAAAGACGAAATGAAGCGCATGTGCGACATCTTCCGCGGCCGCATCATTGACGTAGCAGACAACAACTATACGATCGAGCTGACCGGTTCATGCAGCAAGCTGGATGCGTTTCTGGAAGCCATTGACCGCACTGCCATTCTGGAAACCGTGCGTACCGGCGCATCCGGCATCGGTCGCGGTGACCGCATCCTGAAAGTATGATTTTCTAAATTATTTACACCCAACAAAGAACCACTTACTAGGAACCCAAACATGAAAGTGTATTACGACAAAGACGCTGACTTAAGCATTATCAAAGGCAAAAAAGTAACCATTGTTGGCTATGGCTCCCAAGGCCATGCACACGCTGCCAACCTGAGAGACTCCGGTGCGAACGTGACCATCGGTTTGCGTAAAGGCGGCAGCTCCTGGGCCAAGGCTGAGGGCGCTGGCCACAAAACCATGGAAATCGCCGATGCAGTTAAAGAAGCGGACGTTGTTATGGTATTGCTGCCGGACGAGACCATGGCTGGCATCTTCAATGCTGAAATTGCACCTAACCTGAAAAAAGGTGCCGCATTGGCTTTCGCACATGGCTTTAACATCCATTACAACCAAATCGTGCCACGTGATGACCTGGACGTCATCATGATTGCCCCTAAAGGCCCTGGCCATACCGTGCGCTCCGAGTACCTGAAAGGCGGCGGCGTGCCATCTCTGATTGCGGTTTACCAGAACAAATCCGGCAAAGCCAAGGAAATCGCCCTCTCCTACGCCGCAGCTAACGGCGGCACCAAAGGCGGCGTGATTGAAACTGATTTCCGCGAAGAAACTGAAACCGACCTATTCGGCGAGCAAGCAGTATTGTGTGGGGGTGCGGTTGAACTGGTGAAAGCTGGCTTCGAAACTTTGGTTGAAGCTGGTTATGCGCCAGAAATGGCCTATTTCGAGTGCCTGCACGAGTTGAAACTGATCGTTGACCTGATGTATGAAGGCGGTATCGCCAACATGAACTACTCCATCTCCAACAACGCGGAATACGGTGAATATGTGACAGGCCCGCGTGTCATCAGCGATCAGGCTCGCGCCGCGATGAAGGAATGCCTGAAAAACATTCAATCCGGTGAGTATGCCAAACGATTTATCCTGGAAGGTCGCACCAACTACCCGGAAATGACAGCCCGCCGCCGTTTGACCGCCGCACACCCAATCGAGCAAGTAGGTGGCCAGTTGCGCGCCATGATGCCTTGGATTGCTAAGAACAAACTGGTTGATCAATCGAAAAACTAACAAACCGTTTATACTAAAAGGGCAAGACTTTCTTGCCCTTTTTTATTGCTGATTATTTAAGCCATGCACCCAAAAATCTTTTTACAGTACTGCCTGCCTAAACAGGCGCTCACCGCGTTAGCCGGGAAACTTGCCAGCCTGGAAGGCGGCAAACTGACCACCGCTGTCATTCGCTGGTTCGTGAAGCGCTACCACGTGAATATGACCGAGGCTG
The DNA here is from genome assembly GCA_044222155.1 of Methylophilus sp. Lineage (GTDB taxonomy): Bacteria > Pseudomonadota > Gammaproteobacteria > Burkholderiales > Methylophilaceae > Methylophilus. The sequence continues at coordinate 62,652 of JBGANT010000006.1, forward strand.
AGAATCCGGATATTGCAAGCTACGTTACTTTCAATGCTTTCTTCACTCGTCCGTTGAAACCAGATGCCAGGCCGCTGGCAAAAGCCAATTTTACCTGCCCGGTTGACGGGGCAATCAGCCAATTTGGTAAAATACAGAGTGGCCAGATTTTCCAGGCCAAAGGGCATGAGTATTCTGCGCTCACCTTATTGGCAGACAACGCCGCCTTGGCTGACCGCTTTCAGCAAGGCCTATTTGCGTGCCTATACCTCAGCCCTAAAGACTATCATCGCATCCACATGCCATGCGACGGCACACTCAAAAGCATGACTTATGTGCCAGGCGACTTATTTTCGGTCAACCCTTTGACAGCACAAAACATCCCCAACCTGTTTGCTCGCAACGAACGCGTCGTGTGTGAGTTTATTTCGGAAAAACACGGCACCTTTGTGCTTGTGCTAGTCGGCGCGACCATTGTGGGTAGCATGGCCACCACCTGGCATGGTGTCATTAATCCGCCACGCCCAGGACATATTCAGGCTTGGGATTATTCCGATCGCAATATTCAGCTGAAACAAGGGGAGGAAATGGGCAAGTTTCTGTTAGGTTCCACCGTCGTGATGCTATTCGAACATGAGCGCTTCGCTTTCGACCCAGTCTGGCATGCAGGAAAACCTGTCATGCTGGGCGAAGCCATGTCCAGCAACTAAAACAACAAGCCCGCAATGGCGGGCTTGTTTATTTGGAGGCTTGCGCCTTGGATTTACGCCGAATGCGCGGTAGCTTCTCACGCAGGTGGATGGCCAATTCATTCAAGGCGCTCTTGTATACATCTCGCTTGAATTCAATCACATCCTCCAGCGGCACCCAGTAGTCACTCCAGCGCCAGGCATCGAACTCGGGCGTATCGGTTGCGCGCAACGATACATCGCTGTCACGACCAACCAGTCGCAGCAAATACCAGATTTGTTTTTGTCCCCGGTAACTGCCGCGCCATTCCCGCTTGATCCAGGTAGAAGGCACCTCATAGCGCAGCCAATCACGCGTACGGCCAAGAATTATCACATGCTCTGGCTTTAGCCCAACCTCCTCCATCAACTCGCGGTACATGGCTTGCTCAGGGCTCTCGCCGTATTTAATTCCACCCTGCGGGAACTGCCAGGCATGCTCCCGAATACGTTTTCCCCAAAAAACCTTGTTTTGCGCGTTGCAGAGGATAATGCCAACATTCGGGCGATATCCGTCTCGATCCAACATATTGCAACCATCATAATTATCGGATGACATTTTTCCATACTTTGGGCATTATTGAAAGCGCGAATTTAAATCAGTCAACTGCTTAGCCACTCAAGCGTTTAATCTGACACATTAACGTTGCTGATAAGAAATACTGAATACCACTCAAAAATAATGCTCAAACAATTTTTTACATTTGCTTTAGGATTAATTGTCAGTTTGCTTGGCCACACAACTTATGCAGGCAACTTAGCTTACATCACCAACCAAGGTAGCAACACCGTTACCGTACTTGATATTCAATCACAAAAAATCATTCAGACCATTCCCGTGGGCAAAGCGCCGGTTGGAGTTGCAATTGCGAAAAAGCAAAATCGTATTTATATTTCAAATGCCAACAGCCAAACCATCTCGGTCATTGATACCCAGAGTAATCAAGTGATTCAAGAGATACGCGTCAACGTCCAACCGGTTGGCATTGCGATCAGCCGTGATGGCCGCACGCTGTTTGCAGCCGATTGGGAAGGCGCGCAGGTTGCAGCCATCGATACGGCCAACCCGAAACAGCAAAAAACTTTTAAAGCAGGAAAGACACCATCCGGACTGGTGGTCAGTGCGGACAATCGCAAGCTATTTATTGCTAATCGTGATAGCAATGATGTCACCGTGGTGGACATTCAAACACTTAAACCAATTGCACAGATTCCTGTTGGACTACATCCATTCGCACTAACGCTGAGTCCGGATGGCAAAACGGTTTTTGTGGTGAATGTGGTCAGCAATTCACTTTCCTTGATCAACACCGAAACGCTTAAAGTGACCGACACGATCAAGACCGGCCAGCATCCCTACGGCGTGGCAATCAGCCCCGATGCGCTATGGCTCTATGTCACCAACAACCATGCCGAAAGCGTCTCGGTGATTAATGCCACAACCAAACAGATAGTCAGTACGATTCAGGTTGGAGACTACCCTGAAGGCATTGATTATGACAAAACCACCAATCAACTCATCGTCGCCAATTGGGGCGCTGATAATATTTCGGTAATCGACACTAAAACAAACCAGGTCGTTGCTACGATTGCCACCGATAAACTCTGCCGCTCATTTGGTCCATTTATTTTGGAAAAGAAATAATTGAGATAGTCAGTGAAATAGCTTTTTATAGCAATTTTTAACAGGATAGCCTATGAATTAGTCGCAAAAATATGATTTTTTAGGTAAAGTTTAGGGTTTATTTTTATACTTTAGTAATTGTTTTTTGAAGTCGCATTTATTTGGAGAAATTGCATGAAAAAAATATTAGGCATCGTTGCCATCGCATTATTACCTTTAATCCCACTCTCAGCTTCTGCACACGGTGCTGCTGCACTGAGATTTGAAAAAAGCGTCACAGTTAAAGCCGCACCAGCCAAAGTATGGGCATTGATAAAAGATTTTGGCAACGAGCAAGCTTGGCACGCTGGCGTGGAATCTACCAAAACCGAGCAAAAGAAGGACGAAAACGGTGAAGCGGCAACATATCGCACAGTAAAACTGAAAAATGGTGGGACGATGTATGAAAAATTACGTTCCATTGATGACGCTGGTATGAAAATCAAATACGAATACATTTTGGAAAAGAGCACTTTGCAATTTGCTAACTTCTACCCAGCCATCACAGTCACTGCTGGCTCTGGGGCAGGCGAGTCTACCATCACTGTAAAAGGCAGCTACACACGTGCTGACTCATCCAATATCCCCAAACCGGATCAAAACGACGAAGCCGCCACAAAAGCGATCAATGATTTCTTTGATACCGGCTTTGCTAGCTTGAAAAAGGCAGCTGAAAACTCAAAGTAACCAGCGCCGGCTCCGGCGCCAACATGACGGCTTCCGGTGCTGCCAAGAAACCTTGGTGGAAGTTCTGGTAAGCATTAATTAAATAGTAAAAAAGAAAAGCGGGGTAAAACCCGCTTTTTTTATTGCATTAAACACCGTCAAAATATGTCAGTGTTTGCCGTTAATTGTCAATTAAGGTCAGAAATTTTAACTCCTCGATTCAGATAGAACAGCCTTCCTTGCCTGACAAACACACGTGACTTTACGCGTATCCTATTGTTTTATATACAGTATATAGAACAATATTATCGAAATGAATAAAGTTGGCACATCGGTTGCTTATAGCCTACCAAGCACTGGTATTGGCAGTGCGGTAAATGTGGCACAGCTAATACCACGTTAATTTGTTTGAACCCTTAACTAGTTAAAGGAAATGAAAATGATGAAACAAGTACAAAAAGGTTTTACCTTGATTGAGTTGATGATCGTTGTTGCGATTATCGGTATCCTGGCAGCGATTGCTATCCCGGCTTACCAAGACTACACCAAAAAGTCTGCTGAACGCGCCTGTATGATGGAAACCAAATCCTATGCCAACAAAGCATTGGTGGAATTCGCTGATGGCGCCTCCACTGTGGCGGCCGCAACCACAGGCGCTTGTACAAGCATCACTACTCCAGCTAACGCGACAGCTAGCGTTACCGGCACACCAAAAACACCTGGCACAACAACTACAGTGTGTGATTTGGCTAACGGCGGCACATGTACTGGCGGTTAATGACCATATAGCCTCAATCACCTCGGTTTAGATTGAGGCTATCTAACTGAACCAAGAAAAGCCCTGTGATAATACGGGGCTTTTTTATAGACGACAGCTATCAAATCGGACGATAGATACACATGAAAAACTTGAAGTTCAACCTCATCAAGATTGTCACTGCGGCGGCGCTGTCGACATTCCTAGTCCGAGCGCTGAATGCGATTTATCAGGGTGCCGAGTTGAACATCAATCTCATCCTGCTTGTAATCGGTGAGATTATTACCGTAGGAATGACGTTGGCAGCGAGACCAGCCAGCGATTACAGAATCAATTTCTTCGCAGTAGTCAGCACGGCTATGGCGACCTTCTATTTCCTGTTTGTGGGCATATCGGGCGGTGAAAGATTAGTACCGATGGTAGTGACTGGCACATTACAAACCATATCAGTTGTATGGCAGATTGCAGCAAAGATTTATCTGGGCCGTTCATTTGGATTGATGCCGGCCAATCGTGGCATCATCACTACAGGACCTTACAAGATTGTCAGACATCCGATCTATTTCGGCTATTTTTTAAACCATATCGGTTTCTTGCTATCGACCTTTAGCTTATACAACCTCGCTATCTACATCGCGCTATATTTTTTCCAGGCGATACGGATATGGCAAGAAGAAGATTTACTGAAGAAAGATGAGACATACGCAGCCTATATGCAGCGTACCCAATATCGTTTTATTCCGGGAGTATTCTAATATGATTAACGCCAATCCACTGCAAAACAAAGGCTTCACCCTTATTGAACTGATGATTGTTGTTGCAATCATTGGCATCTTGGCGGCAGTTGCAATACCAGCTTACCAGGACTATGCAAAGAAATCAGCAAATAAAGCATGTCTATTTGAAACTAAGGCCTATACCAACAAAGTCCTAGCAGACATTAATGATGGTGCATCACCTTCCGCACCAACATATAGTGCCTGTACGTCTATCACAGATGCTTCAGCTTGGACAATGGCCACACTTGCCGGTGCAGCAACGATTACAGGTGCATTTAAGGCACCAGGCGACACCAATGCGGTTTGCCACGCCGACCAGGGTGGCTATTGTGACCCGATGTAATATCGCCAGTGCTATTCTTTCGTTTAAGTGAATCATAGCTGCGCCCCATCAGACGCAGTTATGACGCGGCACTGGGATATAACTTCCATAGCACTCTGTTTTTTCTCCTCAAACTAGCCTAATATCCCCATATACCACCCAAGGCACTTTAGGTTGCCGGTTAATTCATCGTATATTCTTAATTGAAACGCTACATGTTAAAACAGAACCCTGGTGCGCTTGACATCAGCCTATTTTTTATCGGGCTAATGTTTTTTCTGCCGTTCATCATCATGCGCCACGCGCTACCCATACCATCGTTTTATACAGAATGGTTTGCTGCCTTATCAGGCTTTATCGCTATTTTGCCTTTATTACGCACAACCATCTGGAGGAGCATCCAAATCCCGCAGATTTCGCTGGTGTTCCTTGGATTAGCAACAATCCTGATCATGCAATGGGTTCTGGGAATGCTGCAATCAACACAGTTTTTCCTATTGCTGCTGTCTTATTTAATTTGGGCATTTTTCTTGACTACCTTGGGAAACTACCTGCGCCACGAATTGGGATGGGAAAGGTTAATCACAACTTTAGCCTGGAGCTTGATTGCTGCTGGCATTGTGAATTTCATAATACTCGCGTTACAACTTTTGGTGAAATCGGGTGGGATCGTTCCGTTTTTGCCAAATTTAGTTAGCTTTGGGGCAGTCTCGCAACCAAACCACTTGGCCAACTTTGATGCATTAGCCATAGCTTCTTTAATCTATTTATATGCAAAAAAGCGATGTTCACAGAGTTTTTTTATCTTATTGCTTTTGCTCTTTATCATAATCTTGTCATTCTCAGGTTCGCGTAGTGCTTGGCTATATTTATCTGCATTTGCCATTCTGGCGATTACATTACACATAAACGCCATAAAACAAGACGCTAGTGATGAGGCATACCGCCGCGCTCTGGGCGCGGGGCTATTGGTCCTGCCAGCATTTGCCTTCGTTCAGATAATTATTCACCATGTCATTCCAAATCAATATGTTAGCTTGCCCACGGAACGTCTAATGGATAGTGTCAATGTGCAAACACCTTCAGCACGCTTGCATATTTGGTATGACAGTCTGCGTATATTCATACAATCACCTTGGCTAGGCATCGGCATGGGCCAAATTCGAGAAGGTGCATTTTCTTTATTGAGTCACCCTTCCGCAATGGCTTCTAACATCGTGTTTGAGCATGCTCATAACCTATTTCTGCATTTGCTAACAGAAATGGGCGTTTTTGCAACATTATTCGTCTTTATTGGCTTAATCATTTGGATTCGTTCTTTTAAATGGCATAAGCTGAATTTAGAAACTTGGTGGCTAATCAGTCTGCTTGTAGTGATTGGTATTCATAGCATGTTGGAATACCCACTCTGGTTTACCTATTTTTTGGGAATTACAGCCGTATTATTGGGTGCTGGGGATGAAAAGTATTTTGCAATTAACTTCCATCCAAGGGTTCACAAGTTTTGTGATGCGTTTCACAAAAAAATTAGCGCCATTACATTAAAACTGATTTTATTATTTGGTGCGATTAACCTATGCACATTATTTATTGCCAACCTCATGCTTGAAAGATGGGTGCAGAATTATGCGACCGGGGGCATGGTTAATAAAACAGACATCGAATGGGTAAGTCAATATTCATTGTTATCGCCATATTCTAATCTGCTAAATGCCATAACCTTAATTGGTGATAGCACTATGCAGATTGACCAAAAGCTGAAACAGAATAGCGCTGCGATGCGCTTTAAACCAATGCGTAAAATTGTTTACCAGCAGGCATTGCTGCTTGACCTGCAAGGCCTCCATAACCTTGCGATAAGGCAATTAAATATGGCATTAATAGCTTACCCTGATTTTTATATGACTTTTCCAGAAACACTGCCTTTAAAAGCAAAAGAGCAATATTTGCGTTTACTATCCGAAGTGCATCCAGAATTAAAAAACACCATCAAGAAAAACGATTAACCTACCACATGTTGCAGCACAAACGCCGTCAATCCAAACTGTGCCAATATGAATGCCGCTGCGCTGCTGCGGCGGCCTGTTTGGCAATAGACAATATATTCTTTAGTGTTATCCAAGTTTGACACGATGTTGCGCAGTTCATGCAGCGGCGCACTCACAGCGCCTTCCAGGTGCTGGTATTTATACTCAGAAGCAAAACGGACATCCAGCAATTGTGCGCCTTGCGCGATTTTCTCTTTTGCCACAGCCATATCCACATAATGCACAATCGGCGCCTTCAGCAATTCGACAAAATCCTGTTTTTTCAATCGCAACAGTTCACCATCTGTTTTCATCGTAACCGTCGCATTGCGCTTGGTACCGGAGGCCAGCGCCTCTTCACCAAAAGCCGCACCATGGGATATTTCCGCAAGGATGATCGGTGGCTGAGCAGGATCCTTGACACGGCTAACGACGGCAGTTCCTTGCTGAATCAGGTAGTAGTAATCGCCTTCCTGCCCTTGCGTAACAATAGCCTGCCCTGCCTGTACCTGTACCGGCGTCAGCCGTGATAACAAAGCTTCGATATTAGCTGGTGGCAGCTTACTGAAAATTCCATTCTGCAGCTTGAACGCATTGAAGCTGGCGGCATCAAGCTTGAATTCCTGGGTTTTGGCATCCACTGAGGCCAGCCCAGTAGCCATTCCCCCAACCGTCTTGGAATAGCCCGAGATCTGATCCCATGTCAGCATGATGTCTATCAAATCCAGGTCAATCCGTGTAACCTCAAGCGGAGTTAGCGCAATGGTGTCCTTGATTTTCAGACGTCCGGTATCCACCGGATACTTGGCAGCAGCCGTACCGGCACGCAGTATCAGCTTGTTACCATTCTCGTAGCGAATGCCCAGATCTCCCTTAAGCAGATAGATAGCCTGTGTCTGCGCATCGCTCATACGTGTTGGATCCAGATCTTTACTGATTTGTTCAATGATGCAGACATCCGCCAGCTCGTTCAAACGATTGGGTGACAGCCTGGCAATCGGCTCTAGTTGGGCGAGTCGTTGATTATCTACAAGTTCTGCTTGAGTCGGTTTGTTATTCATGGTTTCAAGACAATTCAAATAGTTGGTTATGTTGTAAGGCTTTGCAGTGATGGGTGAGCGGATTAACGGCAATTTCCTGCATGATGACCTCGCCTTCTCCCGGTTTCAGGTGCGTAATATAAGTCTGCAACTGCCTTGTGCTTTGCCCCAGCTCGGCTGCCAGGGTTTGCGGGCAAAGGTGTTTGGATATACTTGCCAGTTCGGCTTCCGCGTTGCTGAACGCGGTTTCAATTATCAAATATTCCAGATTGGAAATTTGGTTTGCCCGTTGCCAAAAATCAGCGGTACCCGCCGTGTCGCCGGTAAACACCAAGCTTCTTTCACTACCCTCTATCTGATAACCCAGTGCAGGCACCACATGATTAGCCGGCAACGCTGTGATAACGACGCCAAGCAAGGCCACCGATTGGCCAGATTCCAGCGCAGCATACTGCAAAAATGGCTGCTCCCGATTAGGAATCTGGTTAAAATCTGGCCAGATCTCCCAGTTGAAAATATGGGTTTTCAACGCCTCTATCGTTCCGGGATGCGCATGCACGGTAATCGGCTGCTCACGCAAACCTAGCGCACTATCCAACAGCAAAGGCAGCGCCGCGATATGATCGAGATGGGCGTGTGTAATAAACACGTGATCTATTTTCAGCAACGCCTCCAGCGGCAAATCGCAGACGCCAGTACCAGCATCCACCAGCACATGCTCGCCCACCAGTAGCGATGTGGTACGCAGATCGCCCCCTATGCCGCCGCTACATCCCAACACTTTGACTTGCATTGTCATCACTATTTGAATTCCAGATTAAAAACACCATCCCATTCGCTATCTGGCGGATTGAGGCGATACCTGGTAATCCGCTGCAGATACATGGCGTACAAAGGATGTAGCGACATCTTCTGCAAATTGAGCAACTGTACTTCGGCCAAATCCCAATTCCGGTTCCGGTAATGTCGCATCACCTCGTTGAACAACGTGAGCTCATCGTGCAATTGTCCGGCCTTTATTTCGTCCAACGGTTCATAAATCGCCACTGGCTTGCCTTTACCCTTGACGCGAACAGTATCCAGATAACGATATGCGAACTCCGGCACCTGCTGCTTTAACGACTCGCTGACCACAATATCGACCCCATACATCTTGGTCAACCCCTCCAGCCTGGCTCCCAAGTTAACTGCATCCCCCATCACGGTATATGCCACGCGGAAGCTGGAGCCCATATTACCCACCACCATGGCACCGGTATTCAAGCCAAATCCCATCTCCAGCGCCGGCCATCCTTTCATGGCAAAACCGTCACTGATATGCCGCAGCGCCGCATGCATTTCCATTGCCGCCTGCAAAGCATGGCGGGCATGCTGCGGATCGGCCAGCGGAGCCCCCCAGAATGCCATAATGGCATCCCCAATGTACTTGTCGATAGTTCCGCGGTTTTGATGAATGATCTGCGTCAGCGGTGTAAGAAACTCACCCATCATTTTACCCAATTGCGCAGGTTCCATTTGTTCGGATATTGTGGTGAATCCGCGAATATCACAGAACAACACCGTCATCTCGCGGTTTTCGCCGACCATATTAACCGACTCAGCCTCACCTGCCATCTCCCGCACGATCTCCGGCGGCACATATTGGCCAAAAACCCGCGCCAATTGGCGCTTCCCGCGGGATTCCACAAAAAAACCGTAACTCATATTCAACAAATACAGCAACCCTATCATGACCATACTGGCGGCCAGCGGCAACACCAGGTTCGCAAATTTCCACAGCAACACACCCAAGCCCAGCAATCCTGCAAGCATCCCCGATACAGTCATGGTTGCCTGTATCGGATTAAGCTGATGCAATAAAACTAGTAGCAATATTCCGGCCAACAGTACGATAACGAATTCCCCGCCCATCATATACGCAGGACGCGCCTTAATACTGTTATCCAGAATACCTGCGATCAGATTGGCATGCACCTCCACTCCAGGGTAGACGCTTTGTATCGGCGTCGCCCGCAAATCCATCAATCCGGGCGCAGTTGTACCCACCAGCACAATCTTGCCCCGTAACAATTCCGGCGAAACTTTGTGACTTAACACATCGGTAGCCGACACATAAGAAAAGCTGCCTTGGCCACCGCGATATGGAATCAATGCAGACAATTGCCCGTCTACCGGAATAACTTTGCCCGCCAGGCCAAACGACTCCAATCCGGAATAGCGGCGACTGACCCCGATTTTGGCAAATTTGGGCTGTAATGCCGTTTGCCCCAGATACATTCTGGCCACTGCTACCGATAACGCATCGTAATAACCGTCCTGATAGCGTGTCAGCACAGCCACGCGGCGGGTAATACCGTCGTCGTCCGGCTGCGGATTAAAATGTCCAGCCGTGAGCGCTTGCTGTTGCAAGCCGTGCAGGTTTGCACCATAGCCTTGCGCGCTTTCTGCCAAGACTGTCTTGCTGCCAAAATCCGTTTGGGTCAACACAGGCGGCGGCAACTGACCAACCGGCCTGGTATCCTGCCCTTGTGCAAAGTAATAGCCCAGCACCACCTTGCGACCCGTTAAGCTATCGGCAAAAATTTGGTCGTAATCCAGTTGCGGCTTTAATTTCTCGATTGCCTGCGCCAGCACTGTATTATCGTTCAGGTACCCTTGTTGAATCTGTTGTAGCTTTTTCAGACCAGAACTTTCATCGCGTTCCGCAAACACCACGTCAAAACCCAAGGTGTCCACATGATAATGGTCGAACAATGTTGTCACCATACCGGCAAGTTTGTCCCGCCCCCAAGGCCATCGCCCCTGCTCATTCAGGCTTTTTTCGTCAATATCAACAATAACGATGCGGGTATCCACACCTCGCGGCATGAGCATGTTCAAGCGCAAATCATAACTGAAATTTTCGAGCCGGTTCAGGAACCCCAATGACCACAGGCCACTCACATGCAGCAGCGTCAACACAATGACGCACACACCAAGTAGCGTCCGCACTGCATGCTGTCCAAGATGCGCCAACAGAAAAGATTTGGAAAAAGACATGTATGTCGTAATATTGTGCTTGTTTGTCCCTTGGACATTGTAACGTAAACATCGCCTCATCAAACGCAGAAATGAACTACGAAACCCCTGTTGAAGTATGCATATCACCAAGCCCGTCAGCAAGCGTTATCTGGTTGCACGGACTGGGCGCGGATGGCAATGACTTTGTCCCGATTGTGGAAATGCTTGATTTGCCGCATATCCGTTTTGTGCTGCCACATGCGCCATATCGCAGCATTACCATCAACAATGGCTACACCATGCGCGGCTGGTACGACATCCTGGGACTGACATCGGGCAGCCAACAGGATGAAACGGGTATTCGCGTATCGCAAACCTACATCGAACAACTCATCGCGCATGAGCAAAGGCGCGGCACTCCAACCTCGCGCATCGCACTGGCCGGGTTCTCACAAGGCGGCGCGATTGTGTTGCAGACTGCTACGCGCCAGCAAGCACATCTGGCAGGCGTTCTCGCGCTATCTACTTATCTGCCGCTCGGCAGCTTACTGGAAGCCGAGAAAGCTGCGGATAGCCTCCTCACACCCATCTACATGGCACATGGCCGCTATGATGAGGTAATCAGCCTCGACATGGGCTGGGCGTCTGCCCAGAAACTGCAAGCGGCAGGTTATTCTGTTAACTGGCACGAGTATCCGATGGCACATAGCGTGTGTGCGGAAGAAATCGCTGACATTCGCGCTTTTTTACTACGCATACTTCCGGAATAAAACACGCAAAAGCACAATGTTTTGCTAAAATGGCGTCTACTAAAAACTTGCGCCATGCCCACACAAAAACCCACTTCATTGCCACTAGAAAATCTCAGCTTCGAGGCCGCAACAGCCGAGCTGGAGACGATTGTCGCCCAAATGGAATCCGGCGATCTTTCACTGGAGCAATCGCTGCAAGCCTACACACGAGGTGCGGCACTACTCAAGCGCTGTCAGCAGACGTTATCCGCGGTCGAACAGCAAATCCAGATACTCAACAACAACCAAACGTTGACACCTTTTGAGGTGGATAATGAATAAACCCATGCCGGAACTGATTCAGGAGCAAACCGAACAATTCAACGCCTGGGTAAGCAAGATGCAGGCGCATACTGAATATGTACTAGATCAGCACCTGCCTGCTGAAACCGTAGTACCTACCCGACTGCATGAGGCAATGCGCTACTCCGCGCTTGGTGGTGGCAAGCGTGTACGGGCGTTGTTGAGTTATGCCGTCGGTGAATTCTGTCATGCCAAACTGGAAAAATTGGATGCGCCAGCCGCTGCGGTAGAGCTGATTCATGCTTTTTCACTCGTGCATGACGATATGCCTTGCATGGACGATGATGACCTGCGCCGTGGTAAGCCGTCCACCCACAAACAATATGGTGAAGCGCTCGCATTGCTGGTCGGTGATGCGCTGCAAAGCCTGGCTTTCCAGCTGATCTCGCAAGATAAGGCGCTAAAGAATGGGCAAAAAATCAAAATGTTGCATGTATTGGCCTTAGCCAGCGGCTCACGCGGCATGGCTGGTGGTCAGGCAATAGACTTGGAAAGCATGGGTATCCCGCTTAGCCGTGAAGAGCTGGAACAGATGCATATCCACAAGACCGGCGCGTTGATCCGTGCCGCCGCACTGATGGGTGCTTATGCCACAGACACGCCGAACCAGGACAAAGTTAAAGCAGTGGATCATTTTGCCAAAGCCATCGGACTAGCGTTCCAAGTGGTGGATGACATTCTGGACACCGAGGCTGACACTGCCACGCTGGGGAAAACCGCGGGCAAGGATGCCAAGGACAACAAGTCCACATACGTAACAACGCTTGGTTTGAGTGCCGCCAAAGAACTGGCCAACGAGCTGCATGCCAACGCAATGGCAGCGCTGTCGTTCTATGGCCGCGAGGCAGACCTGTTGAGACATCTGGCCAGTTTCATCACGCAGCGCAGTTTCTAGGCTTTTGCAACACCATGACCAGCCTGCTCGACACCATACAGTCCCCGCTTGACCTGCGCCAGCTTGACCGGCACCAGCTGCCGGCTTTGGCGGAAGAGTTACGCGCCTTTCTCATTCAAAGTGTTGCCAAAACCGGTGGTCACCTTGCTTCCAACCTGGGCGTAGTGGAACTGACCATTGCCCTGCATTATATCTTCGACACACCGGATGACCGGCTGGTATGGGATGTCGGCCACCAGACCTATCCGCACAAAATCCTGACCGGGCGCCGCGAAGCCATGGCCAAGCTGCGCAAGGCCGATGGCATTTCCGGTTTCCCACGAAGGCAGGAAAGCGAATATGACACCTTCGGCACCGGCCATTCCAGCACCTCCATTTCTGCTGCGCTGGGCATGGCTATCGCCGCCAAGCAAGCTGGTTCTGAGAGACGCAGCGTGGCAATTATCGGCGATGGCGCCATGACGGCCGGTATGGCGTTTGAAGCGCTGAACAACGCCGGCAACATGGATGCCAACTTGCTAGTCATCCTAAACGATAACGACATGAGTATCTCCAATAATGTCGGCGCGCTCAACAATTATCTTGCCAGATTACTTTCGGGACGCCTCTACGACCGCGTACGCCGCAGCGGCAAAAAAGTGCTCGAAATCGTGCCGCATGTGAAAGAATTCGCCAAACGCGCCGAAGAACATGCCAAAGGCATGGTCACCCCTGGCACACTCTTCGAGGAGTTCGGCTTCAATTACATCGGCCCGATCGACGGGCATGACCTGCCAGTACTGCTGGACACCCTGGACAACATTCGCCATCTGAAGGGCATGCAGTTTCTGCATGTGGTAACACAAAAAGGCAAAGGCTACGAGCCGGCGGAAGACAACCCGAGCAAATACCATGGCGTGAGTAAATTCGACCCGTGCAATGGCGAATCGCTGGCCGCTACAGGCAGCAAGACCTATACGGAGGTTTTCGGCGACTGGCTGGTAGATATGGCCGCCAAGGACAGCAAACTAATAGGCATCACGCCGGCGATGTGCGATGGTAGCGGACTGAATGCGTTTGCCGAGAAGTTCCCGCAACGCTATTTTGATGTGGGCATTGCCGAACAGCATGCGCTTACTTTTGCGGCAGGCATGGCATGCGATGGGCTGAAGCCTGTAGTGGCCATTTACAGCACTTTTCTGCAGCGCGCTTATGACCAGCTGATTCACGACATTGCCCTGCAAGATCTGGATGTGCTGCTGGCGATTGATCGCGCAGGGCTGGTAGGTGCCGACGGCCCAACCCATGCAGGCAGCTTTGATTTAAGCTATCTGCGCTGCATCCCCAACATGCTGGTAATGGCCCCTAGCGATGAAAACGAATGCCGGTTAATGCTGACCACCGGCTATCGTCATACCGGCCCTGCTGCTGTGCGCTACCCGCGTGGTAGCGGTTGCGGTGCCACTACTCATCCGGCGCTGGATACTATCGAGATTGGCAAAGGTATTCTGCGACGCAGCGCCAGTGCTGACGCGCGTAAAAAAATAGCCCTGCTGGCCTTTGGCAGCATGGTTACCCCTGCCCTGGAAGCCGCATCCAGACTGGGCGCCAGCGTGGCGGATATGCGCTTTGTCAAACCACTTGATATTGATTTGATCCAATCCTTGGCACAATCCCATGATCTGCTCGTCACCATTGAAGAAAACGCCGTACTAGGTGGCGCCGGTAGTGCCGTGCTGGAAGCCATGCAAGATTTGAAATTACAAACCCCAACTATCTGCCTTGGCCTGCCGGATACGTTCATGGAGCACGGCTCGCATGAAGCCATGTTAGCGGCATGCGAGCTGGATAGCACTGGAATTTTACGTACTATTGAAAGATGGCTTAACCAATAACTCTCAGTCCGACTGAACTTATTCTTTGTCTTAGCCTCTAGTTCAAGGTACACTTAGCGCACTATTGAAGTGCGCATATTGGGGACTGCCACCATGAATCTGACCAACTTGCCTGACACTGCCAAAATGCAAATCGAAGACGTACAAAACACCCCTGACGCGCGCCACCTGGATATTAACAAGGTAGGCATTAAATCCATCCGCCACCCGGTTGTTGTTAAAGACAAGTCCGGCGGCGAACAAAGCACCGTCGCGGTGTTCGACATGTATGTGCATCTGCCGCACAACTTCAAAGGCACCCACATGTCACGCTTCGTGGAAATCCTCAACGTCAACGAGAAAGCCATTTCCATCGAATCGTTCGAGAGCATCCTGCGCACCATGGTAGAACGCCTGGAAGCCGAATCCGGTTATGTCGAGATGCACTTCCCATACTTCATCAACAAATCCGCCCCCATCTCCAGCGTCAAAAGCCTGCTGGATTACGATGTCACATTTATCGGCGAAATCAAGAATGGCAAGTTCTCAATCACCATCAAAGTGCTCGTGCCCGTCACCAGCCTATGCCCGTGCTCCAAAAAAATCTCCGATTATGGCGCACACAACCAGCGTAGCCATGTCACGGTCACCGCGCTCATCAATGACTTCATCTGGATCGAGGACATCATCAACCTGGTGGAAAAACAGGCTTCCTGCGAGCTATTCGGCCTGCTGAAACGCCCGGACGAGAAATATGTCACAGAACGCGCCTACGACAACCCGAAATTCGTGGAAGACATGGTGCGCGATGTAGCGGCACAACTCAATGCAGAAAAGCGTATTGATAAATACATTGTTGAAAGTGAAAATTTCGAGTCCATCCATAATCACTCAGCTTATGCGTTAATTGAGCGCGACAAAAGAATAAACTAAAGTAAAAGACTCGACAGGCTAACTCGCGAAGCGATGTTAAGCGAAGCGGCCGAAGCCAGAATTTCGAACTCATTTACAATCATTTTGCTTATACCTTCGTTAAAGAGATAAGCGAATCGAACAACAACAAAAAACGGGCAATTGCCCGTTTTTTACATCCCACTCCCTTAATACTTTTTGCTTAACGTCATCACATTGTTTTCGCGCTTCATATCCAGCCGGTTCAGTGCCGACATCCCCAGCAACACCTCCGACGGTGAACCACCCTCGTTGACCGTCGCATCCACGTTGTGCAGCACGATGGTGCCAATTTTGAGTACATTCAATTTAACCAGATAAGCTGTCACTATGCCATTTGCCGTAGATACTGGTACTCTTTCACCTTTCTCATAATCGATCTTGGCGTATTTAGCATCGCCGCTGTTCAGTGCGACTGTGGTGGCACCGGTATCCACCACATATTTCAGGGTAGCCCCATTGATCTGCAGATTGCCAAAAAAATGGCCGCGGCTGTCAGCATAAAGGTTAACCGGCGCATTGACCTCGCTGGCATTGGAAGCTGCCGCTACCGCGGCCTGCCCCATTTTCAGCACCTGGCGCTTACCCTCAACCTGCAGGGTAGCTGAGTTACTATCCGCCGAAATCAATTTTACACCGTTGATGGTCTGCCCAGCACGGATACTGTGCGGCCCGGTGCCATTGATCATCAGCAGCGCCTTGTCGCTGAACAAGCCTACCACATTCACCCGGGTATCGGCATAGGCCGATACTGCAAACAGTGCAGCTATCACCAGTAACCATCGCAAACGCTTCACCATCCTATCTCCCGGTTAATTAACTGAACATGCCGGCGCGCGCATGTGTCTGCGCCAGCTTCAAGCCTAATGCTATCACGACAAACCCCATCAACGGAAACACCGCCGCCAGCAAAAACGTATTCTGACCGCCCCAGTATTGCAGTGCATACCCCCCTACAACGCCGCCCACCGTACCGCCCACACCATAGGCCACACTGTTGTATATCGCCTGCCCTTTGGCCTGGTGGCGCCCGTTAAAGAACTGCGTCACCACCTCCACCGATGCAGCATGAAAGCTGCCGAACGTGGCTGCATGCAAACTCTGCGCGATCAACAACAAAGCCAGGTTATCTACAGCAACGCCTATCATGCTGAAACGGAGGACAGCCAACGACAAACTCACCAACATAATCGCCTTTAAACTGAAACGACGCATAATTCTTGGCATCAGCATGAATATGATGATTTCACAAATCACCCCTACCGCCCACAACAATCCAATCATGCCTTTACTGTAGCCGTGCTCGGCAAGATAGATGGAGTAAAAATTGTACAGCACGCCATGCGCGGTCACCATCATCGCGCAGCCAATCAGCAGCGCCATTACCGCCGGAATGCGGATGATTTTCCAAACTGAAAAATGATCGGTATGGTGCGAGGCGACTTTCGCCTCAGGCAAAGTAAACGTTAGCCAGAACAGGCAAAGCTGAACCGCCAGCACAAACCACAACAGGCTTCTGATACCGTAGCCATCGATCAGAAAACCCAGCGCCACCGCCGCGACGATAAAGCCCAGCGAACCCCACATGCGGATGCGACTGTAATGCCCATTCGTGGTAGCGAGATGCGCCAATGTCAGCGATTCTGACAACGGCAGTGTGGAGCTGGTGAACAGGCTCAAAGCCGCCATCACAAAAAACAGCCCCCAGAAACCATGCGCCCAGAACACCGCGATGAAACCCAGTAAGCCCAGCATCGTGTTAAGTCTGATCCACACTGTGCGTTTGGCCGTATGGTCGGCCAACCAGCCCCAGAAGTTGGGCGCAAAGATGCGGCTGATCTGGAACAGCGACATCAGGATACCGATGTCAGCCGCACTCAGGCTTTCCGACTGCAGATACAGCCCCCAGTACGGCACAAAAGCGCCTACAAAAAAGTAGTAGATGAAATAGAAGCGGGAGATGCGAAAATGTAGGTGGTGATGCTGCATGAGGTGACACTATACCGATTTTTACAGACAAAAAAATCGGCTTACGCCGATTCTTTTGTCGCTCGCCTGTTTATGCACTCAGCATTGCGTAAAGCTGATCTTTCAACAAAGCCCGCTTCTTCTTGGCGTTCTCAAACGAGATATCCGAAACCGGCATATCGTTGTTTTCCAGATGTTCCACTTCTTTGGTCACCACATGGTACTCATCAAACAACTTGGCAAAATGGCCGTTTTCCATTTTCATGGCATGAATTTTCTCGCGATGCTCTGGAAATTCATGGATTAAATCGTGATGCTCAACATTCATACTTCCCCCTTTTGATACAAACAAAATTCAAGCAATCTTTGGCGTACTGCACGCCACATCCGCATTTTGCGCACGATGACGTAACGCGTGATCCATCAGCACCAGCGCCAGCATCGCCTCAGCGATTGGCGTCGCGCGAATACCCACACACGGGTCGTGACGGCCGGTGGTCTGCATCATGATGTCGTTGCCATCTATATCAATAGAACGACGCTCCTGCGGGATACTGGAAGTCGGCTTCAGCGCGATGTTGACGACAATATCCTGCCCGGTGGAAATGCCACCCAGAATACCGCCTGCGTTGTTGCCCGCAAAACCTTTGGATGTCAGCTCATCGCAATGTTCAGTGCCGCGCTGGCTCACAGATTGAAATCCTGCGCCAATCTCCACGCCCTTCACCGCGTTGATGCTCATCATCGCATAGGCAATCTCGGCATCCAGCCGGTCGAAAATCGGCTCGCCCAGCCCGACAGGCACCTTCTCGGCAATCACCGTCAGCTTGGCGCCTATGGAATCACGCGCCGCGCGAATCTCTTCCATATATGCATCCAGCTTGGGCACAATGTCCGCATTGGGGGCAAAGAACGGATTCTGGCCGACATGCTCCCAGCTTTGGAACGGAATCTCGATATCACCCAACTGGCTCATATAGCCGCGAATCTGCACGCCGTATTTCTCTTTCAGCCATTTCTTGGCAATGGCACCCGCCGCCACGCGCACTGCCGTCTCCCGCGCGCTGCTGCGGCCACCGCCACGGTAATCGCGGATGCCGTATTTTTGCGTATAGGTGTAATCCGCATGGCCGGGGCGGAAGGTGTTCATGATCTTGCTGTAATCCTGGCTGCGCTGGTCGGTATTGCGAATCAGCAGGCCAATCGGCGCGCCGGTGGTCTTGCCTTCGAACACGCCGGAGAGAATCTCCACCGCATCCGCCTCATTGCGCTGGGTGACATGCTTGGAGGTACCGGGCTTGCGCCTATCCAGGTCAACCTGCAAATCCGCCGCACTCAGCTCCAAACCCGGCGGGCAGCCATCCACCACGCCCCCGATAGCAGGGCCGTGCGATTCGCCGAACGAAGTCAGCGTGAATAAGGTACCAATCGTGTTTCCAGACATCCTTGGATTTTAACACAGCCGCATGCGCTACGCACTCGGCAAGCTATTTGCGCCTCCCTTGTCCTTGAAGGCCGCTTGCCATGACGGCAAAGATAACGTTTAATTCAACCTGAACAGTTTTTCTAATAGCTAGCCAATCAAAGTTAAAGCTATGAAGGTGTATTTGCAATTCAAAATAGTAAATATTAGGTGTGATGGAAACTGTATATTTATATGAATTCAATATGAATTTACATTTTTCAAACAATATAGACACCTGCCATAATAAAAATTTAGGTTTTTATTTGGGGTCTACTTTACGTTAGGCCTCGGGATGCCCAGCAGTTCACAACCGAAACTATCTGACCAATGCGCAGCTATTGGCTGGCCGTTGGAGCAACTTGAGGCGGTACGTACCTCCCAGAAGCTGTGGCGCTACGGATCGGTTGACGTGCCAGCCCCGGAAGAGGTGGCCGCACTTCACATAGAGAGCCTTGGCGAATCATGCTCGTGGTGCGAGGGAGCTACGATCAACCTCCTTATCAAGGCGGCAGCCCTCGACACCTTGGCACGACTCAATACGTTCGATGATCGCTCTGACGCGGTACGCCGTTACCTCGAAGCGCAGTTCACGATCCTTACGGCCAATACCAATGAAATCTTGTCAGCCGTTGCTACTGCAGATCAGGTGGTAGTCGAGCGGAATCTCCGGGAAGTACTCTCTGATCCGTTCATTCAGGACTCCTACCCTCGCGTCAAGCTCCCGTTCGCCCTGAAACTATTCTCGGCCATAGGGGGTAGGAGACTGCTGGAAATCGCCCAATGCTTTGCACGCAAGCCGTATGAATACCGCTCGGGGTGGCCCGATTTAACGGTGATGGGCGAGAACGGTTTGCGCTTTGTCGAGGTAAAGACAACAGACAGACTTCACGAGTCGCAGATCAGGTTCGCAACCGAAGTTGCCCGCCCCCTCGAACTCAAGTGCTCTGTTCTACAAGTCATCCCGGCGCGCCATGGTGACCGCGCCGAGGCCTAACCCAAAATAATAGGGGACAGCACGCGTAGGGCGCAATAACTAAAAGGCATTGCGCCGTATGCGAATGCTAATGTATTCACAAATCTTTGTTACATCCTTCTTTCGGCGCAATACGCTACGCTATTGACGCCCTACATTTTAATTCCCCTCGCGCGCATTCATTATCCAAACACCTGCCCTGCAAGCCAAGCCGGATGCGGGTTCCAGGCCGGTGATTTACGCAATGAATAATAACATGCAGCTTTGAAAACCGCTTACTGTGCACCCACCACCACGGTGACAAAGCTCTCCGGCTTGATGCGGCGATTGAATGCATCCTTAATCTGCGCGGCGGTGACCTTGGAAACGTTTTTATTGAACTCGTCCAGATAGGTGTAGGAAAGTCCGTAAAAACCGATGACGTTGAGGTAATCCAGTATCTTGGCGTTGCTATCCAGCCGCAGGGGAAAACCGCCGGTGATATTGTCTTTGGCGGCTTTGAGCTCTTTCTCGGTGACGCCATCTTTTAAAAACTTGGCCAAGGTCTCGTTGACCACTTTTAGCGCATCTTCCGCCTGTTCTTTTTTGGTTTGCAGGCCTATCTGGAAGGGGCCGGGCTGTGCCATGGGCATGAAGTAGCTGTATACGCTATACACTAGCCCGCGCTTCTCGCGCACTTCTTCGGTCAGGCGCGAGACAAAACCGCCGCCACCCAGAATGTAGTTGCCGACATAAAGCGGAAAGTAATCCGGATCGCCACGCTTGATGCCAGGCTGGCCGATGAGGATATGCGCCTGGCTGGCGGGATGCGGGATTTTTTGTTCGACCGCCGCGGCTGGCAGCGTGACTTCCGGCAGCTTGCCCACCGCTTCGGTCTGCGGCAAACCGGCAGAAATCTGTTCGGTGATCTCGCGCGCCTGCTGTTCGGTCATGTCGCCAATGAGCGCAATCACTGCACTCTTGGCGCTGTAATATTGCTGGTAGAAGCTTTGCATGTCCTCGCGTTTGAGCGCGGTGATGGTTTCCACCTCGCCTTCTTCAGGCAAACCGTAAGGATGTGCGCCATACAGGGCAAGCATGAAAGCCTTGCTGGAAATGCTCTCTGGCTGGGTGGCCGCTTCCTGCAGACCGGCGATGATGCGCTGCTTCTCGCGCTGCAGCACGGCATCGGGGAAATCCGGTTTATGCAGGATCTTGTTGAAGGTCTGCAGGGCTTTCTGCTGCTCGCTGGTGAGCGTGCGCAGCTTGAAGGCGGCACGGTCGGCATCCAGTTCGCCGCCCAGCACGGCACCGATATCGGCAAAGGCGTTGGTGATCTGCTCCTCGTTCATGCCATCCGCGCCCAGCGTCATCATGTAGCGCGTCACGCCTGCCAAACCAGCCTTCTCCTTGGTGTCACGTGCACTTCCCGCAGGAAAGTTGATGGAAATATCCATGATGGGCAAATCGTGGTTCTCGACAAAGAACACTTTGCTGCCGGACGCGGTTTGCCAATGCTGGATTTTGACGGCGGCGCTTGCAGCAGTTGCAACAAACATACTTAAAGCTAATAACAAAAATTGCAAAGTTTTCATGCTAAAACCTTTATGTGCTAAAAAATGCAAAGCTTTAAGTCAGACTATGGGCGTAATGCCGACGTGTACGTTTAGTGTACAAGAGGTGTTGCGCAACAACGTATGACGACAAGATTTGCATTTTAGAATTAGTGAACGTGTGGCTTGCCGACAGGTTTGGCGTTGAAGTCGATGGCTGCGGATCCAGCGTCGCCACCGTCATGCTGTCCTGACCAGATATTTTGTCACGGCCTGAATCTGTCCGGAAGTAACGGCTTTGAGTTTTTTCCGGATTCTTCTTCCAGCACAGCGCCAGCCATGATTCGAGCGCCACAATCTACGCTTGATAGAACATGGAATCGCGCTGATAGACGTCCGCCGCGATCACGGCGGCTTTCACGCTTTATCCAGCTTCTTGCTGCGTGACCTTCCGCCTTGACTTTCTCGACCTGCTCCCAAATCGCCTGTTCCAGCTCGGCCTGTCTTGCCTTCGCTGGGGCTGCCCACCAGCTCGAACAGGATTCCCGGCCGCGCGAGGTAGTATCGTAGCCTGCACCCACATCCACCGCGATGCCATTCTCGCGCACCAGTTTCTGGTTCAGGCGTGCGGAGTCGTTGCCGCTCAGCACGCCGGGGAAAGCACGTCCAGCGCTAGGGTTCCCACTCTGCCTCTGGAGTCGCTGGCTTNACTGCCGGACGCGGTTTGCCAATGCTGGATTTTGACGGCGGCGCTTGCAGCAGTTGCAACAAACATACTTAAAGCTAATAACAAAAATTGCAAAGTTTTCATGCTAAAACCTTTATGTGCTAAAAAATGCAAAGCTTTAAGCCAGACTAGGCGCGTAATGCCGACGTGTACGTTTAGTGTACACAAGGTGTTGCGCAACAACGTATGACGACAAGATTTGCATTTTAGAATTAGTGAACGTGTGGCTTGCCGACAGGTTTGGCGTTGGGGTCGATCGGCTGCGGATCCAGCGTCGCCACCGTCATATTGTCCTTGACCAGATATTTTTTGGCCACGGCCTGAATCTGTCCGGAAGTAACGGCTTTGAGTTTTTCCGGATATTCCTTCAGCAGGCGCCAGCCATAACCCATGGTCTCGAGCTGGCCAATCTGCATGCCTTGATAGAACATGGAGTCACGCTGATAGACGTCCGCCGCGATCACGGCGGCTTTCACGCGATCCAGTTCTTGCTGCGTGACCCCTTCCGCCTTGACTTTCTCGACCTGCTCCCAAATCGCCTGTTCCAGCTCGGCCACTGTCTTGCCTTCGCTGGGGCTGCCCACCAGCTCGAACAGGGATTCCCGGCCGCGCGAGGTAGTATCGTAGCCCGCACCCACATCCACCGCGATGCCATTCTCGCGCACCAGTTTCTGGTTCAGGCGTGCGGAGTCGTTGCCGCTCAGCACGCCGGAAAGCACGTCCAGCGCATAGGGTTCCCACTCTGCCTCTGGAGTCGCTGGCTTGTCTTCGAGGGATGGCGCATGAAAGCCCATCACCAGATAGGGCAACCTGCCCGGCGCCTTGACTACTGTCCGGCGCTCGCCAAGCTGCGCTGGCTCACGCTGCGGCTTGCGCGCGGGCAAAGCGCGCGGTTTGATAGAGCCAAAATGTTTGTTCGCCAGCTTCAGCACTTCCTGCGCGCTGACATCACCCACCACCACCAGGGTGGCATTGTTGGGGGTATACCAGTTGCGGTACCACTCACGCGCATCTTCCGCTGTCATGTTTTCCAGATCGTTCATGAAGCCCACCACTGGCCGCGCATAAGGATGTGCAGTGAAAGCCAGCGCCTGGAACTGCTCGTTCACCTTGGATTGCGGTTTGTCCTCGGTGCGCCAGCGGCGCTCTTCCATCACCACTTTGATCTCTTTGGCGAATTCCTCATCGGTGATCTGCAGATTGGCCATGCGGTCAGCCTCCAGTTCCAGCGCCAATGGCAATTTGGATTTTTCCAGCTGCTGGAAATAGCAGGTGTAGTCCATACCGGTGAAGGCATTCTCCTTGCCGCCCGCCGCAGCGATCATGCGGGAGAACTGTCCGGCCGGTACTTTTTTCGTACCTTTGAACATCATGTGTTCCAGCACGTGTGCAACACCGGTTTTGCCGTTGACTTCATCCAAAGCGCCCGCGCGATACCAGACTTGCGACACTACCACCGGCGCACG
The DNA here is from genome assembly GCA_044222155.1 of Methylophilus sp. Taxonomy (GTDB): domain Bacteria; phylum Pseudomonadota; class Gammaproteobacteria; order Burkholderiales; family Methylophilaceae; genus Methylophilus. The sequence continues at coordinate 86,537 of JBGANT010000006.1, forward strand.
ATGGTCCTCTTGTATGACCACCTTCATGCCATTATCGAGCTTGAATTCCTGTATCTCCGCCATCGCCAAAGCGGGTAGCGATATCAACACAAAGGCCAGAAAACTGATTTTTTTATTCAACACACGATTCCCTTTAAGTTAATACGTTGCCATACAAAGACAGGCAGGATTTTAATTTAGTTCGTAGCAGGATATGACGAATGCGACTAAAATAGCGTTTGACTTAGGATTGTATACGACAATGTTCGATTTTTTTAAAAAGAAACCCGCAGAAGCCCCCGCGCAAAAGCCAGAAGTGGTTGCTGAAGCCACCGCCCCGCAAGCTGCACCATCTGTTGAAAGCACCGCACCGCAAAAACCCAGCTTTACCGAACGCCTGAAACAAGGCTTAGCCAAAACTCGCCAGCAACTAGGCGGACAACTCGCCGGATTATTCGGCGGCGGCAAGATAGATGCGGACACCTATGAAGCGCTGGAAACCATTTTACTGACATCTGACGTTGGCGTTGCCGCCACACAAAAGCTGCTGGATAACCTGAAGAAACGCGTGAAACGCGAGAACCTGGAAGACACGGCAGTGCTGAAGAACGCGCTGAAGGCCGAGATGCTGGCCGTGCTCGCCCCGCTGGAACAGCCACTGGAAACCAGCACCCATGCGCCTTTTGTCATCATGCTGGCAGGGGTGAACGGTGCCGGCAAGACCACCACTATCGGCAAACTGGCTAAGCTGTTCCAGGCGCAAGGCAAAAGCGTGCTGATTGCCGCCGGCGACACTTTCCGCGCTGCGGCGCGTGAACAATTGCAGGTATGGGGCGAGCGCAACAATGTGCATGTCATTGCCTCTGAAGGAGGCGACCCGGCTGCGGTGATATTCGATGCGGTGAATTCCGCTATTGCCAGGAAAGTCGATATCGTCATTGCCGATACGGCCGGACGTTTACCAACGCAGATGCATTTGATGGATGAGATCAAGAAGGTACAGCGCGTGATTGGCAAGGCACTGCCCGATGCGCCGCATGAAGTGCTGCTGGTGCTGGACGCCAACACCGGCCAGAATGCCATCAACCAGGTGAAAGCCTTTGACGATGCGCTGGGCGTGACCGGTCTGGTGCTGAGCAAGCTGGATGGTACTGCCAAAGGTGGCGTGATCGCGGCGATTGCCGAAGCCAGGCCTATCCCGATACGCTACATTGGCATTGGCGAGGCGATTGATGATTTACGCCCTTTCAGCGCCAGCGATTTTGTGGATGCACTCTTTGACGCATAATAGCTAATGCATGATTACTTTTGATCACGTTACCAAACGTTACCCCGGCAGCCATGAAGCACTGGCCGATGTTTCTTTCAACATCAACGATGGCGAACTGGTGTACGTCACCGGGCATTCTGGCGCGGGCAAGAGTACCTTGCTCAAGCTGATGGCGGCTATAGAGCGCCCCACCAGTGGCACAGTGATTATCCACCAGCAAAACATCGCCAAACTGAAAAGCAGCAGCATCCCGTTCGTCCGCCGGAATATTGGCATGGTGTTTCAGGATCACAAGCTCTTGTTCGACCGCAACTGCTACCACAATGTCGCGCTGCCGCTTGCCATCAATGGCATTACAGGGGCTGAAGCCGGCAAGCGCATCCGTGCCGCCTTGGACAAGGTTGGCCTGCTAAACAAGGAAAGGGTGATGCCCATCACACTTTCGGGTGGTGAGCAGCAGCGGCTGGCTATCGCCCGCGCGGTCGTTTCGCGGCCTTCTATTCTGATTGCCGACGAACCTACCGGCAATCTGGACCGCGACTACGCAACTGACATCATGCAGCTGTTTGGCGCATTCCAGCAAGTAGGTGTAACAGTGATTGTAGCCACGCATGACGCATTGGGCAGAATTTCGCCGCAAGATAAAGTGCTACAGCTCGAACATGGGCGCCTGATAGCTGCCGAGGTGAAGGTATGAACGCTTGGCTAGCCCAGCACCTGCAAGCATTGAAGCAGGTATTGCACCGCTGTAGCCGCGATTTTTCGCATACGCTATTAATCAGCCTGGTCATTGGCATCACGCTTACCTTGCCTGTTTTAGGCTATGTGCTTATCCAGAATCTGGGAGACCTGACCGGGAAAGCGCATCAAGAGGCACAGATCAGCGTATTTTTGCAAACTGGCCTGGCGGAAGAAACCATCAGCGGCATCCGCCACAAGCTGGAGACGCATCACGTCGTCCGGTCGGTCAAGTTCGTTTCAAAAGAACAAGCTTTAGAGCAACTGGAAAGCAGTTTTTCCGACGCGACATTGATTGAAGCACTGCAGCATAACCCGCTTCCAGATGCCTTTCAGATCGAGCCTGTCAACCTGGATGCCGCACAGCTCGACCTTTTGGAATCCCAGCTGAAAAATCTGGATGGGGTACAGGAGGTGGTGCTGGATACCGATTGGCTTAACCGGCTAAACAGCCTGGTTTTGCTAGCCAAGCGTATTTTATGGCTAGTGGCAGGCTTGTTTGTACTGTTGCTGATCACGGTGATCAGCAACACCGTCCGCATGCAGATCATGAGCCAACGTGATGAAATCGAACTGAGCCAGCTGATTGGTGCCACCGCGGCCTTTACCCGTCGTCCTTTCCTTTACCTGGGCGGGCTGTATGGATTGCTGGGCGGCGCATTGTCAATCGCAATTTCGATACTGATTGTGTATATCTTCAACCGTTCCATCGCCCCGTTGGCTGTTGCTTACCAAAGCAATTTCTTTCTAAACTACCCCAATATAGGCATCACTATCACCATCTGCCTGATAGCAGCGGCAATCGGTTTGTTCTCGGCATACATTGCATCCACAAGATACATAAGAAAATCAATAGGATAGTTACAATTTTGTAACAATTCTTAGCTTGATTTACATTTTCTTCTGCCTGATAATATAGACACATAACAATATAATTTTCTATAACAAGGGAAAATCAACAATAAGGATTGTTATATGAGAAAAATAATTCCTTTGCTCGCGTTTTTGCCCATGGTTGCGAGCGCCAACACACTGCAGTTTGATGCGTTAGGCAGTAATTTCAGCTTCAACAATTATGGCATTTCACCAAACACTACTGGTGCCAGGAACATTGGCCAGTTTGGTTCTTTGTCTACCACCGGAAGCGGAAGCGGTATGCTCACCTTTACTTTCCTCGGGCAGGAAAGCGGCTTCCTGAATAACCTGTCACTTACAGTGAATGGTTTAGTTCAAACCTTGACTGAAGGTGTGTCAGGCAGCAGCATCTCCGCTGTTATTGATGGTGCAGGACTGATAGATTTCAATTTCTTCAGCTCGGCTCCTTCAGGCAGCTTTGGCCAGTTCAACAACGGCGATAATGCCGGCGCGGTACTAGGCTATGTAGTGCTCAAGGAGTTTATCAGCAATCCGGACGCGGGTGCGGTAGCCGGTGCCGGATATGATAACAATACAACGCTTGGCAGCTTTGACTTTCTGCTTGGGTTTAATGACTCTTCAAGAGGAGACGCCGACTATGACGACTTCGTTGTAGGTGTCAGTTTCAAGCCCAATGCGGTACCATTGCCTGCCGCCATGCCGTTACTATTAACCACCCTTGGTTTATTCGGGATGGGGATGTACCGCAAGCGCCTGTAAGTAATCACACCGCTTTGCTGTCATCAAAGGTGCCGCAGTTTATTTTGCGGCGCCTTTTTTATCGTCAATGATGTACTCTTCCGTGCAATGTAACCAGCCGTTTCAGCTCGGGCACACAAGATCCACACTGAGTACCGCATTTGAGTTTGGCCTGCAGCGTTTGCAAGTCCGCGCCAGACTCGCACGCATCTACAATCTCATTCTCTGAAACATCCAGACAGCTACATACAATCTTGCCGCGTCCACGCTGGCCGGTTGGCGGCGCGCTTAACGGGGCAAGCGCCCAGCGACGCAACTCTTCGGTAAAGTTGCCGGTGGTCATAACTTCTTTTAACCAATCTGCTGCGAGTGTTTCACCTATTAGCCTGACGCCCGTAACTTGACCATTCTCGACCAGAATACGCTTGTTAATGCCACGGCTGGCATCGTCGTAATTCAGCATGGGCGCCCCTTCCACCATGCCTAGCAGGTTATCCAGTTTTTCGATTAACTGTAGATCTGGCGCACTGTGGTGCGCCACGTGTAGCACTACCATTCCGCTGCCTCGCCCGTATAAGCCACAGGTGGCATAATCGAATTCAGACAAGAATTGTCGCATAGATTCGAGCAACGACAGGTTCTGGCATGTCCGCATCACCGTCATCTGCCAAGGTAACTCCAGTTTCTCTATCCTGACTGCGGTGTGCTTCAACTCGGGCTGCTTTGAGGTCTTGTCAAATGCAGATGGCATTAGCGCGTTCACGCCGAGTCCTTGCATGGACTGGCTACCCCAATGCATCGGGATGTATACCTCGCTAGGCTTCATTTCCTCGGATTGGGCCACGCGAACTATCAAGCTGCCGCGCTTGTTGCTGACCTTGACGATGTCGCCTTCCTTGATCTGGCGGCGCTGCATATCATCAGCGTGCATAGAGAGCACTGGCTCTTCGACATGGTTAAAAAGCTGTGCCACGCGCCCGGTACGGCTCATGCCATGCCATTGGTCCCGCAAACGGCCAGTTAGTAAATGTAAAGGATGGCGCGCATCGGTTTTATCGGCAGTGCCTTTGTAGCTTACATTGGCAAATTGTGCTTTGCCGTCAGGCTTGGGAAAGATGCCGTCCGTATAAAGTCTGGATGCGCCTTTACCAGTTCCTGGCTTGAACGGCCATTGTTGCGGGCCTTTGTTCACCAGAATATCGTAACTCAGGCCGGTAATATCGAGATCCCGTCCACGCGTGGTTTCCCGGTGTTCGTTAAAAATAGCCTCGGTGTCGGCATATGGGAACAATTGTGTGCTTTTACCCAAGCGCTTCTCCAGACGCTGCGCAAAATCCACCATAATTGCCCAATCATGGCGTGCTTCCGCAGGGGGCGACACAGCAGGCTGCACACGCGTGATACGCCGCTCGGAATTGGTCACCGTACCTTCCTTCTCACCCCAGGTACTGGCTGGCAATAGCACATCGGCATAGTGGCAGGTTTCTGTGTTATTGAACGCATCCTGCACCACCACCAATTCCGCATTTTCCAGCGCTGCCAGCACATTATTCAAATCCGGCATGGATTGCGCCGGATTGGTACAGGCAACCCAGATGGCCTTGACTTCACCGTTTTTCACGGCGTCGAACATTTCCACCGCTGTTTTACCAGGTATCGCGGGAACATCTTCCACACCCCAGAGCTTGGCAATTTCCGCACGGTGTTCCGGGTTGGCCAAATCACGATGTGCGGAAAGCAGATTAGCCATGCCACCCACCTCACGCCCGCCCATCGCGTTAGGCTGACCGGTTAGTGAGAATGGCCCCGCGCCCAGCTTGCCGATCTGTCCGGTCGCCAAGTGCAGGTTGATAAGCGCAGCGTTCTTTTCAGTGCCGTGAATGGACTGATTCAAACCTTGGCAATACATGGAAAGCGTAGGCCCAGTACCAAACCACTTAGCCGCTTGGATAATATCTTTCTCGTCCACACCGCAAATATCCGCCACCATTTTAGGGGTGTATTCGCGTACCGTGTCTTTCAGCGCATCAAAACCCGTGGTGTGCTTGCGTATATATGCATTATCCAGCAAGCCTTCCCACAACATCACGTGCAGCAGGCCGTTGAACAGCGCGATATCGGTGCCAGGGTGAATTGCCAGATGAATGTCTGCAAGCTGTGCGGTATCGGTGCGGCGCGGATCCACCACCACGATTTTCATATCCGGATCTTTCGCCTTGGCATCCTCGATGCGACGAAACACAATCGGGTGAGCAAATGCCGTGTTGCTGCCTGCAATGAACAGGCATTTTGTATAGTTGATGTCGTCGTAGCACGCGGGCGGCGCATCTGCGCCCAACGTCAATTTATATCCCGCCACCGCACTCGACATACACAAGCGCGAATTGGTATCCACATTATTGGTACCAATCAAGCCTTTGGCGAGCTTATTGAAAACGTAATAATCCTCAGTCAGCAACTGGCCGGAAATATAGAAAGCCACCGCATCCGGACCATACTGCTCGATAATCCTGGCAAATTTATCTGCCAGATAATCCAGCGCAACGCCCCATTCCACGCGTTTTCTGGCCGCATCGCGCATCAAGCGCATCTCCGGATATAGCATGCGATTTTCCGGTGTGGCCGTCAGGTGTAGTGTAGAACCTTTGGTACACAAACGCCCGAAATTGGCAGGGTGATCCGGGTCACCTTTTACATTGACAATCCTGCCCTGTTCGGACTCAATAATGACACCGCAGCCTACGCCGCAATATGGGCATGTGGACTTGGTTAATTTGGTCATTTCAACTCAATGTACACAGTACCATCTTCTACTTTGGTGGCATAGCACGCAGTCTCCCCCACATCCGGCTCCTCGGCTTTGCCATCCACCAGACTGATCTTCCAGCTATGTAGCGGGCAAGCCACCTTGTCGCCATAGATGATCCCTTGCGAAAGCGGCCCTGCCTTATGCGGACAAGCGTTATTCAACGCGAACACACGATCGTCCTCAGTGCGAAATACGCCGATTTCCCTGCCACCGGTGCGAACTACGCGCGCACCAAGTTTTGGGATGTCGTTGAGTGGAGCTACTTTAATCCAGTCGGTCATTGTTTTTCCTTACGAAATAAGCAGTAAATAAAGCAATAAGATATTCATAATGAAAGAGAAAATAGCTAGCCATTGCCATTTCATCAAATTGGCACGCGCAATCAAGGGAGTGCGTTGTGCCACCAGCGGTTTGAGTTCGCCGATTTCCAGTGCTTTTAACATTTCTTCTGCGGTCTCAAAGCGGTCTACCTTTTCGCGTGCCACGGCCTTGAGGATAATGTTCTCCAGCCATACCGGAATATCCGGGCGATAACGTGTGGGTGACACGGGTGCAGTAAATTTAGGATGCTGGAATGGCTCAATCTCACCGTAAGGGTATTTGCCTGTCAACAAGTGGTAGAGCGTCACGCCCGCAGCATAGATGTCGGTTTGTGGGGTTGCGGTTTCACCATTGAAGAGTTCCGGCGCCATGAAACTGGGTGTACCTGGATTTTCCATGGCTTCCTGCTTATTGGTGCTTAACGCAACGCCTAAATCCAGAATCCGGATACGGTTGTCACTGCCTTGATGCACATTATCCGGTTTGATATCTCGATGAATAATATTCAGCCGATGCAATGCGCCTAAGCCACGCATGAGCTCAGTACCGATTTTGGCAACGCCTGCAATAGTAAAATGGTGTTTGCTATCAATGCGCTTTTGCAGTGTCGCACCTTCATGCCAGGTCATCACGTAATATAACTTGCTACGGCTACCAGTTTCCAATGGAAGCACTTGCGGTACGTATTGCGATACCACCCGTTTGGCCAGCCATTCCTCATTCAGCAAGGCATTGCAGCTATCGGTGTCTGCTGTCAATAATGGTTGCAAGGTTTTTAGCACAAATAGCTGCTTGGTTTGTGTATTGCGCACCTTGTAGAGTAAGCTGATGCGCGAATCATGCAAAACCTCAACGACCTCAAACCCATCCAGCACATCGCCTGCTTTAAGGCGTTCCGGCACGGGCAAATTGTGATTCGCGGCAATCGTGTCGACAAGCGAGTCTTCGCCCAAGGCAGTTACTTTGACGATAACAGCTGTAGTGTTATCGCCACCGCCGTTTTTGATAGCTACACTGGTTAGATGTTCTGCAATCATTTGCGGACTATTAAACTTTTGTAGTCCTTCATGCAAGGCTTTCTCACCTAGCGGCTCCCAAACACCATCGCTCATCAGCGCAAAAAGGTCACCTTCCATCAGGTAACCATCGGCATAATCTGCCGTCAGGTGTTGGTCTAACCCCACCGCGCGTTTGAGCACATGACGCATATCCGGTCTATCCCATACGTGGTCGGTGGTGAGTTGCATCAGTTCGCCCTTGCGCAACAGATAGATGCGAGTGTCGCCAACATGTGCGGTGTAGTAATGCCGCCCACGCAGGATCAATAGGGAAAGTGTGGTTGCCATACCCGCCATATCGCGGTTGGCACTGGCTTGCGCCAGTACCCAACGGTTTGCGGCGGTCAGGACTTTATCTAATGCTGTGTGCGGCTCCCAAGTATCCGGTGTGGCGTAGTAGTCCGCAGAGACGCTACGCACCGTCATGGTCGAAGCTTCACCTCCTCCGGCATTGCCACTAACGCCATCGGCTACTGCAATCAACGCACCTTTAATCGCGAGTTGACTGCTGCTGTTAGGGGTGACCACGCCAATCGCATCTTCGTTACGCTCGCGTGGCCCGACCAAACTGGATTGACCGATTTCAAATTGCAGAGGCATGAAAACTAGTTGGCGATAATGTAATGTTGATTATACCTTGGCAACAGTTGCTGAGCCCCATGTCGTTCTCCAACGTGTTTTTACGCCCGTCAGACCAATCATGGCCAGAACAGCCAAACTAGCAAAAATGAGCAAGCCCACTTGATAGCTGCCAGTGAGTTGTTTGGAATAGCCTAGACTGGATGCGAGATAGAAGCCGCCTACGCCACCGGCCATGCCAACCAAGCCTGTCATAACACCGATTTCCTTGCGGAAGCGTTGGGGTACCAGTTGGAACACTGCACCGTTACCCATACCCAATGCGATCATCGCCATAATCACCACCAACAGGCCCATGGCTTGCTGCTGCATACCAAAACTCAATATGAGCAAGAATAACGCAGCGACGATATACATGATAGATAGTGTGCGAATGCCACCGATACGGTCAGCAATGTTGCCGCCAATCGGACGAACCAGTGAGCCGGCAAATACACAGGCCGCAGTGAAATAGCCCGCATGCACTGGATCCAGACCATATTGATCATGAAAGTAGATGGTCAGCGAAGAAGCCATGCCGACAAAGCCACCGAATGTTACGCTGTAGAAGAACATGAACCACCACGCATCTTTGTCTTTTAATACGGCAAGATATTGGCTAAGCGATTTCGGTGCTGAGGTATCAGGCGCATCTTTAGCCAGCAATGCATACAGAATCAACGCGAAACAGAGCGGAATCAGCGCCATGCCAAATACGTTGTTCCAGCCATAGGCGGCAGCAAGTCCTGGCGCAAACAGGGCAGCAAACACGGTGCCGGAGTTGCCTGCACCGGCAATGCCCAACGCGGTACCTTGATGTTCGGGCGGATACCAGCGGCTCGCCAGCGGCAATGCAACGGCAAATGAGGCACCGGCAAAACCGAGGAACATGCCAAGCAGCAATGTATGCTGGTAAGTGTGGATCCCATGCAGCCAGGCAAAAGCCAAGGCTGCGATGACAATCACTTGGCCAACCAGGCCTGCCATCTTGGGTTTGATCTGATCAACCAGCACACCCATGACAATACGTAATAATGCGCCGGCAAGTACTGGCGTGGCGACCATCAGGCCTTTTTGCGCTGGAGTGAGTTGTAGGTCTGCTGCAATTTGTACGGCCAATGGACCAAGCAACACCCACACCATAAAACTAAAATCAAAATACAGAAAAGCTGAAAACAGCGTGGGCGTATGCCCGGCCTTCCAAAAGCTGGATTTCATAATAGCCCGATCTTAAAAAATAAAAAGTTAAAGGGAAATCGTTTCGTATTCTTTATACTGGTCACGTTTTTGTGCGCGCTCTTTCCATGGGTCTTTTGCCCCTTGTAACGCATATAGCAAGCGTTCATACGCGGCTTTGCGGCCTTCTGCATCTTCCACCACGCGTTGCTTCACATAATCCAAACCTACGCGCTCGATCCAGTGCACGGTGCGATCCAGATAACGCGCTTCTTCGCGATAAATCTGAATAAACGCGCCGGAATATTCCAGCACTTCTTCGCTGGTTTTGACCTTGCACAAGAACTGCGCGACTTCGGTTTTGATGCCACCGTTACCGCCCACATAGATTTCCCAGCCGGAATCCACGCCAATCACGCCGACATCTTTGATTCCAGATTCCGCGCAGTTACGCGGGCAACCGGAGACGGCAAATTTGACCTTGGCAGGCGCCCACATGTGGTCGAAGGCCTTTTCAATATCAATGCCCATTTGGGTGGAGTTTTGTGTGCCAAAACGGCAGAATTCAGAACCCACGCAGGTTTTGACGGTACGGATAGATTTACCGTAGGCATAACCGGAAGGCATGTCTAAATCTGCCCACATATTGGTGAGGTCTTCTTTTTTCACACCCAGCAAGTCAATACGCTGCCCACCGGTGACTTTCACCATCGGCACAGCGTACTTGTCCGCCACATCGGCAATCTTGCGTAACTGATCCGGGGTAGTCACGCCGCCGTACATGCGCGGCACCACGGAGTAGGTACCGTCCTTCTGGATGTTGGCGTGTACGCGCTCATTGATGAAGCGCGATTGGGGGTCATCTACCGCCTCGTGTGGCCAAGTAGAAATTAGGTAGTAGTTTAGTGCCGGACGGCAAGTCGCGCAGCCATTCGGTGTGCGCCAGCCCATGCCTTTGATAGCGTCGGGAATGTTAAGGTATTTGTGTTGACGAATTTCTTCGCGCACTTGCTCGTGGCTTAAGTCGGCACAACCGCACACCGCCTTGGCCGTGGAAGGCGGTGCATAACCACCACCCAAAGTGGAAGCTAGAATCTGCTCGACCAAGCCTGTACAGCTACCGCAGCTGGAACCCGCCTTGGTTTGCTTTTTTACATCGTCAATAGTGAACAGGCCTTTTTCCTTGATAGCCTTCACAATCGTGCCTTTGCATACGCCGTTACAGCCACACACTTCCATTTCGTCGGTCATGGCAGCCGCTTTGTCATGGCCGGCATGGCCGGTGTTGCCCACCGAGCTTTGACCAAACAGCAGATGATCACGAATCTCGTGTATCGGCTTCTGGTCTCTAAGAAGTTGGAAATACCACGAGCCATCCGCGGTATCTCCGTAGAGCACGCTGCCAATGATTTTGTCATTCTTGATGACGAGTTTTTTGTATACCCCGCCCACGGCATCGTGTAAAACAATCTCTTCAGTGCCATCCCCGCCGCTGAAATCCCCGGCGCTGAACAAATCAATGCCCGTAACTTTCAGCTTGGTGGAAGTCACCGAGCCTTTATATTGACCTATCCCGAAATTAGCCAAGTGTGTTGCACACACTTTAGCCATGTCGAACAATGGTGCTACCAAACCATAGGAAATCCCGCGGTGCGACACACACTCGCCCACTGCATAAATGCGCGGGTCGTAGGTTTGCATGGTGTCATTCACCACAATGCCACGGTTGCAATAAATACCGGCCGATTCTGCCAAAGCGTAATTCGGGCGAATCCCCACTGCCATCACAACCAAATCAGCCGGAATCTCTTGACCATCCTTGAAGCGCACTGCGTTGACGCGGCCATCTTTACCAATCAATTGTTCAGTATCTTTTTTCAGCAGGAACTTTAGGCCTTTAGCTTCCAGATTCTTTTGCAACATTTTGCCTGCGGTCTTGTCCAACTGCCTTTCTAACAGCCATTCATTCTTGTGCACCACGGTCACATTCATGCCCTGAATCTTTAAGCCATTGGCAGCTTCCAGCCCCAGCAAGCCACCGCCAATTACCACTGCATGCTTGTATTGTTTCGCTGCGGTTATCATATCGTTGGTATCTTTGATGTCGCGATAACCCAGCACGCCTTGTAAATCTGCACCCGGAATCGGCAGTATGAAAGGCTTGGAGCCTGTTGCAATCAGTAAACGGTCATATTCTGCCTGTGCACCATCTTCTGCATACACGATGCGGTTTTTACGGTCAATTTTGTTAATGCGCGCACTGGTATATAGCGTGATGTTGTTTTCCGCATACCATTCGCGTGTATTCAAAATAATGTCGTCTATGGTCTGCTCGTTCGCCAACACCGGCGATAGCATGATGCGGTTATAGTTTGGATAAGGCTCATCACCAAATACGGTAATATCATAAAAATCGGGCGCGATTTTCAATAACTCTTCAACGGTACGCATACCTGCCATGCCGTTACCAATTACAACCAGTTTCATCTTTTGCATGATATTAAATTCAATGGACAAGAAATAAATCAAAACCAATATGGCAATTTATGTGCCATAGTTAAAACTTGTTATATCTCAATAAGTTGGATATTTATTAACTCAAAAAGGCATCTTAAGATGCGCCGCAAAAGTGCAAACGCACCACTGGGTGATCCAAAATGGTGCGTTTGCAAATCGTGAGACAATTTTAGAATGAAAATTGCCCTGTTACCCAGACAATCTCTTTGTCACCTTTGCGTGCTGCATTTTGCCTTGTTGCGCCATAAACATCACTCTCATTGAAATTGGCATATTCGATTTTGCCCCAAAGACTATCTGTGAACGGGTACATCACACTGGCATCAAACTCGGTACCGTACTTGTCGCCCAGTTTTCCGTTCATCGATTGGTACTTCGTGTCTGCTTTCATCACATGATATTCCGCGTACAGTTTGGCTTTGCCGACTGCTCCTGCAAAAGTAATGAAGGTATCTTCCATCCCTTGACGCGGCGTCACCAGGAAGTGATCCGCCCAGCCTTGGAACAGGTGGTTGGTGCCCAAAGGTGTCTGGAAAGCATATTTTCCACCGTTACTGGAGAGCTTTTCCTGGTCGATCCGGATGGACCACACGTCATACCCGACACCACCGCCCAGCTTGTAGAAATGCGCATCGATTAAATCATTGCCGCCACGATAATCCTGCTGTTTGGCATATTCTGCGGTATACAAGCCTTTCCATTGCGGATTGAAAATATGCACACCATCCAAGCGTAAACCAAATATTTTGTTGCTGGCATCAGCATAAGGCACTGCATTGGTGCGTGGTACGTCCGTACTATTACCCAAGCCGTTACCCCCTTGCGCCGCAGTTCCCACAGCAGCCGGATTACCGTTGTTCTGGCTCAGGTTTTCTACATCGGTAAAGTAGGCATAGCCCGTCAGGGATTCTGTCGGCGTGAAGCGGTATTTCACGTTCAACAAATCAATGTTGCCGTCGCGCAATTTGGTATTTACCTGGCGAACCTTGCTAAAATGTGCGGCGAAAATCTCTGTGTCAGGCAAGCTCTTATTGATGATCGAGATACCATCAAACACCTGGGTGTTTTGACGGAAAGCAATGTCGCCGATAAAACGGACGTTGTCCAGATTCACAATTTGGCGGCCCAGACGAACCTTGGTGTTCTTGATGCCCGTCCAGTCCAGATATAACTGGTTGATATCGGTATACCCCGGATCCACAATGTTCGGATACTTGCGCTTATCCGGACTGGAAGCCGTGGTGCCATTATTATGCTCCGGCTGATTCTCGCGACGGTCGTTGGCATTGTCGGTAAACTCATGCACATCCGTCAGTTGCACGCCAAAACTGAAGTTCTTGAAGGGGGCTGTCTGCCAGCCGACCAAGGTGCGGGTAGTAAAGGCATAGGCATCTTTCTGCTTGGCGGAAGTCGCCGTTGTGCCCTGATAAGACTCCTGATCCACATGCTCATAACGTGGGCGAATGCTACTTAAAGACTTGCCTTCCTTGATCGCATCCAGCAGCGTGTATTCGTGTTCCGCCTCGGGCGCCTCTTCGGCAAAAGCAATGCCACAAGACCCGCATAAAATAAGGCTTACAGCCATGCTGATCGTTGATTTTCTTAGAAATTGGATTTTATTCATTTCGTTTCCCTGTTAAAAAATAATAAGTTATGCGGCTTTTTTTGCATGGCGTTCATACAGGAAGTGCAAGACTTCCCCGCGCAAGTGGTTGTATTCGGCGTTCTCGGCCAATTCCAGGCGGTTACGCGGACGCGGTAGCGTCACCGGGAGAATTTCGCCAATCGTGGCAGACGGGCCGTTGGTCATCATGACGATGCGATCCGACAGCAGCACGGCTTCATCCACATCGTGCGTCACCATAATGGTCGTGCAGTTGTTCTTGGCCATGATTTTCATCAGCTCATCCTGCAGGTTGGCTCGGGTCAACGCATCCAATGCCCCGAACGGTTCATCCAGCAGCAGCACCTTCGGCTCCATCGCCAAGGCTCGCGCAATACCGACACGCTGCTTCATCCCGCCGGAGATCTCATGCGGCCTTTTTTCCGCAGCATGTGACAATCCTACAAGCTTCAATGCGGAGTAGGTTCTAGCCTCCAACTGCATCTGGGTTTCTGAGCTACCAAAGACGCGCTCAACAGCCAGATACACATTCTCGAAACAAGTCAGCCAAGGCAACAACGAATGGTTCTGAAACACCACCGCACGATCCGGTCCTGGTTTGGCGATTTCGCGCCCTGCACAAAACAGGTGCCCGGAAGTTGGCTGTAATAAACCGGCAACCAGATTGAGTACGGTAGATTTACCACAACCAGAGTGGCCTATGATGGAGATGAATTCGCCTTCACGGATATTCAGGTTGATGTCTTTCAAGGCATTGAAAGACCCTTTTTTGGTGTTGAACGTCATGTTGATGTTTTCCAGCAGCACATAACGCTCTTGCATAATATTATCCACAATTTCTCTCCCTTATTCGTAACTGAATCGCTTTGCCAGTAGCAGTAATCCCTGCTCCAGCAGCAAACCGACAATCCCCACCACAAAAATCGCGATGATGATGTGCTCTACCACCAGGTTGTTCCATTCATCCCACACCCAGAAACCAATCCCTACGCCGCCTGTCAGCATCTCAGCGGCCACAATCACCAGCCAGGCCACGCCAATTGAGAGGCGCACGCCGGTCATCATGTAAGGCAGCACGCTGGGGAACAATATTTTCGTCACAATTTTCCATTCGCTCAGGTTGAGCACTTTAGCCACGTTCATATAGTCCTGCGGCACTTTGGTGACACCTACTGCAGTGTTGATAATCATCGGCCAAATCGCCGAAATGAAAATCACCCAAATTGCGGCAGGATTAGCTGCCTTAAACACCAGCAACCCGATTGGTAACCATGCCAGCGGTGAAACCGGGCGCAGAATGCCGATGATCGGCGAAGCCATTCGCGAAACAAAGCTAAAGCGACCAATAATGAAGCCAAGCGGGATACCTACCAAGGCCGCCAAGCCAAAGCCTAAGCCGACGCGCTGCAGGGAGTTAAGGATGTTCCAGCCAATACCCTGATCGTTCGGACCATTGACATAAAACGGGTCACTAAACAACGCAACCGCTGCATGCCAGGTTTGCACTGGGCCTGGGAAGCCTTGTGTCTGATGTGCAATCAAGCTCCATACTGCAACCATTAACCCCAATCCAATCATAGGTGGCAACAGCCACTCAAAAAATTCCCGCGTTTTGATGGCTAACGCATTCGTGGCCTCTTTAGGTGCTACAGATGCTTTCTCTACTACCGCGTCATTAGCAGCGCTTGCGCTGACTTTGCCCGGTAGATTGGGTTCTGGTTGTTTAATAGTGTCGGTCATACCGCCCTTACTTTCTTTTTTCATTACGACTACGCTCATGGCATCATCCTTTGGTTAATTGCTGGCAATGCCCGCCCAAATGGGGGCACCTCACTTATGCCTTGATCTTAAACCCTGCAGCATAAGCGGCAGGATTGCTGCCATCCCAAACAATGCCATCCATCAGTTTGGAAGAACGCATTTCATTCTTCGGTACGCTCACCCCCACTTGGACAGCGGCTTCGCTATACAGGGCAATCTGATTGACTTTTTTCGCGATCCCCAAGTAATCAGGATCGGATTTCAGCATACCCCAGCGCTTGTGCTGGGTAAGGAACCACATACCATCAGACAAGTATGGGAACGGCACTGCACCATCATTGAAGAATTTCATGTAGTTCGGATCTTTCCATTTCTTGCCGATGCCATTATCGTAATCGCCCAGAAAGCGGCCCAGAATCACATCTTTTGGAGCATTCACATAAGCTTTACCGGAAATCAGCTCGGCCACTTTGGCACGGTTGGCTGTCGCATCAATGTACTTGCTGGCTTCCAGCACTGCCATGATAATGGCGCGTGCAGTGTTGGGATTCTTCGCCACAAACTCAGCCGTGGTACCCACTACTTTTTCTGGGTGATCGGTCCAGATGTCCTGCGAAGTTGCAACTGAGAACCCAACCTTGTCGTAAATGGCACGTGCATTCCAAGGCTCACCCACACAGTAGCCATCCATATTGCCGATACGCATGTTGGCTACCATTTGTGGCGGCGGCACCACGATGTTCTTCACATCCTTTACCGGATCAATCCCATTGGCTGCCAGCCAATAGTTAAGCCACATGGCATGCGTACCAGTAGGGAAAGTCTGCGCAAACGTATAGTCGCGGTTCTCATTCTCCATCACGCGTTTCAGACTCTTGCCGTCTTTCACACCCTTTTCTTTCAACTGGTTGGAAAGCGTAATACCTTGGCCATTATTATTCAGTGCCATCAATACAGACATATCCTTCTGCTTACCACCAACACCCATCTGCACGCCATAAATCAAGCCATACAGCACATGCGCAGCATGCAACTCGCCATTCACCAGCTTGTCGCGCACAGCAGCCCAGGAAGCCTCTTTGGAAGGCACGATTTTAATGCCATATTTTTTATCGAAGCCCATCTCGGCAGCCACGACGATAGGTGCACAATCAGTCAGTGGAATGAAACCGATTTTGACCTCGGTGATTTCAGGCGCATCTGATCCAGCCGCCCAAGCATTTGTGCGAATACCCATCGGTACGATATTCATCATGGCTGCAGCCCCGAATGCGCCTGCGACGGCCTGTTTGAAGAAGCCTCTGCGGCTTGCGTTGACAGACTCACTGGCAGATTGGATTTCTGAAGTTGTTTTGCTCTTTTTACTCATATTGGCTCCTTAAGTTGCACAAAATAAAAAGGCGTCCTGACGATGTAGCAAAACCATGTGCCACATCATCAAGACGCCGTTGTCTTTACTAAAAACGGAATACCGTCCTTGGTATCCCTTTATCATGCATCACCCGCCTTTGGGGATGCAGATTTACTACTGTGTGTTACAGAATCAACATTCTCGCCGCATCAATCAACTGGTGTGACAAGTCTGCCAACTTCATGTTCTTTTTCATCGCCATACTGCGTAATAAGCTGTATGCCTCATCTTCATCCAGATTACGCTGCCTCATCAGCAAGCCTTTCGCCTGCTCCACTACTTTGCGCTCTTCCAGCTTCATCTTGGTCAGAGCTAACTCTTCGCGCAAATTGTTAAATTCTTCAAATCTTGCAATGGCCGCATCTATCACAGGGGTCAACCTTTCTGTGGGAATATTACCAACCACATAAGCGCTTACTCCAGCCTGAGTTGCAGTCCGGATTTTTTCCTTATCCCCGTCATGCGTAAACATCACAACAGGACAAGCCGCATTCATGGTCATCACACATACATTTTCCAGGGCATCGCGATTCGGTGACTCTGTGTCGATAATCACCACATCCGGCTTAAGGTCGTGGCACTTACTTTCGATTTCGATCGAATTTTTAATGTGCGCAACGACCTGATAGCCATTCTCTACCAGCGATTGCTTGAGAGGTTTGCTGCGACCCGGCTCATCGTCAACTATCATTACCCTTAACATACCTAACGGTTAGCAAGCCCCGTGCCATGATGGGATATGAAATATAACATATTGATAAAATTGATATAATTTTTAATGTTGCACTTGAATTATAAATTTTCTAGCCACCTGAACACGCACAAAAAATGTGCGCATGCTCTGAAAAAAAGCGCACACTTCCGACTCTTTCTCAATATACCGACTTAGATGAGCGTTACTTTTTCCAGATAATCCGGCACGCACACATCCCAACTCAGCTGCTCCTCTATGCGCAAACGCAATGCATCGGAAGCAGCAGGCTCGCCATGTACGATAAACGTTTGCTTGGGCGGATTCTCAAAGTGCTTCAGCCAGGCAACAATCTCAGTAGCATCGGCATGGGCGGAAAGGTTGTCTATGATGTCCACTTCGGCGCGTATCGGCACGTACTCGCCGTGGATCTTAATCTCGCGGGCACCATCCAGCATAGCAGCACCACGCGTGCCGCCCGCCTGGAAACCGGAGAACAGGATGGTATTGCGCGCATCCGGTGCAATTTCTTTCAGGTGATGGACTACACGCCCGCCGGTGGCCATGCCGCTACCCGCCAAGATAATCATCGGACCTTTGCGTGTGTTCAGGCTTTTGGATTCTTCGATGCTGGTGACAATGCGAGCGGTACGACACATCGCTTCCGATTGCTCTGGTGTGAGCCTGTGATCCCCCGAATGATTATCAAATACCGCAGTCGCTGCTTCCGCCATCGGGCTGTTCAGGAAAACCGGCAAATCGGCTGGAATGCGGTGCTGTTTTTTCAGTAGATGAATGCAGTACAACAAGGTCTGCGTCCGACCGACCGCAAAAGTCGGGATAATTACCTTTCCGCCGCGCTGGATGGTGCGGTTGATGACCGCGTCCAGCTTATCCAGCGGGTCGGCAGGGTCATGCGTGCGGTTGCCATAGGTGGATTCGACCACTAGATAATCCGCATTCTTGACCGTAGCTGGTGCGCTCATAATCAAATCGTTGAACCGCCCCAGATCGCCAGAAAACAGGATAGAGGTATCGTCTTCCGTAATGTAGGCCATCGCTGCACCGAGGATATGCCCGGCAGGCAGCAGTTGCAGCCGTAGTGCGGCGCCAAACGATTGTTCCTTGAACATCTCGATAGCATGTAATTGTTGCAGGCTGCGCTCCGCATCCTCTCGCGTATACAGCGGCAGAGCCGGCTTATGCTTGGATAAACTGTGCCTGTTGTTGTACTCGGCTTCCTCTTCCTGCAGCTTGGCGCTGTCAAGCAGCAGAATCTCACACAACTCTTTGGTGCCGGAGGTGCAGTACACCGGCCCTTTAAACCCCTGCTTGACCAGCAAAGGCAAATAGCCACTATGGTCGATGTGCGCATGGGTCAGCACAACCGCATCTATGTCTTTGGGGGCGAACGGCAATGCACTCCAGTTACGCAGCCGCAACTGCTTGAAGCCTTGAAACAGGCCGCAATCCACTAGTATGTTCTTGGTGCGGCTCTGGAGCAAATACTTGGAGCCTGTCACCGTGCCGGTAGCACCTAGAAACTGTAGTTGCATAAGGCCCCTTTCATTTAGTTGGCGAGTCATTCGATAAACATAGTGCCATGTATTTGAAGTCTAGAACCATCCCTAACAGTAAGCAAGAGGCTTAAAAGCCAAGTCCATGAGTACAACCTGTATCGCTTTAACTGACTGAGCAAATAGAGGATAAGAATAAAGTTATATTGCTTTTAGCAACAACATCTACCTTGACGAAGGTAAATCAAGAAAAGCAGCAATACTGAACCTTTTATCTTCTGGCACTCTCAAAGTTAGAGTGCTAAAATACGACTGCTTTTAAAAGGAGATGACCTATTAACGCTTTGACTATTCCGTCTATTGCATCACTTGATAGCTTCGACCATTATGTTCGCGTTATCAAGAACTTCCCTGTATTGAGCGCGGAGGAAGAGTATGAGTACGCCACGCGCCTTAAACAACATAATGACCTAGAAGCAGCGCAAAAGCTGATTCTCTCTCACTTGCGTCTGGTAGTCAGCATCGCACGCGGCTACATGGGCTATGGTATCCCGCAAGCCGACTTGGTGCAGGAAGGTAACATTGGCCTAATGAAAGCCGTAAAACGCTTCGACCCGGAACGCGGCGTGCGTCTGGTCTCATTCGCCATGCACTGGATTAAAGCCGAAATCAACGAATACATCGTGCGCAACTGGCGCCTGGTGAAAACTGCTACGACCAAGGCGCAACGCAAGCTATTCTTCAACTTGCGCAGCATGAAGCAAAGTTTTGAAGCCCTGCATCAGGACGAGATCAACCATATCGCGCAAGAGTTGAATGTGAAACCGGAAGAAGTCGTGGAAATGGAGTATCGCCTGAACGGTCAGGAGATTTCACTGGATGCGAATGTGGATGAGGATGGCGAGGAGGTATTCAGCCCCATCGCCTACCTGGCGGATGAAAGTCCGGAGCCTTCGACCGCCCTGGAAAATGCTCAGACCGAGATGCTGCAGACACGCGGTCTCACCACTGCGCTGGAAAGCTTGGACAGCCGCAGCCGCCGCGTGCTGGAAGCACGCTGGCTGAACGAAGGCGAGAATGCCACCTTGCATGATCTGGCTGCCGAATTCGGTGTTTCTGCAGAACGCATCCGCCAGATTGAAGTAAAGGCAATGCAGAAAATCAAACAGCAGCTGTTGAGCGCGCAATAAGCCTCGCACGTGCATTCATTAGTGATAATGATGCTCTGAAAGCCAAGCAGGATGCGGTTTACAAGCCGATTGATACGCTAATGAAGCAAATTTGGCCCAAAGAAAAAGCCGCAGTTGTCTGCGGCTTTTTTATTTCATCCAGAGATTAGGCGACTTTCTGCTCGTTCTCATTCTCAAACGCCAGCGCATTGGTCATGTGCTGGCGCAACACTTTCAAATCTTCCATCTGGGCACGAATGCTCTTCTCGATGCTTTCCAGCTCGGTGATACGGTCTTCCAGTGTATCGGTTGCCTTATAGATGCGCTTGATGCTTTCCAGACGGCGGCGCAATTGCAGCTGATGCTCACGCACCTGCGATTCCATTGGTGCAATCACAGCTTTTAGCCAGTTCTCCACATCGCGGTTGGCGACTTCATACACATGGATCACGCGGCTGGCCAAGGTTTCGAAAAACTTGCTGGTCAGCGTCATCTTCTCATTGGCAATCATGTTGAAGGTGGTGTTGAACTGTTCTTTATAGGCACGCTCCAGCTTGGCCAGTTCCTTCTGGTACCGCAGGGTGGAAAACGCGGGTGGTTCAGATTTACGCAAGCCATGCTCCTTGGAAAACTTGTCGTACATCACGTCCATCATCTTCTTGATTTCATCAATCTGCGCGTCAGATTGCACCAGACGCCCTTTCAATTCCACAAAGAAGCTGTCCATAGCCTCGCGAATCTGCTTGGTAAAACTGGCAGCTACCATTGATTCGCGCGTGTTATGCACTTTCATCTTCAGGGCTTCCATGCCCAGCAAGGTGAACAGTTTGTTAGTCTGCTGCGAGAACACACTGCGTAAAGCCTGAAAGCGCTGCAGTCCTTTCTCGAAGTTTTCCTTATCCACTTTCACCTTGTTCATCATATGCTCGACCACGTCTTCGTTCTTGCCACGCAGGCCGCGCAATTCTTCCAGCTGATCCACCACTCCGGTAACGCGGGATTCCAGAATCATATTGGAGTTGTTTACCAAGTCTTCCAGCTCATTCTTGGTATTGTCACGCACGATCTCTTTTTTGGAAGGGATCAGTTCGTCCGATAACGCCTTTTCCAGCTCAGGCAAGCGACTTTGCTTCAACAGCGCAGCATCCCCATTCACTTTTGCCAGCAGACCTTTCTGCGCAGAAGTTGGAAAAATCTGCTTGGACTCAAGACCCAGCAAGTCAGCGGTTACCTTAACCTGTTTGGTAATTTCCTTCTCGATCTCAGCCTCGTTCTTGAGCTCGTCCCACAAACCATCAATCTTGTTCAGTACCGCCAGGCGGCCTTTTTGCTTCCAGCGTGTACCGCTAATGTATTGGCGCCAGACGTCAATCTCGGACTTGGTTACGCCCGTGTCCGCCGCCAGGATGAACAGTACAGCATGCGCGTTGGGTAGCATGTTCAGCGTCAGTTCAGGCTCGGTACCGATCGCGTTCAGCCCCGGTGTATCCAGAATCACCAGCCCTTGCTCCAGCAATGGGTGCGGAAAATTGATGATGGCGTAACGCCAGCACGGGATATCAATCGTTTTCCCGTCCTTGTTGACATGCAGCGCATCTTCCTCGCTGTTGGGGTCATACAGGCCGTATTTTTCAGCTTCTTCCAATGTGACAGTTTTGGTACCGCTCACCTCTTTGAAAGCTTCTGCCATGCTGTTATTAGAGCTCATATCGAACTCCACCAACTTCCACTCATCCGGATAACGCTTGTATTCGGTGGTGGTTGCATCCATGGCGCGGGTTTCGATAGGCAGCAGCTGGATGGAACTGGGCTTGGATGGGTCATACAGCAGTTCTGTCGGACACATAGTGGTACGTCCGGCGCTGGACGGCAATAAACGCTGACCGTAATCCGCGAAAAATACCGCATTGATTAGCTCGGTTTTGCCACGGGAGAACTCCGCCACAAACGCCACATTCAGCGCTGCGGTAATCGCAAATGCTGTCCACCAGCGCTTTCCGCCATTCGGAATAAGCGGCAAACTGGCTTGCTAATTTATTTTCGGCCATCCATGTCCCCAAACTTGGCTGCTTTTATGGTACCTATACTTTATCATGTAGCACAAATTATTCAAATAAATCAGCAGGATTAAGTCACTGATTTTAAGTAGCTTCTGACAGGTGGTCGTTTTTTTGCGACAAACGGTTAATTCCTGTGATTATTTTATCAACGTATAGCCAGAACGTGAGATGAGGAATCGCATCTGCTATCATTTCGGATTATCAATCTATTGAATGAAGCCATGCCTGAAACACCGCATCCTACGGACATCCGCCTGCACCAAGCATCCCGGTTGCTGGAGATCCATTTTGACAACGGTACCGAATGCATGTTGAGCTGCGAATTCTTGCGTGTTTACTCCCCCAGCGCCGAGGTGCGCGGCCACGGTGCCGGGCAGGAGATCCTACAAACCGGCAAAGAAGATGTGAACATTACCGCAATCGAACCGGTTGGCAATTACGCGGTCAAGCTGACATTCAGCGACGGCCATGATACCGGCCTGTATTCATGGGATTACCTGTATCATCTGGCTGTGCACTACGAACCGATGTGGATGGATTATATTGCTAAACTGGAAGCCGTGGGCCACAAAAGAAAGGCAACATCATGAGCGAAAACAAAACCACGCATTTCGGTTACCAGACCGTTGATGAGAACGAAAAACAGGCCAAAGTCGGCGCGGTTTTTCATTCCGTCGCGCACAATTACGACATCATGAACGATGTGATGTCCGCCGGCCTGCATCGCTTGTGGAAGCGTTTTGCGGTGGACATCAGCGGTGTGAAACAAGGTGACAAGGTGCTGGACATCGCGGGCGGCAGCGGCGATTTGTCCAAACTGTTCGCGCAGAAAGTCGGTAAGGAAGGCAAAGTCGTGCTCACCGACATCAACGCCAGCATGCTAGGCGTTGGGCGCGACCGCATGATAGACGCCGGTCTGAGCATCCCCGCCACGCAATGCAATGCGGAGAAACTGCCTTTCGCCGATGGCACTTTTGACTGCGTGATCGTGGCTTTTGGCCTGCGCAACATGACGCACAAGGACATCGCGCTGAAAGAGATGCAGCGCGTGCTCAAGGTGGGCGGGCGCTTGCTGGTGCTGGAGTTTTCAAAAGTCTGGAAGCCGCTGGAAAAGGTCTATGACACGTATTCCTTCAAACTGCTGCCGCTCATGGGCAAACTGATCGCGAAAGACGAAGCCAGCTACCGCTACCTGGCCGAATCCATCCGCATGCACCCCGACCAGGAAACGCTGAAACAAATGATGCTGGATGCCGGATTTGACCGCGTGGATTACCACAACCTCAGCGCGGGTGTGGTTGCTTTGCACAAGGGTGTCAAATGCTAAAACCTGCCGTCACGCGCTTTTTGCAGCATCTTTGTGCGCAAAACACCTGGGCCAAGCCACACCTGCTACCGCACGCGGGCAAAACTATCCGGTTTGATTTCGTGCTCGCCAAGGCCAGTTTGACCATCCTGGAAGACGGCAGCCTGGGTATGGCAGGTGAAACAGCCTCCCCAGAAGCCAGTATCCATGCGCCTCCCAGCCTGATGCTCAGAGTGCTCGCCAACAACCAAGCCGCTAAAAAAGAATTGCGCATCGAAGGTGACACCGCGCTGGCGGCCGATTTCGCCAAAGTGTTGCAGCACATGCGCTGGGATTACGCAGACGACCTTTCCAAAGTGGTTGGCGACATTTCTGCCGATAAGATCAGCACTTTTGCCCAAAAATCCGCCACAGAAACCAAACGTCAGATCACCAACCTTGCCGACATGCTGGCGGAATACTGGCAGGAAGAAGTGCCGGTTCTTGCCAAAAAGCGACAGATCGATGCCTTCAACGCCAGTGTGGATGCGCTTGTTAGCGATATGGACAGACTGGAAAAACGATTGGAAAAACTCACCCAAAAACACGCGCAGAAAAACCTTCACTAATGCATTATTTCAGGCTTCTACATATTTTTGCGGTACTGCTGTGGTATCGGCTGGATGAATTCATCGCCGAGCGCCCTGCTTTCAAACCGCTACATATCATCATCCGCGTACTGATGTTCTGGCGCCACCCCGCAGAATCTCGTGGAACAAGGTTGCGCAAGGCATTGGAAAGCCTTGGGCCGATTTTTGTGAAATTCGGGCAAGTACTTTCCACGCGCCGTGATTTGCTACCGCCGGATGTAGCGGAAGAGCTAGCCAAACTGCAAGACCGCGTGCCACCGTTCGAATTCGATAGCGTGAAAGTCAGCATAGAAGCAGCATTCGAGACGCCTTTGCAGTCGATTTTCCCGGTATTCGAGCAAACACCAGTGGCCAGCGCATCGGTCGCGCAGGTGCATTTTGCCGAACTGGCAGATGGAAAGCCGGTGGCCGTGAAAGTGCTGCGCCCCAATATTGAAAAAACCATCCGGCGCGATATTCGCCTGCTCAAAACGCTGGCATGGCTGCTGCAAGCCGTTTCCAGCGAAGGCAAGCGTCTGAAGCCGCAAGAGATCGTAGATGAGTTCGCGCGCCATACCGAACACGAGCTGGATTTGACACTGGAAGCCGCCAATTGCAGCCAGTTGGCGCGCAATTTCACCGACAAGCGCCTGCTGATTCCAGAAGTATATTGGGATTTCTGCCGCAAAGACGTGATGACCATGCAGCGCATGCATGGGACGCCCATCAGCCAGATCGACACCCTGCGCGCTAAAGGGATTGACATCACCAAACTGGCGCACGACGGGGTGGAGATATTTTTCACGCAGGTGTTCCGCGATGGATTTTTCCATGCCGACATGCACCCTGGCAATATCCAGGTGGCGGATGATGGCCGCTATATCGCGCTGGATTTCGGTATCATGGGCACGCTGAACGACAATGACAAATACTATCTGGCGCGCAATTTCCTCGCTTTTTTCAACCGCGATTACCGCGATGTCGCCGTAGCGCATATCGAATCGGGCTGGGTGCCAGCTGACACAAATGCGGATGAACTGGAGACTGCCGTACGCGCCATCTGCGAGCCTATCTTTGACAAGCCATTGAAAGAAATCTCATTTGGCCGCACGCTGCTAAGCCTGTTCCAGATGTCGCGCCGCTTTGGCGTCAATATCCAGCCACAGCTCATCATGCTGCAGAAAACGATGTTGAATATCGAAGGTTTGGGCCGTGATTTGGACCCGGATATTGATTTGTGGCAGACCGCCAAACCTTTCCTGAAGCGCTGGATGAGCGAACAAGTGGGCTGGCGCAGTATCGCCAAGAACCTCAGAAAAGAGCTGCCATTTATCCTGAAAACCGCGCCGCAAATGCCACGACTGCTGCATCAATACCTGACGCAGCAATCGCAGAACAGCCCTGATCTGTCTACCATTGTGCAATTGCAAACGTTAGTGGAAAATCAGCGGCAGCAACTACGCTGGCAAAAACGGTTAATCTGGACTATATTGCTGCTGGTATTAATGCAAATTATCTTAAGTCTTTATCTATTTTGGGGGAGCTGATATGAAAAAAACCGCACTATTACTGGGCTTGGCGATTGCTCTGGCTTCCGGATTTGCACAGGCAGGTACGCTAACAGGCTTGTGGAAAAGTTTTGATGACAAAACCAACAAACCGCGCTCGCTCATCCGTATTAGCGAGCATAACGGCGAATATAGTGCTGTGGTGGAAAAAGGCCTGCTGGCTACCGATACCGGCGAAGCGGTTTGTGATAAATGCACCGATGAGCGCAAAGGTCAGAGAATCGTCGGCATGACGATCGCCAAAGGCTTGAAGGAGACCAAGCCAAACCTGTACGAAGGCGGCAAAATCCTCGATCCGGAAAACGGCAAGGAATACAAATGCAAAATGATGCTGGATGAAAACGGCAACAAGCTGGAGGTGCGCGGCTTTATCGGCATCTCCTTGCTGGGCCGCTCACAAAACTGGGTAAGAGAAGAATAATCCCTTACATACGCGCGCATTCATTATTGGTTTGAATGGCCTGTGAGCCAAGCGGGACGCGGCTTCCAGAGCATCCAAAATGATAATGAAGTTACAACGGATAAAAAACGGGGTTTTTAAGCCCCGTTTCATTTTTGGTCAACAGCTTATTTTTCCTGCGAGTAACGCCAGTAACTGAACGCCAAGAAAGCGTACAACGCCACAGTTGACCAGCCCAATGCGTTAATCGGCCCGGTTAGCTGGAAGTGCAAAGCCACGCCCAAACCAATCAGCATCGTAAGGAAGAATCCTTTCACAATCGCGCGTTTGGCTTCCGAATTCGGCGTATCACTCGCAAACCACAGCACAGCGGCATAAGTCAGTATTGCGCTGCCAAACAAGCGCGCCATGAATGTGCCCGCCTCGTTCAACTCCACCTCGGTATAGAACGATAGAATCATGGCAGGCATCAGCAGAAAACCCAACCCGAAAACCAAAGCAATAATGGCGTGTATTTTTAGAAATGTATTCAATGGCATGATAATCTCCCTTGTTGATGTATATTGTTTGTATTGCAGTTCATTTTTGCATAGACAACCGCATGTTTTCAAAGAACGATTTTCTATATCAATCAATGCCCTTAGATTGATTTAGCCATTGCCGTCTGCTATGCTCGTGCCTTCGAATCTGCGCTGTATTTAAGGGGAAAAGCTGTGCTGCTCTGGTTTGTCATAGGCTATTTGTTGATTTCAATCGGCATCGGTCTTGTTGCTGCCACGCGCGTACACAACACCAAAGATTACGCCGTTGCCGGACGCCATTTGCCCTTACCCGTAGTCACAGCTACCGTATTCGCCACCTGGTTTGGCGCCGAAGCTGTTTTTGGCGTCTCTGCCACCTTTGTGCAAGAAGGGGTGCATGGCATCGTGGCAGACCCGTTTGGCTCCAGCATGTGCCTGATTCTGGCAGGGATCTTCTTCTCCACCATGCTGTACAAGCTCAACATCATCACCTTGGGCGATTTCTACCGCATGCGCTACAACCGAACAGTAGAAATATTAACGACTGTCGCCATCGTAGTTTCCTACATGGGCTGGGTCGCCGCACAGATTAAAGCTTTAGGGCTAATCTTCAACATGATCACCCAAGGGGTAGTCAGCGAGCAGACCGGCATGATTCTGGGAATGGCCATTGTCCTTACCTACACCACACTTGGCGGCATGCTCTCGGTTGCCGTGCTGGATTTCGTGCAGATGATCGTAGTGATAGGCGGCTTGCTGTTCATCGGCTATACCGTTTCCGGCATGACCGGTGGCGTGGCCCCCGTCATCGAACACGCGCGCCAGGCCGGCAAGCTGGATTTCTGGCCCAAAGGTGACATCTGGGCATGGATTACCTTTATCGGCACCTGGATGACCATGATGCTCGGCAGTATTCCGCAACAGGACGTGTTCCAGCGTATTACCTCGGCCAAATCCGCCAAGATTGCGCTGTGGGGCAGCATTTTGGGAGCATCCATCTACTTCTGCTTCACCTTCGTGCCCATGTTCATTGCCTATGCGGCCACACTGGTAGACCCTGGCGTATTCGGCAAGCTGGTAGTAGATGACTCCCAGCGCGTATTGCCCACACTGGTACTGGAGCATATGCCTTTGTTTGCGCAAATCATTTTCTTTGGCGCGGTACTCTCTGCCATCATGAGCTGCTCTTCTGCAACCCTGCTAGCACCTTCTGTTACCTTTGCCGAGAACATCGTTAAAGGCTTTATGCCGCACATGACCGACCATGTGTTCTTGCGTGTCATGCGCTTCTGCTTGGTAGGCTTCGCCATCATGGTGTTGCTGTATGCGCTCAATTCGGAAA
>JBGANT010000028.1:0-18325 GCA_044222155.1 Methylophilus sp.
AACAGTAATACTGAAATTGAGCATACAAGCAACTTAACCATTTTCAGAGCTTTCTTTTCACTTAATATTAAAATCTACTTTGCAGCTTCCTGAGCTTTCTTTGAAGCTTCTTCCGCCATCTTCTCTTCGCCAAGCTTTGCCTGTTCTATCTTTTGCAATTCTTCTGTCGAAGCTGGCTGTCCAAGCATTACTTCATTATCTTTGTTGTTTTTGCGGTCAAACATCAAGTTCTCGCCCATGATGACACGAACCCAATCTGGATAGCTGTACGCGGTGCCTTTATTATGATCGATAATCGCACCGATACCACCGCCGAAAAGAATATTACCGAACATACTGCCATTAGCTCTGGAAATTAGCGTAGCAAAGCCTGTTACACCATCTTTCTCACAGTTAATTGATAAATTACCACCTGAGCGATGCACCACGACAGGTCCAGGTGTCGTCACACTTGCTTCGCTGCGATCATTCTTAGCAACACACTTGGCACCCTCCATCATCTGGCCGTCTGCATAGGTTTCGACTTTAATTGGTTGATTCGCATCTTTTGTTATGGTTGCACAACCAGAGAACAGTGCGCACGCGACAATACAAGCTGCAGCTTTGATTTTTTTCATTATTTTTCCTTACGATTTTTGAAGTGAGATTGAATATATTGTTGTTACTTGATTGTTATTTAGTTAAAAGGGTGTTGAATAACGATGGTTTCATCCCGCTCTGGGCCGGTCGAAACAATGGCAATCGGCACGCCACATAAGGCTTCCAGACGTTTTAGGTAATTTTGTGCGTTTTTTGGCAGTGCATCCCAAGTTTTTGCGCCAAAGGTGGTTTCAGACCAGCCCGGAACCTGCTCCAGTATTGGCTTACAGCGCGCCACATCGTCTGCGCCTATCGGCAGCAACTCAATCACTTTACCGTCTAGCTCGTAGCCGGTACAAATCTCTAAAGTATCAATGCCGTCGAGCACGTCCAGTTTGGTGATGCACAAACCGGTGAGGCCGTTGATGCGCGCGGAGCGGCGCAGTGCGGCGGCATCGAACCAGCCACAGCGGCGTTTGCGGCGCGTCACAGTGCCGATTTCCTGCCCTTTGGTGGACATTTGGTAGCCCGGTGCGCCTTCGGTTTCGATGTCCAGCTCTGAAGGGAACGGCCCGCCGCCAACGCGCGTGGTGTAAGCCTTAGTGATGCCCAATACATAGTGCAGCATATTGGCACCCACACCGGTGCCGCCACTGGCTTGACCCGCGATACAGTTGCTGGAAGTGACATACGGATAAGTACCGTGGTCAATATCTAAAAGCGTGCCTTGCGCGCCTTCGAACAGCAGATTTTCACCGCGTGCATTGGCGGCATAAAGCTCGGCAGAAATGTCGGCAATCATCGGTTTTAGCGCAACCGCGTGCGCCATGCTGGCGTCATATTGCTGATTAAAATCAACAGCTTGTGCGCCAAGATAATTTTTGAGCACAAAGTTATGGTAATCCATCACTTCGCGCAGCTTTTCGGCAAAACGTTCTGGGTAAAACAAATCGTAAACGCGCAGCGCACGGCGTGCCACTTTGTCTTCATAAGTCGGGCCAATGCCTTTGCCGGTGGTGCCGATTTTAACCGCGCGCTTGGCTTCGCGCGCGCTATCCAACGCGACGTGATGGCTTAAAATCAACGGGCAGCCAGAGCTCAGTTTCAAGCGGCTTTTCACTTCCAAGCCGCCTTCTTCCAAGCTTTTGATTTCACTTAGCAAATGGCCAGCATCCAGCACCACGCCATTGCCAATGTAGCAATTGACTCCACTACGCACGATACCGGATGGCACGAGATTGAGTTTATAGACTTTTTGCGCAGCACCTTGGCCCACAACCAAGGTGTGGCCTGCGTTGTGGCCGCCCTGAAAGCGCACCACGCCTTGCGCGTGGTCGGTCAGCCAATCGACGATTTTGCCTTTGCCTTCATCGCCCCACTGGGTACCAATGACGACAACGTTTTTTGCTACTTTTGCCATATTTTCCTAAATTTTCTCTACTTGCCAGCCACCATTCTTGAGTGAAAGCTGACGGTCACAACTTAATTCTGCCGCAGTGGATTGCTCACCCGGCAGCAACTGAATGACCACTTCACCTTGCCTGCGAAGCGCGTCAATACTGACTTCCAGGGCAGCATCTTTTAATGCTGGCGCAAGTATCGCAGCAGGCATTTGCACTGGCGGCAGGGCTTGCACCACACCGCGCAAATCCAGACTAAACCCTGTTGCGGGCCGCGCACGACCAAATGCTTTACCAACCTCATCATAACGGCCGCCCAGCACCAATGGCCCCGTGTAACCCTGCGCGTAGGCGGCAAACACCGCACCGCTGTGGTAGTGGTAGCCGCGTAGTTCGCTCAAATCGAAGCCGACATCCACATGACTCAGCGCATTCGCAATGGCTTGCAGATTGTCCAGCGCACTCTGAATCGCTTGTTGCTTGGGAAGAATCACACGCGCTTTCCCCAGCACGCTTGCATCGCCGTAAAGTTCGGTCAAGTCCAACAATGCCTGTCGGGTCGCCGCATCCAGATTGACTCCCAGGGCAGCGACTTGCGCTTTATCTTTGCTTTGCAATGCAGCGTAAATCTCGTTTTCCAGCGTTGCATCAATATTGGCATTTTGTACCAGGCTTTCAAAAATGCCGACATGGCTGAAATCCAGATGAATGCCGCCCAAACCAAGCATCTGCAAGGCTTTCACCGCCAGGCCGTAGACTTCGATGTCGCTTTCAATGCGGGCATGACCATAAATCTCTGCGCCTATCTGCAGAGGTTCCCGCGTACGAGCCAATCCGTCCGGCTTTGTACGCAACACGGTACCCGCGTAACACAGGCGTGTCACGCCCTGCTGGTTGAGCATGTGCGCATCGATACGCGCGGTTTGCGGGGTGATGTCGGCGCGCACGCCCATCAGGCGGCCAGTGAGTTGATCCACCACTTTGAATGTGGCCAAATCAAGATCAGAGGCCGCGCCGGTAATCAGTGACTCGGTATATTCCAGCATCGGCGGAATGACATAGCGGTATCCGTGTGCTGCAAACAAATCCAGCAGCCGACGTCGCAAAGCCTCCACCCGCGCGGCTTCCGCAGGCAGAATGTCTTCAATATATTCGGGGAGCAGCCAATTTCGCATAGGCATTATTATAACCGAGTTGCCGCTTTTAAAATCGGTGCAAGAATTAGTGGGTGAGAAAAATCAGCAGGAAACCACCTAGAATCGAAATCAGTCCCACGCACCTGAGTTGGCCATCTTTCAGATCGATCATACGCTTGAACGTATCGCGCCAGACGCGTGGGGCAAACAAGGGCAGCAGGCCTTCTAGTACCACCATCAGACCCAACGCCAACAACAGTAGCTGCAGGCTCACACTTACCTCTTGCCAGTGCCACGCATGTATTTGAAGAAATCCGAATCCGGATTCAATACCATAACATCCGATTTGCTCTTGAAGCTGTTTTTATAGGCCTCAGTACTGCGATAGAACGCGTAGAATTCCGGGTTCTTGCCATAAGCGTTGGCATAGATTTCCGCAGCTTTGGCATCGCCCTCGCCCTTGATTTTTTGTGCGTCACGATAGGCTTCAGCGATAATTACCTCCCGCTGCCTGTCCGCGTCTGCGCGAATCTTCTCCGAAGCGGCAGAACCTTCCGAGCGCAACTGATTGGCGATCCGTTTACGCTCCGCAATCATACGGTCATACACAGATTTGCTGATGTCTTCCGAATAATCCACGCGCTTCAGGCGTACATCCACCACCTGAATGCCAACCTGCCGCGCCTCGGCATCGGCTCGCTTGCGAATGCTATCCATGATCCTGGTGCGCTCCCCGGCAATCACATCATGCACGGTACGCTTGCCAAACTCGGCGCGCAGACCTGCATTTACCACCTTGGAAAGACGGTCTTCCGCTGCCGCCTCGCCACCATCCTTGAAAGACACGTAATATTTGATGGGGTCTATGACACGCCATTTCACAAAGGAGTCCACCATCATGTATTTGTTTTCGCTAGTATTAAACTTGGCAGGCTCCTCCCAATCCAGCGTCACAATGCGCCTGTCGAAGAATTTCACGCCGTCCAGAAACGGTATCTTGACGTACAGTCCTGGCTCTTTCTTGACGGCAACAATCTCGCCCAAGCGAAATACCAGCGCGTATTCGCGCTGATCCACTGTAAATAAGGACAAAGTTGCCAATAGCAACAAGCCCAATACTGCAAATATGGTCATTCCGATATTTTTCATTTTTCGCCTCGTTATTCTTTCACCTAACGGCTTTCACGATCCCGGCCCAACTCACGCGGCCCACTGGATCCCGGGGCAGCCTCGGCACCAGAAACAGCCGATGGCATTGTCGTAGCCGCACTACTACCGCTAGCGGACATGAGCTTATCTAGCGGCAAGTAAAGCAGGCTACCACCTTTCTGATCCACAATTACCTTGCTGGTACTGGAGAGTATCTGCTCCTGCGCTTCCAGATACAGGCGCTGGCGTGTCACCTCCGGCGCCTTGCTATACTGAATCAGCACCTGGTCAAAGCGGCTGGCATCACCTTTCGCTTCATTCTCCACTCTCAGCTTATAGCCAGCTGCTTCGGCAGCAAGGCGAGACGCCATCCCGCGTGCTTTAGGCACGACATCGTTAGCATAGGCCTGGCCTTCGTTAATCTGGCGCTGATAGTCCTGGTTGGCGCGGTTCACGTCTTCAAACGCCTCTTGAACCGGCTCCGGTGGCTGTGCACTCTGTTGGCTGACGCTGGTGATTACCACACCGGCAACATAGCTATCCAGAATGTTCTGGATGCGCTCTTGCGTATCTACCATGCCCTTCTCTTTTTGCTGCAGCAAATCATCCAGCTTGTTCTTGCCCACCACTTCACGAATCGCTGTTTCGGCTGCGGCGCGAATCACCCCATCCTCTGCGGACGTTTCGCCCGTATCTAAGCGGTCGCCATAAATCGCGCGGTTATTGAACAGGTAATCCTTGGCGCTCTTCAGTTTGTATTGCACGGCAAACTGCAAATCAATGATATTCTCATCTTCTGTCAACATCAGCGCCTCACGCGCAACCTTGGTCTTGCCGCCCATACCTTCTGCGTTGCTTCGATAGCCAACCTCCAAGCGCCGCACCTGTTCCATATTGACTACCGTCACAGACTCGAGCGGGTAAGGTAAGTGCCAGCGCGGACCAGGCTCGGTTGTCTGGGTATATTTACCAAATCGCTGTTCTACACCCACCGAGCCGGTATCTACAATGTAAAAACCCGTCGCCAGCCATATCAGCACGATCAATACCAGAATCGGCACAATCGGCAAACCAGACCCAGTCGGTGGCAAGTTACGTTCACCGCCCCCATTGCCAGATTTGCCAAACATGCGATTGACCTTGTCACTCAAATCGCGGAAAACCTCATCCAGGTCTGGTGGGCCTTCGTTATTTCTTTGACCAAATATAAAACGACGCTGACCGAAGCCAGGAATTCTTATCATGTTATAACTCCGTGCAAATCATCACGCAAAAGCACTTTCCTCAGTGCTTTGTTTTTTGAGCAGTAGCTGATGTTCTATCAGCGCCTGCTTCAGATATTCGATGCCTTCTCCCGTTTTGGCAGATAGGCGAATGCTGCAAATACTACCATATTCGTTCCGTTGCGTATCAGCAGGCATGCCAAGTTTATCAATTTGGTTCAGCACCAATATCTGCGGCACTTTGGAAGCCCCAATTTCGTTCAGCACAGCATTCACCTGTGCAATCTGCGCGTCGCGGTTTGTGCTGGAAACATCCACCACGTGCAGTAGCAGGCCTGCCTGCGCCGCCTCTTCCAACGTCGCACCGAATGCCTCTACCAATGTGGTCGGCAAGTGTTTGATGAAACCGACCGTATCGGAAACAACCACAGGATTCGCATCCGGCAGATAGACTTTGCGGGAAGTAGTATCCAGCGTGGCGAACAGCTGATCCGCCGCGTAAACACCGGATTGGGTCAGGCGATTAAACAGTGTGGACTTGCCCGCGTTGGTATAGCCAACTAGAGAAACGGTCATCAAATTGGATCGTTTGCGCGCTTTACGCTGCATGCCGCGTTGTTGCTTGAGTTTGGCCAAGCGCTCTTTGAGCTGCTTGACGCGCACACGGAGCATGCGACGATCCAGCTCCAGCTGCGTTTCACCCGGGCCGCCGCGCACACCGATACCACCCTTTTGCCGCTCCAAGTGGGTCCAGCCGCGCACCAGGCGTGTGGAAAGGTGCTCCAATTGCGCCAACTCGACCTGC
Organism: Methylophilus sp.; assembly: GCA_044222155.1. Taxonomy (GTDB): domain Bacteria; phylum Pseudomonadota; class Gammaproteobacteria; order Burkholderiales; family Methylophilaceae; genus Methylophilus. Next base: position 6,293 of record JBGANT010000028.1, read on the forward strand.
AATTTCCCCTCGAAGCTTTGCGCACGCTGCGCGAAAATATCAAGGATCAGGCCCGTCCTATCGATGACGCGCGCCTCGAGAAAACGTTCCAGATTGCGCTGTTGGGAAGGACTGAGGTCGTGGTTAAAAGCCGCAAGTTTGCTGCTGTTGGCAGCCAACATGGCTTTCAGCTCTTCAGCCTTGCCGCTGCCGATAAACATTTTAGCGTCAGGCGTGTGTCGTTTGCCCTCCAGCGTTGCCGTGATATTGAGGCCGTCAGTCATCGCCAGCTGACGTAGTTCCTGCAAGCTTTCCTGGTAATCGGACTCGCCAAAATCCACACTGACAAGCACTACCGCATCGTTGCCGACCGGCCTATCTTGCATATCGTCTTAGTCTTCGCCCTGATCGGCAACATTCATACTGACAGAACGGGCCGGTACGATAGTAGAAATCGCGTGTTTGTACACCATTTGTGTCACGGTATTTTTAAGCAGGATTACATACTGATCGAAAGAATCCACCTGACCTTGCAGTTTGATTCCGTTAACCAGGTAAATAGATACTTGCACATGCTCTTTACGCAGCGCATTCAAGAATGGGTCTTGCAGCATTTGGCCTTTAGTGTTCATTTAAGTCTCCTTTTAGTTGTAGTAGGTTGGAGCAATTCCGAAGAACGATTGTTATTCCAAAGAATTGTTATTTTCCAATCATTATATTGGGGTTGCATCATTTATTTCAACCCGATGAAAATGATTACATTTTACAATATACACCCATCCTATCCAAAACAAGTTCATGCCCCATCAAATGCATCACCGCATCTATACTAGGGGATTGAGCCACACCGGTTAGCATAACACGCAAGGGCATTGCAACTTTCGGAAATTTGAGCTGAAATTGACTCACGGTTTCCTGAATGGATGCATGTATCTTTTCCACTGTCCACTCGTCTTTATGCAATTGCATATATAGATGCTTAAGCGCTGGCATGACTTCCGCAACGATATGTTTATCGGCATCCGCCTGATTGATTTGAGGTTTGCGATAGAAATAGGCCACTTCTGCAGCCAGTTGGTTCAAATTATTTACACGATCCCGATACAAAGCCAGCACATCGGTCAATTTAGGTGATGCCCCAGGAGCCGCATCCAGCTTGGCCAGGCGGGGCGCCACTTTTTCCGCCAGTTTGTCCAGATCCGCAATCTTGATGTAATGCGCATTCAACCAGTTCAGCTTTTCAGTATTAAACTGCGCGGCAGACGGCGTAATGTGGTCGAGATCAAACCACGCGCAAAATTGTTGCATATCAAACACTTCGTCATCACCGTGGCTCCAGCCCAGACGCGCAAGGTAGTTCAGCACTGCCTCAGGCAAATAGCCATCTTCGTCATACTGCGTCACACTCACCGCACCGTGGCGCTTGGAAAGCTTCTGGCCGTCATCGCCCAGAATCATGGAGAGATGCGCATACTGCGGGATCTGCGCGTTCAGGGCTTGCAGCAGGTTGATCTGGCGCGGTGTATTGTTCACGTGGTCATCACCGCGAATCACATGCGTGATACTCATTTCCCAATCATCCACCACAACACAGAAATTGTAGGTCGGCGTACCATCTGCGCGGGCGATGATGAAATCGTCCAGTTCCTCATTGGCCACCATGATGCGGCCTTTCACCAAATCATCCCACGTCACGGCGCCGATTTGCGGGTTGCGAAAGCGCACTACCGGGCTGACACCCGCAGGCGGCGTGGGCAGAACCTTATTCTGCTCCGGCCGCCAAGTACCGTCATATTTGGGCTTCTGCCCTGCCTCCATCTGGCGGGCGCGCATAACTTCCAGTTCCTCCGGCGAGGTATAGCAGTAATAGGCTGTGCCGGAAACCAGCATTTGCTGGATCACCTGCTTGTACTTATCCATGCGCTGCATCTGGTAATATGGGCCTTCATCGTAATCCAGCCCCAGCCAATGCATGCCATCCAGAATCGCCTGTACGGCTTCTGGCGTGCTACGCGCTACATCAGTATCCTCGATACGCAAGATGAACTTGCCACCATGTTTTTTGGCATACGCCCAAGAGAACAATGCGGTACGGGCGCCTCCGATGTGGAGATAACCGGTGGGGCTAGGGGCAAAGCGGGTACGAACAGTCATGAATGCTAAAGTGACAGGTTGAACAAGGCGTGTATTTTACCATGTCTACCCTATCCAATAAACGTGGAAATATCGTAAATATCAATATCACTAACCTTGATTTTTCAATATCTTACGGTTATATTTTCTACCAGGATATTAGAATCGTGATATTTCCGATTCACCATGACTCATGAAAAACCTATTTTCACGCCTGCTTGGCAGCAAAAAAGATAACGCTGCGTCGCCTATTTTTGACTGGCTCGACGACCTGACCGAAATGGCAGATCTCGATGTGCTGCGCGCTTCGGCGCAGAAAATTCTCGCCGTGACGGAAGATGCCGGCATCGGCTGGGATCAGAAAGCCGCTTGGCTGATTGCCTTGGAAGAACTCAACCAGCTACGCCTGGACAAGCTCGCCTCGCAATATGTCACCGTAGGCAACCTCAAACCGGACATTGAAACCAGCATCAACGACACTTGTTATTCATATTGCCGCCAGTCCTACGTTGCCCACCTCCGCGCCATTGAACACACCGTGCTGCCCAATAGCAGCACGCCGGAACAGGACTTGCCGTTACTGCTAATTATGCGTGCGGTATATGCTGCCAACCAGATGGTCAAATGGCGCATGTTCAGCCAATCGGCCTCCCCGGCCAAAGTCTGGTTACAGCTATATGCTTTGCTGCAATTGGCCCAACGCCATCACTTGCTGAACACGCCTGTCAGCCTCTTTCCGGGCAGCCCATCCACCACCTTCTCTGCGCAGTTGCTGCAAGTATTGATGCTGGGCCAGCTTATCCAGCAATCACTCAACCGGCATCAGGTGGAGATTGCCAGCAAAGTGCTGCGCCAATGGCTGACGCGCGCCTATATTAGTAACGTTTACACCCCGGAACAATATCTTTTTTATAGCGATATCAGCAAGGACGCGCCGGCCAAACGCATGCGCACGGCAGACCTTGGTGAGCAGTATCGCTACTGGGAACTGGATGAGCTGGAAAAGCAGCTGACGGTCGCGATTACCGTGACCAACCGTGGCGAAATGCCGGAGAGCCTGGTGCCAGCGCACATTGACAGTGTACGCCGTTTGAACGAGACCTTGAAAATACTGCTGGCAGAGTGGTCAAAACAGCATTATGTGCGGCAGCGCCGCAGGGAAACCCGGGAAGCCGTCTCAAAATCGGTCAAAGTGAATGCAGGCATCGAAAAAGTCTGCAATCAGGTGCTGAATGCCAGCCGTATCGCCAACGGGCTCCGGATCTCGCTGGATGGCAAATCGCTGGATGACCGTTTGATCGCCCAAACTGCCTTGCGGGATACCAGCACGCTGGTGGTCAACAGTGGCACGCTGGACACCTGGGTGATTACAGACGAAAGCAGCAAAGGCATGGGCATGCGCGTCAACAAATACAGCAATATCCTAGCCAGGCCAGAGCGCCTGATAGGGGTTGCGGACGATCAGGACCCAAGCAAAGTCGCAATCGGCGTCATCAAATCCGTACGTGCTTCCAGCAGCAACCAGCTGAGGGTCAGCGTAGAAATTCTTTCCAGGCAACCCGCGCCAGCACAATTACGGCTTGCTCCAGGCTCTGACATATTCAGTCAGCCCGGCGGCTTCCGGGTCGACGATAGTTATCGGCCAACCACCGTAGACGCTGGCCTGATTCACGGCATCTACATTGACAAAGAAGAAAAGGTCTGCGATCAATCCAACCTGATTTTGCCCAAGGTGTATTTTCAACCCAACCGTGATTACCTGATAACTACGATGGGTACTACAAAAAAAGTACGCCTGGGGAAACCCATACTCTCCATGGACGACTGGGTAAAAGTCGCACTACCTGCTACGGTTTGATACTGGCCGCTTCTGGTCGCCAATCGCCGCCCAACGATTTGAAAAGCTCCACACATGCCAGCAGCGTAGCCTGCCTTGCCTGTATGGCAGATTGCGCCGCCTCGTTGTATACACGCTGTGCATCCAGCACTTCCAGATACGACGAATAGCCTGACTTATAGCGGTTCTCGGCCACATTCAGCGCCTTCCTGGCGGATTGCTCGCTTTGCCACAAGGCTTGTTCGCGCTCCGTATTCAGGCGGCGGTTCACCAGTGCGTCGTTCACTTCCTTGAAGGCGTTCTGGATCGCGATCTGGTATTGCGCCAACACCTGCCTCTCTCGCGCCTCCGCGCCTTCCACCCGCGCTTTGCGTCTACCGTAATCGAAAATCGGCAAATCCAGCCCCAATCCCAGCGTCCAGATACGCGCGCCTGATTTCATTAAATCACGCAGTTTCAGGCTCTCGAAGCCGTATTGCCCCGTGAGCGTGATGGAAGGATATAAAGCCGTTTTTGCCGCACCTATTCTGGCGTTTTGCGCAATCAGTTGCTGCTCGGCCTGGCGTATGTCGGGACGGTGCTCCAGCAACTCGGATGGCAGACCGGCTGGCGGTTCCGGTGGCACAGGTAGTTGGCGAATATCCGCTGCGTCCAGTTGCAGGTCCAGCACGCCGGTCAAAATCGCCAACTGGTGCAGCGCCACGGCACGCAGGCGTTGCAACTCGAGCTGTTGCGCCTGCAGATTGCTTACGGCAACCTCCGCCTGGCTCACCTCCAGCGCACTGGCAATGCCGCCCGCCAGACGGCGCTGCGTCAAGGCTAGGCTTTCCTTGCGGCTGGCAAGGTTCTGCTCGGTCAAGGCGATTTGCGCATCCAGTCCGCGTATCTGCAAGTAGTTACCTGTCACCAGTCCCACCAGACTCAAATCCGTGACTTCCTTGGCCTGGCGCGCCGCATAGACATTGGCAGAAGCCGCTTCCTTGTTGCGCTTCAATTCGCCCCAGAAATCTATTTCATAACTGGTATTCAAGCCCAGTTGATAATTGTTGCGTATTGGTGACACAAATACTGGAAATGCACCGAGTTCAGTCACCTTGCTGCGTGTCGCATCGGCAGATAAATACACTTCCGGCAACAAGTAAGACCCTGTTTCACGCAGAGAAGCATCCGCCTCGGCGATACGTGCAGTCGCCAACTGCACGTTCGGATTGACCTTCAGGGCTGAATCCACCAGTCCATTCAGCTTGGTATCATTGAAATGCGTCCACCAGGCGCGCATCACCTGCGCCTCGGCCTGGGTATCATTTTTCTCGCTATAAGTAGCGGGCAGCTTAGGTTGCGTGCGGAAATAATCCAGCCCGAGCGCTTTGCAGCCTGTTAGCGCCACCAACAGTAACATCGTCAGAAACCGCATCATGACGGGTCTCCTGGGATGTCTGCATCATGCATATGGCCATGATGCCGCACGCCCTTGCCGCTTAACCAAGTAAAGAACAGTGGAATGAATATCGTCGCCACGAAGGTGGCTAAAATCATACCCCCAAACACACCTGTACCCATGCTTTGCCGCGCCGCGGCACCAGCACCAGTCGCAAACACCAATGGCACAATACCCAGCACAAAGGCCATTGAAGTCATGACAATCGGTCTAAAACGTAGCCGCGCGGCTTCCAGAGCAGCAGGTAAGAGTGGTATTCCCTGCTCCATCTTCTGGCTGGCAAATTCGACAATCAAAATTGCATTTTTTGCCGCCAGCCCAATCAAAGTAATCAGCCCGATCTGGAAATAGATGTCATTGGTCATGCCGCGCAACAACACCGCCAGCAGCGCACCCGCCAATGCAAATGGCACAGCCATGATGACCGCCAGCGGCAATGACCATTTCTCGAACTGCGCCGCCAAAATGAGGAACACCATAATGATAGCGAATCCAAAGGCAAAGACAGCAGCCGAGCCTGTTCGCTTCTCCTGATAAGCTTGCCCTGTCCACGCAACCTGATAACCATCCGGCAAATTCTCTTTGGCCAGTTTCTCTACGGCTGCAATCGCATCACCAGAACTGACACCAGGCGCACCGCTGCCGAATATCTTGGCCGACAGCAAGCCATTGTAACGCTCAAGCTGTTCCGCACCGACCATATTGCTCACCTTGCTTAAAGCCGAAAGCGGGATCATATTGCCATTCGGGTTTTCTGGCGTCGGCTGGCTACGCACATACACTCTACCCAAGTCTTCCGGCTTCATTCGGTAGTCTGCTTCGGCTTGCAACTGCACGCGATAAGTGCGTCCGCTGCGGTTGAAATCATTCACATAATATGACCCCATGGTGCTTTGCAGGGTGGCATAAATATCCGCAACTCGCACATGCTGCGAAATCGCCTTGGCCTCATCCACCTCGATACGCAATTGCGGCACTGTCGGACGGAAAAAGGTGTTCATCGGCGCTAACTTTGGCTCCGATTTCGCCGCCTCGATAAAGCTGTTCATCACCGCCGCCAGCTTGATGGGATCGGTGTCACTTTTGCTCTGCACGTACACCTCAAAACCGCCCGCCGCGCCCAAACCACGTATGGATGGCGGGTTCACGGCGAAAGCCAAGCCGTCCGGCTGACCCATGCCGATACCGAACAACTTGCCTACGATCTGCTCCGCCTTGGTTTGCGGCCGCTCTTCCCAATCTTTCAGCCGCACAAACATAGTCGCAGCATTCGTCTTATTAGAGAATGTCAGTAATTCAAGGCCATTTACCGCAAACTCATGCGCTACGGCAGGGTCTTGAGCAATGCCCTGACGTACAGCTTCAGTCGTTTTTGCTGTCCGGCTCAAAGTCGCACCATCAGGCATCACCACCAAGGCAATCACATACCCTTGATCCTCTGGCGGCACAAAACTGCCAGGTACCACGCGTAACAAACCCACAACTGCCAAGACAATGCCACCAAACACTAACGCACCGATGATGCGATGATGCAAAGTCTTATCCACAATGCCGGTATAGAAATGCGTAAACTTGATGAAGCCTTGGTTGAATTTCTTGAAAAAACGGTTTTCCATATGCGTTTGTTTCAAAATCATCGCGCACAAGGTCGGGGTCAAGGTCAGCGCAACCAGACCTGAAATCACCACTGCTATTGCTACGGTCACGGCAAACTGGCGATAGAGCTCACCCGCAATACCTCCAAGGAAAGCCACCGGCACGAATACCGCACACAGCACCATCACAATGGCGATGACGGCTGCCTCGACTTGCTGGATAGACTTCAATGCCGCTGGGAATGGCGCCAGTCCTTCCTCACGCATCAAGCGCTCGGTATTCTCCAGCACCACAATCGCATCATCCACCACTATGCCAATGGCCAGAATCATCGCAAACAGCGTCAGCAAATTGATGGAAAAACCAAAAACATACAATCCGGCAAACGTACCGATAATGGAAATCGGTACCGCTATCATCGGAATCAGTGTGGCGCGCCAGCTTTGCAGAAAAACGAATACGACAAGCACCACAAGCACCAGCGCTTCACCAAATGTATGCAAGACTTCTTTAATCGTCGCTTTCACAAAGTCACTGGTGTCATACGGAATGTTCCAAATCATCCCTTTCGGAAATCTGGTCTCGAGTTCAGCCATCTTATCCTTGATGGCTTTGGCCGTTTCCAGCGCGTTTGCGCCGTTTTGTGAGAAGATAGGAATGGCCACACCAGTCTGGCCATCCAGCGCAGAAGTCACATTGTAGTTCTGTGCGCCCAGCTCGATACGCGCCACGTCTTTCAGGTATAGCACACCGCGCGGACCATCGGCACGGATGATAATGTTGCCGAATTGTTCGGGTTCAGTCATGCGCCCTTTAGCGGTAACGGTATACACCAGCTGCTGCCCAGGCAATGCTGGGTCGGCGCCAATCTTGCCGGCTGCGTATTGATTATTCTGTGCATTAATGGCGGCTGCGATATCACTCGTGCTCACCCCCAGTTGCGCCATACGGTCCGGCCGCAGCCATATACGCATGGAATAATCCTGCCCACCAAAGACCAGCACATCGCCCACACCCTTGATGCGCTTCAGTTCATCCAGCACATTCAAAGTCGCATAGTTGCTCAGGAACAAGCGGTCATGCTTAGAGTCTTTACTGGTCAGCATCACCACCAGCAGGATGTCGTTGGATTTTTTCTGTACGATGAGACCATTGCGCCGCACTTCGTCCGGTAAACGAGGGGTGGCGATATTGACGCGGTTGCTGACATTGAAGGTGGCTTGGTCAATATCCGTGCCCACTTCGAACGTGGCCGTGATATTCAAGGTACCGCTGGAGTCTGCACTGGAGTTGAAATACAGCAGGTTATCTACCCCGCTCAACTGCTCCTCGATAGGTGCGGCGACGGTCTTGGACAACGTGTCCGCGCTGGCACCAGGATAAGTCGCGGTAATGGAAACCGTTGGCGGCGCGATTTGCGGATACTGGGCGATTGGCAGCTTGAATGCAGCCGCCAGCCCCACCAGCACGATAATGATAGACAGCACCGAAGCAAAAATCGGCCTTGTAATAAAGAATCTTGTCATCGTTAGTGTTTTTGCCCGGCAGGTTGATTGGCTGCGGCAGGCATTGGTGGCGGCGTACCAAACGGATGCGGCGCCACCGCAGCCCCGGGGCGTAACTTGATGATGTTATCCACGATCACCTGATCGCCCGCATTTAACCCTTCCACCACCCAATCACCGCCCTGCCAGCCAGATTCCTTCACTGGGCGGATACCGACGCTGGCCTTGCCATCTTTGCCTTTCTCGGCCACGTAAACGAATTTCCCTTGGTCACCCGTCAGCACAGCCGTTTGCGGCACCAGAAACACGCCATCTCTCGTACCCGTGGTGACCCGCGCCCGCACAAATTGACCTGGCAGCAGCTTTTTATCCTTGTTAGCAAACTCGGCACGCAACTGCTGCGTACCCAGTGCAGGATCTATCTGACTTGCGGCGAAATTGAGCTTGCCGGATTCTGCGTACTCAGCGCCATCCGGCAAGATGATTTTGACATCCTGCACGCCTTTTTCGCTGAGCGCACCACCCAACTGTGCCAACTCGGATTCAGACAAGCTGAAACGCACCCAGATAGGCGAAATCTGTACGACCGTGGTCAATAAGCTGGTGTTTGCGGCAACCAACGCCCCTTCTGAGAGCAAGAAACGCCCGGCAACACCGCTGGAAGGCGCCGCCACTGTGGTATAAGAAAGATTCAACTCCGCCTCTTTGACAGCAGCCTGTGCCTGCATGACACCAGCGCCGGCAATCGCATGGTCGGAAGTCGCATTGTCATATTCACGCTGGCTAATGGATTGCGTCGCCAGCAAATCTTTCAAACGGGACGACTCGCGCTGCGTCTGTGTCACGCGCGCGCTTTGCTGGGCAAGCGCCGCCTTGGCATTGGTCAGTGCTATCTTGAAGGGCTCCGGGTCGATCTGGAACATGGTCTGTCCTGCTTTGATGGGCTGACCTTCCTCGAACATCTTCTTGAGCAGGATACCGCCAACGCGCGGACGAATCTCGACTTCTTTCGCACCCTCCAACTGCGCGACTGCTTCAACGCTAATCGGCACAGTCGCAGGCGATGCAGAAATCACGCTGACCGGCATAGGCGGCATCGCTGGTGGCCCGGCAGGTGTTGCAGGCTTTTGCTCACAGGCAACCAGCAGCATTGCAATCAGCGCCATCCCTAATCTTTGATGCACACGCATGTGCTTATCCTTTTTGTTTTGACTGATATGAAGCAATATCATACTCTCCGGCAATATTTTTTAAAATAAAATCTTGTCATTTCATCAAGTTAGCATTAATATTTATCAAATCACAGTAACAAAGCGTGATAGTCCGATTTGCCTTAACTCAAGGAAAACAATGCAAGTTTACGCGGGCGAAGTGTACGGCAAACAAACCGCCAGTAAGTTCGTGATGTACAACGTGCTGAAAGTCAGCAAAGGCATCATCACCCTCCAGAATATCGATAACCCATTGAGTCTGTTCGAAACTACCGCGCAAAAACTTACCAGTTCCGGCTATCTGCGCGTCAGCCAAACACCTTATGTCGACTTGAATCCCAGCACACCCAAAAAGCGCAAAGCCGTTAAAAAGCCGCAACGCTGTCCTTACACCCTTGATTTTCTTGAAGCGCGCGCTGACAGCGAACGGCCGAACGCCATCTTACCTGACCTGTTCACACAATAACCGACCTTACGCGCGCATGCGCGCATTCATTATGATGCCAACTGCCCTGTAAGCTAGTATCCATGCGCCTTACAGGCCGATGATATTTGCAATGAAATAATTGAGCGGAAAGACATCTCAAACCATCATGCTGAGTGCAACGAAGCATCCAGTCAAAATGCAGCAAAATCTGGATTCCCGCCTACGCGGGAATGACGGTGGTGGTCGCATGGTTTTCATCTCCTTCTGCCGCGCCTGAGGCTTGAGCGGCAGATGGCAGGTGGCGAGCACTGTTTGAAGTCCGCAGCAGCTTGTGGTTTTTGCAAGCTGCCAGGCTGAGTTGCGCAGACGCCCCAGTCGTTGCGCTAAGACCGAAGGAAATACGCGGCAGCGGGGTCGCCTTCTTTTTGGATACTTTTACTTGGCGAAGCAAGAAAAAGTATCTCGCCTAAAAACGACGTTCAATAAGCGATGCGAGCTCACCAGACTTCCAAACACGATATACCTTTTGCCCTTTAGCGTTTAGTCTAGCAGCCTCGCTGCAAACAACCTCAGTAACTTCAATCGCCACATCATTGCCTTGGCTGTTTTTGCAAATACAGTCCGGTGGATCTGGCTCATAAATACAAGGCGAATGTAAGCCTAAGTTGGTTGTGTTATTTAGGGTAGCAAGCAGTTCCCTAACTACACCTAGTTCCTTTATCTGCTTGTCAGGCCACTCAAAAAAAGAAGCATACTGTCGGCCTTTAGTAAGAATTTCTAGTGCGCTTTTAAGGTCATCACCCATGGCGAGCTTACGCCTCCGGCGGCCCACCCACTAAATCATGCCCATCCGCGCCTAAAATCTGCACATCCACAAAATCCCCGGGGGTCAATCCCTCGGCATCCTGCAGATAAACCACGCCATCAATTTCCGGCGCATCGGCCTTGGTGCGGGCGATGGCGATGATGTTGTCATTATCATCGGTGGTAATTTCATCCACTAAAACCGTTTGCAGGCTACCAACTTTGGCCTGCAATTTAGCTGCACTGATGCGTTCCTGCACTTCCATGAAGCGGCTCAGGCGTTCCTGTTTCACTTCCTCCGGCACATGGTCGGGCAGCGCGTTGGCTTTGGCGCCATCCACGGCGGAATAGGCAAAGGCTCCGACTCGGTCCAACTGCGCTTCTTCCATGAAGTCCAGGAGCTGCTGGAAATCGTCTTCCGTCTCGCCGGGGAAGCCGACGATGAAGGTACTGCGAATGGCAATCTCCGGGCAAACATCGCGCCACGCCTTGATTCTGGCAAGGTTGTTCTCGCTGCTTGCCGGGCGTTTCATCAGCTTGAGGATGCGCGGGCTGGCGTGCTGGAACGGTACGTCCAGATAAGGCAGTATCGCCCCTTCCGCCATCAGCGGAATCACTTCGTCCACGTGCGGGTATGGATATACATAATGCAGGCGCACCCATACGCCGAGTTCGCCCAGCGCTTTGGAAAGCGCTGTCATGTGCGTTCTCAATGGGCGACCGTTCCAGAATCCACTGCGGTATTTCACATCCACACCGTAAGCAGAAGTATCTTGCGAAATCACCAAAATCTCTGAGACACCCGCATTCACCAGCGCTTCGGCCTCGTTCATCACCTCGCCGATTGGGCGGCTAACCAAATCCCCTCTCATGCTCGGGATGATGCAGAAACTGCAGCGATGGTTGCAGCCTTCAGAAATCTTGAGATAAGCGTAGTGGTTCGGCGTCAGGCGTACGCCCTGCGGCGGAATTAAATCTGTAAACGGCTCGTGTGGCTTGGGCAGATGTGCATGCACATGCGTCATCACCTCTTCCAGCGCATGCGGGCCGGTGACCGCCAGCACGTTGGGGTGCGCTTGTGTGACCACATCTTTCTTCGCCCC